>AYSC01000044.1 GCA_000503195.1 Blastomonas sp. CACIA14H2
TGGAGAGGAAGCCGCGCTGGCGGTTCGCTCTTGCCCCTCTCCGGCTGCGACTAGGCCTGCAAGCAGGCCAAGTCTCGTTGTCCTCTCCCCTCAAGGGGCGAGGAGTCTGGATGACAAGGCCAACAGCATGACACTCTACACCCGTTTCACCCAGCACCTGCATGAAGTGCTCGATGCACTCGAGGCTTCCGGCACCCTGCCGGCAGGATTGAACCGCGCCGCCGTGACCGTCGAGCCACCGCGCGATCCGGCGCATGGCGACCTGGCCACCAACGCCGCGATGGTGCTCGCCAAGCCCGCCGGCACCAATCCGCGTGCGCTGGCCGAGGCGCTGGCAGCCGAGCTGGGCAAGATCGACGCGGTCACCGGGGTCGAGATCGCAGGCCCCGGCTTCCTCAACCTGCGCCTTGCGCCCTCGGTCTGGGCGGACGAACTCAACGCCATCGCCGCGCTGGGGGCCGATTATGGCCGTTCGCAGCTCGGCGCCGGCAAGACCGTGAATATCGAATATGTCTCCGCCAACCCGACGGGGCCGATGCACATGGGCCATTGCCGCGGCGCGGTCGTCGGCGATGCGCTCGCGACCCTGCTCGAATATTCGGGCCACAAGGTGATCCGCGAATATTATATCAACGATGCCGGCGGCCAGGTCGATGTGCTCGCGCGCTCGGTGCACTGGCGCTATCGCGAGGCCTTGGGGCTCGAGAGCGGCGAGATGCCCGAAGGTCTGTATCCGGGCGACTATCTGGTAGCGCTGGCGAAGGAACTCGCCGCCGAGCTCGGCGATGCCCAGGCCAACGCCCCCGAGAGCGAATGGCTCGTCGACTTCCGCAAGCGCGCGGTCGCCGCGATGATGGACATGATCCGCGCGGACCTGGCGCTGCTCGGCATCCATCACGACGTGTTCGCCTCGGAAGCCGAGCTGCAGGCGGCGGGCAAGCCCGAGGCGGCCGAAGCCGTGCTGCGCGATAAGGGCCTAGTCTATGACGGCGTGCTCGAAGCGCCCAAGGGCAAGGTGGCCGAAGACTGGGAGCCAGTCGAACTGCCGCTGTTCCGCTCGACCGCGTTCGGCGACGATCAGGACCGCCCGATCCGCAAGTCGAACGGCAGCTGGACCTATTTCGGCGCGGACCTCGCCTATCATTTCCAGAAGCTCCAGGATGCCGACGAGCTGATCGACATCTGGGGCGCGGACCATGCCGGTACCGTGAAGCGGATCAAGGCGGCGGTCGCGGCGCTGACCGACAATGAGGCGCGTTTCGACGTCAAGCTGGTGCAGATGGTCAAGCTGATGCGTGGTGGCGAGCCGCTCAAGATGTCCAAGCGCGCGGGCAATTTCGTGACGCTGGCCGATGTCGTGAACGAGGTCGGCAAGGATGTCGTGCGCTTCACCATGCTCACCCGCAAGGCCGATGCGCAGATGGAATTCGATTTCGAGAAGGTGGTCGAGGCCTCGAAGGACAATCCGGTCTTCTACGTGCAATATGCGCATGCGCGCATCCATTCGATCCTGCGCAAGGCAGCGGGCGAAGGGCTGGCACCCTCGGCCGAGCATCTCGATCGCCTGGGCGTCGAGGAGCAGGCGCTGATCGCGCTCGCCGCGCAATTCCCGCGCATCGTCGAAGCTGCCGCGCTCAACCGCGAGCCGCACCGGATCGCCTTCTATCTGGGCGATCTCGCGGCCGCCTTCCATGCGTTCTTCAACCTGGGCAACGATCGCACCGACAAGCGTATCGTTCTGGCGCATGACCCCGAGACCAGCGGTGCAAGGCTTTTCATGGCCGCAAATATCGGGCAGGTAATCGCCAACGGCCTGGGCCTGATGGCGGTGGAGGCGGCGACACAGATGTGACGCCGCGCCTGCCGGGGCCAGGCGCTTGCGCGAATATGGGGCGGATCGATGAGCAATCGGCTGGATGATGGCATGGACGGCGAGCTGAGGGACCAGCCCCTGGGGCTGGATGCCGATGACGACCGGCTGCCCTGGCTCGAATCGGTCGACGACGTGCCGTCGAACGACGGCAATGGCGCCCGGATTCTCGGATTTGTCCTGATGGGCCTGGTCGGGCTTTCGATCGTGCTCGCGGCGATCTACTGGCTCGGCGGATCGGGCACCGCGCCCGAAGGCGATGGCAGCCTGATCGCTGCCCCCAAGGGCGATTACAAGGTGCGCCCCAAGGACAGCCAGGAACAGAAGGTCGAGGGCACCGGCGATTCGAGCTTCGCGGTCAGCCAGGGCGAACAGCCGACCGGCCAGCTCGCCGATGCCGCGGGCGCGCCGCCACCGGCGGGCAGCGCGCTGGTGCAGCTGGGTGCCTATACCGACGAGGCCAGCGCGCTCGACGGCTGGGGCAAGCTGACCCAGCGGCACGAGATCCTGTCCGGGCTCAACCGCCGCATCGTCCAGGCGACGGTCGATGGCGGGACCGTGTTCCGGCTGAGCGTGGTGCTCGACACTCCCGCCAGTGCGAACCAGGTTTGCGACCAGCTGAAGAAAGCTGGGCAAAACTGCCTCGTCGTGCGTTGATTTGCCGAGCGTTCCGGTCGTAAACCGGAGCGCATGAAGCCCGTCATCTTCGGCCTTGCTGGCCACAGCCTGTCTCCGGACGAAGCCGCCTTTTTCAGCGACGCTGCGCCTGCGGGCTATATCCTGTTCGGCCGCAACATCGACACGCGCGCGCAGGTCCGCGCGCTCACCGACAGTTTGCGCGAGCTGCACGGCGATGACCGGCTGCCGATCCTGATCGATCAGGAGGGCGGGAGGGTGACCCGGATGAAGCCGCCCGAATGGCTCGCCTTTCCGCCGGGCGCGGCGTTCGACCGGCTCTACGACATTGCGCCGGCAAGCGCGATCGAGGCGGCGCGCGCCAATGCCGAGGCGCTGGCGCTCGATCTCGCCGAGGTCGGCATCACCGTCGATTGCCTGCCGCTGCTCGATGTCGCGATCCCCGGCGGCACGCCCGCGATCGGCGACCGCGCGCTCGGCCAGGAGCCGCGCCGGGTGGCCGCTTTGGGCCGCGCCGTGCTCGACGGGCTGAGGCGGGGCGGCGTGCTGGGTACGATCAAGCACATGCCGGGCCATGGCCGCGCGATGGTCGACAGCCATATGGAGCTGCCGCGCGTCACCGCGAGCGAGGATGAGCTCGAGCAGGACATCGCCCCGTTCCGCGCGCTCAACCAGGCCGAGATCGGCATGACCGGGCATATCCTGTTCGAGGCCTGGGACAAGGAGCGCTGCGCGACGCATTCTCCCTGGATCGTCGAGAACATCATCCGCCAGCGCATCGGCTTCGATGGGCTGCTGCTGAGCGACGATCTCGACATGAAGGCGCTGGCGGGCGAGGTGCCCGATCGTGCCGCGCGCGCGGTGCAGGCGGGCTGCGACATCGCGCTCAACTGCTGGGCGCGGATGGACGAGATGATCGGTATCGTGAACGCGCTTCCCGATATTTCGGACGCCTCGCGCGCGCGGCTCGACCGGGCAAAGGCCGCGATCGCCCCGGTGACCGACTGGTCGCATCAGGCCGAGCTGATCGCGCGGCGCGACGCGCTGCTGGCGCTGGCGTGAACGAGACCGACCTCATCACCGGCGCGCCGCCTGCCACGCTCGATCCGGCGGACGGCGACTATATCTTCTTTCGCGAATCCGTGCCCGCAGCGACCGCGGCGGCCGAGGCGTTGCTGATCGATGTCGATGGCTGGGAAGGGCCGCTCGACCTGCTGCTCGATCTCGCGCGGCGGCAGAAGGTCGATCTGCGCCAGATCTCGATCCTCGAACTGACCAACCAGTATCTCGGATTTATCGAGAGCGCGACCTCGCTCAAGCTGGAACTTGCCGCCGATTATCTGGTGATGGCCGCCTGGCTCGCCTATCTCAAGTCGGCGCTGCTGCTGCCCGGCGATCCCGAGGTGGAGCCCTCGCCCGAGGAACTGGCGCTGCGGCTGCAACTCAGGCTGCAGCGCCTCTCGGCGATGCGCGAGGCGGCGGCGCGGCTGCTGGGGCGCGACCGGCTGGGCCGCGATGTCTTCGTCCATGGCCAGGCCGAAGGGCTGCGGCTGCTCACCCGCACGCGGCACGATTGCTCGCTGTTCGACCTGCTGAGCGCCTATGGCCGCGTCAGGCAGCGCAGCCAGCCGGTGGTGCATATGGTCAAGTCGCGCAAGGTGATGACGCTGGAGGATGCGCTCGCGCGGCTTTCGTTCATGCTCGGCACCGCGCTCGACTGGACCGAACTCAGCGCGTTCCTGCCAGAGACCGCCGATCCGCAGCTCAGGCGCTCGGCCAAGGCCTCGACCTTTCTCGCGCTGCTCGAACTGGCGCGCCAGGGGCGGGTCGAGCTGGCGCAGGAAGAAGCGTTCGCGCCGCTTCAGGTGCGCCGGGCGGGATGAGCGAGCCTGACGCCACCGTCCGCGCCGTCGAGGCGGCGCTGTTCGCGGCGACCGAACCGCAGACGGTCGAGCAACTGCGCGCGCAGATCGGCGACGAGGCGGATATTGAAGGCGCGCTCGAACGGCTGGTGGAGGACTATGCCGGGCGCGGGGTCGAGCTGGTCGAGCGCGGCGGGCGCTGGCATTTCCAGACCGCGCCCGATCTTGCCTGGCTGCTGCGCCGCGAGACCGAGCAGACGCGCAAGCTCTCGCGCGCCGCGACCGAGACGCTGGCCATCATCGCCTATCACGAGCCGGTCAGCCGCGCCGAGATCGAGGCGATTCGCGGCGTGCAGGTGAGCAAGGGCACCATCGACGTGCTGATGGAAGAGGGCTGGGTCGCCCCCGCCGGACGCCGCGAGGTGCCGGGCAGGCCGCTCATCTATGCCACGACCCCGGCGTTCCTCACGCATTTCGGCCTGGCGAGCCGGCGCGACCTGCCGGGGCTGGAGGACTTGCGGGCTGCCGGGTTGCTCGATCCGGTCGATCTGGCGCTCGAAGGCGCGCTGGCGACCGATGACGGCGACGAGGCGGATGACCGTTCGTCGAACGAATCGGATTCATTGCTGGAAAAGCCGGACGAGGGGGACTAGATAGCCGCCAAGGCCTTCAGGAGATTTGCCATGGGATCCTTCTCCCTGATGCACTGGGTTATCGTGCTGATCATCATCGTCCTGCTGTTCGGCGGCGGACGGATTTCCTCGATCATGGGTGACGTTGCCAAGGGCATCAAGAGCTTCAAGAAGGGCATGGCCGACGATGAAGACGATGTCGTCCAGCCCAAGCGCCCCGTCGCGCAGATCGAGGCCACTCCGGCGCGCACCATTGACGGCACGGCCACCAGCACCACCGAAGAGCGCAAGCCCGGCTGATTTCCGGGGCGGGGTTCGTGCAACCGCCCGCATGAAGGCGTGACCATGTCATGATGGACATCGGATCGACCGAATTGCTGATGATTGTCATCGTGGCGATCGTGGTGATCGGCCCGAAGGACCTGCCGCGCGCGCTCTACAAGGTGGGGCAGGTGATCGGCAAGGCCAAGGGCATGGCGCGCCATTTCCGCAGCGGCATCGACGCGATGGTGCGCGAGGTCGAGCTGGAGGAAATGGAGAAGAAGTGGAAGGCGGATAACGAGCGCATCATGCGCGAATATGCCGCCGCCAATCCCGCTGCTGCTCCGGTTCCGGCGCCCGCAGCCGAACCGGCACCCGCGATGGAGCCGCTGGCCGAGCCTCCCGCTGCCATTGCAGCACCCGCCGCGCCCGTCACCGAGGGTGAACGATGAGCGCGGCCGAAGACGATATCGACGCCTCGCGTGCGCCGCTGCTCGATCACCTGATCGAGCTGCGCCAGCGCCTCGTCCGCTGCGTCATCGCGCTGCTGGTCTCGTTCGGCATATGCTTCTATTTTTCCGAGCAGATCTTCTCGTTCCTCGTCGTACCGCTGAAGGAAGCCTTTGGCGATGGCGGCGGTAAGCTCGTCTATACCAAGCTGTACGAGGCGTTCTTCGTGCAGGTGAAGGTGGCGATCTTCGCGGCGTTCTGCCTGTCCTTCCCGGTCATCATGAACCAGCTCTGGGCGTTCGTCGCACCGGGCCTCTACCGGCAGGAAAAGCGCGCGCTGCTGCCCTTCCTGTTCGCGACGCCCGTGCTGTTCACCATGGGCGCGGCGCTCGCCTATTATGTGGTGATGCCCACCGCCTTCCATTTCTTCCTGAAGTTCCAGGGCCAGGCTGGCGGTCTTTCGATCGAGGCGCTGCCCAGCACCGATGCGTATCTCTCGCTGGTGATGCAGTTCATCCTCGCCTTCGGGATCAGCTTCCTGCTGCCGGTGCTGCTGATGCTGCTCAATCGCGCCGGTATCGTCAGCCGGGCGCAGCTGGTGAGCATGCGGCGGTACATGATCGTTGCGGCGTTCATCGTCGCGGCGGTGCTGACCCCGCCCGATGTCGTCTCGCAGCTGATGCTCGCCATCCCGCTGATCCTGCTCTACGAACTCAGCATCGTCGCGATCTGGTTCACCGATCGCAAGGCGGTGAAGGACAAGCCTGCCGAAGAAGCCGAAGCACCCGCCGCTGCCCAGTCGGAACCCGCCGAATAGTTATTTGCGCAGTGCGTCCACGCACGCGGCGCGATCGACCGATTGACCGTCCTTGCGCCGCGCATCGACATAGGTCGCGATCTGCGCGCCGCCCGCGCCTTCGGGATAGAGAAACACGTCGAGCACGCAGGCATTGCCCACGAACTGCAGCTTGCGCGCATCGAATTCGCGCACATCCAGCCGGGGCGTGCCGAACAGCCGTTCCAGATCGCGCTGCCCCTTGCCCAGCACCGCTTCCAGCCCCTTGACCGGCAGCGTGGTGCTGCGCGCGGGCAGGGTGGGGCGCACCGGCGCAACCGTCTTTTGCGGCGCGGCACAGGCGGCCAGCCCGACGCTCAGCGCCAGCACGACAGGATAACGCATCAGGCCTTCCCCCCGGCCGCGCGCTGGTGAAAGAGGTGCGTGGCCATCGCGGCGGCTATAATCGGCGCGAGCAGATTGACCAAGGGCAGGAGCAGCAACAGATTGGCGATCAGCCCGAGAATGAAACGGCTGGTCCGGGATGTCGGCTCCAGCCCCAGATGCGGGTGCCGCGCCGCGACCATCTCGTCGAGATCGCGCCCGACCAGCACCGCGTTGACCGCCAGGAACAGCATCGGCGCGCCGACGCCGGTGAACAGCAGGATCAGCGCGAAGGGCAGCGCGATGGCGTTATAGAGCAGCGCGCGCATCAGGCTGCGCAGCGCCATCGCGATCGAGGGGCCGATGGGCAGATCGCGTGCGCTCGCAGCCGCTCCGGGGTAATGCCTGCGCTCCACCGCGATGACGATGCGGTCGGCGAACAGTTGCAGCACCGCGATGGCGACGACGCGCCACCAGAACCAGAAGGCGATGATCGTCGCCACCGCCGCCAGCAGGCCGGTCCACGCGGCATAGTCGGAAAGCGGCCCGCCATATTGTGCCATCGCCCAGGCCAGACCCTGCCACAGCGCCCATCCGGTGGCGACGAAGATCAGCACCGCAAACAGGATCGTCCAGAACAGCGCGCCAAGGATGGTGCGGTCGCCCAGCTGGCCCAGGCTCTTGAAAAACGCGTTCAGCATCGTGCCGCCTGTGTCGGGCAATTCGCCTGCCCGGTCAATCGCGCCGCATTCGGGCTTGAACCGCGGGGCCCAAGTCGATAGGCGCGCGGCAACCGTTTTTCCGCCAGATCGAAAGCACAGCCTTCATGACCAGCCCCCGTTTCGACGTCCTCGCCATCGGCAATGCCATTGTCGACGTGATGGCCCCTGCCGACGATGCCCTGCTGGCGCGCGAAGGCCTGACCAAGGGTGGCATGATGCTGATCGACGCCGACCGCGCGACCTCGCTCTATGCGGCCATGGGCCCGGCGCAGGAAATCAGCGGCGGTTCGGCGGCGAACACGCTGGCCGGCATGGCGGCCATGGGCTGCAAGTGCGCGTTCATCGGTCAGGTCGCCGACGACCAGCTCGGCGAAGTCTTCGCGCATGACGTGCGCGCGCTCGGCATCGATTATGCAACGCCTGTGCGCGCCGGTGACGACGTGCCGACCGCGCGCTGCCTGATCCTGGTGACGCCCGACGGCCAGCGCACGATGAACACGTTCCTGGGCGCATCGCAGTTCCTGCCCGCCAGCGCGCTCGACGCCGCGATGATCCAGGATGCGGCGGTGCTGTATCTCGAAGGCTATCTCTGGGACCCCGAAGAGCCCCGCGCCGCAATGCGCGCCGCGATCGATGCCGCCCGTTCCGCAGGCCGCAAGGTCGCCTTCACCCTGTCCGACGCCTTCGTGATCGACCGCCACCGCGCCGACTTCCTCGATCTGCTCGACAAGGGCCAGATCGACATCCTGTTCTCGAACGAGGCGGAAATCTGCTCGCTGGCGCAAGTTGACGATTTCGAGGCGGCGGTCGCCACCGTCTCGGCCAAGCTGCCGACCCTGGTCGTCACGCGCAGCGAAAAGGGCGCGATCGCGATCCACGAGGGCCAGCGCCACGCCGTCGCTGCCGAGCCGATCGACAAGGTCGTCGACACCACCGGCGCGGGCGACCTGTTCGCCGCCGGTTTCCTCGCCGGACAGGCGCAGGGCCGCGATGTCGAGACGTCCCTGCGCATGGGCGCCATCGCCGCCGCCGAAATCATCTCGCACTTCGGCGCGCGCTCGTCGGTGGACCTGAAGGCGCTGGTGGCGCAGAAGCTGGGCTGAGGGGGCGGGAGTCCGGGGGTGGTGCCTGGACCGCTGACCAATATGGAATGAGAGCCAGAAACCCCAGCTTTCTAGGGTTTCTGGTCATGTCTGCTTTCGGCAAGCTTTACTCGTTGAACCAATGTCGCAAGCTGTGTGGTTAGCGGGCAATCGCATTTCGTGGTTCTTCGAGAAGGTATCGATCACGATTTGCTAACATATCTGTTGTGTCGCAAGAGCCTTAGAAAACAATACATCGCTAAATCAATAGCGAAGCCGACAAGCAAGATTGCGTTCAATAGAAGGAGCATTCCGGCCAAAAAGAAGCCGCCACCCTTGCCTAGACCTATCCAGTCAGCCGCTGCATCAAATCCGAACATTAGAAATGCCGCCAAAGCGACAGCTGCAAGCCCCAATATGGCAATGTAGGACACAGACTTTGGCGCAAGCGGCTGCTGCTCCTGATCGGAATAGCTCATAAGCTGACACCTCGGCATTTGACTGACGAGCACTTGTAACCCACCCTACTACGGCTGCAATGGGGTCGTTTGCTGATTGGCAGGTATCTTACAAGGGATCGCCAAAGCTGCCCCCAATCCGCTCAGCCTGAGCTTGTCGAAGGCCCCGCTATATGGCCAGCGTGGGCGCGGGTCCTTCGACTTCGCGGGCTAAAGCCCGCGGCTCAGGATGAGCGGAGGTGGTTAGGGATGTTCGGGAGCGCAACGTTGCAGTGATGCGCGTTCCCCTCCCTGCAAGGGAGGGGTTAGGGGTGCGTCGGAGTCTGGATGCTACCTTGCTGGCGCGCTGTGCGCGCCTACCCACCCCCGGCCCTCCCTTGCAGGAAGGGGGTGTGTGCGGATGAGGCATCTCGGAATGGCAACTCTTCGTCATTCCCGCGAACGCTGGGATCCCGCTTCTGCGCGGCCGCTGTTTAGTGAAGCGGGACCCCCGCCTGCGCGGGGGTGACGGACAATGGTTGGAAAAAACAAAACCCTGGCGGAGCATGGCGCTTCAACGCTCGGGGCAACCATGAAATGAGAGGGGCCGCCGGGAGTCTTGGCTCCCCGCGCGGCCCATCACATGGTCAGCGGCCGGAAGTGCCGCCTTCGAAGTGTATGTCGCGCTTGTTGAAAGCGCCTGCCCTGACCAAAGGGCAGAAGGCTATCAGCCGCGAACACTCCGAATGGACTTGACCGACTCTCTTGCTGAACCATGAGACATCGGATCACCTCCTTTCGCTATGTTGAAACCAAGTGAAGGGCCATTCGCAAAAACCCGGTTTTACTGGGGTTTCTGACGATCTGTATTCCTTGCTCCCCATATGTGAATCATCACTGCCGCTACGGCAAGTCTTGTAATTCATTTTTTTCCGGGTAATCATCTCGCGCTCGCAAAACGCCGTGCGCGCGGTTAAGAACCGCCCCCATGGCCGAGCAGAACCCCCGCCCATCGCCCGACAAACCGCGCAAGGCACGCATCGATCAGTTGCTGGTCGATCGCGGGCTCGCGGAGAGTCGCTCGCGTGCGCAGGCGCTGATCCTGGCGGGGCTGGTTTTCGTCGGCGAGCGCAAGGTTGCCAAGGCGGGCGAGACGGTGCCGGGCGATGCGGCGATCGAGGTGCGCGGGCGCGATCACCCCTGGGTATCGCGCGGCGGCATCAAGCTGGCGCATGCGCTCGACCATTTCGGCATCGACGTGAGCGGCATGACCGCGATCGATGTCGGATCGTCCACCGGCGGCTTTACCGATGTGCTGCTGACGCGCGGGGCTGCGCATGTGTTCGCGGTGGACAGCGGCACCAACCAGCTCGCCTGGAAGCTGCGCCAGGACGATCGCGTCACGGTGCACGAGCAGACCAGCGCGCGAATCCTCACCGAGGCGCACATCACCCGCCCCATCGACATTGTGGTGTGCGACGCAAGCTTCATCGCGCTCGACAAGGTGCTGCCGGTGCCGATGTCCTTTGCCCGGCCCGGCGCGTGGCTCGCCGCGCTGATCAAGCCGCAGTTCGAGGTCGGCAAGGACCAGATCGGCAAGGGCGGGGTGGTGCGCGATCCTGAATTGCACCGCGCGGTCTGCGACCGGGTGATGCGCTGGCTCGAGAGTATCGACTGGCCAGTCACCGGGCTGACACAAAGCCCGATTACCGGGCCGAGCGGCAATATCGAATTCCTCGTCGCGGCGCAGAAGGGGCGCAGCTGTTGACCCGCAACGGCACGGAAAACCTTGGTAAACCGCGCTGGCGTGCGCCAGATTAATTCGATATGCGATAGGAATAGCCCGTTGTGCGGGCAGGAGAATCCGCGTCGATGAATGAGATTGCCTCGCCCATGCAGCTTCGTCTCGCCTTTCTGCGCTGGGCCTTGCTGTTCGTGCCGCTGGTCGTGCTGCTCGGCTTCGGGGTCAGCAATTTTTCGGGCTCGGGCGAGGAAAACCGCTGGTTCCAGGCGCTGATCAAGCCCGAAGCGCAGCCGCCGGGTGCGGCGTTCGGCATCGCCTGGTCGATCCTCTATGTGATGATGGGTCTCGCCGTGACGGTGGTGGTCACCGCGCGCGGCGCGCGTCTTCGCGGGCTGGCGGTGCTGCTGTTCTTCGTCCAGCTGGCGCTGAACCTTGCCTGGCCGATCTATTTCTTCCGCATGCACCAGGTCACGGGAGCCTTCTATCTGCTCGTCGCCATATTCGTTGCCGCCTTTGCCACGACGATCGTGTTCGGGCGCATTCGCCCGCTCGCCGCCTGGCTGATGGTGCCCTATCTCGCCTGGCTGTGCTTTGCCTCGGTGCTCAACAAGCAGATCGATCAGCTCAACCCCGATGCCGAACAGCTGGTGGTGCCGCGCGATGCGCAGCGCATCCAGCTCGCCCCGCCGGGGCCCTGACGCGCGGTTGCGATTGGCGCTGATGGTCCCCACATGCTAGATATGCGGGATGCAAGGACGCGGGACGCGTCTCCCCCAAGGAGTTAGACATGCAGAACAAGTCCGAATTCGGCGGCGATTTCGCCAAGTTCATCAACGGCCTCGCCGGCACTGTCGCAGGGATGAGCCGCGAGGCGGGCGAGAGCGCGCGCGAGCGCACCCGCGAATGGATTGCCGGGCTCGATTTCGTCAGCCGCGACGAGTTCGAGGCGGTGAAGGAAATGGCCGCCAAGGCGCGCGAAGAGGCGGACAGCCTGGCGGCGCGCGTGGCGGCGCTGGAAGCGGCGCTGTCGGCCAGGGCTGCGGGTGGGGCTGAGTAAGGCCGGATTAGCCCTGCTTATCCACAGTTTTTGAACAGACTTCGCGACAAGGCGGACGGTGGCCCAGCGTCCGCCCATTGCGCGCAACCGGGCATCGGGTCATCTTGGCGCCCGTGCCACGGGGCGCGAAAGGAATTTCATGAACGAACAGCAGCTTGACCTGGATCGGGAGGAAGCCGCGCCGGTCGACATGCTGGCCGCGCTGTTCGAGGCGCGTGGCTGGCCGTGCGAGATGGTGGGCGAGGACGAGCTGCTGACCGAGGTCAAGGGCAGCTGGACCAGCTATCAGCTCCGCGCGATCTGGCGGCACGAGGACAATGTGCTGCAGCTTCTCGCCATGCCCGATATCCGCGTGCCCGACGACAAGTTCGCGGTCATCTGCGAGGCGCTGGCGCTGATCAACGAGCAGCTGTGGCTTGGGCATTTCGACATCTGGTCGAACAGCGGTGTGGTGCTCTATCGCAACGGCATGATGCTGGGCAGCGACGCCATGCTGGGGCTCGATCAGGCGCAGCTCGCGGTCGAGGCGGCGATCGACGAGTGCGACCGCTTCTATCCGGTGTTCCAGTTCATTCTCTGGGGCGACAAGAGCCCGCAGGAAGCGCTGGCTGCGGCCTTGATCGATACTCAGGGCGAGGCTTGAGGGCTAGAAGGCTGACGCCTGACCCTTATCCGTTTGTCCCGAGCCCTTCGGCTGGCTGGCAAGCCAGCCGCTCAGGGTAGACTAAAGTCGAGGGACGTGATCCGGAACGGTTGCGCAGCGTCCCTTGACACGCTCGGGACAAACGGAGGTAGGTGTGCTGGGCGTTTTCCCCCAATCCCTTCTGGTCATCGGCTCGGGCAACATGGCCGGCGCGATGCTGCGCGGCTGGTTTGCGCAAGGGCTCGATCCCGCCGCCGTCACCGTGGTCGATCCTTGCCCACGCGACCTGCCCGCCGGGGTTCGCCACCTGACCGCGATCGACCCCGGCCTTTCCGCGCCCGACTGGCTGCTGCTCGGAATCAAGCCGCAGATGCTGGCCGAAGTCGCGCCGCAACTCGCCAGGCTCGACCTGTCGCACGCGCTGGTCGTCTCGATGCTCGCCGGCGTCGAATGTGCGGGGCTGCGCTCTGCCCTCCCGCACGCGCGCGCGATCGCGCGGATCATGCCGAACATGGCGGTGAGCATCGGCCAGTCGGTCACCGCGCTCTATGCGGAAGGGCTGGACGAGGGCGACCGGATCAGGCTGGAAACGCTGTTCGGTATGCTCGGTACCGCCGAATGGCTGGCCGACGAGGCGCAGATGCATCTCGTCACCGCGCTCAGCGGGTCGGGCCCCGCCTATCTGTTCCGTTTCATTGATTCGCTGGGCAAGGCGGCCGAGGGCCTTGGCATGCCTGTCGATCAGGCGGCGCGCTTTGCGATGGCGATGGTGCGCGGTTCGGCTGAGCTGGCGTCCCGGTCCGACGAGAGCCCGGCCGAGCTCGCCGAGCGCGTCGCCAGCCCCGGCGGCACCACCCGCGCCGCGCTCAATGTGTTCGATGCCGATGCTGCGCTCGACCGGCTGGTGGGCGAGGCCATGGCCGCGGCAGCGAAGCGCAGCGCCGAACTGGGTCAGTGACCACACTAGATCGCAGATTTTCAGGTTCGGTGATAACCTCTCCGAGTTCCCGAGCGAAGTCGAGGGACGTATGCTCGACGTGCGCCAACCACGTCCCTCGACTTCGCTCGGGACAAACGGAGTTGGAGCTATACCCGCGTTCCAATTAGAGCGTGCACGAGCTTTCTTCGCGCGACCTATCGGACTTACCCGCAGGGCAGGTCGTAGAAGGTCCGGATTTTCGTCCAGGCCTCGTCCGCCGTTTCCACAAAGCTGAACAGGTCGAGATTGCCCGGCGAGATCACGCCCTCTTCGGCCAGCGCCTCGAAATTGACGACACGGTTCCAGAAGTCCTGGCCGAACAGCACGATCGGGATCGGCGCCATCTTGCCGGTCTGGATCAGCGTGAGCAGCTCGAAGAACTCGTCGAACGTGCCGAAGCCGCCGGGGAAGACCGCGACCGCGCGGGCGCGCAGCAGGAAGTGCATCTTGCGCAGCGCGAAATAGTGGAACTGGAAGGACAGGTGCGGGGTGACGAAGCGGTTGGGCGCCTGTTCGTGCGGCAGCACGATGTTGAGCCCGACCGAATCCATGCCGACATCGGCCGCGCCGCGATTGGCGGCTTCCATGATCGAAGGGCCGCCGCCCGAGCAGACGACGAACTGGCGCTTGCCATCCTCGACCACGCCGCATTCGCTGGCCAGCTGCGCCAGCTTGCGCGCTTCGTCATAATAGCGGGCCTTGGCGACCAGCCGTTCGGCGACCTTCTTTTCCTCGGGGCTGCGGGCGGCCTCGACCATGCCCTCGCACTTGTCGGGTGCGGGGATGCGCGCCGATCCGTAGATCACCAGCGTCGATCCGATGCCGGCCTCTTCGAGCAGCATCTCGGGCTTGAGCAGCTCGAGCTGGAAGCGCACCGGGCGCAGTTCCTGGCGCAGCAGGAATTCGGTATCGCCAAAGGCCAGGCGATAGGCCGGATCCTGGGTCTGGGGGGTATCATGGACCGCGCGTTCGGCGGTACGGGCGTCTTCGGCGGCGCGGCGAAAGCGCGGCTCTGTCAGGTCTTTCTTGGTCATCGCCCGCAATTAAGGGGCGATCGTGCTATCGGCAATAGCCTTGGCCGCTCATGTCGACATGCAGATGGTCGCGGTGCGCGGCGTTGTATTCGGGCCCCAGCACGGTGCCGAACCGCTTGCAGGCGCTGGCATGGATGGTGCGCAGGAACGCGCGTTCCTGGTTGCTGCCGTTCCAGCCCTCCTTGACCGTGATGCGGCGGCCATCGGCGAGCACGAACCCGGCAATGTCGATGGCATTGGCATGCGCGTGCTGCGAGAGCTTCACCGAGCCGGCGATGTTGCGGCACGAATAGCTGCCCATGGTCTCGATCCTCACCAGCGGGCTGCCGAGCATCTGTTCGGCGGCGCGGGCGATGCCATATTGCGCCCATCCGGCAAAGCGCTGTGCCAGTTCGCACCGGACCGGGCCGATATTGCTGATCGCCAGCTCGCTTCGCCCGCGGCCGGCTTCCATCAGGCTGATCGCCGAGAGGCGGACGCTGCCAAGCTGCGAGCAGCCCGCGCCGAAGGTCTGGTCGGGCACGGGGGTGAAGCGCACCTGCGCCTTGCTGAGCTGGCTGATGCACTGGCGCGTGTCGGCGAGCGGCGCGGCGGGCAATGCCGGCCGCAGGACCTGCTCGCTCCGCGTCGGGGCCCGGGCAGGGGCCCGCGACAGCCCGCGACCTTCGGGCAGCATCGAACAGCCCGCGATCAGCACCGACAGCGCGGCGACCAGCGCTACGCGCTGCAATTCGGGTGATTCGACGATCGTCGTGAAGCGTGGATCGATGCGACGCGGCGCGGACCGTGCACGCCTGTGCAGGCCCGCGCCTTCGCCAGCGCTCATCTCCGCAGGGTCGCCGCCGCCCAGGGGCAGCGGGCCACCAGCGGCCAGGGAGGGACCTTGATGAACGCCTTGTTCCATGGCGTTGATCCTAATCAATGAAATTTAACCCTGCTGTTCCGAGGATGGTTAACGGGGTCATAGGGATTGAACGCGCGGCATTGCGCGGCTCTTGCGGTGAGGCTAGCGCTGATTCGGACGAAGCGGAGCACGCCAGGGGAAGGTGCGGACACGATGTTGCGGCTGATCAACAAGCAGGGGTTTTTCTGGTTTCTGCTGGCGATACCGGCGATCGGCATGAGCATCGGCTTCCTGCGCGACCCGGTGACCGCGTTCGATCTGATTCACCCCAGCGGCGAATTTTCGGTCCGGTTCATGATCATCGCGATGATGATCTCCCCCCTGCGTGCGATTTTCGGCCGACGGCGCTGGCTCGACTGGCTGCTCGCACGGCGGCGCGCGCTGGGCGTGGCGGCCTGCCTCTATGGCGTGCTGCACCTGGCCTTCTATCTCTATGACATGGGCGACTGGGGCATGATCGCCGAAGAGTCGCTGATTTTCAGCATCTGGACCGGCTATGCGGCGCTGGCGATCTTCATCGCGATGGGGGCGACCAGCAACAATGCCTCGCAGCGGGCGATGCGGACCAACTGGAAACGGCTGCAACAGCTGGTCTACCCCGCCGCCTTGCTGATCGCGCTGCACTGGGTGTACGTTGACGGCGAATATATGGGCATGGTCGTGCATTTTGTTCCGCTGCTGGTTCTGGAAACCGCACGGGTCATACTTATGTTCAAGCGGCGTTCAGCGCGCCGTGGCACACAGGCAGCAACGGGCTGACCGTGGTAGAGAAGAGGGACAATCCATGAAATTCGCACAGGCCATGCTGGCCGTCGCCGCCGCCACCGCGATGCAGTTTTCCGCTGCTCCGGATGCCTTTGCCACCGGCAAGATGAAGTGCGACGCCGGCCCGCAGACGGGCTGGAAGAGCCGCACCGATCTGGAAGCCAAGCTCAAGAAGGATGGCTGGAAGGTCAAGAAATCCAAGGTCGATGGCGGCTGCTACGAGGTCTACGGCGTCACCCCCGAAGGCCAGAATGTCGAAGCCTATTTCCACCCCGTGACGATGGAAAAGCTGCTCGTCTCGCAGCGTGGCAAGGTCATTTTCAAGAAGTGAATTGCGGCCGCCCTGTGCTTTTGTTGCGCAGGGCGGCGTGATTCCGGCCCCGTCCGGCATTTGGTGATTGCTTTCGTTGCAATTCGCCCCTAGGGCCGTCGACGGGCCACGCGGTCCCAACGCCGCGCGTGCTCTCTGCAAGGAGAGACTGACATGACTGATACCGTTGGTGCGGGCGCTGTGCTCGCCAAGAAACCTGCCACCCTGCCTGCTCGCCCGTATTTTTCCTCGGGCCCCTGCGCAAAGCCCCCGGGCTGGTCGGCAGCACAACTTTCCACCGAATCGCTGGGTCGTTCGCACCGGTCGAAGATCGGCAAGGCGCGGCTGCAATATTGCATCGACCTGATGCGCGAGCTGCTCAAGCTCCCCGACACCCACCGGATCGCTATCGTGCCCGGATCGGACACCGGCGCCTTCGAAATGGCGATGTGGACGATGCTGGGCGCCCGCCCCGTCACCGCGCTCGCCTGGGAAAGCTTCGGCGAGGGCTGGGTGACCGACGCGGCCAAGCAGCTCAAGCTCGATCCCGTCATCCTGCGCGCCGATTATGGCCAGATCCCCGATCTGAATGCGGTCGACTGGTCGCACGACGTGCTGTTTACCTGGAACGGCACCACCTCGGGCGCGCGTGTCCCCAATGGCGACTGGATCGCCGCCGACCGCGAGGGGCTGAGCTTTGCCGACGCGACCAGCGCGGTGTTTGCCTATGACCTGCCCTGGGACAAGATCGATGTCGCCACCTTCTCCTGGCAGAAGGTGCTGGGCGGCGAGGGCGCGCATGGCGTGCTGATCCTCGGCCCGCGTGCGGTCGAGCGGCTCGAAACCTATACCCCCGCCTGGCCGCTGCCCAAGGTGTTCCGCCTGGTCAGCAAGGGCAAGCTCGCCGAGGGTGTGTTCAAGGGCGAGACGATCAACACCCCGTCGATGCTCGCGGTGGAAGATGCCATCTTCGCGCTCGAATGGGGCAAGTCGCTGGGCGGCGCCGATGCGATGATCGCGCGATCCAACGCCAATGCGGCGGCGCTCGATGCCATCGTCCAGGCACGCCCATGGCTCGGCCATCTCGCGCCCGATCCGGCCACGCGTTCGACCACCAGCGTCTGCCTGACGGTCCAGGGCGCGGACGAGGCTTTCATCAAGGCCTTTGCCGGACTGCTCGAGAAGGAAGGCGCGGCCTTTGACATCGCAGGGTATCGCGATGCCCCTGCGGGCCTGCGCATCTGGTGCGGCGCGACCGTCGACACCGCCGATATCGAGGCGCTCGGCCCCTGGCTCGACTGGGCCTATTCCGAGCTCACTTCCCAGTAATCGAACCGGTTCCCCGCAAAGGCGGGGACCCATCTCCTGCGCATGCGCCTGGTGCAGCGGTCCGGAGATGGGCCCCTGCCTGTGCAGGGGATCGGCACATCTTTTCCGACAAAGGATATTCCCATGCCCAAAGTTCTGATTTCCGACAAGATGGACCCCAAGGCCGCGCAGATCTTCCGCGAGCGCGGCTGCGAAGTCGACGTCATCACCGGCCAGACCCCCGAAGAGCTCGCCGCGATCATCGGCCAGTATGACGGTCTTGCCATCCGCTCCTCGACCAAGGTGACCAAGGCGATCCTCGATGCCGCGACCAACCTCAAGGTCGTCGGCCGCGCCGGCATCGGCGTCGACAATGTCGATATTCCCGCCGCGTCGGCCAAGGGCGTGGTCGTGATGAACACGCCTTTCGGCAACTCGATCACCACCGCCGAGCATGCCATCGCGCTGATGTTCGCGCTTGCCCGCCAGCTGCCCGAGGCCGATGCCTCGACCCAGGCCGGCAAATGGGAAAAGAACCGCTTCATGGGGGTCGAGCTGACTGCGAAGACGCTCGGCCTGATCGGCGCGGGCAATATCGGTTCGATCGTCGCCGACCGCGCGCTGGGCCTCAAGATGAAGGTCATCGCATTCGACCCGTTCCTGACGCCCGAGCGCGCGGTGGAACTGGGCATCGAGAAGGTCACGCTCGACGATCTGCTCGCGCGCGCCGATTTCATCACGCTGCACACCCCGCTGACCGACCAGACGCGCAACATCCTCAGCAAGGAGGCGCTGGCCAAGACCCGGAAGGGCGTGCGCATCATCAACTGCGCGCGCGGCGGTCTGATCGACGAAGCCGCGCTCAAGGAAGCGCTCGATTCGGGGCATGTCGCCGGCGCCGCGCTCGACGTGTTCGCGACCGAACCGGCGCACGAGCATCCGCTGTTCAACACGCCGAACTTCGTCGCGACCCCGCATCTGGGTGCATCGACCAGCGAAGCGCAGGTCAATGTCGCGATCCAGGTCGCCGAACAGATGGCCGATTATCTGGTCAAGGGCGGCGTGACCAACGCGCTCAACATGCCCAGCCTGTCGGCAGAACAGGCGCCGAAGCTGCGCCCCTATATGGCGCTGGCGACCAATCTGGGCCGCCTCGTCGGTCAGCTCGAGAGCGATCGGGTCAAGAGCATCGCGATCGAGGTCGAGGGTGCGGCGGCCGAACTCGACATGAAGCCGATCACCGCCGCGGTGCTCGCCGGCTTCATGAGCGCGTTCAGCGACGCGGTGAACATGGTCAATGCGCCGTTTCTCGCCAAGGATCGCGGGCTTGACGTGCGCGAAGTGCGGCATGACCGCGAGGGCGATTACCACACGCTGGTGCGCGTCTCGGTTGCCACCGCCGATGGCGAGCGCTCGGTCGCGGGCACGCTGTTCGGCAATGCCACGCCGCGTCTGGTCGAGATCTACGGCATCAAGATCGAGGCCGATCTCGCCGGGCACATGCTGTACATCGTCAATCGCGACGAACCCGGCTTCATCGGTCGTCTGGGCTCGACGCTGGGCGAGGCCAATGTCAACATCGCGACCTTCCACCTGGGCCGCCGCGAGGCGCGTGCGGGCGGCGAGGCGGTACTGCTGCTGTCGCTGGACGGCGCGGTGGCCGAGCCGGTGCTGTGGAAACTGTGCCAGCTTGCCGGGGTCAAGTCGGTCAAGAGCCTGAAGTTCGACTGATCCGTCTGAGCATCCATGCCCCGTGCCCGGTTATATGCCGGGCCGGGGTCTGGAACGTCAGACCTGCTTGTCGCGCCGGGGCATCGATATCGTGGGGCGATAGGTGCTCTTCATCGGCTTGAAGCGCGTGAAGACATGGTTTTCCAGCGGCTTGTTGACCTTGCTGTCCCAGGTCGTGCTGCTGTTGAACGACAGGCTTTCGACCTGCTTGGTGTCGATCTTCAGATCGGTGGTAAGCTGTGCGCCGAACTGGCCGCTGCGGACCCAGCGCACTTCCGCCTCGAACCGGCCAAGGCCCGGCCGATCGATTTCGACTACATCGCCGGGATAGAGCGGCGCGGCGCACCGCCCGCCAAGTCCGCCGCTCGAGATATCGCGGATCACGCCATCGGCACTGCCGAAGCGCTCGTGAAACAGGGTGACCTTCATCAACCGGTGCACGCGCGCTTCGCGCTGCGGCAGGCTGGCATCGCCATTCCGCGCCGCATCGACGTTGTAGTCCGTCAGTCCTTTTTTGCCGAATGACATGATGGGTGCGTCCTTTGCACCACACCCGTACGCAAAAAGCCTTAAATCGAGGTAAAACGCCAAATCCGCCGATCAGACCAGATCGAAGCGGTCCAGATACAGATCGAACTGCGCCTCGCCCAGGGTCGTCAGCGTCACCCGCGTGCGTCGCCGATCCGACCGATCGGGCACCATGTCGGCATAGCCCTTTTCGCGCAGCTGGTGGATCAGGCGCAGCGCGGTGCTTTCGGGCGCGTCGCTCATCAGGCAAAGGTCGCTCATCGACAGCTGGCTGCCGCTGCGCTTGGCCGCAAGCAGCGCGACCAGCATGTCCCACAACGGATTGCGCAGCTTGAGCTCGGGGAAGCAGTTGCTCCTCAGCCGGGCTGCCTGCTGTTCGCGCATGACCAGGCGGGTGCGGCGGTCGCCGTCGTTCTGGGCGGTACGCGGCCCGTCCGCCTGCGCGCCCTCGGGGCGGAGGGGGCGATGCCATGTGGTCGCTGGGCGTGGGCTGGTTTCTCTCGCTAAAGATTTCACGTGCATGTCCCTGTTGTTGCGCGCGCGCCCGTCGGCCTTGTTGTGGTCCTGCCTGGCCGGCCCCTGTGGCCGGTCGCGGACGTTGGCTCTGTGAGACAGTTCTTGCAGCATCTTCAGATGCTTACTACCCCGGATTTTGGGGGGTGACCCCGAATCTGCGGTATTTTTTGCTTCCGTTTCGGATCAATTATTTCGTGCGACACCATCTTTTGGTCGCGCGGTGAGCATTGAAATCACGGGAAAACCGGGTGTCTGCCGCGTCCGTCGCGTCCGCCCCCCAGCTGGCGCACGCCGCCGCCCATGCTGCGCGATTGCGCTTGTCCTGTGCGGCGGTAAAAGCAGGTCCGGCGATAAATGGAGCGGACCTTGAGGCGATGACCGAGTTACAGAACCTTCCGATGCGGTCCTGGCTGTTTGCCCCGGGCGACAGCGAGAAAAAGATGGCCAAGGCCGCCGACAGTGCTGCCGATATCGTGCTGCTCGACCTGGAGGATGCGGTTGCGGCAGAGAACAAGCCTGTTGCTCGCGAATTGGTGCACGGCCTGCTTGCAAGCCGCGCCTCCGGGCACGAGCGGCTCTGGGTGCGGGTCAACCCGCTCGACGGAGACTGGACGCTGCACGATCTCGCCGCAGTCATGCCCGCGCGACCCGGCGGCATCATGCTGCCCAAGGCGCGCGGACGGCACGATGTCGAACGGCTCGACCATTATCTCTCGGCGCTGGAAGTCGCGAACGGGATCGAACCGGGATCGACCCCGGTGATCGCGCTGGTGACCGAGACCGCCGAGGCGATGTTCACCACCGGCGACTACAAGGGCGCGCCGCGTCTGATGGCCTTGAGCTGGGGCGCGGAGGATCTGGCCGATTCGCTCGGCGCCGCCAGCAACCGCAACGCGGACGGCAGTTATGGCTTCACCTATGAGCTCGCGCGCAGCCTGTGCCTGCTCGGCGCAGCCGCTGCAGGGGTTGCCGCGATCGAGACGATCCAGGGCGATTTCCGGGATCTGGATGGTCTGAAGGCACGCGCCGAAAAGGTGCGCCGCGACGGCTTTGCGGGCATGCTCGCGATCCATCCGGCGCAGGTCGATGTCATCAATGCCGCCTTCACCCCCAGTGAGGAGGAGCTGACCGAGGCCCAGGCGATCGTCGACCTGTTCGCCGCCCACCCGGGCGCAGGGACGATCGGCTACAAGGGCGGCATGCTTGACCGTCCGCATCTGTCGCGGGCGATGCAGCTTCTGGCGCGGGCTGGCAAAGGCTGAAAGCGGACGCCCAAAATCTGCATCAGCCTCCCCTTGCGTTGCAAAGATGCAACACTATCTCTGGTCGGCAAGGGCTAGATAGGGTGGAGAAACTCCCATGAACCTCGAGAAATTTACCGACCGCGCCAAGGGCTTCCTGCAATCGGCGCAGACTGTTGCCATTCGGATGAGCCATCAGCGGATCAGCCCGGAGCATATCCTCAAAGCGCTGCTCGAAGACAGCGAAGGCATGGCCGCCGGGCTGATCGCGCGCGCAGGGGGGCAGGCCCCGGTCGCGGTGCAGGAGGTCGATGCCCTGCTTGCCAAGGTGCCAGCCGTCTCGGGCGGCGGTGCGCAGCAGACGCCGGGCCTGGACAATGACGCGGTGCGCCTGCTCGACAGCGCCGAACAGGTTGCCAGCAAGGCCGGCGACAGCTTCGTCACGGTAGAGCGGCTGCTGCTCGCCATCGCGCTCGCCAAGGGCACCAAGGCGGGCGATGCGCTGGCCAAGGCGGGCGTCACCCCGGAAGCGCTCAACACCGCGATCAACGACCTGCGCGGCGGCCGCACCGCAACCTCGGCCAGCGCCGAGGAAAGCTATGAGGCGATGAAGAAATATGCGCGCGACCTGACCGCGGTGGCGCGCGAGGGCAAGCTCGACCCGGTGATCGGCCGCGACGAGGAAATCCGCCGCACGGTGCAGATCCTGGCGCGTCGCACCAAGAACAATCCGGTGCTGATCGGCGAACCCGGCGTCGGCAAGACCGCGATCGCCGAAGGCCTAGCGCTGCGCATCGCCAATGGCGACGTGCCCGATTCGCTCAAGGACCGCCGCCTGATGGCGCTCGACATGGGCGCGCTGATCGCGGGCGCGAAATATCGCGGCGAGTTCGAGGAGCGGCTGAAAGCGGTGCTCGACGAGGTCAAGGGCGCCGAGGGCGAGATCATCCTGTTCATCGACGAGATGCACACGCTGGTGGGCGCCGGCAAGGGCGAGGGTGCGATGGACGCCTCGAACCTGCTCAAGCCCGCCTTGGCGCGCGGCGAGCTGCACTGCATCGGCGCGACGACGCTCGACGAATATCAGAAGCATGTCGAGAAGGACCCCGCGCTGCAGCGGCGGTTCCAGCCGGTGTTCGTCGGCGAGCCCAATGTCGAGGACACGATCTCGATCCTGCGCGGGCTCAAGGAGAAATACGAGCTGCACCATGGCGTGCGGATCACCGACAACGCGCTGGTGGCGGCGGCGACGCTCTCCAACCGCTATATCTCGGACCGCTTCCTGCCCGACAAGGCGATCGACCTGATGGACGAGGCGGCGAGCCGCATCCGCATGGAGGTGGAGAGCAAGCCCGAGGAAATCGAGGCGCTCGACCGGCGGATCATCCAGCTCAAGATCGAGGCTTCGGCGCTCGGCAAGGAAAGCGATGCCGCGTCGAAGGATCGCCTCGCGACGCTGCAGAAGGACCTGGCCGAGCTCGAGCAGCAATCGGCCGAGCTGACCACGCGCTGGCAGGGCGAGAAGGACAAGATCCACGCGGAGGCCAGGCTCAAGGAAGAGCTCGACGGCCTTCGCATCGAGCTCGAACAGGCGCAGCGCAACGGCGACCTGGCCCGCGCGGGCGAGCTTTCCTATGGCCGTATCCCCGAGCTCGAGCGCAAGCTGGCCGAGGCACAGAGCCACACGGCTGGCGCGATGCTGCGCGAGGAAGTGACCGAGGACGATATTGCAGCGGTGGTCAGCAAGTGGACCGGCATCCCGGTCGACCGGATGCTTGCGGGCGAGCGCGAGAAGCTGCTCGCGATGGAAGAGCATATCGGCAAGCGCGTGATCGGCCAGCAGGCAGCGGTCGAGGCGGTGTCCAAGGCCGTCCGGCGTTCGCGCGCGGGGCTGCAGGACCCCAATCGTCCGCTCGGCAGCTTCCTGTTCCTCGGCCCCACGGGTGTCGGCAAGACCGAGCTGACGCGCGCGCTGGCGGGCTTCCTGTTCGACGATGACAACGCGATGGTGCGCATCGACATGAGCGAGTTCATGGAGAAGCACGCGGTCGCGCGGCTGATCGGCGCCCCTCCGGGCTATGTCGGCTATGAGGAAGGCGGCGTGCTCACCGAGGCGGTGCGGCGCAGGCCCTATCAGGTCGTGCTGTTCGACGAGGTCGAGAAGGCGCATCCGGACGTGTTCAACGTGCTGTTGCAGGTGCTCGACGACGGCCGCCTCACCGACGGGCAGGGCCGCACGGTCGATTTCTCCAACACGCTGATCATCCTGACCTCGAACCTGGGCAGCCAGTATCTTGCGGGCATGACCGAGGACCAGAAGGTCAAGGATGTCGAGCCGCAGGTGATGGAAGTGGTGCGCGGGCATTTCCGCCCCGAATTCCTCAACCGTCTCGACGAGATCATCCTGTTCCACCGGCTGGGCGAGGAGCATATGGCGCCGATCGTCGACATCCAGGTCGCGCGGGTGGCGAAGCTGCTCAAGGATCGCAAGATCACGATCGACCTGACCGACAGCGCGCGCAAATGGCTGGGCCGGGTGGGCTATGACCCGGTCTATGGCGCACGGCCGCTCAAGCGCGCTATCCAGAAGTATCTGCAGGACGCGCTCGCCGACAAGCTGCTGCGCGGCGAGGTGCCTGATGGTTCGACGGTGCACGTCACCGATGGCGACGGCCAGCTGGTGCTGACGGTGGAGTGATCAACGCAGCCCCTCCCGCGTGCGGGAGGGGAGGTGGGTAAGCTCAATCCTCTCCCCTCCCGCAGGCAGGAGGGGTGCCCGCAGGGCGGGGTGGGGCTGCGGTGCGCACCGTTCGCCGCTGCTGCCGTTCAGCTTAAGGCTGTGCATGATCATGCGATAGCATCGCCGCCTGAAACGCCGTCATCCTGAACTTGGTTCAGGATCCATCATGCCCCAGCAGCCGAAGCCGCGTGGGGAGAAATGGGCCCTGAAACAAGCCTGTCCTGAGCGAAGTCGAAGGGTTCAGGGTGACGGAATTATTTCGCTTACGTCAGCGCGGGGCCTTCAACGGGCTCAGGCTGAGCGGGCGTGGGTGCGCTGCGCTTACACCTAGCTCCCGCCGATCCCCCGCTTCGTCGTGAGGTACGTCGCGAAGCTGCCCAGCCAGTGGCTGCCTTCGTAATTCTTGTCGCTGACCGCCTTGAGACCGCTGTCCGCGTGCAACTTTGCGGTCTCGAGCAGCGCAGGCACGCGCGGATCGTCTTTCGGAAGTGCGCTGGCAATGCCCTCCATCGCCCAGGCGCGCGAAAGGTTGACGCCGTCAAGATGCACCAGCTTGCCGTCGGTGGGATCGCGCACCTCGCCGGGTTTGAGCCAGTCGGTCGATCCATCCGCCGGAATCTGCGGCAGGAACCTGCCCAGCCAGGCGGCAAATTCCGCCTGCGGTATCACGCGGCGCATCAGGTCGGCTTCCATCAGGCAGGGCGAGAGAAAATCCTCGCCCGACGGTTCATAGGCCAGCGGGCAGTTCACGTCCGCGCGGTGGAACTCGAGTGACTTCGCCACCAGCTGCCTTGCGAACGCATCGTTCTTCACCCGGCGCGCATAATCGAGCATCAGGCCGAAGGCGAAGGCGCTCTGGTTGTGCGTGCCCAGCCGGATCGGATAGGCGAGCTTGGGCAGCCAGGCCTCGGTCTCGCCAACGATCTTCTGTTCGAGCGGGCGCAGCGTCTCACGCCAGGCTTTCAGCTTCGGGTCCTCGCTCTCGTCGAGCTCGGCCACCAGCTGCAGGAACCAGGCGGTGCCATAGGGCCGCTCGAAACCCTTGCGGCCTTCGCCCTCGAGATATTTCAGCTCGGCCGCGATATTCTCCATGGTGAAGCTGCGGTCGAGCGCGGCCAGGATCGCGGGCTTCATCGGGGAGCCGGGATCGGTCTTGAGGATGCGCACCAGCAGCCAGTGGCCGTGCACCGACGAATGCCAGTCGAAACAGCCGTAAAAGGCAGGCGTCAGCTCGCGCGGCGGCTTTGCGTCGCCGTCGTCGTTCAGGACATGCGAGATCTTGTTGGGATATTCCTTGTGCACGCAGGTGAGGGCCAGACGCGCAAAACGATCGTTCACCGCATCGGGCCGCGCCTCGGGGATCGCGATGGCTTCGTCCTCGCTCCTCGTTCCGGGTGATCCGCACCCCGCGATCAGCAAAACGCCGGCCAGCGCCAGCCCCATCCAGTTTTTCAATGCCTTGTCCCCTTGCAGCGTCCTGGAACGAATAGACACCAGACGTCGCAGCAAGACAAGGATCACAGCCCGTGAAATCATCGGCAAGGACCTGCGGCCCGCGGGCGCATTTCCTGTCTTGCGGCACTGCACAATAGCTGTCACATCTTATGTCAATGACAGGGGATAAACCGCACTTCGACGAGATGCTGCTGCCCGATGGTTCGGTGCGCGCACCCTATAGCGAATTTTGCGAATGGTATGGCGCGCAGGACGCGTCCCGGCTGCGCACCAAGGCGCGCGATGCGGAGAATTTCTTCCGCCGCACCGGCATCACCTTCGCGGTCTATGGCGAGGAAGAGGCGAGCGAACGGCTGATCCCGTTCGACATCGTGCCGCGCATCATCTCGGGCCGCGAATGGGCGCGCCTCAGCCGCGGCATCGAGCAGCGCGTGCGCGCGATCAACGCTTTTTTGCACGACATTTATCATCGCCAGGAAATCCTGCGCGCGGGCCGCATTCCGGTCGAGCTGATCGCGAGGAACGAGGCGTTCCTGCCGCAGATGATCGGCATGGACCCGCCCGGCGGCATCTACACGCACATCATCGGTGTCGATATCGTCCGCACCGGGCCGGACCAGTTCTATGTGCTCGAGGACAACGCGCGCACCCCCTCGGGCGTGTCGTACATGCTCGAGAACCGCGAAACGATGCTGCACATGTTCCCCGAGCTGTTCCGCAAGGTGCGGGTGCGCGAGGTGTCGGACTATCCGCGCAAGCTGCGCCGCTCGCTCGCCGCCAGCGCGCCGCGCGCGTGCAACGGCCCGCCCGAGATCGCGGTACTGACCCCCGGCATCCACAACAGCGCCTATTTCGAGCACAGCTTCCTTGCCGACCAGATGGGGGCGGAGCTGGTCGAGGGACACGACCTGCGCGTGGTCGACGGCCGGGTCGCGATGCGCACCACGCAGGGCTATCGCGCGATCGACGTGCTCTACCGGCGCGTCGATGACGATTTTCTCGATCCGCTCACCTTCCGCCCCGATTCCGCGCTCGGCGTTCCGGGCATCATGGACGTGTACCGCGCCGGCGGCATCACCATCGCCAATGCGCCGGGCACCGGCATTTCGGACGACAAGGCGATCTACAGCTACATGCCCGAGATCGTCGAATTCTATACCGGCGAGAAGGCGATCCTCGAGAACGTGCCGACCTGGCGCTGCTCGGAAGCGGACTCGCTCGCCTATGTGATGGAGCATCTGCACGAACTGGTGGTGAAGGAAGTCCACGGATCGGGCGGCTACGGGATGCTGGTGGGTCCGGCGGCGAGCCGCAAGGAGATCGCCGCGTTCCGCCAGAAGCTCAAGGCACGACCGGGCAATTATATCGCGCAGCCGACGCTCTCGCTCTCGACCGTGCCGATCATGACGCGCCAGGGGCTGGCCCCGCGGCATGTGGACCTCAGGCCCTTCGTGCTCGTCTCGCCCAATGGCATCGACATCACGCCCGGCGGGCTCACCCGCGTCGCGCTGAAAAAGGGATCGCTGGTGGTCAATTCGAGCCAGGGCGGCGGCACCAAGGACAGCTGGGTGCTCGACGAATGAGCGCGCGAATGACGATCGGGGAGACGCGCTGATGCTGGGCAAGACCGCAGGCGGCCTGTTCTGGATGCAGCGCTATATGGAGCGCAGCGAGAATATCGCGCGGCTGGTCGACGCCGGCTTCCGCATCGCGCTGACGCGCTCCGAAGCCGCCGAGGACGAATGGGCCTCGGTGCTGACCACGGCCGGCGTGCGCCAGGCCTATGCGCAGCGCTACGACAAGGTCGACGGATCGAGCGTCATCAACTTCCTGCTGCGCGACAAGACCAACCCGTCGAGCGTGATGTCGGTGATCGAGGCCGCGCGCAACAACGCGCGGCTGGTGCGCACTGCGCTGACCCGCGAGGTGTGGGAGGCGACCAACGAATGCTGGATGACGCTCAAGGAAGCGCTGCGCACGCAGATTTCGGACAACGAGCTGCCCGATGTGCTGAGCCTCATCCGCCAGCAAAGCGCGCAGGTGCGCGGCGCGCAGAGCGGCACGATGATGCGCAACGACATCTATTTCTTCGCGCAGCTGGGCACGTTCGTCGAGCGGGCGGACAGCACCGCGCGCATCCTCGACGTCAAATATTACGTGCTGCTGCCCTCGCTGTCCTATGTCGGGTCGAGCCTCGACAATGTGCAGTGGGAGACGATCCTGCGCTCGGTCTCGGCCTATCGCGCATTCCGCTGGCTCAATCCGGGCGAGACCAATCCGCGCAACATCGCGCAGTTCATGATCCTCGATCAGGTGATGCCGCGCTCGCTTTCGTTCTGCGCCAGCCGCATGGCGAGCGCGCTCGAGGCGATCGCGCGCGAATATGGCGGGGCCGGCGATAGCCTCCACCAAGCCGCCGGGCTGAGCCAGGAGCTTGCCAACACCAATATCGACATGATCGTCGACAATGGGCTGCACCAGTTCATCCAGGATTTCATCAAGCGCAACAACAGCATCTCGGCGCAGATCGAGCAGGAATTCCGCTTCTATCATTGAGGCGGGGCGGAATTTTACAGGGGTTACGGGTCACTCATGCGGCTGCACATCGTCCATCGGACAAGCTATCATTACGACACGCCCATGCCCTATGCGCTGCAGCGGCTGCGCATGATCCCCAAGGATTCGCACGGGCAGAAGGTGATCCGCTGGACGACCAGCGTCGATGGCGGCACCAAGCAGGTCGAGTTCTACGATCACCACAACAACCATGTCGAACTGTTCAGCTTCGATCCCGACCAGCACGAGATCGTCATCCAGTGCGAAGGCGAGGTCGAGACCAGCGACCATGCCGGCATGGTCGGCCAGCATATCGGTTCTGCACCGCTCTGGTATTTCAAGCGCGAGACGCCGTTCACCCGGCCTGGCCCGACCATCCGCAAGCTGCTGCGCCAGTTCGAGGACCCCGGCATCGGTGGCGGCGATGCGCCGCGGCTGCACGCACTGTCGGCGCTGGTGCGCGGGGCGGTGGCCTATGAGGTCGGGCAGACCGGCGTCACCACCACCGCGGAAGAGGCGCTGAATGCCGGGCACGGCGTGTGCCAGGACCATGCGCATCTGTTCATCACGCTGGCCCGGATGCTGGGCTATCCGGCGCGCTATGTCAGCGGCTATCTGCTGATGAACGACCGGGTCGATCAGGATGCAGGGCATGGCTGGGCCGAGGTGCATGCGCATGGGCTCGGCTGGGTCGGGTTCGATGTCTCGAACGGCTATTCGCCCGACGAGCGCTATGTTCGTGTCGCCACCGGGCTCGACTATCGCGAGGCCGCGCCGATCGCGGGGATCACGTTCGGCCGCGGCACCGAGGCGATGACGGTGACGCTGCAGGTGCAGCAGGTCCAGCAATAGCCTCAAGTTGAGCCGCTGGTTTGTCACCCCCGCGAAGGCGGGGGTCCCGCTTTCTTCCCGCAAGCGCAACAGAAGCGGGATTCCCGCGTTCGCGGGAATGACGATGGAGCTGGAATAAGGTTTGGCGCGGCCCGACTTTTCCACAGCGGCCATTGCTGCTTGACCGAATGTTGCGCATCGCGCCTTATACGCGCCATGCGAATGAAGGGGGAGGACGCTCCTATGACATATTGCGTCGGGATGCGCCTGGACAAGGGACTGGTGTTCATGTCGGACACCCGGACGAACTCGGGCGTCGACAATATCAGCACGTTCAAGAAGATGTTCACCTGGGAAAAGCCGGGCGACCGCTACATTACGGTGATGACCGCGGGCAATCTCGCCACCACCCAGGGCGTGGTGAGCGTGCTCGAGGAGCGCACCAAGGCGCCGCACGAACGCAAGCCCTCGATCATGGAAGCGCCCACCATGTTCCAGGTCGCGCGCATCATCGGCGAGACCCTGCGTGATGAGATTGCGCGCACCCGCGCGATTGCGGGCGAAAGCGCGTCCTCGACGTTCAGCGCGTCGATGATCGTCGGCGGTCAGATTGCCGGCATGGACCCCAAGCTGTTCATGATCTATCCCGAAGGCAATTTCATCGAAGCAGGCGATGACACGCCCTTCTTCCAGATCGGCGAGACCAAATATGGTCGCCCGATCCTGGTGCGCGCCTATGATCGCGACATGTCGTTCCACGATGCGATCAAGCTGCTGATGGTGTCGTTCGATTCTACCATCAAGGCGAACCTGTCGGTCGCGCTTCCGCTCGATCTGCAGATCTACGCCTCGAACAGCTTTGCCGGGCGCAACCGGCGGATTCAGGCGAGCGATCCCTATTACAACCTGATCGCCGACCAGTGGAGCGATGCGCTGAAGAACGCCTTTCACTCGCTCCCCGATTATACCGGGTGATGCCGCTTGCGCGCGCTGGGGCCGCGCCCTAATTTGGGTGCATGAACACCAAGACGCGCAACATCCTCATCTTTCTGGGCCTCACCACCGCGGTGGTCGGGGGGGCTGGCTGGTATTTCCTCAGCGGCGATACCGCCGAACTCGACATCGCAGCCGTGAGCGGCCCTTCGCCCGAGATCACCGCGCCGCGTAAGGAGACCTTTCCGACCATCAACGTCGCTGATGTGAAGCCCTGGGGTGCGAACGAGGCCCCCGAGGCCGCGCAGGGCCTGACGGTCGCGCGCTTTGCCGACGGGCTCGATCATCCGCGCTCGATGCTGGTGCTGCCCAATGGCGACGTGCTGGTCGCCGAAACCAACAGCCCGCCGCGCGAGAACAAGGGCGTCGAAGGCATGGTGATGCGGCTGCTGATGAACAAGGCGGGCGCGGGCGTGCCTTCGGCCAACCGCATCTCGTTGCTGCGCGACAGCGATGGCGACGGCAAGGCCGAGACGAAGACGCCCTTTCTCGAAGGACTGAATTCGCCCTATGGCATGGTTCTGATCGGCGACACGCTCTATGTCGCCAATACCGATGCGGTGATGGCCTTTCCCTATTCGGAAGGGCAGACGAAGATCACCGCCAAGGGCCGCAAGGTGCTGAGCCTGCCCGCGCAAAAGCCCAACAATCACTGGACGCGCAACCTGATCGCCAATGCCGACGGCACCAAGCTGTATGTCGCGATCGGTTCGGCCTCGAACGTCGCGGAAAAGGGGCTCGAGGTCGAGAAGGGCCGCGCGCGGATCATCGAGTTCGATCTTGCGACCGGCAAGAAGCGCGACTTCGCGGTGGGCCTGCGCAATCCGGTCGGCATGGCGTGGGAGCCCGGTTCGGACGCGCTGTGGACCGTGGTCAACGAACGCGACATGCTGGGATCGGACCTCGTGCCTGATTACCTCACCAGGGTCGAGGCCGGCATGCATTTCGGCTGGCCGTGGAATTACTGGGGCGGATACGAGGATTTCCGCGTCGAGCCGCGCCGCCCCGAACTGCGCGAATATACCCGCCGTCCCGATTATGCGCTCGGCACCCATGTCGCGCCCCTCGGCCTGACCTTCGCCAGCAAGGCGGCGCTGGGCAGCGGCTTTGCCAATGGCGCGTTCGTCGCGCTGCACGGATCGTGGAACCGCAAGCCGGCCTCGGGCTACAAGGTGGTGTTCGTGCCCTTCGGCGACAACGGTCGTCCGGCGGTCAAGCGCGATGCCAAGGGCAAGGTCACCGGCGGATTGCCGGTGGATGTGCTCTCGGGCTTCCTCACCAAGAGCGGCGATGCGAAGGGGCGTCCGACCGATGTCACCATCGACAGCAAGGGCGCGCTGCTCGTCACCGATGACGTGTCGGGGATCGTCTGGCGCGTGAGCAATCCGCAGGTCAGGGCCAAGTCGGTTCAGACCGCGATGCGCTGAACTTCTCCCCTCCCTTCAGGGAGGGGTGCCCGAAGGGTGGGGTGGGCATGCGCTCACGGTCCTTGTTCTGGCNCCGTCC
>AYSC01000045.1 GCA_000503195.1 Blastomonas sp. CACIA14H2
CACGCCACCGAAGGCGAGCGGGTGCCGATGCTGATCGAGCGGCTGGGCCTGGCGCATCGCGCGCATGCGCGCCCGCGCGAACTGAGCCAGGGCGAGGCGCAGCGCGCGGCCATTGCGCGCGCGCTGATCGGTCGGCCCGATCTGATCATCGCCGACGAGCCGACCTCGGCGCTTGACCGTGCCAATATGGAAAAGGTCGCCGAACTGCTGCGCGAATGCGCGGGCGAGGCCGGGGCAAGCCTGCTGATCGTGACGCATGACGACCGCTTGCGCGACCATATCACCTCGGTGCGGCAGATCGGCCCCATGGCGGCGGAGTCCGCGGCGTGATCCGGCTTGCGCTCGCCTATATGCGCGACCGTCCACTCGGCGTCGTGCTCAATGCGCTGCTGCTCGCCATCGCGGTCGCCACGCTCGTGCTGCTGCTGCAATTTGCCCAGCAGGCCGGCGAGCGGTTCGAGCGCGACGCGCGCGGGATCGATCTGGTCGTGGGCGCCAAGGGATCGCCGCTGCAACTGGTGCTGTCGAGCGTCTATCATATCGATGTGCCGACCGGGAACATCCCGCTCGGCGAACTCGATCGGCTTCGCGCCGACCCCGGCGTGGCCGAGGCCGTGCCGCTGGCGCTGGGCGACAATTTCGAGGGGTTCCGCATCGTCGGCAGCGATGACCGGCTGCTGCCGCTCTATGGCGCGACCATGGCCAAGGGGCGCAGCTTCGCCAGGCCGGCCGAGGCGGTGCTGGGCGCAGAGGTGGCCCGGCGCACCGGCGCGCAGCTGGGTCAGAAGTTCGTCGGCAGCCACGGGCTGGAGACGGGCGAGGAGGACGGCCAGGGGCACGACCATGCGCCGTTCGAGACCGTCGGCATTCTTGCCCCCAGCGGCACGGTGCTCGACCGGCTGATCCTGACCTCGGTCGAATCGGTATGGGACGTGCACGGCATCGAGCACGAGCCTCATGACGAGGCCGCAGGCGAACATGATCACGAGCAGGACGACCCTGCCGATCACGATCACGACGCCGAGCCGGCCCATCAGGACGAGCATGAAGGCGAAGCTGCGACGCCCGGCATGGAGCCGGAGATCACCGCGCTGCTGGTACGTTATCGCAACGCCTCGGCCGCGATGCGGCTGCCCAGCCAGATCAACCGCCAGAGCGCGCTCCAGGCTGCTGCCCCCGCCGCCGAGGCGGCGCGACTGCTGGGGCTGTTCGGGTCGATCATCGAAGGCGCGCGGTTGTTCGGCTGGTTGCTCGCCTTGTCCGCCGGGCTCAGCCTGTTCGTAGCGCTGTGGAATGCGACCCGCGCGCGCGAAGCCGATCTGGCGCTGCTGCGCGTGATGGGGGCGCGGCCATCGACCGTGTTCGGCACGATCCTGATCGAGGGATTGCTGATCGCCGCGATCGGCGCGCTGGGGGGCATCGCAGTGGCGCATGGCCTGATCGCGGTGGCCACCGCGAGCTTCCCGACGCTCGACGAGCTGGGCCTGTCGGCGCTGCGGATCCTGCCCGGCGAGGGTGCGATCCTCGCCGCCGCGCTCGCCATCGGCCTCGTCGCCGCCCTGATCCCGGCGATCCGCATCTTCCGGATCGATCTTGCCACCACGCTCGCCCGATACAGCTGAGGAAGACGACATGCGCCTGCCCATCCTTGCCCTGGCCGCCCTGAGCCTCATCGCCCTGCCGCAGACCGCAGGCCAGGCTGCGATGCAGCAGGGAAAGAAGGCGCCGGTGGAGGATGTCTGGAAGCCCGCCGCCACGCCCAAGGGCGGGGTTTCTTGGGCGGTGCTCGAGGCGACCAGGGAACAGACCCGCACCGGCAAGGATGGTTATCTCTATTCCAAGCCGCTGTTCACCCCGGCGGTCAAGGCGCTGGCGGGCAAGCGGATCAAGGTGGCCGGCTGGATGAAGCCGCTGGAGACCGGCGGGCGTCAGAAGCATTTCGTGCTGCTCGCCTATCCGCCGGGCTGTCCGTTCCATTTCCACGCGGTGCCCAACCAGTTCATCGAGGTCTATGCCGACATCCCGTTTCCGACCAACGAGACCCGGATGATCGTGGTCAGCGGGGTGCTCGAGCTGACCGGCCAGGACGAAAGCGGCATTTTCTACCGCATGAAGGCCTCAAGCCCCGCCTGAACCGGCCGTCATCCGCCCGATGGTGCGGCCGGTCGGCCAACCTGCTGACGGCCTCGGCCCGCCGGGTTGCCAGCGGACCTCTGGCGCGCCTGCCTCACGCCAGCGGGGCGAGCCCGCACAGGATGGTCCGCACCAGATCGGCTTGTCCGCGCGCGCCGGTGCGGGCATAGATGCGCTTCGAGTAGTTGCGGGCCGTCTCGAGAGTGAGGTGGAGGTTCTGCCCCGCCTGGGCGATCGTTTCACCGCGGCTGAGTTTCTGCGCCAGCGCAGCTTCGCGGGCCGACAGGCGGAAATGGTCGCGCAGGACGGCGGCGCCCTCGCGTTCCTCCTCGCGGACCGCGATCCGCATCGTTGCGGTCGCGACCGGGCGGGCCATCCCGGGCAATACGGAAAAGGCCGTCGGCTGCACCAGCAGGGTGATATCGTCGTCGACCGTGATCAGAACGGGCGAAGGCGCAGCGGGGCCAGGGGCGGCGATCGCCGCGCAACTGCGCTCGAGCAGGTCAGCCGCTGCCTGTGGCAGCTGCAGCTTGCGACCAGGGCGACCGTCGGGCGTTTCGATAAAGGTCAGCCAGCGTTCGGCCATCGCGTCAGCGGCCATGACCCGCGCATCCTCGTCGAGCGCGACCTGCCCGATGCCGAGCCTCGCGAGCGTCGCCTGCGCCATGATCCGCGCCAGCCGTTCGCCCGATATCGCGACAAAGGCACGCAGCGCGGCGCGAAGATAGGGGGCCGTGGATGACAGCGTCGCCACCGCGCTGGAACTGAAATCCTCGCGCTCGCGAGCGAGCAATATCCAGGCATCGGCGACATTGTCGACGGTCACGCGCATCCACCGGCCATAGCGGATGCCCATCGCGACCAGCGCCGATCGCTGATGTTCCAGCACCGCCTTGTCGTCGAAATCGAGCATCTCCTCGACCGCATAGACGCGTCCCGGGCGCAGCGCCCCATGGGGATGGAGCTCCAGCCGCAGCAGCGCCTCGATATCGATCGCGGGGTCCTCGACCGCACGCGGGGCCGCCAGCTGCAGCACGGTGGGCGCATGATCCGCCGGTGAGTTGGCCAGCGTGATGTACAGCACGCCATGCCGGGCATGGGTGCGCGCCAGCAATGCAGCCATGAACTGCCGCCATTGCGGTGCCTCGCGAATGCCCTCGACCAGCGGCAGGAAGAGATCGAGCTGCGCATTGATTGCGGTCGCCATGCCATTTTACTCCCATATGGGAGTTATGGATGGACCCGATGTGTCCGATTGGCAATGCACGAACGCTCCAGGCGAGGGACAAAATGTCGCGGCAGACACGATCGACCATATTGACGCATCTCGAACGGCTGGAGGCCGAGGCCATCCACATCATGCGCGAAGTGGTGGCCCAGGCAGAAAAGCCGGTGATGCTCTATTCGGTGGGCAAGGACAGCGCGGTGATGCTGCATCTCGCGCGCAAGGCCTTCTATCCCTCGCCGCCGCCTTTTCCGCTGCTGCATGTCGATACGACCTGGAAGTTCAAGGACATGTACGCGCTGCGCGACAAGATGGCGCGCGAAAGCGGCATGGAATTGCTGGTCTATCAAAACCCCGAAGCGGCCGAGCGCGGGATCAATCCGTTCGACCATGGCCCGCTCCACACCGATATGTGGAAGACCGAGGGGCTGAAACAGGCGCTCGATCTGCACGGTTTCGATGCGGCGTTCGGCGGAGCGCGGCGCGACGAGGAGAAGAGCCGCGCCAAGGAACGCATCTTCTCGTTCCGCACCGCCAGCCATGGCTGGGACCCGAAGAACCAGCGCCCCGAATTGTGGAACCTCTACAACGCGCGCAAGAACAAGGGCGAGAGCATCCGCGTCTTCCCGATCAGCAACTGGACCGAGCTCGACATCTGGCAATATATCCAGCTCAACGCCGTGCCGATCGTCCCGCTCTATTTCGCTGCCTTGCGCCCGACCTTCGAATGGGAAGGCCAGCTGTTCATGGCCGACGATATCGACCGGCTGACCCGCGTCCTGGGCCGCACGCCCGAGATCACCGAGCGCTCGATCCGCTTCCGCACGCTGGGCTGCTTCCCGCTCACCGGCGCGGTGGAAAGCACCGCACAGACGCTGTCCGAGGTAATCCAGGAAACGCTGCTCACCACCACCTCCGAACGCCAGGGCCGGGTGATCGACAAGGACGCCGGCGGCGCGGGAATGGAGAAGAAGAAGCAGGAGGGCTATTTCTGATGCGCGATCCAGTCTACCAGACCGAAGCGCTGATCGCCGAGGATATCGACGCCTATCTGGAAACGCATCAGCACAAGTCGATGCTGCGCTTCATCACCTGCGGTTCGGTGGATGACGGCAAGTCGACGCTGATCGGGCGGCTGCTCTACGACAGCAAGATGATCTTCGAGGACCAGCTCGCCGCGCTGGAAAGCGACAGCAAGAAGGTGGGAACGCAGGGCGGCGAGATCGATTTCGCGCTGCTGGTCGATGGCCTGGCGGCCGAGCGCGAACAGGGCATCACCATCGATGTCGCCTATCGCTTCTTCAACACCGAAAAGCGCAAGTTCATCGTCGCCGATTGCCCCGGGCACGAGCAGTATACGCGCAACATGATCACCGGCGCGTCGACTGCCGATCTGGCCGTGATCCTCATCGATGCGCGCAAGGGCGTGCTCGTCCAGACCCGGCGGCATTCGTACCTGTGCCACCTGATCGGCATCCGCAACATCGTGCTCGCGGTGAACAAGATGGACCTGGTCGATTACGACCAGGCGGTGTTCGACGAGATCGTCAAGGATTATGCCGCGTTCGCGCAGAGCATCGGCATCGAGAGCTTCACCGCCATGCCGATTTCCGGGTTCCGCGGCGACAATATCACCGCGCTGTCGGCCAACACCCCCTGGTACGACGGCCCGACGCTGATCGATCATCTCGAAACGGTCGAGGTGCTCGCGTCGGTCGATCTCGACCGGCCATTCCGGATGCCGGTGCAATGGGTCAACCGCCCGAACCTCGATTTCCGCGGCTTTTCGGGACTGATCGCGACCGGGTCGGTCAAGCCGGGCGACGAGATCCGCGTGCTGCCCTCGGGCAAGACCAGCATCGTCAGCCGCATCGTCACGCTCGACGGCGACCTGGACGAAGCGGTTGCGGGCCAGTCGGTCACGGTCTGCCTGACCGACGAGATCGACTGTTCGCGCGGCGACGTCATCGCCGCCGCCGCCAATCCGCCCGAGGCGGCCGATCAGTTCGAGGCGACCCTGGTCTGGCTCAACGACGACCCGATGGTGGTCGGGCGCGCCTATTGGCTGAAGCTCGGCAGCCAGACCGTGTCGGTGACCGTGCAGCAGCCGAAATATGCCGTGAACGTCAATTCGATGGAGCATCTGGCGGTCAAGACGCTCGATCTCAACGCCATCGGCGTCGCGGAGATCATCACCGACCGGCCGATCGTGTTCGAGCCCTATGCCGACAACCGCGCGCTCGGTGGCTTCATCCTGATCGACAAGCTGTCCAACGCCACGGTGGCGGCGGGCATGCTCCATTTCAGCCTGCGCCGCGCGCAGAACGTGCACTGGCAGCCCACCGACCTGACGCGCGAGGACCATGCGCGGATGAAGAACCAGACGCCGAAGGTGCTGTGGTTCACCGGCCTCTCGGGTGCTGGCAAGTCGACCATCGCCAACGAGGTGGAAAAGCGGCTCGCCCTGATGAACCGCCACACCTTTCTGCTCGATGGCGACAATGTCCGGCACGGGCTCAACAAGGATCTGGGCTTTACCGAGGCCGACCGGATCGAGAATATCCGCCGCGTCGGCGAAGTCGCCAAGCTGATGGCGGACGCCGGGCTGATCGTGCTGACGGCGTTCATCAGCCCGTTTCGCGCCGAGCGCGAGATGGTGCGCAACATGCTGCCCGAAGGCGAGTTCGTCGAGATTTTCGTCGATACGCCGCTCGAAGTCGCCGAGGCGCGCGACGTGAAGGGCCTGTACAAGAAGGCGCGGTCGGGGGCGCTCAAGAACTTCACCGGGATCGACAGCCCGTATGAGGAACCGCTGACGCCCGAAATCCGGATCGACACCGGTGCCATGACGATCGAGGAAGCGGCCGATTATGTTATCCGCCAGCTGCTGCCGCTGAAATAAGGGGGGCGATGATGGCAATGAGCGATGCCGAGCTAGCGGCGCACCTGGCCGAGGTGACGGGCAGGCTGCTGATCGAGGTGCGCAGCAGCGGGGTGCTCAGCCTCGGCGCGCTGGGCAAGGCGGGTGATGCCACCGCCAACCAGTTCCTCTGCCATGCGCTGCGCGAGCAGCGGCCCCAAGACGCGCTGCTGTCCGAGGAAGAGAAGGACAATCTCGACCGGCTCTCGGCTTCGCGCTGCTGGATCGTCGATCCGGTCGATGGCACGCGCGAATATGGCGAGGCGCGCACCGACTGGGCGGTGCATGTCGCGCTGGCGGTGAACGGGGTGCCGACGGACGGCGCGGTGGCATTGCCGGGGCAGGGGATCGTCCTGCGCTCCGATCAGCCCCTCGCCGTTCCGCCCGCGCCCGATCGGCTGCGCATGGTGGTCAGCCGAACCCGCCCTGCGCCCGAGGCGAAGGCGGTGGCGGAGCGGCTCGAGGCCGAACTGGTGCCGATGGGCAGCGCGGGGGCCAAGGCGATGGCGGTCATCCTGGGCCAGGCCGATTTCTATCTGCACACCGGCGGCCAGTATGAGTGGGACAGTTGCGCCCCTGCCGCCGTCGCGCTGGCGCACGGTCTGCACGTCTCGCGCATCGATGGCTCGCCGCTGGTCTATAACCAGGCCGATACGTACATGCCCGATCTGCTGATCTGCCGGAAGGCGCATGCGGACCTGGTGCTCGCGCTCGTCGCCGAGTGCGGGGTGACGGGACAGGCGAAGCCCTGATCGTCGGGCGCCGCTGCTGTCTCGTCTTGGCGAACTGATCCCGCTGCCCGCAGCCTCCCCCAAGGCCGCCCCCCGGGCAAGCGGGATCAAGCCCCCCCGCGTCAGAACAACGCGTCGTCGAACAACGCGTCGTCATCATCCGCCGAGCCGCCCGGGCTGGCGGAGGATATGGGTTTGTCGGCAATGAGCCTGGCCATGCCGGGCAGCAGGAACGCCTCGTGCACCATGCGCTCGCTCGCCATGGTGTAGCTGCGCGCCATGCGCTCCATCACTGCGCGGATGATCTGGTCGTCACGGCCCTCGAGCGCCAGCGGGACGTCGCGCCCGAGCTCGATCGTCAGCAGGTCCTCGATCCGTTCGAGAGCATCGCCCAGATCGAGGCTCTGCTCGAGCTCGTCGGTGGTCGAACGCAGCGCGCCGAGCAGTCCGCTCGCCATTCTCTCCGACACGGCCATCGCCTGCTCGGTGCGCAGCGCGCCCTCGCGAATGGCGCTGAGCGAACTGGCGAGACCATCGCTGTCCTGCCCGACATGCGCATCGGCATGCTTGCGCATGCGCAGCGAGATCGCGCCGAGCCCGGCGGATTCGGCAGTGATCTGCTTGATCGTCTGGTCGAGCGAATCGGAACTCGCGCGGATTTCGTTGGCGATGACCGCGACCGGGCGGCCGATCGCCTCGACCCGGCGGCACTTGAGGCCGATATTGATCGCCATCTGCTGCACCTCGATGCGCAGGATGCGCATCGCGGCGGCGCGGCCCGTCAGATCGTCGACGGTATCGACGATGATGCGCAGCGTCTCGGCGGCCTGGGCATCGGCGAGCTGGAGCTGCGCGATCATCGCGCTGGCTTCGGCGATGCCGGCCTCGAGGCTACGCAGGAACACCTGGCCATCCTCGCTGCCGCCGCCCTTGCTCAGCGCGATCAGCCGGTCGGCCTCGGGCACCATGCCGCGCAGCGCGCGGACCAGCGCCTGGGTTTCGGTGCGGAACTCCTGTGCGGACGAGGTGAGCTGCGCGAGCAGCAGCCGCAGCAGATGGTCGCGCGTGGCGGCCTCGTCTTCGGCGCAGAGGCCCGCCGTCGCCAGCGTCGCCTGCATGTCGGCATAACCTTGCAGCACATGTTCGAGCCGCTGGCGGGCGATGTCGCCGACCTGGATCGCGCCCAGCACATTGGCGACGCTGCCCTGGATCGACCGCGCGAGCACGGCATTCTTCTCGGCCAGCTCCGACAGCATCGCCTGGTGCTTGCGCAGCGCGGCGGCATCGGCCTCCAGCCGGTCGGGAACATGCGGCACGACGCGCTGGCACTCGCTCGCGAGCAGCCGGTCGTTATGCTCCATGCTGCGCAGACTGGTGGCGAGCCCCTCGAGCTTGGCCTGCAGCGCGCCGACCTCGGCCTCGCCCGCCGCCAGCTGCCCCGACATGGTGTTGGCAAAATCGACGAAGGTGTCCGCCCCGGACGCGGCGATCTTCACGTTGAGGCCGAAAATGTGCAGCACGTGCAGCGATTTCTTCACCTCGGCGATATGCGCCGACAGCCGCCGAGAGGCCTGCTGGATCTCGCCCATCTCCTGCGCGCGGCCCTGCATCTGGTGGCCCACGCCCGACAGGCGCCGCGCAGCGGTGGTGAGGTTGCTCACCGCCGCCGCGCCTTCGCCGGCCTCGAAGGTCGACGTCGCCTCGCGCAGCGCGGTGACGATGCCGTCGATCGATTCCACCGCCTGGGCCAGTGTCTTGCCCACGGTCACGAAGCGCGCGTCGATGCCCTGCGTGATCTGGCTGAGCAGCACGCTGATGGTCGCGTCCCCGGCGGGGCTGGCGTCGCTTGCGCTGATCCTGGCATGGAGCATTATGGGTCTGGTCCTTGTTCAGCGAGCGGTGGCGTGGAGCAATTCGCGGGCGATCGCGCCCAGGGGGATGACCTTGTCGGCCGCACCGCGTGCGATCGCTTCCTTGGGCATGCCGAAGACGATGCAGCTCGCCTCGTCCTGGGCGAAGGTTCGTGCGCCGCATTGCTGCATTTCCAGCAGGCCGCGCGCGCCATCATCGCCCATCCCGGTCATGATGATACCGACCGCGTTCGAGCCGGCGCTACGCGCGGCGGAGCGGAACAGCACGTCGACCGAAGGCCGGTGACGCGAGACCAGCGGCCCTTCGCGCACCGAGACGAGATAGCGCGCCCCCTGGCGTTCGAGCAGCGTGTGCTTGCCGCCCGGAGCGATCAGCACATGGCCGCGCATCACGGTGTCGCCGTCCTGCGCTTCCTTGACGCTGACGTTGCACAGCCCGTCGAGCCGCTTGGCGAAGGCACGGGTGAAATTCTCGGGCATGTGCTGCACGATGACGATGCCGGGCGAATTGGCGGGCAGGTCCATCAGCACCTCGCGCAATGCTTCCGTGCCGCCGGTCGACGCGCCGATGCACACGACCATTTCGGTCGTCTTGCTCATCGCGCGGCCCGAAGGCGGCATCAGCATCGCGTCGGCGGTCAGCTTGGCTTCCACCTTGGTGGGCCGCGGTGCCGGCTTGCGTCCGGCGACGCGTGCCCTGGCCGCGCCCTTGACGGTCTCGCGGATCATCATGCGCGATTCCGCGAGATGGTCGGCGACGCCCATACGCGGCTTCAGGATCACGTCGACCGCGCCCGCCTCGAGCGCCTGCATCAGCGTTTCGGACCCCTGTTCGGTCAGAGACGAGCACATCACGACGGGGACGGGGCACTGCTCCATGATCTTGCGCAGGAAGGTGATGCCGTCCATGCGCGGCATCTCGACGTCGAGCGTGATGACGTCGGGAACCTCCTCCTTGATGTAGCGCGCAGCAGCAAACGGGTCCGACGCCGCGGCGATCACCTCGATGTCGGGATCTTCCTGCAGCACCGAGGTCAGCGTCTGACGGACGCTGGCGCTGTCATCGATGATGAGCACGCGGATCTTGGGACCGGCCATGATCGCTTACACCTTCTGGAAGACCGTGTTGCAGACAGCCTTGAGCTGCCCGCTGAACCCGGCAATCGATTCGGAATGCCCCAGCAGCAGATAGCCGCCCGGACGAAGTTGTTCGCACAAACGGGTTACCACTTTGTGCTGGGTCGGTTTGTCGAAATAGATCAACACGTTACGGCAGAAGATAATGTCTACCGGCGCGCCGATCGGATAATGATCGTTCATCAGGTTGAGTCGGCCGAAGCTGACCTTCTTGCGCAGGGCAGCGGCAATGCGCACCTCGCGGCGAGCGGCGTCCTTCGGCTCCATGACATAGCGGCGGCGCAGCGCCTGCGGTACCGGGGCCAGCATTTCGGCCGGATAGATGCCCCTGATGCCGGTCTGCAGCATCTCGGTATCGAGGTCGGTGGCGAGAATCTCGTAATCCGGGCCGTCCTTGCTCCGTGCATAGTCGTCGAGCACCATCGCCAGCGTATAGGCTTCAGCGCCGTTCGAGCTCGCCGCGCTCCAGCAGCGCAGCATCCGCTGGCCGCGCGCCTGATAGTCGGGCAGGATGTCCGAGACCAGAAAGTCGAAATGGTTGCGCTCGCGGAAGAAGTCGGTCTTGTTGGTCGTCACCGCGTTGAGGAAATCATCCATCTCCGCCTGCGAGGCATCGCCGCTCAGGATATGCGTGCAATAATCGGCGATGCTGTCGAAACCGTTGTCGCGCACGCGCCGCCGCAGCCGGCCCTCGAGCATCGTGGTCTTGGAAGGCGGCATGCGAATGCCCGTGGCGCTGTAGATCAGCGCGGACAGCGCCCTGAAATGCTGGGGGCTGATGCTGTCCGAAACAGGCGCGGGGATCCTGGCGAGCGCGGTAGCCATGGTCACTGTCCTCCTTTGGCGGGCCGGGCGCGGTCGGCGTGCAGGCCTGTCCCGGATGCCCGATGATGGCCGGTAACGAGGTGGAGGGGTTTGCGCATTTCAAGTGCCGTTTCTGTTTCAAAGGGTCAGGTAGAGATTGATATTGGCGGTGTGGTCGGTCCGATCGTCGCCATCGCGAAACACATGCTGGTTGAGATAACCGGGCACGATCTCGGCATTGCGGGCAAGCGGGACCGATATTCCGACGAAATTGCGCCACAGCGAAAGGCCGCCGCGCTGGACATTGGTCCGGTGCAGATCGACGAACGGTTCGGTATAGGCCACCAACTTGTTGTGCGCCGAAATCGGCGCGCGAAGCTGGACGAACTGGCGCATCCGCCAGCTCGTGCCGTCGCGCTCCTCGAACGTGCGCTGTTCCAGCCGCGAACGGGAATCGAGCGTCACGCCGCCCCCGGTCGTCAGCAGCCGGACGTTCAGTTCCTGGTAGAAGCGGTGCTCGTTGAGCAGCGCCGGGCCGACCGGATCGGTGCGGACATAGGCATAGCCCGCACCGATATTGACGTTCTTGCTGATCCGGTAGCCGGCGAGCGAGCGAAGCAGCAGCTGGCCCAGACGTTCGGCATCATTGGTGAAGCGCTCCTGCGCCTCCAGCCGGACATAGACCTTCTCGTCGAGGTTGATGGTGGCAAACTGGCCAGCCCAGGCATTGGTATCCTCGGCCGCAAAGGCGGTCGCCGGGAATCCGATGGCAAAGGCCAGGCAAGTCAGGTGGCGCAAGATCATGGTCGTTCCCTCCGTCGCAGTCCGGCGGTTGGACTGCGACGGAGAGGCATAGGGATCGCGCCGTGGGCGGTCACGCATCGTCAGGCAACTTTCGCCATCGGATCGAGCAGTTGCACATCCTGCGCGGTGAAGATGCTGGCGACATCGATGATGACGATGAAGCCGCCATCGTTGCGCACGACACCGGTGATGTAATCGGATTTCCAGCGGACGCCGATATCGGGTGCGCTTTCGATGCGGGCGGTTTCGATCGTGGCCACCGACAGGACCTTGTCGATGACCACGCCCAGCGACAGCATGCGGTCTGCCAGCGGGATGTCGAGAATGAGGATGCGGGTCGCAAGCGTGGGCTCGGCCGCGGGCAGGCCCAGGCGGACGCGCAGGTCCACCGTGGGCACACCCTGACCGCGCACATCGGTCAGGCCCAGGAAATAATCAGGGCCGTTGGGCACCTGGAACGGCGGCTTGTGGTCCAGGATTTCGCGGACCAGCCCCACCGGGACGGCGAAGACTTCCTCGCCGATCCCGAATTCGACCACCTGGATTTCGTGCGCCGTGTTCATGCTGCCTCTCCGAAATGGGCATCGTCATCGTCCACGCCGCCGCGCTCCAGATCGAGGGCAAAGCCCTGCACGCGTTCCTGCTGATGGGCGACCGAATTGGGCTTGTGCGCGGGCTTGGTCGCCGGTTTGCCAGGCTTTGCGGTGCGCTTGACCGGGCTTGCGGCCGACCGGGCCGACGGGACGGCGCGACCGCGGCCGCTGCTCTCCACGCGGAAGAAGGCGATGGTCTGCTGCAGTTCCTCGGCCTGGCTCGCCAGTTCCTCGGAGGTCGAACTGATCTGTTCCGACGCGCTGGCATTCTGCTGCGTGACCTTGTCGAGTTGCTGGATCGCCTCGTTGATCTGCGCGGTACCGATATCCTGCTCGCGGCACGCGGCGCTGATCTCGGACACCAGTTCGGCGGTGCGGCGGATGTCCGGGACCAGCTTGCCCAGCATCTCGCCTGCCTCGGCCGCAGCCTTGACCGTATCGGACGAGACCTGGCTGATCTCGGCGGCAGCACCCTGGCTGCGTTCGGCGAGCTTGCGCACCTCGGAAGCGACGACCGCGAAGCCACGACCATGTTCGCCGGCACGCGCCGCCTCGACCGCGGCGTTGAGCGCCAGAAGATCGGTCTGGCGGGCGATTTCCTGGACGATGCCGATCTTCTCGGCGATCATCTGCATCGCGCCCACAGCCTTGTTCACGGCCTCGCCGCTGACCTCGGCATCCTTGGACGACTGGCGCGCGATCTTTTCGGTCTGCGCGGCATTGTCGGCGTTCTGCTTGATGTTGGCGGCCATCTCTTCCATCGACGCCGAAGCCTGTTCGGCCGCAGCGGCCTGCTCGGTCGCGCCCTGCGAGACCTGTTCGGAGCTCGAGGAGAGTTCCTGGCTGCCGGCGGCGACGTTGCCGATCGCAGCGACGGTATCGGCGACGACGATGCGCAGCCGCTCGACCATCGCGATCAGCGCATGGCCCAGCTTGTCTTCATCGGACAGCGCAGTGTGCTGCACGGTCAGGTCGCCCTGCGCGATGGTCTCGGCAAGCGCCGCGGTCTGGCGCAGGTTGGCGGTCATGCGGTTGACGGTATCGACCAGGTCCTTGATCTCGTCGTTGCTGGTGACCACGACATCCTTGTCGAGATCGCCAATGGCAACCGCGTCGATCGCCACGCTCACCTTCTTCAGGCCGCGCGAGATGGTCAGCGAAATCCAGATTGCCGCAGCGATGCCAGCAATGACCGCGACGACCAGCAGAACGACAAACAGATTGCGCGCATCGGCATAGGCGACGTCGCCTTCGGCGCTGGCCTGCGCACCGCCTTCGGTATTCAGCTTGACGAGCTTGAGCAGATCGCCCGAGAAATCGTCATACAGGGTCCTGCTGTCGGCCAGCGTCGCGGCGGCCTCGACATTCTGGTTGGCGCGCGACAGCGCGATGAAGCGGTCGCCCTCCTTCAGGTACCTGTCGAACTTGCTCTCGAACGCCTGGTACATCTGGCGCTCTTCGTCAGAGGAGATCAGCTTCTCATAGCGGGCGCGCTGGGTGGCAATATCGTTCAGGATGGAGTCGATCTGACCTTCTGCCGTGCGCATGACTGCCGGGTCGGTGGAGACGACATGCGTGTATTGCGCGATCCGCAAATCACCCGTCGCGGTGTTGATCCGGTGGATGGCATCGATGCTGGGCATCCAGTTCTGCGACAGTTCCGTCGATTTCTCGTTGATGTCCGACATGTTCGTGATTCCGAAAATGCCGAGGGTTGCTGTGATCAAAAGCAGGAACGTGAATGCTCCCGCCAGTTTCGCCTTGATGGTTGCACGCATGGTTTCAGGTCTCGTATTGGTTGCAACAGGTGGGCGCGCGTCATCGCTTCCCACCGTGCGTGGTTGACGGGTTGCAATCGTAAGGGTCTAATTCTGCCCGCGGGCAGGCCGGATCAGGCCGCCTCTCCGAAATCGGCATCGTCATCGTCTGCGACGCCGCGTTCCAGGTCCAGCGCGAAGCCCTTCACCCGCTCCTGCTGATGCGCCACGCTATTGGCTTTCGGCTTGGGTGCGGAAGGCTTGGCGGGTTTCGCCACCGGCCTGGTGGTTTTGGGAGCGGCAGGCTTCGACGCGCTTGGCCGGGCGCGACGGGCCTGACGCTCTTCAAGCTGGAAGAACGATACGGTCTGCTGCATCTCCTCGGCCTGGCTGGCCAGTTCCTCGGAGGTGCTGCTGATCTGCTCGGAGGCGCTGGCATTCTGCTGCGTCACCTTGTCGAGCTGCTGGATCGCCTCGTTGATCTGTTCGGTGCCGATGTCCTGTTCGCGGCACGCGGCGCTGATTTCGGACACCAGTTCGGCGGTACGGCGGATGTCCGGCACCAGCTTGTTGAGCATTTCGCCGGCTTCGGCCGCCGCCTTGACCGTCTCGGACGAGACCTGGCTGATTTCGGCCGCGGCGCCCTGGCTGCGCTCGGCGAGCTTGCGCACCTCGGAGGCGACGACCGCGAAACCACGGCCATGTTCGCCGGCGCGCGCCGCCTCGACCGCAGCATTCAGCGCGAGCAGATCGGTCTGACGGGCGATTTCCTGGACGATGCCGATCTTGTCGGCGATCGTCTGCATCGCGCCCACGGCCTTGTTCACCGCTTCGCCGCTGACCTCGGCATCCCGCGCGGACTGGCGCGCGATCTTCTCGGTCTGCGCGGCATTGTCGGCATTCTGTTTGACGTTGGCGGCCATCTCTTCCATCGCTGCGGACGCCTGTTCGGCGGCGGCGGCCTGTTCGGTCGCGCCCTGCGAGACCTGTTCGGAGCTCGACGAGAGTTCCTGGCTGCCGGCAGCCACCTGCGCTGCGGCGTCGGTGACGTTCGAGGCAAAGCCGGTCAGGCTCTCGATCAGGTTGTTGATCGAATCCTTCATCCGGCGGTGGTCGCCCTCGCACTCGATCTCGACGCGCTCGGTCAGCACCCCGGTGCTCACCAGATCGAGCACGCGGTTGCCCTCGGCAATCGGCAGCAGAATGGCATCGAGCATGCCGTTGATCGAGCCCACGACCCGGCCGAAATCGCCCGGGAAATCGCCCGCATTGCCGCGCTCTTCCAGCCGGCCTGCAGCAGAGGCATCGATCAGGCGCTGAATCTCGCCGATGATTGCCTGGAAATTGGCGCGCAGCAGCTCGATGGTGTCGTTGATGAAGGCCTTCTTGCCAGGCAGCTGCTCCATCGGCGCGTCGAAATTGCCCTGGCCGAACTGCTGGACGCAGGCCATCGCCTTCTTCTTGGCGGCGATGTGGTTGGCGACCATCACGTTGATGCCCTCGGCCATCCTGGCGAAATCGCCCTCGAACTTCTCGACGGGCACGAACACGTCGATATCGCCGCGATCATGCTCGGCCGACATCAGGTTCATCTCGCGGATCAGCCCGCGCAGATTGCCGCGCAGCTGCTCGATCGTGTCGTTGATAAACGCCTTCTTGCCGGGAAGCTTTTCGAACGGCACGTCGAAATTGCCGCTGGCGAATTCCTGGATGCACGCCATCGCGCTCTTCTTGACCGCAATATGGCTTTCGACCAGCTCGTTCACCTTCTGCGCGATCGCCGCATATTCGCCGGGATAGTCTGCCGGGCGAAGCGCGACATCGATATCGCCGCGCGCATGTTCGACCAGCACATGGTCGACCCCCGCGTGCAGGGCCTGGGCGGGCTGTTGCGCCGCTTCGAGAAGTTCGTTGACCGCCAGCAGCATCGTGCGCGCGCCGCCGGTGGCGTTCATCGCGTCTGTTCGTGCGCCGCTCTCCCCCGCTGCCACGGCGCGCGCGACGCGTCGGACCTCTTCGGCGGCATGGTCGAAATGCGAGCTCGACTTCAGGGAAACATACGGACGCATAAGTAGATCCTCTCTCTAGTTCGCCGCGGCGGAATAGGCGGCAGCGCTCTCCGGCGACTTGTGATGGAAAATGGCAGGCAGATCGGGCAGCACGACGATGCCGCCGGGCTGGCGGACCAGTTCGTGGACGAAGTCGCGGCGCCAGCGCATGCCGACCACCGGCGGCTTTTCCGCGTCGGTCCGGTTGAGCGTGGCGACTTCGTGCACCTTGTCGGTGCGGATGCCGATCTGGGTCGGCTCGCCGTCGATATCGATCTCGATCACGATGATCCGGCTGTCGATGGTGTTCTCGGCGGCGGGCATGTCGAAGGCCAGGCGCAGATCGGCAATCGGGATGATCTTGCCGCGAAAGTTGACGACGCTGCGCACCAGCGGCGACGCGCCGGGCACGATCGTCTCGGGCAGCAGGTCCAGGATTTCGCGGACCAGCATCGCCTCGACCGCGAAGGTCTCGCTCGCCAGGTCGAAGGTCAGCACTTCCAGCTGGCCCTCGGCATCCCAGTTCGCGGCGGATATGGGGGTGAGTGTATCCTGCATGGGCTTATCCGGCTGCGCGCAGCCGCTCCTCCTGTTCCTGACCGAAGGCGACGAGCTGAACCGCATCGAGGATCAGCGCGACGCTGCCGTCTCCCAATATGGTGGCGCCAGCGAAGGTCGCGACATCGCGGTGCAGCGGCGACATCGACTTGATGACGGTCTGGTGGCTGCCGATGATCTGGTCGACCACCAGCCCGACGCGCTCGCCCCCGGTGGTGATGACCACGATCTTCTGATGCGGATCGGGCCGGGTACCGGTGGCGAACATCTCGCGCAGGCGGATGAAGGGCACCAGCCGGTCGCGCAGCGTGATGAAGCTGCGGCCGCGCGAACGCATGTCCTCCTCGAGGCTGAGCTCGATGCATTCCTCGACCACCGCGAGCGGGATGACATAGCGTCCTTCGCCGACGCGAACGAGCAGGCCCTCTATGATCGCCAGGGTCAGCGGGATGCGCAGCACCACGGTCGATCCCTCGCCGGGATTGGACGTGATGTCGATGGTTCCGCGCAGGCTTTCGATCGTGCGCTTGACCACGTCCATGCCGACGCCGCGTCCGGACAGGTTGGTGACCTGTGCTGCGGTCGAGAAGCCAGGGTGGAAGATCATCTGCAGCAGTTCGGAATCGCTGATCTGCGCGCCCGGTTCGATCAGCCCCTGGGCTTCGGCCTTGGCGCGGACGCGCTCGCGGTTGATGCCGCGTCCGTCGTCGCGAATGGTGATCAGCACCTCGCCACCCGCCTGATGCGCGCTGAGCGTGACATGCCCGGCCTCGGGCTTGCCCGCCGCCACGCGCTCTTCGGGCAGTTCCAGGCCATGGTCGCAGGCGTTGCGGATGAGGTGCACCATCGGATCGGCGAGCCGCTCGATCACGGTCTTGTCGACCTCGGTGCTCTCGCCCTGGGTCGAAAGCTCGATCGTCTTGCCGGTCTCGCGCGCCAGATCATGGACGAGGCGGCGGAAGCGCCCGAAGAGGCTGGCCACCGGAACCATGCGCAGCACCATCATGGTATCGCGCAATTCGCTCGCCAGTCGCTCGATATCCTCGGCGACCGAGCGCAGCGCGAGTTCTCCCGCAGGTCCGCGCACGCCCTGATGCGAAAGCTGGGCGAGGCGGCTCTGCACGATGACGAGTTCGCCGACGCGGTCCATGAGCACGTCGAGCCGCTCGGCGGGGACGCGGACGCTTTCCTGCACCTTGGCCGGATTGGCCTTGGCGTTGCGGGGAGTGTCGCCGGTGCTCGCCTCGGCGGTCACCGGTGCGATGGCTGCCGGCTCGCCTTCGGGCACGATCTCGGCCGCTGCTGGCGTCTCGGCTTCGGGCGCCGCGCACTCCATCGGCTCGATCTCGAGCGTCATGTCGTCCATCACGAAGATGAAGACATCCTCGATATCCGCGCGCGAGACATCACCGCGCAGCTCGACCTGCCAGCCGAGATGGCATTGGCTGGCATCCAGTTCGTCGAGCGAAGGGATCTGGTCGGTCTGCGCGGTGATCCTGGCATCGCCCAGCGACCGGAGTTCGTCCAGCAGCATCAGCGGGTTGGTGCCGGTGGTCATGCAGTCGGTCGGAAGGCGGAAGGCAATGCGCCAGCCTTGCGCAGCGGGCGCGGAAGCGGGGTGCGCTGCTGAGGCGGCGGTGGCGGGAGCGGCATCGACAGACGCATCTGCCGCGCCGATGGCCTGGTGCAGACGGCCAAGGATTTCGTCGCCGGTGGCTTCCAGACCCGATCCGTCGCCATCGACCAGCGCCTGCATATGATCCATGGCGGACAAGATCACCGCGACCAGTTCTTCGGTGGCCGGAACCTGGCCCTTGCGGACGCGGTCGAATGCGGTTTCGCAATGATGGGTGAAGCCCGCCAGGGCATCGAAGCCGAACATCGCGCCCGAACCCTTGAGCGTGTGCAGGCCGCGGAACACGCTGTCGACCAGATCGCGGCTGGTCAGATCGTGCGAGAGGTCGAGCAGCGCCTGCTCGATATCGCCCAGCAGCTCCCCGGCTTCTACCCGGAAGGCGGCGATCGGATCCTGGCCGCTCATCGACCGAGCACCTTGGCGGCGATGCGCAGCAGCTGGTCGGGCACGAACGGCTTGACCAGCCAGCCGGTGGCGCCGGCGGCGCGCGCTTCCTGCTTCATGGCCTCGTCAGATTCGGTGGTGAGGAAGATGATCGGCGTGCCGAGTTGGATCGGCAGCTTGCGGATCTCGCGGATCATCTCCAGCCCGTTCATGTTGGGCATGTTGAGATCGGCGATGATCATGTCGAACTTCGCGGCCTTGGCCTTGTTCAGGCCATCCAGGCCATCCACGGCTTCGCTGACATCATAGCCCGCGCCATTCAGCGCGATGCGGATAGCCATGCGAAGGCTGGACGAATCGTCAACGGTCAGGATCGAGGCAGTCACTGCGGAAGTCCTCCATGGAGCCAGGAATTGAGGTTAGCGCCGGGCAGCAGATCGGCGAGACCGGCCCGGACCAGGGTGGCGGCCAGCTTCTCGCTTGCATCATCGGTGAATTCGATGGTTTTGCCGCACTTCACGGCGTAAAGATGCGCCGAATAGACCGTCTGGAAGAACGAGAGATCGACATCCAGCAGTTGCGACGCGTCGATTGTGACCTTTTCACATTCGTCCAGCGCCGTCAGGAGCTCATCTCTTAAGGAAGCGGAATTCTGGATATTGGCAGAACTGCCAATGTTGAAAGTCTTTTGCATGGTATCGGCCCCCCGAAACTTGTCGAACCCTACCCCCAACTTGGTCAAATATTGGTTAACGCCGAAGCAACCATATCCCTGTGACGGGTGGGCCTGGGAAGGCGAACGGGTCAGAGGGGCCACAAATTCGGCCAACCTTGAAATTTACAGATAAAATCAGCGTTTTAATTGGCAGTAAAAACGCATGCTGAAGACCAGGTTACGGGCATGTGATAAAGGTACATGGACCACGGACAACTGCGGGGTGTGCTCGTTAATATCCGGTATGCGGCAAAATTGACCAAATTGCGCTCGACTCGACTGACCGATTACTGCGACTCGACTTGCCGAGAGACTGGCGGCGAGTCGCCACGGGTCGACTCCAGCGAAGCCGGGGTGCGGAACCGTTATTCTTGCTAAACTCAGGCCGGGACGAGCACGCTTGCTCCGCTTTTGGCGGCGGTCTATCTGAGCGCCCATGCCAGCCCCTGGCGCCCGTTTGCGGAGTTCTCTGATGCGTTATCCCCTGTTGCTTGCCTCGACCGCCTTGCTGATATCCGCCCCCGTGCTTGCCGAAGAGGGCATGTGGCTGCCGGGACAGACGCCGGCGCTGGGTGACAAGCTGAAAGCGGCCGGGCTGGAGCTGTCGCCGGCGGACCTTGGCAATCTCAAGGCCGCGCCGCTCAATGCCATTGTTTCGCTGGGCGGCTGCTCCGCCTCGTTCGTCAGCCCCGAGGGGCTGGTCGCCACCAACCATCACTGCGTCTATGGCTCGATCCAGTATAATTCCAAGCCGGGGCAGGACTATCTGACCGATGGCTTTCTGGCCAAGACCCAAGGCGACGAACTGCCCGCCGCGCCGGGATCGCGCATCTATGTGATCGAGGACCTGCGCGACGTGACCGCGGCGATGAACAAGGGCGTCACCACCAAGCTTTCAGGTCTTGATCGCTACAACCGGCTGGAGGCCAACCGCAAGGCGCTGATCGCCGAATGCGAGAGGCAAGCCAACCGCCGCTGCGACGTCCGTCCCTATTTCGGTGGGCAGACCTATTTCCTGCAGCAGCAGCTCGAGATCAAGGACGTGCGGCTGGTCTATGCCCCGGCGGGCGGCATCGGCAATTTCGGCGGCGAGACCGACAACTGGCAATGGCCGCGCCATACCGGCGATTTCGGCTTCTACCGCGCCTATGTCGCGCCCGATGGCTCGTCCGTGCCCTATGCCAAGGAGAACGTGCCCTACAAGCCCAAGTCCTGGCTCAAGATCGCCGACAAGCCGTTGCGCGAAGGCGATTTCGTGATGGTCGCCGGCTTTCCCGGCGTGACGCAGCGCCATTGGACTGCTGCCGAGGTGCGCCACAATTTCGAGCAGGTCTATGCCATCGACCAGCAATTGCGCGCCGATTATTCCGCCGCGATCGAAAAGGCGGTGAAGGGCAACAAGGATGCCGAGATCAAATATGCGTCGATCCTCAAGGGGTCGGACAATTACAAGAAGAAGCTGCTCGGCGAGATTGCCGGGGCGGATGCCATCGATCTCATGGGCCGCAAGGACAGGGCCGATGCGGAATTCCGCGCATGGGTCGCGGCAGACCCGGCGCGCACGAAGATGTATGGCCAGGCGCTGACCGATCTCGACGCGCTGGTCGCCGAATCGAACCAGGCGCGGGTGGACAATCTGCGCCTCGCCACGGTCAACCGCGCGCAGCTGCTCACCGCGGCGCAACTGCTGTATCGCTGGGCCAAGGAGCGCGAGAAGCCCGATGCCCAGCGCGAGCCGGGCTATCAGGATCGCGATCGCCTCGCGCTGCGCGAGCGGCTGACCCAGGTCGAGCGCCGATTCGATGCGGGCGTCGACCGCGTGCTGTTCGAACAGGCGCTGGGCGAATATGCCAAGGTCGCCGCCGACAAGCGCAACGCGCCGCTCGAGGCGAAGATCGCCGAACTGGGCATGGACCGGCTTTATGCCGATACGCGCCTCGGCATCACCGCCGACCGCCTCGGCTGGATGGACAAGCCCGCAGCCGAGTTCGAGGCTTCGGCCGATCCGTTCATCCAGCTCGCCGTCGCCGCCTATCCGGGGCAGAAGGCCGATGAGGAAAAGGCCAAGGAGCGCGCCGGTCGCCTCCAGGCGGCGCGCTCGGCGGTGATGGCGGGGCAGATCGCCTTCGCCAGGGAACAGGGCCGCACGCTCTATCCCGATGCCAATGGCTCGCTGCGCTTCACCTATGGCAAGGTGACGGGCAAGCAGCGCGACGGGCTGGTCTGGACGCCGTTCACCACCGCCGAGGGCCTGGTCGCCAAGCAGACCGGACGCGGCGAGTTCGATGCACCCAAGGCCGCGATCGACAAGCTCAAGGCGCGCGATTTCGGGCGCTATGCCGACGAGAAGCTGGGCACGCTGCCGGTCGATTTCCTCTCCACCGTCGATATCACCAACGGCAATTCGGGTTCGGCCACGCTTAACGCACGCGGCGAGTTCGTCGGGCTGGCGTTCGACGGCACGCTCGACGGCGTGGTGTCGGACTGGTCGTACGATGCCGGCATCAACCGCACCATCCATGTCGACAGCCGCTTCATGCTGTGGACGATGGACAAGGTCGATGGGGCGCAGCGCCTGCTGACCGAAATGGGCGTCGGCCAGTAAATCCGCTCGCCAGGGGCAGCGCTACTCGGCGCTGCCCTTGCGGGTGCGGAACAGTTCGCGATCCTCGGGACCGAAGCCGCGCCGCCAGATCACCCAGCCATAGACGCCCAGAATGGCGGGGATGCCAAAGGCGAGTTCGGCCCATTCGGGCAGCTTGGTGAAGCCCCAGCCCACCGCCGTCGCCGCCGCTGCCGCCCAGACCAAAGCCCAGCGCCAGCCGTTGACCGGCGCGCCGAGCAGCTTCGAGAGCAGCCGCGCCTTGACGATCGAGGCAAAGCCGAGGGCGAGCGCCAGCGCCAGCGCGACGCTCGCCGCCTGGAACAGCGGGGGCAGGCCCATCGCCTGCGCGGTGAGGATCAGCGCGACGCTCAAACCCCCCTGCAGCGCCAGCATGGCGAGCGAGATCATCAGGTTGCGGTGGCGCGCGATATAGACGAGCGCGGCCTCGCTCACCGCTGCGGTCGCCGCGACGACCTCTGCTGCGAGCAGGAAAGCGAGTGCGCCGGTGCCGCCGACGAAATTCGGACCGACCAGCCCCATCACGCCCTCGCCGGGAATGCCGAGCGCCAACGCGACGCCCAGCTGCGCCGCGATGATCCAGAAGCCGACCTGGCTGACCTGGCGCGCGATCTCGGCCATCTTGCCGCTCTGCAGGTTGCGCGCGATCACCGGGCCCAGGATCGGGTCGAAGCTGGTCTTGAGCTTCTGCGGCAGGCTCGCGACCTGCTGCGCGATATAATAGATACCGACGACGGCCGGCGAGGCGAACAGGCCGAGAACCGCCAGATCGAGGCGGCGGCTGCCCCATTCGATCGCATCTGCCGCGGCCAGCGGAGCGTTGCGCCGCGCCATCGTCGCGAGCTTGAGCGGACGGGGCTGCCAGCCGGTCGGCAAGCCGTAGTTGCGCAGCATGGGGATGATCGAGGCGACGAATGCCGCGACCATCGAGGCGATATAGGACAGGATCAACCCGTCATCGGGGGTCAGGTAATAGAAGATCCAGGCGGTGATGCTGATCGTCCACGGTTCGATGATCGAGCGTGCGCGCACCGTGGCGGCGATGTCGAAACGATAGGCGAGCGCCGCCAGCGCGACGTCCGATCCCGCCACGGCGAAGATCACCAGCGGCAGCAGCCGGTCGATCTCGCCCGCGGCGCTGTTGGGGAACATGATCTCGGGCAGCAGCATCAGCAGCGTGGCGGCGAGCGCCGAGGCGATGAAGCTCACCAGCAGGCCGTCGGCCACGACCTGCGCGTGCGGGCGCGAGGTGCGCGCGAGCTGGGCGGCGAGGCCGCGCTTCAGCCCCAGGGTCGCGATCTGCGCGGCGAACTCGACCACCAGCACCGCATAGGCGAAGCGGCCCAGCGCCTCGGCGCCGTAAAGCCGGCCGGCAATGAACAGGAAGGGCAGGCGCGCCGCGAGGCGCAGCAGAAAGCCGAAGAAATTGGTCCGCCCGCCCTTGGCCAGCGCCTGGATGTCGCCGCCCTGCGCCTCGGTCTGGTCGTCCGGCACAGTCTTGCCCGGGCCGGACGCAAGATCCGGCGCTCGAGGCTCATTCTGCGGCGGCGGTGATGTCAAAACAAGCGTTCCAAGGCCCAACTCCCGCTCGCTCTTAAGCAGCTTTGGCGCGCTTTGGCTAGGCAGCGCGTCGCGCGCGACACGGGGCGGGTCGCCACCAAGGGCGGTGCAAAAAAATCGCACGGCCAGGCAACCACCCGCGCGCCCGCCCGTAGTGGCGTTCATGCATTGTGCATGAAACAGGGTAGTGGAGCGAAACATGCGTAAACTGATTCTCACCAGCGTTGCCAGCATTGGCCTTATCAGCCTCGGCGCTTGCCAGAGCGAGCAGGCCGACCAGGTCGAAGACCAGGCTGAAGCCCAGGCTGACGCGCTGGAAGACGCGGCCGATCAGGCCCCGACCGAAGCCCAGGAAGAAGCCCTGGACGCACAGGCTGACGCTGTCGAAGACGCCGGCGAAGAAAAGGCCAATGCGATGGACGACAACGGCGAAGTCGCTCCCAGCGAAGTGCCGGGCACGACCACGAACAACCAGTAAACCTTCCCCTTCGAAGGTAGCAGGCGGCGGCGGATCGAAAGATCCGCCGCCGTTTTTTGTGCGCGATGCCCGGGACGCGCGCGATGCATCCATACTGGACCAATTCACTGCCGTAGGCCACCCTGATAGGCCTCCCGGCCTTTGACTTGTTGGAAAATGTTGCTGATATGTTCCTGCCGTTCTTCCTGACAGGAGCGGCAAGATGCGGGATTCGGCGCATGGACAGCAAAGCGGCTTTGCACTCTGAATGCGGACGGGCCGCTGGCCCGATCCTGACGCCACCGCAGCGATCGAGCGCAAGTTCAACCCCTGGCACGACCCGGACGACGGACGCTTCACCTCCGCGGGCCAGGGTCGGCATTATGGTTCGGGCGGCGGAGGTTCCTCGACCGCCCGGAAACCAAGCAGCCGCAGCAGAACTCGCACTGGCGGCAGATTGTTCGGCGGTGCTGGTGCAAGCGGGTCGTTCGGAAAACCCTTGTCGGCCAAGCCAGAGCCAAAGGCCAAACCAAAGACAACATCGCGTGGGGACCGTAACTTTCCGGGCTGGTTGCCTGCCACGCCAGCCCCTTGGCCGAAGCCTCGCGGCAGGCCGGTACCCGTTCGGCCTGCTGCACCCCCGCCATGGCGCCGTGTCGAGCGGAATGGATATTTCTTTCACTTGGACGACAAGGGCGATCCGCACGAAATCAATGTGCCGAAGCTGGGTACCGGAACCCAAACGCCGCGCTCACGATCGGCGCAGCGAAATGCGGGTAAGCCTGACCGGCTCCCAACCGATGATGGCGGCCATTTCATCGCTCATCGGTTCAACGGTCCCAATGATGCCTTTAACCATTTTGCGCAGGACAGGTCCTCAAACCGTGGCCGTTACCGCGTGGTCGAACAGCGATGGGCCGACGCTCAAGCCGAAGGCAAGGATGTGTCGTTCACGATGAAGATCGACTATCCAAAAGGATCAAGACGGCCTGACTTCGTCCATATCTGGTATAGCACTGGAGGGCCGACCATTTATGAAAAGATAGATAATCGTCCCGGCCACTCCCCAGTCAAGCTTAAAGCACGGAGGAAAAAATGAGCGACTGGATGACCGAAATGGCTGACATCATTCATGACGTCGCTTGCAATCTTGTCCGCAAACATGGAGCCGACAATCGAGGAATCCTCGTTTTGGCTGACCTTGACGGCGGCGTCCGTTATTCGGTTTATGTGGGTAGGCAACGATTTGTGGAGTATATCTTCGTCACCGAAGACGAGTTCAAGAATGTCGATCTGCTGGATGATCTGAGGTTCGTTCCGCCACCCGAGAAAGTGCCGCTGGGAATCGAAATTTTCATCAAGGATGGCGGGGCATCTTCAAAGATCGTGTATCCGCAGGATGTGCCCGAAGATCAGCTCCCGTATGATGACCGTGAGTCATTTGTCACTTCCTATTTCGGGGATTATCCGATCAAGTACCCGCCAATGCCTAGCGACGCGCAGAAACTTCCCCGCACGGGATGGCGCACAAAGATGCGCTGAGCGACGCGGAGTGCCGCGCTACTTGCCAGATAGGGGGGAGCCATGTGGAACCTAGGCGCAAGGCGTTGGAAAGACGACCTCATCGCCGATATTGGCTCGACCCTGCGCGCGGAGTCCAGCTTCAGTCCGCTCGGCACCCTGCTGATCGCGTTAGTTGAAAGTCGATACATCAGCCTCGCGCGCTTCCTGGACCGAGGCAGCTATATCGCCTTCGCTCAGCCCGATTATGAAAAGTACCGCGACACGCTGCTCGAGCTCTGGGCCATGGAACCGCTAAGCAGCCGCTGGGACGAAATTCACTTTCTTGTCCGGGGCAGGGACGTACGGATCACCTATCTCTATCCCGAGGATGTCGAGACCGACATTCCCGAGCTCGACCGCTGGCGCGGCGCGGCTCAGGCCGCGTTTGGCGCGAAAAGGATCGTCTTCCCGCACGGTCGCGGCAGCACCGAAATCAGATAGCGCTGCCGACAGCGATCACCCGCTGTTCCTGAGCGCCGTCGCGATCGCGTTGATCGACAGCTGGATGCCTTCGGAAATCCGCTCGTCGGCCTCGCCCGCGCGGTGGCGCTTGATGAGTTCGATCTGCAGCAGGTTCAGCGGCTCGATATAGGGCAGCCGCAGCCGGATCGAGGTGTCGAGCGCGGGGTTGTTCGCCAGCAGCCGCGACTGGCCGGTGACGCTCAGCAGATTGTCGTGCGCCGCCTGCCATCCGGAACGGATCTGCCCGAATACATTCTCGCGCAGCGCCTCGTCGGGCACCAGCCCGGCGTAATGGCGCGCGATGGTCATGTCCGACTTGGCCAGCACCATCTCCATATTGCCGAGCAGCGCCTGGAAGAAGGGCCAGCCCTGCGCCATGTCGGCGAGCAGCGCCTTGTCGGCAAAGCCGCCCAAAGCCTGGCCGACGCCATACCAGCCCGGCAGCATGATGCGCGCCTGCGCCCAGCTGAACACCCAGGGGATGGCGCGCAGGTCCTCGATCCGCTGGCTCTTGGAGCGGCTGGCCGGGCGCGATCCGATCTTGAGGTCGGCAATCTCGCTGACCGGGGTCGCGGCGCGGAAGAACTGGTTGAAACCCTCGGTGCCGTAGACCAGACCGCGATAGGCGCGGAAGGCATCGCGCGAGATCATGTCCATCGCCGCGGCAAATCGGGATTCGTCAGCCTCGCTCAGCCCGTCATGGTCGAGCGTCGCGATGAGCGCGGCAGAGGTGATCGCCTCGAGATTGAGTTCGGCGCTTTCCACCGTGCCATATTTGGCCGCGATGACCTCGCCCTGTTCGGTGATGCGGATGCGGCCCTGCACCGTGCCCTTGGGCTGCGCGCGGATCGCGGCAAAGCTCGATCCGCCGCCGCGCCCGACCGCGCCGCCGCGCCCGTGGAACAGCTGCATCGCGATGCCGGTTTCCTCGAACACCTTCGCCAGCGCGCGGCTGGCATGGTTGAGCGACCAGGTGGAGGTAAGATAGCCGCCATCCTTGTTGCTGTCCGAATAGCCGACCATCACCTCCTGATAGCCGCGCGCCTTTACCAGCGCGGCGATCTCGGGCAGCGCGAAATAGGCGCGCATGATCTGCGGCGCGTTTTCGAGGTCGCCGATCGTCTCGAACAGCGGCACCGCCATGATCGCCGCGTGCGGCACGGGTCCGGGGCGGAACAGCCCGGCTTCCTTGAGCAGCAGGTTGACCTCGAGCATGTCCGAGACGCTCTCGGCCTTGCTGATATTGTAAGCGGTGATTGATTGCGGCCCGTACAGCGCATGCGCCTGCGCCGCCGCCTCGATGATCGCGAGCTCCTTGAGCGTCTCCTCGCCATAGTCGTGCCAGCGGTTGATCAGCAGCCGCGAATGGCCGAGCTCGGCGCGCAGCAGCGCGATGCGCGCGGCCTCGTCGAGCGCGGCATAGTCGTCGCACACGCCCGCGACCTTGAGCAGTTCGCCGACGACGCGCTCGTGCACATCGCTGTTCTGGCGCAGGTCGAGCGTGGCGAGATGGAAGCCGAATATCTCGACCGCGCGGATCAGCCGGCCCAGCGCGCCGCCGCTCGCCAGCAGCCCCGCGCCGTCATCGGCCAAGCCATTGGCGAGCACCACCAGATCGCGCCGCAGGTCGCCGGGGCTGGCATAGGGCTCGCCTGCAATCGCCGAGGGGCGCGGCGGCTGCTTGCCCGACAGCGCGATATGCGTGGCGCACAGCCGCGCGTAGATTCCGGCGAGCGCGCGGCGATAAGGCTCGTCGGCGCGGCTGGGCGCATTGTCGCCGCTACGCTCGGCGAGATCGAGCACCGCCTGCGGCGTCTGCGACAGCCCGGTGGCGATGCTGAGATCCTGGCCCAGCGCGTGCACGCCATCGAGATAATGGACGAGGGCGGTTTCCGCGTGCCGTCCCAGCGCATGGCGCAGCGCATCGGCGGTAACGAACGGATTGCCGTCGCGGTCGCCGCCGATCCAGCTGCCCAGCCGCAGGAACGCGGGAGGGCGATGGCCCAGCACACGCTCCCAGCGGGCATAGAGCATCGGAAGCACCGGCAGGAACACGTCCTGCATATAGGCGCGCGCATTCTCCACCTCGTCGGCGACGATCAGCCGCTCGCGGCGCAGCGGCCGGGTCTGCCAGAGCAGCGCGATCTGCCGGCGCAGCGCCTCGTCGATCCGGTCGCCGCTGGGGGTCTCGTCGAGCCCCGCGTCGCGCAGCTTCATCAGATCAGCGACGCGGTTCTTGTGGTCGATCATCGACTTGCGCCGCACCTCCGTCGGGTGCGCGGTGAGCACGGGAACGATCAGGCTCTGGTCGAGCAAATCGGAAATAGCGGTGTCGCTGACCCCATGCTCGCGCAGTCGCGCCACCGCTTCGGCCACCGTCGCGCCATTTTCCTGCGCAACGCCCTGGCGGTCCTCGGCGAGGTTCGCGAGCATCGAGAACAGCATGAAGCCGCGCACGAACGACAATGTGTCGTCGAGGCTCAGCGCCTCGAGCCCGGTATCGATCTCGTCGGCGCCCGCGATGCCGCGATGCCGGTCGACGCTGGCCGAGCGGATATATTCGGTCTGCCGGAACAGCTTCTCGCCGCCATAGGCGCGGATGACGTCGCCCAATATCCGGCCGAGATAGCGGATATCGGGATTCTGGCTGATGGGGGCGGGGGAGCGGTGTCAATGTCGTCCATTCGCGCATGCTGCGCTGCAAAATGGATCGGGTCAAGGGTGCGCATCGCTTGTTCGCAAACGATTGCAGTCGATTGGTCGCTCGCGTGCCGGAAAAGTCTCGAATTTGTCACGGCTTCGTGACAGAGCGGCGACAGCTTTGGAGGAGACTGCGCCATGAACCGCCCGCTTGCCACCCTGTTGTGTCTTGCCACTCTGTGGTCCGCGCCCGTGCTGGCGCAGCACAATGCGCCTGGGGAAGCCGCACCGGACAAGCAGCGCGCGGAACAGACTGCTGCCGATTATGCCGCGCAGGGCCAGGCGCAGCTCCAGGCTCGGCTTGCGATGCCGGCGCGCAACGGCAAGGCCAAGAACCTCATCATCTTCATCGGCGACGGCATGGGGGTAAGCACGCTCACCGCCGGGCGCATCTGGGAGGGGCAGAAGGCGGGGCGCGATGGCGAATCGAACGAGACCGCGATCGATGCCATGCCCTATTCGGCGATGGTGAAGACCTATAGCCATGATTTCCAGGTCGCCGATTCCGCCGCGACCGCCACCGCGCTGGTGACCGGTACCAAGACCCGCTCGGGCATGCTCTCGGTGGCTCCGGCGGCGCTGCGCGGCAAGTGCGAGACGGCGGCGGGCAAGGACGTGCCCACCCTGTTCGAACAGGCCGAAAGCGCGGGCAAGGCGCTCGGCGTCATCTCCACCGCGCGCATCACGCACGCGACGCCTGCCTCGACTTATGCGCATAGCGTCGACCGCAATTGGGAATCGGATGGCGAGCTGCCCGCCGGCGCTGCGTGCCGCGACATCGCGCGCCAGTTGGTCGAATGGCCGCATGCCAGGGGCCTGAAGCTGGTGCTCGGCGGTGGCCGCGCCGCGTTCATGCCCAGCACGCAGTCGGACCCCGAATATGCCGACAAGAAAGGGACCCGCAAGGATGGCCGCGATCTGGTCGCCGAGTGGAAGAAGAAGCACCCGAAGGGCCAGTATGTCTGGAATGCCAGCCAGTTCGCCGCGCTCAACCCGGCGGACAGCGCGCCGGTCTTCGGGCTGTTCGAGCCCAGCCACATGCAGTTCGAGGCCGACCGCGCGAAGGACAAGGCAGGTGAGCCCTCGCTCGTCGAGATGGTCGAGCTGGCGGTGAGGAAGCTCGGCACGTCCGAGCAGGGCTATGTGCTGATGGTCGAGGGCGGGCGCATCGACCATGCGCATCATGGCGGCAACGCGCACCGCGCGCTCGACGATACCGTCGCGCTCGATGCCGCGATCGCCAAGGCCCTGGAACTGGTGAACCTCGACGAGACCTTGGTGCTGGTCACCGCCGACCACAGCCATGTCTTCACCATCGCCGGCTATCCGCCGCGCGGCAATTCGATCTTCGGCCTCGCCAGCGTGACCGAGGACGGCGAACCGATCACCGCCAGGGACGGCAAGGCCTATACGACGCTCGGCTACGCGAACGGTCCCGGTGCCAAGGTGGGCGAACAGCGCGCCGACCCGGCGCAGGAGGATACCGAAGCGCTCAACTATCTCCAGCAGTCGCTGGTGCCGACCTCGGGCGAGACGCATGGCGGCGAGGATGTCGTGGTCAAGGCCGCCGGCCCGCAGGCGCAGCTGTTCCACGGCACGATCGAGCAGCACAGCATCTACCACATCGCGAAGCACATTCTGGGGCTTTGATCGCTGCAGACTGATGGCACCGTAAGGCCCTCCCCCTCGATGGGGGAGTGTGGGGTGGGGGTGTTCTCTCCGGATTGCACAATGTCGACTGGCGGGATGCCGTTGCATCCAGCCGCACCAGCACCCCACCGCTGCGGCTAGGCTCCTTCGTCGCCAACCCTCGCGCCTCCCCCATCAAGGGGG
>AYSC01000046.1 GCA_000503195.1 Blastomonas sp. CACIA14H2
CCGCTGGCGCTTGGCCTCTTCGGCCGCCTCGCGCGCCTGCGCCTTTTCCAGCACGGCGGCGGCATTGGCGCGCTTGACCACGCACACGCCATCGTCATCGGCGACGATCACATCGCCCGGATCGATGGCCGCGCCCGCGCAGACGATCGGCACGTTGACGCTGCCAAGCGTGTTCTTGACCGTGCCTTGCGCGAACACCGCCTTGGACCAGACCGGAAAGCCCATCTGCGTCAGGTCGCGCACGTCGCGCACGCCGGCATCGATCACCAGCCCCCGGCAGCCGCGCGCCATCGCGCTGGTCGCCAGCAGGTCACCGAAATAGCCGTCGACGCACGGGCTGATCGGCGCGAGAACCAGGATGTCGCCGGGCTGCAGCTGCTCGATCGCGACATGGATCATCCAGTTGTCGCCGGGAGGGGCCGAGATGGTGACGGCATTGCCCGCGATCCGCGCGCCGGAATAGATCGGACGCATATGGTGCGCCAGCAGGCCGATCCGGCCCTGCGCCTCGTGCACGGTCGCGACGCCCGCACTCGCAAGCCCATCCACCACCGCAAGATCGGTGCGTTCGATATTCTGGACGACAATTCCCATGGCAATGCTCCTTGTATCCGTGCCGTGGCCCCGCGCGCCTGCCTCATGCCAATCCAGAATGTGGACGGGTAATAAGTTTTTGCTATCTATGGCGCGCATGATTCATCCTTTCGATCTCAACCTGCGCCATCTGCGCGCGCTGGTCAGCGTGGTTGCGCTGCGCAGCCTCAACCGCGCGGCCGAGACGGCGGGGCTGTCGCAACCCGCGCTGACCCAGGGCATGGCCAAGCTCGAGCGCCAGCTGGGCGTGCTGCTGTTCGACCGCCATTCGGGCGGGGTCGAGCCGACATTGGCGGGTGAGGCGCTCGCCGAGCGCGTTGAGCGGGCGTTCGGGCATCTCGCTGCTGCGGTACGACGGCAGGGCCGCGCCGGAACGCGCGGCTTTTCGCGCCCCGAGCAACTGATGACCGCGACCCAGCTCCAGGCGTTCCTGCATTTTGCCGATGCGCAGGGCTTTGCCGGGGCGGCGCTGGCGAGCGGCCTGTCGCAACCGGGCATCCACCGGGCGGTGCGCGAGCTCGAGCAGATCAGCGGGCAGGTGCTCGCCGAGCGGCGCGGACGCGGCATGGCGCTGACCCCGGCAGGCCGGGCGATGGCGCGCGGCGTGCGCCTCGCCTCGGGCGAGCTTGCCGCGGGAATCGCCGAGGCTTTGGGCGAGGCGCATCCGGCGACTCGCATCGCCATCGGCGCAATGCCGCTCAGCCGCGCCTTGGTGGTGCCGCGCGCGATCGCGCATTTTCTCGATGATTGCCCCGGCACGGTGGTCGATGTGATCGAGGGCTCGTGGCGCGAGCTGATCGATCCGCTGCTCGACGGGGTGATCGATGTGATGGTCGGCGCGCTGCGCGACACGCCGCCGTCCGATGTCGAGCAGGTGCCCTTGTTCACCGACCGGCTGTCCGTATTTGCACGCAAGGGCCATCCGCTCGCCGGGCGGCGCGTCGAGCTCGCCGAACTGCAGGCGCAGTCCTGGGTGGTCGGGCCGCAGGGCACCCCCTTGCGCGCGCACTGGCAGGCGCTGTTTGCAGGGGATCCGCCGCCGGTGCCGGTCGAATGCGGGTCGGTGATGGTGATCCGCGGCCTGATCATGCAGAGCGATCTGCTCACGCTGCTGTCGCCCGACCAGATCTCGGTCGAGCTCGATGCGGAGATGCTGGTGCGGATCGATGTCGACCTGCCCGGCAGCGTGCGCACCATCGGCCTCACCACGCGGCGCGGCTGGCGGCCGACCCAGGCGCAGCAGCGGCTGATCGACCTGATCCATCTGGCATCGCACGAAACAAGACTTCACGAAAACCAATAAGCGGCGGTGCAATTGGATTGGTGGCGGGCATGCGCCATCGCCTAGGCCGCTGGCATGACGTTCAACGCGACCTTTATCGGCTTTGGCGAAGCGGGCAGGGCCTTTGCCTGGCCCGGCGCGCGCGCCTTCGATCGCAAGACCGATATGCTCGCAGAGCGCGGCGCGATGCTCGCCGCCTATGCCGATACTGGCGTGTATGGCGAGGAAGACGCCGCCACCGCGCTGTCCGAGGCCGAGATCGTGCTGTGCCTGGTCACCGCGGATCAGGCAATGGTCGCGGCGGGCGCCTATGCGCCGATGCTGCGACCCGGCACGCTCTGGCTCGACATGAACAGCGTCGCGCCTGCGAGCAAGGCTGAGGCGGCGACGGTGATCGAGGCGGCGGGCGGTCGCTATGCCGATGTCGCAGTGATGGCCCCCGTGCTGCCGCAGCGTCGCAACGTGCCGCTGCTGGTCTCCGGCCCGCATGCCGCCGACGCTGCCGAGGCGCTGCAGGCACTGGGTTTTGCGCATGTCTCCATCGCCGGAGACGCGATCGGCCAGGCGAGCGCGATCAAGATGATCCGCTCGGTGATGGTCAAGGGTCTGGAAGCGCTGTCGGCCGAATGCGCGCTCGCGGCGGCCCAGGCGGGCGTGCTCGATGCCGTGACCGCCTCGCTCGATGCCAGCTGGAAGCCGCAAGGCTGGGCCGAGCGGTTCGATTACAATCTCGACCGGATGATGGCGCACGGGCTGCGCCGCGCCGCCGAGATGGAAGAGGTCGCCGCGACGCTGGCGGACCTTGGCGTCGATCCCGTCATGACGCGCGGCACGATCCAGCGCCAGCGCGATATCGGCGCGCTGCGTATTTCGCCACCCGATGGCCTGCAGGCCAAGCTCGCCGCCCTCGAAACTCCTCAGCTCAAGAGAAGCGCATGACCCTGATCATCGACTGCCACGGCCATTACACGGTCCTGCCCAAGGCGCATGACGCCTGGCGCGAGGAACAGAAGGCCGCGTTCAAGGCCGGGACGGTCTGTCCGCCCTATCCCGAGATTTCCGACGACGAGATCCGTGAGACGATCGAGGCGAACCAGTTGCGCCTGATCAGGGAACGCGGCGCGGACCTGACGATCTTCTCGCCGCGCGCCTCGGCCATGGCCCCGCATGTCGGCGACGAGGCGGTGGCGCGCGAATGGGCGCGGCGCTGCAACGATCTGATCGCGCGCGTGGTCGGCCTGTTCCCCGAAACCTTTGTCGGCGTGTGCATGCTGCCGCAGAGCCCGAGAGCGGACATGGCGGGTTCGATCGAGGAACTCGAACGCTGCGTCACCGAACTCGGTTTCATCGGTTGCAACCTCAATCCCGATCCGGGCGGCGGGCATTTCCAGCATCCGCCGCTAACCGACCGCTACTGGTATCCCTTCTACGAGAAGATGGTCGAGCTCGACGTTCCGGCGATGATCCATGTCTCGGGCAGCTGCAACCCGGCGATGCACGCCACCGGCGGTTATTATATCGCGGCGGACACCATCGCCTTCATGCAGCTGCTCGAAGGCGACCTGTTCGCCGATTTCCCGACCCTGCGCTTCATCATCCCGCATGGCGGCGGCGCGGTGCCCTATCACTGGGGGCGCTATCGGGGTCTGGCCGACATGCTAAAAAAGCCCGCGCTCGACACGCATCTGATGAACAACATCTTCTTCGACACCTGCGTCTATCATCAGCCGGGCATCGATCTGCTGGCTGACGTGATCGACAACAAGAACATCCTGTTCGGCAGCGAGATGGTCGGCGCGGTGCGCGGCATCGACCCCACCACCGGGCATTATTTCGACGATACCAAGCGCTATGTCGACGCGCTCGATATCAGCGATTCCGAGCGGCACATGATCTTCGAGGGCAATGCCCGCCGCGTCTTCCCCCGGCTCGATGCCCTGCTGAAGGAGCGCGGACTGTGAGTCACACCGACATCCACGCCTATCTCGCCGAGTTCGACGATATTCCCGGCACCCGCGTGTTCACGGCCAAGCGCGCGCGGCAGGGCTATCACCTCAACCAGTTCGCGATGAGCCTGATGAAGGCCGAGAATCGTGAGCGCTTCAAGGCCGACGAGCGCGCCTATCTCGACGACTGGGCGATCAGCGAGGAGGCCAAGCTGGCGGTGCTGGCGCGCGATTACAACGCGCTGCTCGACATGGGCGGGAACATCTATTTCCTGTCCAAGCTGTTCTCGACCGACGGCATCGCCTTTGCCGAGGCGGTCAGCACGATGACCGATATGAGCTGGCCCGAATATCGCCAGATGATGCTCGAAGGCGGCCGCTCGCCCGAAGGCGTGCGTTCGATCAGGGAGGGGCGCTGATGGCCCGGATTACCGCAGGTGTGGGCAGCAGCCATGTGCCGCTGCTGGGCGTGGCGCACGACCAGGGCAAGGAGCGCGACGATTATTTCGGCCCCATTTTCGCAGGCTATGACTGGACCCGCGAATGGGAAAAGCGGGAAAAGCCCGATGTCGTGATCCTGGTCTATAACGACCACGCGTCCGCCTTCGACATGAAGATCATCCCGACCTTCGCCATCGGCTGCGGCGAGCGCTATGCGCCGGCGGACGAGGGTTGGGGTCCGCGCAAGGTGCCCGATGTCATCGGCCATCCCGATCTCGCCTGGCATATTGCGCAGAGCCTGGTCCTCGACGAATTCGACATGACGATCATCAACGAGATGGATGTCGACCACGGCCTCACCGTGCCGCTGAGCATGATGTTCGGTGCGTGCGAGCAATGGCCGACCACGGTCATCCCGCTGGCGGTCAATGTCGTCACCTATCCGCCCCCCTCGGGCAACCGCTGCTGGGCGCTGGGCGAGGCGATCGCGCGCGCGGTCGAAAGCTTCCCCGAAGACCTCAACGTGCAGATCTGGGGCACCGGCGGGATGAGCCACCAGTTGCAGGGCGCGCGCGCCGGCCTGATCAACCCCGAATGGGACAACCGCTTCCTCGACCTGCTCGAGGCGGACAATGATGCCGTGCGCCATATCCCGCATATCGAATATCTGCGCGAAACTGGATCGGAGGGCATCGAGATGGTGATGTGGCTGATCATGCGCGGCGCCCTCGGCCCGCGGGTGAAGACCCTGCACCGCCATTATCACGTGCCCTGCAGCAACACGGCCATTGGCCATATCGTATTGGCCCCAGATTAGGGATTTCTCAATGTCTGTAATTGACGCTTCTCCATGGGCAAGTCCCCATTGTGCCGAAAGGCGAGGAGAGCGTCATGTCACAGCATATCGTGTTGACAGCTGTACTAAAGGAACTGGACCGTCTGGCTCTTGAGCTCAGGTCTATTGTCGAAAACCAGCCGGAGGACTGGAAGAAGAGCTACGCATCATATCGTCGGCAGCTCGGTTTATGCATAACCGAGATGGTTAATTTGGCAAACCATGATCTTGGATTGAACAGGCGGGATGCCCGGGTGCTCAAGGCCACGGTCGAGGTTTGCCGGGCCAAGCTCGCCAGACATCAGGAACTGCACCCGATCGAAACTCTGGTGCTCGACGGTCCCGATTTCATGGCGTCCTTTGACCGGGTTCACGACTGTTTCATCGAATTCAAGACGGTGATGCAGGACCTGATCGAACGATATGAGGTGGATTGGAAAATTGCCGTTTGAGGTGCTCGATCAGGGCACCGCATTGATGAACAGGAGTGTCTCATGCGTATTGCCCTTGCCGGCGCCGGAGCGTTCGGCGAAAAGCATCTGGATGGTTTGAAGCTGATCGATGGGGTCGAGATCGTCTCGATCGTCAGCCGCCGCCTTGAACAGGCCGAAGCCGTCGCGCAGAAATATGGCGCCAAGCATGCGACGACCGAGCTCGACGAGGCGCTGGCGCGCGACGATGTCGATGCAGTGATCCTCTGCACGCCGACCCAGATGCACGCCGAGCAGGCGATCGCGTGCATGAACGCGGGCAAGCACGTGCAGGTCGAGATCCCGCTGGCAGACAGCTGGGCGGACAGCCAGGCGGTGCTCGAAAAGCAGAAGGAAACTGGCCTGGTCTGCATGGTCGGCCATACCCGGCGGTTCAACCCCAGCCACCAGTACGTCCACAACCGGATCAGGGCGGGCGAATTCAACGTCCAGCAGATGGACGTGCAGACCTATTTCTTCCGCCGCAAGAACATGAACGCGAAAGGAGAGCCGCGCAGCTGGACCGACCATCTGCTCTGGCACCATGCTGCGCACACGGTGGACCTTTTCGCCTATCAGGCAGGCCGCATCGTCAAGGCGAACGTGCTCGAAGGTCCGCACCATCCCGAGCTCGGCATCGCGATGGACATGTCGATCCAGCTCAAGAGCGAGACCGGCGCGATCTGCACCTTGTCGCTGAGCTTCAACAATGACGGCCCGCTCGGCACCTTCTTCCGCTATATCGGCGACACCGCGACCTATATCGCGCGCTATGATGATCTGGTGAACGGCAAGGAAGAGCCGATCGACGTCAGCAAGGTCGATGTCTCGATGAACGGCATCGAACTGCAGGATCGCGAATTCATCGCCGCCATCCGCGAAGGCCGCGAGCCCAACAGCTCGGTCGCACAGGTGCTCGATTGCTATCGCGTGCTCGGCGAACTCGAACAGCAGTTGCTGGCATGAGTACGCGCCGCACCCAGGTCGCGATCATCGGTTCGGGCCCTGCCGGGTTGCTGCTCGGCCATCTGCTCAAGGCCGAGGGCATCGACTGCGTGCTGCTCGAACGCGCGAGCCGCGAGCATGTCGAGAGCCGCATCCGCGCAGGCGTGCTCGAGACGGTGACCACCGATCTGATGCACCGGCTGGGGCTCGACGAACGGATGAACCGCGAGGCGATGGTCGAGGACGGCTTCAACCTGGCCGATGGCGACCAGATGGTCCGGATCGACATCAAGGCGCTGACCGGCAAGACCGTCGTGGTCTATGGCCAGACCGAACTGACCCGCGACCTGATCGTCGCCGCGCCGCAGCGCGAGCTCGAGATCGTGTTCGAGGCGGCCGATCTTGCGCTGCACGGGGTCGACAGCGCGCATCCAAAGGTGACCTACACCAAGGATGGCGTGCCGGTGACGCTGGAATGCGATTTCATCGCCGGTTGCGACGGCTTTCACGGCCCCTCGCGCCGCGCGATCCCGGCGCACCTGGCGCGCGAATACATGCACGAATATCCGTTCGGCTGGCTGGGCATCCTCGCCGATGTGCCACCCTGTCATGACGAGCTGATCTATGCCAACGGCCCGCGCGGCTTTGCGCTCGCCTCGATGCGATCGCCCACGCGCAGCCGCTATTACATCCAGGTGCCGCTCACCGAACGCCTTGAGGACTGGCCCGAGGACCGGCTGTGGGACGAGCTGGAGCTGCGCTTCAACGGCATCTCGCAGCATGGCGTGACGCGCGGCCCCGCGCTCGAAATGTCGATCGCACCGCTACGCTCCTATGTGTTCGAGACGATGCATTACGGGCGCCTGTTCCTGGCGGGCGATGCCGCGCATATCGTGCCGCCGACCGGTGCCAAGGGGCTCAACCTGGCCGCGTCGGACGTGCTGTATCTCTCGGACGCGATCATCGCGCATTACCGGCGCAAGGATGAAACCGCGCTGCTCGGCTATCGCGATCGCGCGCTGGCGCGCATCTGGAAGTCGGAACGGTTCAGCTGGTCGCTGACCAAGCTGATGCACAGCTTTCCCGATCAGAATGCGTTCGAGCGGCAGATGCAGGTGGCGGAGATGGACTATCTGTCGCGGTCGCCCGCGATGCAGACCGCGATCGCGGAGAATTATGTCGGGCTGCCGGTGTAGCGCTATTTTCCTCCCCATCGAGGCCATGGAATTGCCCGGTCAGCGTCGCGCTGGCCGGGCTTTTTCGTGCTGCCGCCCGATCGGCGCTAGTAACTTGCATTGACGAACCTTTATCATAGGTTTAGTATTGCAAGTGACCGGCGAAAAGCGCTGGCGATGAGGGGAGGAACTGATTGATGCCAAAGCACAACCGTGTTGCGCGTTGCCGATTCGACCGTATCTCGATGACCGCTCTGGGCCTTGCGCTGATGGCGACGGTCGCCACGCCCGCGGCAGCGCAGGATGCAGGCGAGCAGGTCGGGGCGGAGCAGGACAGCCAGGGTCCGCAGATTGCCGATATCGTCGTGACCGCGCAGCGGCGCGATTCGACCGTGCAGGACACTTCGGCGGCAATCTCGGCATTCAGCGCGGAATCGATCGAGACCGCGCGCATCCTGAGCTTCGAGGATCTGGCCGGGCAGGCGACGTCGCTCAGCTTCACCGCGCTGTCCCCGATCGACCAGGAATTCAACATTCGCGGCATCACCAACACCCGGCTCGACAGCCCTTCCGCGGACCAGTCGATCGGCATCTTCGTCGATGACGTCTATGTCGGCCGCTCGGGCCTGTTCAATTTCGACATGTACGATATCGAGCGGGTCGAGGTGGTGCGCGGGCCGCAGGGCGTGCTGCTCGGCCGCAACGTCGTCGGCGGCGCGATCAGCATCTACAGCGCGCGGCCCGAGGCCGATACCGGCGGGTCGCTCGCCGTCTCCTATGGCAATTACAACGAGAAGCTGGCGCGAGGGCACATCACGGGCACGATCAGCGGTCCGCTGACGGGGCGCCTCAGCTTCCAGTATCGCAACCGCGACGGCTTCAACAAGGATCTGCTGCACGATGTCGACCTCGACGATATCGACAGCATCCAGTTCCGCGGCCAGCTGATGGTCGAGCCCGAAGACAGCGATTTCACCGCGCGGCTGGTGTTCGATTACACCAAGGACGATTCGAACGGCTTCCATTCGGTCGCGATCGATGGCCCTGCGGCCGGATCCGGCCCATGGAGCGCGGCGCGCGCCGCCATCGGCACGATCCGGGGGCGCCCACTCAAGCTGCGCGAGGGCCTGCCCGAATGGCCGCGCTACAAGGGCGAGACCGCCGACACGCCGCAACAGCTCAACCGCGAAGCCTGGGGGCTGTCGTTGCGCATGGACCAGGGTCTGGGCGACTTCGGCACATTGTCGTCGATCACCGGCTATCGCAAGGGCGAGGCGTTCAACGTCTATGACCAGACCGGCATCGGCCCGGACAACGGCTTTGGCGTGATCTCGCCGACGCTGTTCACCTTCCCGGTCAACGAGGACGAGGACATTCGCCAGTTCAGCCAGGAACTGCGCGTGGTGTCCGAGGAACAGTCCGATCGCGGCTTCGACTGGATTTTCGGGGCCTATTACCAGCACGACAAGGTGACCAAGATCGACCGCTTCTGGGCCGAGGTGCCGCTGACCGTGCTGACCACATTGTCGGGCGAAAGCCGCTGGAACAATCGCGCGACCAACGAGAGCTATGCGTTCTTCGGCCAGCTCGGCTATCGCTTCTCGCCGCAGCTGCGCATCGTCGCGGGCGTACGCTATTCGAAGGACCGCAAGGGCGGCACCGTCACGGGTATCGCGACCGAAGGCGGGGACAAGTTCAACCCGAACGATCAGGTCGCGCTGACCCCGCTCGCCGGCACCTTCCGCGAGGGCCAGAGCTTTACCGCGCGCTATTCGGACAGCTGGAGCGAGATCACGCCGCAGGCGACGATCGAGTTCAAGCCCAATGACGACATGCTGTTCTACGGCACCTTCTCGACCGGCTACAAGGGCGGCGGTTTCGAGGACGATCCGGCCAATGCTGCCGCAGCCGTGTCGAGCTATGACCCCGAAACGGTGACCAGCTTCGAGATCGGCGGCAAGGTCGACCTGTTCGATCGGCGCTTGCGGCTCAACGTCGCGCTGTTCGACATGAAGTACAAGAACCTGCAGGTCACCCAGACCTCTGCAGCGTGCCTGTGCAACATCACCGACAATGCCGCCGACGCGAAGATCCAGGGGATCGAGGCCGAAGCAACCGTGGCGGTGGCGACGGGACTGACCCTCTCGGGTGGTCTCACGCTGCTCGACACCAAATACATCGCGTTCATCGACTCGCTCGGCAACGACAATTCGGGCAATTTCCTCCAGCGCACGCCCAAGGCGCAGTGGAATGTCGCGGCGGATTTCGTCACCGATATCGGCGACTGGTCGGATGCGCTGCGGTTCAACGTCAATTACAGCCACCAGGCGCGGCTGTTCTGGGCGCCCGACAATCTGCAGCGCGAAGACGGCTATGGCCAGCTTGGCGGACGCGTCTCGTTCACCCCGGGCAATGGCGACATCACCTTCTCGCTCTGGGGCCGCAACCTCACCAACACGCTGTATCGCACCAACATCATCGCCTTTTTCGGCGATGAAGTGAGCCGTCTGGGCGCCCCCCGTCAATACGGCGCAGAGGTCTCGGTCAAGTTCTGAACGGCCTGACCGGACCAAGGAAAAGGGGCAGCCGGTGCGACCCGGCTGCCCCTTTTGCTTTGACCTTGGTCGGCGGCGTCAGAAGCGGCTGTAGCTCAAGTCGCCCTTGCCCTTCTCGCCGATATGCATGCGCGGGTCCTCGGGCTTGAACAGGCCCAGGCACCAGGTTTCCGCCATCGGCATATCGCGGTTCCAGTCGAGCGTGATCTTGCGGTGCGCGATGCGCCATTCGCCGTCGCGCTTCTCGAACCGGTCGACGATGCGCCCGCCGGTCAGCGTGTCCCACTTCTCGCCGGCCTTGGCAAAGCGCGCGAAGGTGAGGACATAGCATTCGGCATAAGCGAGGCTGTCGCTCTCGAACTCGACATGCAGGTTGCACAAGTAATGCCCCATCACGTCGCCGCCCTTCATGCGTTCGATCGCGCCATCGATATAGGCGCGAGCCGGGCCCGAATAGGTGCTGCCATGTTCCTCGATGCTGTCGTCGAAATAGCAGCTGTGCAGCAGCTCGCCATCGGCGCGGTCGACCCCGCGCGCATAGCGGGCAAGACAATCGGCAATGTCCTGTTTCGCGAGCATCGTCTCCAGCGTGTTGGCATAGGCCATGTCAGCGCCTCCCGTCGTGCAGCGCCTTGGCCATCGCGCGCTTGAGCGTGTACGGATCGCGCGCCAGGAACGCGCGGACGGATTCGGCATGCGGATCGGTATCGAGCTCGTCGACCTTGCGCGCGGCGGCCATCAGCCCTGCCTTGCCGATATCACGCGGGCTCGACTTGGCCTGCCAGGTGACATGCTCGGCCATGCGCGTGTCGACCGATCCGACGATCAGCGCGGCGACATGCGTGCCCTGCGGTTCGAGCTCGGCGCGCAGGCAGTCGCTCGCGGCGCGCGCGGCGAACTTGCTGGGGCTGTAGCCGCCCATGTTCGGCACCGCGCAGATGCCGCCCGCCGACAGCACGTTGACGATCGCGCCGCCGCCATTGGCCTTGAGCACCGGGGCGAAGGCGCGGACCATCGCCAGCATGCCGAAATAGTTGGTGTCCATCTCGTTCCGCGCGAAGCTCATGTCCTCGGCCTCGAGCAGTGTCTGGCGGTGAAAGGCCCCGGCATTGTTGACCACCAGGTCGACATCGGTGCAGCGCGCAGCGGCGGCGGCAACCTCGTCATGCCTTGTGACGTCGAGCTGGATTGGCACGACGCGCGTGTCGCCCGTGCTACGCGCCGCCTCCTCGGCATCGGCGAGCTTGCGCGACGCGAGATAGACGCGGGCCGCGCCCTGGGCGAGCAGTTCCTCGATAAAGCCGAAGCCGATGCCGCGATTGGCCCCGGTGACGATGGCGGTGCATCCCTCGATGTTCATGCTGCGGCCTCCGCCTTGCTGCGCTCTCTAGCCCATGCGCCGTAGAGAATGTCGTCGGGCTTTTTCGCGCCGCGCACCGCCTTGCCCATGTCGGGAATGATCATCCCGCGTCCCCAGGTCTCGTTGATCGGCATCTCGTGGTTCCACTCCCAGGCGAGGCGGCGGTGCGCGATCTTCCACGCGCCCTCGCGCCGCTCGAACCGGTCGACGCAGCGCGCCATGGTCAGGCTGTCGAACGATCCGCTCTCGGCCTCGCGGCGCGAGAAGGTGAGGAAATAGCATTCGGTCACCGCCAGATCGGCCTCGACGAACTCGACCGAGATGTTGGTGCACAGATGCGACATCAGCGGCGCGGTGGGCAGGATCTTCGCCATCAGCGCGACATAATCGGCGGCGGGTCCGACATAGACCCCGCCATGGTCCTCGATCGCATCAGGATGATAGGCGGCGCGGATCAGGTCGACATCGGCGCGGTCGGCTCCGCGCGCATAGCCGATCAATATGTCCTCTATCTCCTGCCGGTCGAGCAGTTGTTCCACGGTCAGTCGCATCCTCATCCTCCGGTATGGCTTGTGTCTATGGTTGCATAAAGGTCGGCAAAGGCGCTTTCCGCGCCCGGAAATTCGCGTGCGCCGTCCATCGCGGCGATCCGGTCGAGATGCTCTGCGACCCAGGCGCTGCTGTCATCGGGGGCGGATGCTCCGCGCCCCTCGACCATCCGCGCGCGGCGATAGCGGCGGCCCCCGGCGAGGAATATCTGCCCGTTGACGCTGCACGCCTCGCTGGCGAGATAGGTGGCCATGCCTGCCGCATAGGCCGGGTCGAGCCGCGGATCGCCCGCGACCCCGTCCTGCGATGTCATCGGCGTCGAGGCATAGGGGCAGAGCACGTTGACCTTGATCGGCGTGCGCTTGAGCTCATCGGCCAGCGTCAGCGCCATCGCGTTCAAGGCGCCCTTGGACGCGGCATAGGGGATGCGCCCGCGCACCCCGTGCAACCCGGCCGAGGACGAGACGAACACCATCCGCCCGGCAGGGTTCTGCAGCAGATGCGGCAGCGCGGCCTGGGCGAGCGCGACCTGCGCGAGGAAGTTGGTGTTCAGCACCTCGCCGAGCGCTGCCATGTCCAGATCGGGCAGCTTGGCCGCCGGGCCGATGATCGCTGCGTTGCAGACGATGGCATCGATCCGCCCGAACGCCTCGAGCGCGGCCTTGACGAGCACCTGCGCCGCGCCGGGGGCGGCAATGTCCTGATAGTTCGCGGTGGCCCTTCCGCCGCTGGCCCGGATCGCGTCCGCGACCGCTCCCGCGCTGTCCGGCTGGCCCTTGCGCAGCCGGTTGTTGACCAGCACCGCCGCGCCTTCGGATGCTATCGCCCGCGCAAAAGCGGCGCCCAGGCCCTTGCCCGCCCCCGTGACGATGACCACGCGCTCGACGCTGGAATCCATGGCTGTCTCTCTCCCGCTGGGGAGAGGCTAGCCAGATTGGTATGATAATGAAAGTGATAATTGCGGGTGCGGTCAGGGTTGTCGTGGCTCACCCCATCGCGGCGCGCTTTCGTCATTCCCGCGAACGCGGGACTCCCGCTTTTTCGCCATGGACCAGGAAAGCGGGACCCCCGCCTTCGCGGGGGTGACGATGAGAAATGTGGTGCGCGAATCGTACCTTTACGCCGAAACCGGCTGCCTCTCGGCCTCTTCCCCGGCCACCTCGATCAGCCGGAAATCGACCTCATGCGCCTCGAGCGGCTGGCGGCAATGCGAACAGACCACCTGCGGCTCGAGCCGCTGGCCGCAATTGCGGTGCGTCAGCAGCACCGGCGGGCCGTTGGGCGAGCAGAAATACTTGTCGCCCCACATCATCAGCATCAGCAGCGCGGGGTAGTAATCCACGCCCTTGCGGCGCAGGCGATATTCGAAACGCGGCGGGCTTTCGACATATTGCTCCTGCCGGATGACCCCGATCGAGGTCAGCCAGGCGAGCCGTTCGGCCAGGATATTGGTCGCGATCGCGGTATCGCGGCGGATATCGTCGAACCGGTTGATGTTGGTGAAGATCGACCGCATGATCAGGCTCGCCCAGCGGTCCCCCATGATCCGCGCGGCCTCGTCGAACAGCGTGGCGGCGCTTTCGGTGGTCTCGCGCTGCTGGCGGCGGCGCGAATAGACCGGCTCCATCAGGCCGACACCGGGGCCGGGCTCCCATTCGACCTGCGTCGCATCGATCGTCTGGTTGCACGCCTTGCACGCCGGCTCGGGCTCGAAACTGTGGCCGCAGGTCCTGTGCGTCAGTTCGACCTTCAGCTTGGTGCGGCCCGCGCCCCAGCGCTGTTCCCAGCGCAACAGCATCAGCGAGGTCCAGTAGAGATCGCGGCCCTTTTGCGTCAGCACATATTCGTGCCGGTTGCCGCCGTCGCTGCTCGGGCATTTCTCGATCATGCCGTTGGCGATCAGCCGCTTGAGCCGGTCGCTGAGCAGCGCCTTGAGCAGGCCGGTGCGCTTGCGCAAGGCATCGAAGCGGCGGGTGCCCAGCCAGATCGCCTCGATCACCAGCACCGTGGGCGCGTCGCCCACCACTTCCAGCGCCCGCCAGATCGAGCAGGTACGAATTAATTGCGGTTCAACAGTCACGCTGCCGATAATAGGCACGCCGGAGCGCTACGTCGAGCCTTTCGCTCCGGCGCGGCCCGTGCCTCAATGCGCCGCAGCGGGCTGGTGGAACTCCTCGCTGATGCCCATTTCGCGCAGCAGCTCGGCCCGGTCGTAATATTCGCGCCACACCTTCACATGGTCGCCCTCGACCTCGAGAATGCCGACCACGGGCACCTTGCCGTGATGGCCCTTGTAGACGAACTCGTCGGTTCGCTCGATCACCACGACATCGCCGATGCGGCCGATATTGTGGATGTGCAGCGTGATGCTCTCGATGCCTGCCCCCAGCGCGTTGATCCGCTCGGCGATCGCGGGACGGCCGTTGACCGGCTCGATCATCATCGAATGCAGTACGCCATCCTCGGCGAACAGATCGCCCACCAGCTTCCAGTCGCGGCGGTTCCAGGCGTCGATCATCTTCTCGACAACGGCAATCTTGGGGTCGGTCATTCTGCTCTCCTGCTTGGTGGCGGCGGGTGCCGGGGCGGACTCGGCCAGCGCCGCGCCGGGCAGCGCGAGCCCCGTGATGGCGGTCAGCGTCAGCAGCGCGGTACGAAATCTGTTCATGGCATCCTCCGGTTGATGCGGCCGGTGATCCCGGCCTGCGCCAACGGTGTATCGCAAAGAGACTTGCGTAACCAGACCATTCTGCTATCCGGACGGCACAAGACGACAATCACCATAGGGGGGTGAGGATATGGCCATGAAAATCGAGCGGCAGCCCGCAATCCGGACCACGTTGCAGCCCAGCAACCACCCTTATCTGACCGGCGCCTGGACCCCGCAGCACGAGGAGGTCAATGCCTATGACCTCGAGGTGATCGAGGGCGCGATCCCGGAGGATCTCGACGGCATCTACCTGCGCAACACCGAGAACCAGATTCACCAGCCGTTGGGCAGATATCATCCGTTCGACGGGGACGGCATGATCCACCAGATCGATTTTCGTCGCGGCAAGGCGCATTATCGTAACCGTTTCGTCCGCTCGCGCTGCTTCCAGGCGGAGCAGGAGGCGGGCGGATCGCTCTGGGGCGGCCTGCAGGACAAGCCCAGCCTGTCGCGCCGCCCCGGTTTCGGCGCGCATGGCAGCCTCAAGGACAGCGCCTCGACCGACATCATCGTGCACGCAGGCCAGGCGATCGCCACCTTCTACCAGTGCGGCGAGGGCTATGTGATGGACCCCGAAACGCTCGAGCAGCTGGGCCCGGCGCCCTGGGTGCCGATCGACGGCATCTCGGCGCACCCCAAGGTCGACGACCGCACCGGCGAGCTCTTGTTCTTCAACTATTCCAAGCACGCGCCGTACATGCATTACGGCGTGGTCGATGCCGATGGCAGGCTGAAGAGCTATACGCCGGTGCCGCTGCCGGGGCCGCGCCTGCCGCACGACATGGCGTTCAGCGAGAACTGGGCGATCCTCAACGACTTCCCGGTCTTCTGGGATGAATCGCTGCTCGAACACAATATCCATGCGGTGCGGCTGCACGATCTGCCCTCGCGCTTCGCGCTGGTGAACCGCAACGATCCCAGCGACATCCGCTGGTTCGATGCCGCACCGACCTATGTGCTGCACTGGCTGAACGCCTGGGAAGAGGGCGACGAGGTGGTGCTCGACGGCTATTTCCAGAACAATCCCACGCCCGATCCGCTGCCGCACGATGGCGGGCTCGGCGCGATGATGGCGCATATCGACGAGCACAGCTTCCGCCCCACGCTGCACCGCTGGCGCTTCAACCTCAGCACCGGCGAGACGCGCGAACAGTCGCTGGGCGACCAGCTGGTCGAATTCGGCATGATCAACCAGCGCTATCTGGCGCAGCCCTATCGCTATGCCTATTCGACCACCACCAGGCCCGGCTGGTTCCTGTTCAACGGCTTCGTCAAGCACGACCTGGAAACGGGTGAATCGACCACGATCACCTTGCCCGACGGCCGCTATGCCTCCGAGGCGCCGTTCGCCCCGCGCGTCGGCGCCGAGGACGAGGATGACGGCTATCTGGTCAGCTTCGTGATCGACGAGAACCAGGGCACGTCCGAGTGCATCATCATCGACTGCAAGCGCTTTGCCGATGGCCCCATCTGCCGCATCGCGCTGCCGCACAAGATCAGCAGCGGCACGCACTCGCACTGGGTCGAGCGTGAGGTGCTGGAGCGCGACAAGGCCGCGAGGCGCGAGCGGATGATGGCGGCGGCGGCCTAACCCTCCAGCGCTGCCAGCACCGCCGCGCGCAGATCGGCGCGCACCACCTTGTTCATTGCGTTGCGCGGCAGCGCGGGTAGCACCACCAGCCGCTCGGGGCGCTTGAACACGGCAACGCCCGCCGCGGCCAGATGCGCGCCGACGGCGGCGACATCCGGCGGAGTGACGCCCTCGTCCACCACCACCGCCACCGCGATCCGCTCGCCCAGATCGGCATCGGGAATGCCCACGCTCGCCGCCTCACGCACGTTCGGCAGGCTGACCAGCAATTCGTCGATCTCCGCCGGAGAGATGTTGACCCCGCCGCGCACGATGATCTCCTTCGAGCGCCCGACAAAGCGGTAGAAGCGCGACAGCGCGCCTTCACCCGCGATCTCGAACAGGTCGCCAGTACGGAACCATTCGCCGTCGAAGCTCGCCGCATTGAGTTCGGGCGAGCGCCAATAGCCCGAGATGACGGTGCCTCCCGCGATTTGCATTTCGCCCGGCGTTCCCGGTTCGGTGATGATCGCGCCGCTCTCCGGATCGACCAGCCGCGTGCGCATCACGGCAGAAACCGGGCTGTCCCACTCGACCCCTTCCGCGCTGAAGCGGGGGAAATAATGCGCGCGCTCGGCGCGGTCGGGTACGTCGCCGGGCGAGGACATCAAAGCCATGCCCTCGTTCGAGCCGAAGATGTTGCAGATCTCGATGCCATGGCTGTCCGCCCAGCCCTCGATCAGCCAGGGGGTGAGCGGCGCGGAACCGCTGCCGATCGCGCGCAGCGACGAAAGGTTCACCGAGGCCGTGATCTGCGGCTGTTTCAAGAGCGCGGTCAGCACCGCCGGTGGGGCGATGGTATAGGTGACCCGCTCGGCCGCGATCTGCCTCAGAAACACGCCGAGGTCGAACGGATGGTGCAGCACCATCGTGCCGCGCACCTCGATCCAGGGCAGCATCAGACCGCCGATCGAGGCGATATTGACCAGCGGAAAGGGGTTGAGCAGCACATCGCCCGGCTGCATGCCGGTGCCCCAGACCACGACCTTGGCGTTGAGCAGCCAGTGGTTGTGGTCGCGCGGAACGCCCTTGGGCCGCGCCTCGGTGCCTGAGGTCCAGCAGATGGTCAGCACCTCGCCGCCCGCGACCGGATGCGCGGCGCACCAGGGGGCGACGCTCGCCGGATCGGCCGTGGCGGCGAGCGCCTTCAAGTCGGTGCCGTGCTCGGCAGTGCCCATGGTCAGCAGCATCATGCCGGGCCGCACGGCGATCAATCCCGCCGCCATCGCCGCATAATCATGGCCGTGGAAGGCGGGCACGGTGACGAAGGCACGCGCATCGGTCTGCGCCAGAATATGGCCGAGCTCGTGCTCGCGATATTGCATCACGATCGGGCTGATGATCAGGCCCAGCCGCGCGACCGCGAGGAACAGGATGACGGCATCGACGGTGTTGGGCAGCTGCGCGCAGACCACGTCGTCGCGCTCCAGCCCCAGGGCGATCAGCGCCGCCGCCATGGCATCGACCCGCGCATCGAGTTGGGGCCAGCTCAGCCTTTCGGGCGCGCATCCGTCGAGCGTTTCGCGGTTGAGCGGATCGACCAGCGCCAGCGCGTCGCCGCGTTCGGCCGCCGCCTGGCGGAACAGCGCATCGACGCTCTTTCCCTCCCACCAGCCGCGCGCCTGATAGTCCGCAATCCGCTCGGCCGGGGTCAGAAACATCGCTCTCTCCTGTCTGTGCTTTACAACTTTCATAAAGATACCTAAGCCCAAGGCAAGCCAGAGCTGCGGCCCGGAGTGCGATTATTCGGCTCCCAGAAGAGACGGCGACAGGAGAGGGCGGGCATGGCCTGCAAAGTCATTCAATGGGCCACCGGCGCGATGGGACGCACGGCGCTGCGCCGGATCATCGACGATCCCGCGCTGACGCTCGCGGGTGTGCATGTCTATTCGGCGAGCAAGGCGGGCAAGGATGCGGGCGAGATCGCGCGGCGTCCGCTCACCGGGGTGCGGGCGACACACGACCTGGCGCAGACGCTGGCGACTGAGGCCGATGTCGTGATCCACACCCCGCGCATCACCTTGCCCTATGACGCGCTGGTCCCCGATGTCGAGGCGCTGCTGCGATCGGGCAAGAATGTCATTTCCACCGCCGGCTTCCACTGGCCCGCCGCGCAAGGGCTGGATTATGCCGAGCGGCTTCATCGCGCCGCGATCGAGGGCGGGGCGACTCTGGCGGGTGTCGGGGTCAGCCCCGGCATGATCGTCGAGCGGATCGCGCTCGCCGCCACCGCGATGTCGGTCGAGGTCGAGCATATCCGGGTGAGCGAAACGGTCGATGCCTCGGCCATGGCGAGCGCGGCCTTCGTCTTCGAGCTGATGGGGCTGGGCAGCGATCCTGCGGTGCGCGACATCCGCACCGGGCCGCTGGCCGAGCTGTACCGCGCGCTGTTCTCCGAGGTGCTGGTGTTCGCAGGACACCAGATGGGTACAGCGGTCGAGCGAATCGAACCGGATCATCGGCTCACGCTCGCCCCGGCGGATATCGTCATTCCGGCGGGGACGGTTCCCAAAGGCACCGTCGCTGCGACCGAGTGGCGCTGGACCGCGCATTACACCTGCGGCGCGCGCTTCACGCTGTCGATCCTGTGGACCGCCGATCCCGGCCTTCACGAAGGCGGTCGCGGCCATTGGGACGTGTGGATCGAGGGGCGGCCCAATATCCATCTGACCATGGATATCACCGAATCCGATCCGGACGCGCCGCCCTCGCGCGCGCTGACCGATGCGACCGTAGCGGTGGCGATCAACGCGATCCCCGCCGTGATCGCCGCGCCGCCCGGGCTGTTCGCCTTTCAGCCGCCCAGCGCGTGGAGAGCCCCGGCATGAGCGAGGCCTATCTCCACGTTGCGCTGCGTACGCCGCGTGGGCGTGCGCGCCCCGATGGCGGGCTGGCCGGGGAAACGCCGCATGGGCTCGTCGCGCATCTGGTCGATTCGATGGAGGCGCGGGGGCACGATCCGCGCGGGCGCGCCGAGCGCATGACCCTGGGCTGTGTCGGCCAGGTCGGCGCCCAGGGCGGGCATATCGCGCTGATCGCCAAGCTCAAGGCCGAGCTGCCCGATGGCGTCGCGGTGCACACGCTCAACAATTTCTGCGCCTCGGGCCTGTCGGCGGTGGGCGCGGCGGCGGCGGCGGTCGCCTCGGGCCAGGCGCAATGGGCGCTCGGCGGCGGGGTCGAGATGCTCTCGAAGGTCGCGTTCATGGCCGACAAGGCCGATTATTACACCGCCACCGACATGCCGCCCGACCGGCGCTATATGCAGGTCGCGCTCGCCGCCGATCTGCTCGCCGAGAAGGAGGGGATCACCCGCGACGAGCTCGATCAGGTTGCTCTGGTGTCGCAGGCGCGCGCGGCTGCGGCCGAGGACCAGCCGGGCCTCATCGCCTCGCGCATCGCCGTCGCCGGGCTCGACCGCGAGGAAGCGGTGCGGCCGATGACGCTGGAGCGGCTGCAATCCCTGCCTCCTGCTTTCCCGCCGCTGGCCGAGGCCTATCGCGCTATTCTGGGCGACCGGCAGATCGATCATCGGCACACGGTCGCGCATGCCCCGCCGATGACCGACGGTGCGGCGCTCGCGCTGATCGGCCCGCGCGAGGGCGCCATTGCGCGCATCGTCGCGCATCAGGAGGTCGGCGGCGATCCATGGGACTCGCTTACCGCCGGTTTTGGCGCGATGGACACGGCGCTGGCCAAGGCGGGCCTAACGCTCGCGGACATGGACCGGATCGAGTTCATGGAGGCCTTCGCCGTCACGCACGCCAAGTTCCTGCGCCACTACGCGCCCGACCCCGACAGGGTCAATGTGAGCGGCGGGCATGTCGCCAAGGGCCACCCGATGGGCGCGACCGGCGGCGTGCTGCTCTCGACCCTGATCGACGCGCTGACCGACGCCGGCGGCACTTTAGGGCTGGTCGTCGCGACCGGGGCGCAAGGCGTGGGGGTCGCGACCATAGTGGAGCGTATCTGAATGCTGATCGACAAACTGCGCCTGCCGGTTGTGGCCGCGCCGATGTTTCTGGTGTCCGGCCCCGAAATGGTGATCGCGGCGGCGCGCTCGGGGATCATCGGGGCCTTTCCCACGCCCAATTGCCGCACGGCGGCGGACCTCGATGCCTGGATGACGCGCATCGCGGCGGAGACTGAAGGCGCACCCGGCCTGTGGGCAGCGAACCTCGTCACGCACAGCAGCAACCAGCGGCTCGCCGATGACCTCGCGCTGATCGCCAAGCACAAGCCGCCGATCGTCATCACCGCATTGGGCAGCCCGGCTCCGGCGGTGGAGACGGTGCACGGCTATGGCGGCATCGTGCTGGCAGATGTAATTTCGGTGGCATTGGGGCGCAAGGCGGCGGCGGCGGGTGCGGACGGGCTGGTCTGCGTGTCGGCCGGGGCGGGCGGGCATACCGGTTTTCTCTCGCCCTTCGCCTTCATCACCGCGCTGCGCGCCGAGTTCGACGGCATCATCTGCGTCGGCGGCGGGATTGCCGACGGTGCAGCTTTGGCGGGCGCGATCGCCGCCGGGGCCGATCTGGTCTATATGGGCACGCGCTTTCTCGCGGCGGAAGAGAGCATGGCGGTGCCAGGCTACAAGCAGATGGTGGTGGAAAGCGGGATCGAAGATCTGGTGGTGAGCCCGGCGATCACCGGGACGCCCGCGTCCTGGCTGATCCCGTCATTGGTCGCCTGCGGCTATGACCCGAAGGATCTGGGAAAGCCCGCAACGCGCGATTATGGCGGCGATCCGCATGCCAAGTGGAAGGACCTCTGGGCAGCAGGGCAGGGCGTCGGCACGGTGCGTGGCATCGAGCCGGTGAGCGCCATCGTCGACGAGATTGAGGCAGGCTTCCGTGCGGCCGCCGAACGGCTGGGTCAGCGGGCCGAGACCAACTGACCCCCATCGCGCTCAGCCGCGCCTGGGCGGCATCGGGATGAAGCCCGAGGTGCGCGCGACATAATCGGCATAGCCCTCGCGCGTCTTGGCGAGCCGCTTTTCGACGGTCGGCGCGCCCGACCATTTCATCAGCGTCCAGGTGAGCAGCATCGGGCCGATGATCGCGGCCAGACCCGTCGAGGTTTCCGCCGCAATCAGCCACAGGCCCCACCAGGTGGTGGCATCGCCGAAATAATTGGGGTGGCGGGTATAGCGCCAAAGCCCACTGGTCATCAGCTTGCCCTGATTTTCGGGCCTGGCCTTGAATGCGACCAGCTGCGCATCGCCGATCGTCTCGAACGCGATGCCGAACAGCGCGATGGCAGCGCCGATATAGGCCAGCGTCCCGACCGGCGGCGCCGCATCGATCTGGCCCAGCTGTACCGGCAGGCAGACGACGAACAGCAGCGGCGCCTGCGTCGCGAACACCAGCTGGCCCGAGGCGCGCGCGAAGCTCCAGCCCCTGTGCTGCTGCGCCTTGCCGAGCAGCGCCGAATAGCGCCGATCGGGCCCGTGGCTGCGCCAGCGCCAGAGCATGAAGGTCCCCAGCCGTGCCGCCCACAGGCCGCAGATCGCCAGCAGCATCAGCATGCGCGTCGGATCGCCCTCGGCCTGGACATAGGTGGAAGCCGCCATCACCAGCATGCCCCAGGCCCAGAAGCTGTCCACCGGGGTGACATCGCGCGTCCCCAGACAGATCAGCCAGAGCGCGACAAAGCATGCGGCGAGCACAGCCGCATTGATCGCCAGAATCGTCAGCATCCCGTTTTCTCCCGATTATGTATTGTTTTTGAGCGCCCTAGCCGGTGATCGCGACACCCTCGCCGGGCGGATCGGCAAAGGCCCGCTCGACCCATTCGTGCCGCCCGTCGAGCACCGCGCGGCGGTTGATCGTGCCCTTGTCGGACAATTCGTGCGCGCCCGGATTGGGCGGCGTGTCGAACAGCGCGACCCGGCGGATCACCGCGCCGCCGCGCGCCTCGCGATTGTATCCGCGCACTGCCTCTGCCACCGCATCGAGCGTCGCGCCGGGCTTGGGCCAGGCGAGCATCGCGAGATACGGCCTGCCGTCATCGGCGAGCACCAGATCGGCGATCAGCCCGTCACAGGCTTTCAGCAGCTTCTCGCGCACCGCGCCGCCATAGACCCAGTTGCCATTGGCCAGCTTGAACTCCTCGGCCAGCCGCCCGGCAAAGGCGAGGCCCTGGCCGTAATCGCTCTCGTCATGGAACACCGCGACGTCGCCGGTGCGGTAAAAGCCCTCGTCGTCGAACGCGGCGGCGGTCTTCTCGGGTTCGTCGAGATAGCCCTTCATCACATTCGGCCCGGCGAGCCGCACCTCGTAGCGCCCGTCGCACGGCACCAGCTTGAGCGACAGGCCCGGCGCGGGCAGGCCGATGCCGACGCGCGTTGCGGGGAAATGGATCGCCATGCAGCCCGAGACGGTCTCGGTCATGCCATAGCCGGTGGTCATGTGGATGCGGTGGCCGGTCTCGGCGATCGCCAGCTCCTGCAACCGGTCGTACACCGGCTGGGGCAGGCCTGCGCCGCCATAGAGCATCAGCCGCATCTTGGCGAAGAAGCGTGCGCGCAGCTCGGCGTCCTGCTCCATCGCATCGACCAGCATCGCATAGCCGGTGGGGACATTGTTGAAATAGGCGACCGAAATCTCGCGCAGATTGGCGATCGTCTGGTCGAACAGGCCGGGCAGCGGCTTGCCCGCATCAATGTGCAGCGTGCCGCCTTCGAGCAGGCAGGTGCGCATCACCGAGGCGCCGGCGGCGTGATGCCAGGGCAGCCAGTCGAGCATCACGTCGTCCCAGCCCGCAGCCTTGCCGATCATGTCGAGCCCCTGCGCGCCGCAAGCGGCGAGCGCGGTCAGGCTGTGCGGAACGATCTTGGGCAGCCCGGTCGAGCCCGAGGTAAGCATGTAGATCGCCGGGGCATCGGGATCGACCGCGGCGATGGCCGCTTCGGCAACCGTGCCGGGATCGGTCGCGATGACATCGGCATAGGAAATGGCGCCGGCAAAGGGCGCAGGATCGCTGCTGATAATGCGTACGCCCGGCGCGACAGCAGCGAGCGCGGCGGCGATGGCGGGATGCGGTTCGGCGAGGATCGCGTCCGGCTGCGTCCGCGCGATCACGTGCCGCAACCGCGCATGATCGCCGCCCGCCAGGCCATAGGCGATGCTCACCGGCACGATGATCATCCCTGCGGCCCAGGCGGCAAAGGTCATCACCGCGACTGGCAGGCTGTTCTCGGCGATGATCAGCAGCCGCGTGCCGCGCGGGAAATTCTCGGTGAGCCAGCGCGTCGCGCCGTCCATGTCGCGCTTGATCTGCGTGTAGCTGCGATAGGCCCATTGCGCGTCGGGCCCGCGCCAGCCGATCGCCGGGGCATCGCCCTTGAGCGCGGCCCGCTCGGCAAAGGCGCGCGGGATGTTCGCGTCGAAGGCGCGCAATGGAACGCGGCTTTTCAGGATGATCGTGCCATCGGCGCGCCGTTCGACATCCAAGTCGACGGGCATGAACTCGGCCTCGCGAAAGGGCGCGTCGGCGAGCAATGTCGTCGTCATGCGGCGGGCCGGTCGATCAGTTCCTTGACCTGGGCAGGGTAAGGCTTGCCCGCCTTGATCGCATCGACCGTGCCGCGATCGAGATAGTCGCGCCAGCCGATGATCTTGTCGCCCTGGTACTCGATGATCCCCGCGTAGGGCGCGGCGACGCGCACGCCATCGGTGGTGACATATTCGTCGACGCCCTCGACGAACAGCCGGTCGGCAGTCTCGGCATGCGCGAAGATGCGCCAGTTGACTTCGGCGATGGTCGATCCGAAGCGTTCGATGAAGGCGCGCGCCTCGGCCTTGCCGCGCGCAGGGGGAGCAATGGCGGCGGCATAATGCCAGACGACATCGTCGTGCAGCATGGCGAGCACGGCTTCGGCGTCCTTGCGGGTCCAGGCGGCGATCAGTTGCTTGAACTGGTGGAAACGGGTGTCGCTCATGCCGCCTGCTCCACGATGAAACTGACCGTGGTGGTGGTCGATCCGCCGATATTGAGCGTCTGTACGCGGCGCGCACCCTCGACCTGATTGTCCGCCGCCTGGCCGGTCACCTGCTTGTGCGCGTCGAGCAGCATGCGCACGCCCGTCGCGCCCACCGGATGGCCGAGCCCGATCAGCCCGCCCGAGGGGTTGATCGGCAGCTTGCCGCCGATCTCGATATCGCCCGCCTCGACCGCCTTCCACGCCTCGCCCGGCGCGGTGAGGCCGAGATGGTCGATCGCCATGTATTCGGTCATCGCGAAGCAATCGTGCGTCTCGACCGCATCGATCGCCTCGACGCCGGACACGCCTGCACGCGCACGCGCATCGTCGATCGCGCGCTTGACCTGGGGGAAGACGTAAGGACTGTCGCCCGCCATCCGGCGCTTGTCGCGATAGCCGAGCGCCGCCGACCGGTGCCCCCAGCCGGCGATGCGCGACAGGGACTCGATCGGGATGCCGCGCTTCGCCGCATATTCGCGGGCTCGCTTTTCGGAAGCGAGGAAGACGACTGCCGCGCCATCGGTCACCTGGCCGCAATCGTTCTTGCGGGTGCGCCCCTCGACGACCGGATTGGCCTCGTCATCCTCGGTGAAGCTCTTCGGGCCGAACTGCCATTGCCTGGTCTGTGCGTCGGGGTTGCGACGGCCATTGGCGAAGTTGATCTCGGCAATACGGCCGAGATGGTCGTAGTTCAGGCCGTAGAGCGCGTCATATTCCTCGGCCAGGTCGGAAAAGGCGCGCGGCCAGAGGAATTGCGCATCGGCAAATTCGCGACCCTGATAGGCAGCCGCGCCCAGATTTTCGGCCGCCTTCTGCCCCGGAACGTTGCGCATCATCTCGATGCCGACCACGCAGGCGAGGTCGTAGCGCCCCGCCTCGATCTCCGCCGCGGCGGCGAGCACCGACACGCTGCCCGAGGCGCAGGCGGCTTCGTGGCGTGAGGTCGGAAGGCCATCGAGCGCCGGGTCGACATAGGCGAAGAACCCGCCGAGCAGGCCTTGCCCGGCAAACAGGTCTCCGACGAAATTGCCGACATGGCCGCTGTCGATCTCGCCGGCATCGAGCCGCGTCGCATCGAGTCCCTGGCGGACCGTCTCGACAAAGCCGTCGCCTATCGAAAGCCCCTCGCGCGCCCAGTTGCGCGCAAAATCGCTCTGGTATCCGCCCAGCACATAAACCATCACGCCTCTCCTGCTTTGATGGTATGCTTATACAAGCTTAACCCATCGCGCAACCGGGGACGTGACGGTCATGCGCCGCCGCGATCAGCTCTCGTCGTCATGCTCCTCGTCGCCCGGATAGGGCTTGGCCTTGAGCAATTTGGCCAGATGCGCGGTGTTGGCGGCGAGCATGCGTGCGGTTTCGAACGTCGCTTCCGGGGTCTCGTCGAGATCCTGGAAATCGGTGCTGCCCATCGCCTCGCCGACCCAGTAGCAGGCGGCCCCGGCGGGGATGGTGAAGCCGACATCGTTCAATGCCTGGAACAGGTCGGCCGAGATGCGGTGCGCGCCGTCCTCGTTGCCGACGATCGCCGCGACCGCGAGCTTGGAGAAGCTCGGCATCCGGCCTGTCTCGTCGGTCTCGTCGAGAAAGGCGTCCATCCGCTCGAGCACGCGCTTGGCGATGCTCGACATCTGTCCCATCCAGATCGGCGTGCCGAAGATCAGGATGTCGGCGGCGAGGATGCGCTCGCGCAGATCGGGCCATTCGTCGCCATCGCCCTCGTCCGAGCTGACACCGGGCAGCACGTTGTAATCGGCGATGCGGATCGTCTCGGTCAGCTCGACCTCGTGCTTGGCGAGCTGGCCTGCGATCAGCTCGATCATCGCATCGGTCGACGAGCTCTTCTTGCCCGAGCGCTTGAGGGTACAATTGATCGCGACGGCTTTGAGGGTCATGGAGGTTCATCCTTGTCCGGGGGTTCGATGGGCTTACGAACCGGGCCGGATGAGGTTGCGCAGTTCGGGCTTGCCCCTGGACCCCGATGAATGAGACCATCCTGGCCACCGTTGCCTTGAGTCGGACCTGGCGGGGGCTGTTGCATGGCTGCTTTTCTGGGAAGAACGACGCCCATCCTGCGCGTGGCGGATATCAACGGCGCTCTGCGCTTCTATTCGGATGCGCTGGGGTTCCACACCCATTGGGGGGACAGCCTGTTCGCCTCGATCGGTCGTGACGAGGCGGTCCTCATGCTGACAGCGGGCGACCAGGGTGCCGGCCGGGCCTGGGTGTATATTGGCCTGGCAGATGTCGATGCGCTGCACACGGAGCTGATGGGCAGGGGGACGGCGATCCGCCATGGCCCGCGCGATTATCCCTGGGGTGCGCGCGAGATGCAGGTGGCGGACCCGGACGGCAATGTCCTGCGCTTCGGGTCCGATGCCACCGACGAGCCCTATGGCAGCTGGATGGATGAAGACGGCACGCTCTGGAGCTATGCGGAAGGGCAGGGCTGGACCCGGATGGCCTGATGGCCGGGCGCGGCGCGATGCCGCGCCCGGCCTCGAGCATCAGAAGAAGCCGAGCTTCTTCGGCTCGTAGGAGACCAGCAGGTTCTTGGTCTGCTGATAATGGTCGAGCATCATCCGGTGCGTCTCGCGGCCGATGCCCGATTGCTTGTAGCCGCCGAACGCCGCGTGCGCGGGATAGGCGTGGTAGCAATTGGTCCAGACGCGGCCCGCCTCGATCCCCCGGCCGAGGCGATAGCAGCGGTTGATGTCGCGGCTCCACACGCCCGCGCCCAGGCCGAACAGCGTGTCATTGGCGATGGCGAGCGCATCGTCCTCGTCGCGGAAGGTGGTGACCGATACGACGGGACCGAAAATCTCTTCCTGGAACACGCGCATCTTGTTGTGGCCGCGCAGCACCGTCGGCTGGACATAATAGCCGCCGGCCAGGTCTCCGCCCAGCTGCGCGGCGGCGCCACCCGCCAGCACCTCGGCCCCTTCGGCGCGGCCGATATCGATATAGCTCAGGATCTTGGCCTGCTGCTCGGCGCTGGCCTGCGCGCCGATCATGGTGTCGGGATCGAGCGGATTGGCCTGTTTCAGCGCCGCAACGCGCTTCAGCACGCGTTCCATGAACCGGTCGTAGATCGATTCCTGCACCAGCGCGCGCGACGGGCAGGTGCACACCTCGCCCTGGTTGAGCGCGAACATCACGAAGCCCTCGATCGCCTTGTCGAGATAGTCGTCATCCTCGGCCATCACATCGGCGAAGAACAGGTTGGGCGACTTGCCGCCGAGTTCGAGCGTCACCGGGATCAGGTTCTCGCTGGCATATTGCATGATCAGCCGCCCGGTCGAGGTCTCGCCGGTGAACGCGATCTTGGCGATGCGCTTCGACGAGGCGAGCGGCTTGCCCGCCTCCAGCCCGAAGCCGTTGACGATATTGACCACGCCATCGGGCAGCAGGTCGCCGATGATGTCGATCAGCGCCATGATCGAGGCAGGCGTCTGCTCGGCGGGCTTGAGCACCACGCAATTGCCTGCGGCGAGCGCGGGGGCGAGCTTCCAGCACGCCATCAGCAGCGGGAAATTCCACGGGATGATCTGGCCGACGACGCCCAGCGGCTCCTGGAAATGATAGGCGATGGTGTTGCGGTCGATTTCCGAAATGCCGCCTTCCTGCGCGCGGATGCACCCGGCGAAATAGCGGAAATGGTCGATGGCGAGAGGGAGATCGGCGGCCATGGTCTCGCGGATCGGCTTGCCATTGTCCCAGGTCTCGGCCTGAGCGAGATGTTCGAGATTCTCCTCCATCCGGTCAGCGATGCGGGTGAGCACCAGCGCGCGTTCGGCAACACTGGTCTGGCCCCAGGCGACCCGTGCGGCATGCGCGGCGTCGAGCGCGGCCTCGATATCCTCGGGGCCGGAGCGCGCGATGGTGCCGATGACCTTGCCGGTCAGCGGCGAGACATTGTCGAAGGTCGCGCCGCTCTTCGCGGGCACCCAGCGGCCGCCGATCCAGTTGTCGTAATGGGCTTTCAGCGGCGGGCGCATCAACAGCGCGGCAGGGGTGTGCATGTCCATGAATCTTCTCCTCTCGCTTGGAAGGCTGGCCCGTGATGGCCGGGACTCAGCGGTTCGCGA
>AYSC01000047.1 GCA_000503195.1 Blastomonas sp. CACIA14H2
GCCAGGAGCACGCCGGTAGCGTCGCTTCCCCCTCACCCAGCTTCGACTAGGGCACAGAGGTGCCCAAGTCTGCGCAACCCTCTCCCATAGTGGGGAGAGGGAAAAGGGACGCCAGAACATGACCTACGACGGATTTGATTTCGACCCTGCAGAAGGCCCGCAGCCGGGCCCGAGCTGGCAGCAGCGCAACTGGCCGCTGTCCGATGGCGGTGATCTGACCGCCGCACTCGACCCGATGCAGATGCAGGCGGCGGTGAAGGCCGCGGTGCGCGATGCCTCGGCCAAGGCGGGCAAGCCGGTGGACGAAGCGGCGATCGCGCGCGCGGCGGACCGCTCGATCCGCGCGATGATGCTGATCCGCACCTACCGGGTGCGCGGACACCTTGCGGCCGATCTCGATCCGCTCGGCCTGTCGCAGCAGGAACTGCCCGCCGACCTTACACCCGAATATCACGGCTTTGTCGGCGCAGAGCTTGACGAGCCCGTGTTTCTGGGCGGCACGATGGGCTTCGAAAGCGCCACCGTGCGCCAGCTCATCGATACGCTGCGCGCGAACTATTGCGGCAAGGTCGGCCTCGAGTACATGCACATCTCGGACGTGGAGGAGCGCCGCTTCTTCCAGGACCGGATGGAAGGCGTCGACAAGGTCATCGAGTTCTCCGAAAACGGCAAGAAGGCGATCCTTTCCAAGGTGATCGAGGCCGAGACCTTCGAGAATTTCCTCGCCAAGAAATATGTCGGCACCAAGCGCTTCGGCCTGGACGGCGGCGAATCGATGATTCCCGCGCTCGAAGCCGTGATCAAGTACGGCGGCCAGCTCGGCCTCAAGGAAATCGTCTATGGCATGCCGCATCGCGGCCGCCTGAACGTGCTCGCCAACGTGATGGCCAAGCCCTATCGCGTGATCTTCCACGAATTCTCGGGCGGCTCGGCCAACCCCGACGATGTCGGCGGCTCCGGCGACGTGAAATATCACCTCGGCACCAGCACCGACCGCGAGTTCGACGGCATCAGCGTGCACATGTCGCTGGTCCCCAACCCGTCGCATCTCGAAGCGGTCGATCCGGTCGTGCTCGGCAAGGTCCGCGCACAGCAGGTGATCCGCGACGATCTCGCCGATCACAACCAGGTGCTGCCGGTGCTGCTGCACGGCGACGCGGCGTTCGCAGGCCAGGGCATCGTCTGGGAGTGCCTCGGCTTCTCAGGGATTCGCGGTTACAATACCGGCGGCTGCATCCACTTCATCGTCAACAACCAGATCGGCTTCACCACCAGCCCGCAATTCGCGCGCTCGTCGCCCTATCCGTCGGATGTCGCCAAGGGCGTCCAGGCGCCGATCCTGCACGTCAATGGCGATGATCCGGAAGCGGTGACCTTTGCCTGCAAGATGGCGATCGACTTCCGCCAGCGCTTCCACCGCGATGTCGTGATCGACATGTGGTGCTATCGCCGCTTCGGCCATAACGAGGGCGACGAGCCCAGCTTCACCCAGCCGCAGATGTACGCCAAGATCCGCCAGCATCCCAAGGTCAGCAAGATCTATGGCGATCGCCTGATCGCTGAGGGCGTGGTGACGCAGGACTGGATCGACGGCACAGCCAAGACCTTCTCGGATCAGCTCGAGGTCGAGTTCGAGGCCGGCAAGACCTACAAGGCGAACAAGGCGGACTGGTTCGCCGGTCGCTGGTCGGGCCTGCACATGCCCGCCGACCCGGAAACCGCGCGCCGCAACATCGAGACCGGCATCGACAAGAAGCTGATGGAAAGCCTCGGCCGCACGCTGACGACGATCCCCGAAGGCCATGAGGTGCACAAGACGCTGCGCCGCGTGCTCGAGGCGAAGCGCGAGATGTTCGACAAGGGCGAAGGCTTCGACTGGGCGACCGGCGAAGCGCTCGCCTTCGGATCGCTGGTGTCGGAAGGCTATGCCGTCCGCCTGTCGGGCCAGGATTCGGGTCGCGGCACCTTCAGCCAGCGGCACGCGGTCTGGATCGACCAGAATACCGGCGGTCGCTATCTGCCGCTCGAACAGGTGCCGCATGGCCGGTTCGAGGTGCTCGACAGCCCCTTGTCCGAATATGGCGTGCTCGGCTTCGAATATGGCTATGCCATGGCCGATCCGAAGACCCTCGTGCTGTGGGAAGCGCAGTTCGGCGATTTCGCCAATGGCGCGCAGATCATGATCGACCAGTTCATCGCCAGCGGCGAGGCCAAGTGGCTGCGCGCCAACGGTCTGGTGATGCTGCTGCCGCACGGCATGGAAGGCCAGGGCCCGGAACACAGCTCAGCGCGTCTCGAACGCTTCCTGCAGCTGTGCGCGGGCGACAATATCCAGGTGTGCAACATCACGACGCCGGCCAACTATTTCCATGTGCTGCGCCGCCAGATGCACCGGAATTTCCGCAAGCCGCTGATCATCATGACGCCCAAGTCGCTGCTGCGGCACAAGATGGCGGTGTCGAAGGCGAGCGAGTTCCAGGGCAACAGCCATTTCATGCGCATCCTTTCCGACCCCAACCAGCCGGAGGACAAGGACATCAAGCGCCTGGTGCTGTGCTCGGGCAAGGTGGCGTTCGACCTGATGGAAGCGCGCGATGCGGCGGGCGACAAGAACACCGCGATCATCCGGCTCGAGCAGCTCTACCCTTTCCCGGGCGAACCGCTGACCATTCGCCTCAAGCGCATGGTCAATCTGGAGGAAGTGGTCTGGGCGCAGGAGGAGCCACGCAACAACGGTAGCTGGTTCTTTGTCGAACCGTTTATCGAGGAATGCCTGGCCGACGCGGGCGTTGGTCCCAAGCGCGCCCGCTATGCCGGTCGCGTCGCGGCGGCATCGCCCGCCACCGGGCTCGCCAAGCGGCACCAGGCCGAGCAGGGCGCGCTGATCGCCGATGCGCTCGGCCATAATGTCCGCGAGGAAATTCGCCGCCAGCGTGGCAGCTGAGCCAGCAGAAACATAATCAATTCCGCATGTTGGACGCGGATAGAAATAGGGTTTGTGAACCATGAGCATCGAAGTCAAAGTCCCCGTCCTGGGTGAATCGATCAGCGAAGCGACCATTGGCGAATGGCTGAAGAAGCCGGGCGACACCGTCGCCGCCGACGAGCCGATTGCCAGCCTGGAGACCGACAAGGTCGCGGTCGAAGTCCCCGCCCCTGCCGCCGGCGTGCTGGGCCAGCTGATCTTCTCCGAAGGCGATACCGTGCAGGTCGGCTCGATCCTGACCACGATCGAAACCTCGGGGGCCGCCGTCGCCACCGCTGCCGCCGCGCCGCAGCCCGCGATCGCCAAGAGCGAAGCCGCCCCTGCCCCCGCAGCGGTCGCCGCGCCCGCACCCGCGCCTGCCCCCGCCCCGACCGGCGAGCCGGTGAGCCTGTCGCCCGCCGTCCGCCGCCTGGTGCTCGAGCATGGGCTTGATCCGACCAGCATCAAGGGCACCGGCAAGGACGGCCGCCTGACCAAGGAAGACGTGCTCGCCGCTGCGGCCGAGGCCGCCAAGGCCGCGCCTGCCCCGGCCGCCGCTGCGCCCGCCGCTGCCGCCGCGCCGGTTGCCAGCGGCACCGCCGGTCGCGAGACCGAGCGCGTGCGCATGACCCGCATCCGCCAGACCATCGCCAAGCGCCTCAAGAGCGCACAGGAAAATGCGGCGATGCTGACGACGTTCAACGATGTCGACATGACCGCGGTGATCGAGGCACGCAACAAGTACAAGGACCTGTTCGAGAAGAAGCACGGCATCCGCCTCGGCTTCATGGGCTTTTTCGCCAAGGCCGCGTGCCTGGCGCTCAAGGACGTTCCGGCGGTCAACGCGCAGATCGACGGCGAAGAGATCGTCTATCACAATTATGCCGACATCTCGGTCGCGGTCAGCGCGCCGAACGGCCTGGTCGTGCCGGTCATCCGCAATGCCGAGAGCCTGAGCTTCGCGGGCATCGAGAAGACCATCGCCGATTTCGGCAAGCGCGCCAAGGACGGCACGCTGAAGATGGACGAGATGACGGGCGGCACCTTCACCATCTCCAACGGCGGCGTGTTCGGATCGCTGATGTCGACCCCTATCATCAACCCGCCGCAGAGCGCGGTGCTGGGCCTGCACCGCATCGATCAGCGCCCGGTCGTGATGCCCGACGGCTCGATCGCCGCGCGCCCGATGATGTATCTGGCGCTCAGCTATGACCACCGCCTGATCGACGGCCGCGAAGCCGTGACCTTCCTGGTCCGCATCAAGGAAGCGATCGAGGACCCGACGCGGCTGCTGATCGATCTTTGAGGCAAGGGCCGGGCCTGGCGGAACCGGCAGCGTAATTCTTCGTCACCCCCGCGCAGGCGGGGGTCCCGCTTCTGCCACCGACAATGACCGAGCGGGATTCCCGCTTTCGCGGGAATGACGGGAAAGACAGTGCCAGACAGGTCTGATAAGACCCGAAGCGCACGATGGAGTTTGAAAATGGCTGATTATGATTTCGACGTCTTGGTGATCGGTGCCGGCCCTGGCGGCTATGTCGCGGCGATCCGTGCGGCGCAGCTGGGCCTGAAGACCGCGTGCGTCGAAAGCCGCGCGACACTGGGCGGCACCTGCCTCAATGTCGGCTGCATCCCGTCCAAGGCGATGCTGCACGCCTCCGAACTGTTCGAGGAAGCCGCGAGCGGCAAGCTCGCCAAGCTGGGCATCAAGGGCACGGTCGAACTCGACCTCGAAACCATGCACGCGCAGCGGCGCGATGCGGTCAAGGGGCTGACCGGCGGCATCGAATATCTGTTCAAGAAGAACAAGGTCGAATGGCTCAAGGGCCATGCCGCGTTCACCTCTGCCGATACCGTCGATGTCGCGGGCAAGAGCTATCGCGCCAAGAACATCGTCATCGCTACCGGATCGTCGGTCACCCCGCTGCCCGGGATCACCGTGGACAATAACGCGCAGGTCATCGTCGATTCGACCGGTGCGCTCGAACTCGCCAAGGTGCCCGACCACATGGTCGTCATTGGCGGCGGCGTGATCGGCCTGGAACTCGGCAGCGTGTGGAAGCGCCTCGGCGCCAAGGTCACCGTGGTCGAATATCTCGACCAGATCCTGCCCGGCATGGACGGCGAAATCCGCAAGGAGGCGAACAAGGTCTTCAAGAAGCAGGGCATCGAGTTCAAGCTGTCGACCAAGGTTACCGGCGCAGAGGTCAAGGACGGCAAGGCCGTGCTGACCGTCGAGCCCTCGGCAGGTGGCGCCGCAGAAACCATCGAAGCCGATGTCGTGCTGGTCTCGATCGGCCGCCGTCCCAACACCGATGGCCTGGCGCTCGACAAGGCCGGGCTAGAGGTCAATGGTCGCGGCCAGGTCGAGATCGACCATGATTTCCAGACCAAGGTCTCTGGCATCTGGGCGATCGGCGACTGCGTGCCCGGCCCGATGCTGGCGCACAAGGCCGAGGACGAAGGCATTGCCGTTGCGGAAAACATCGCTGGGCTGACGGGCATCGTGAACCACGACATCATACCGTCGGTCGTCTACACGATGCCCGAGATCGCGGGCGTGGGCCTGACCGAGGAGCAGGCCAAGGAACGTGGCGAGATCAAGGTCGGCAAGTTCCCGATGATGGCCAATTCGCGCGCCAAGACCAATCACGAGGGCGACGGGCTGGTCAAGGTGATCTCCGACGCCAAGACCGACCGCGTGCTCGGCGTGTGGATCATCGCCTCGCTCGGCGGCACGATGATCGCGCAGGCCGCGCAGGCGATGGAATTCGGCGGCACCAGCGAGGACATCGCCTATACCTGCCACGCCCACCCGACGCACAGCGAGGCGCTCAAGGAAGCGGCCATGGCCGTGCAGGGCAAGCCGATCCATATCTGACGAACAGTACCAGCCTCTTCCCCAGGGGAGAGGCTGGTTTCGCGGCCGGCTCCGGATAGCCGACGAGTGCGCCCTTCCTATCGGAACAACAGGACCGAGGTCTGTCCTGCGCGGATCATCTGGGTGGTGGTGCTGCCCACCAGCATGTTGCGCAGCGGGCTGTGGCCATAGGCACCCATCACCAGCAGATCGATGCCCCGTTCCCGAATGACCTGCGGCAGCACGGCATCGGGATTGCCCTCGCGCTGCAGCACCTTCACCCCCGCGCGCCCTGTAAAGCGCGTCTGCGCCCAGTCGATATGCGCCGCGTTGCCATCCGTATAGCCGCCGACCAGCACGACATCGATGTCGAGCCCGCCGAACAGCATCGAGGTAGAGACATAATCCACCGCCAGCCGGCTTGAAGGCCCGCCGTCAAAGGCGATCGCAATGCGTTGCGGCGCCTTGAACACGCGCGTGGCGACGAGCACCGGCTTGCGGCTCTGGCGGATGACGCGCTCGACCTTGCTGCCCAGATGCCCCTTGGCGAAATCGGCCTGCGCGCCGCGCTTGCCGATGATCGTCATGTCGCTGAAGGCCTCGCGCTCGGCGATGGTCTCGACAATGCCGCCTTCGCGCAAGCTGAGCTCGATATCGGTCACGCCCCGGGCCCGCAGCTGGTCGAGCGCCGCCTCGATCAGCAGATGCCCCTGGCGTTCGGCAAGCCGTCCCTCTGCCGCCTTCAGCGCCATGACCTCGTCCAGCAGGCCAGGCTTGGCAGCCAGGCCAGCCCCGTCGAGCTCGGAGCGCGCGTCGTTGCGCTGGATGACGTGGAGCAGTTCGACCGAGGCGTTCAGCCGCATCGCCGCCCAGGCGGCGTGCTCGCACACGGTCTGCGAATAATGCGATACGTCGAGGCAGGCCAGAAGCCGCTGCATGTCTCTCTCCTGTCGGTTCCCGGTTCTTGCCGGTTAAACTGGAACATGGGGGAGCCGGTATTGCGCCCGCATGGCCCCCTGGTTGTGCAACGTTCAGAACGGCGGATCGATGCCCCTCATGTCACGCGCGTTGCGACCTTGTATTCGTCGCGCTGCCAGCGGCCCTCACCCATGATGGCGGCCAGCCGATCGACCGCATGCCAGATATCGGCAAAGCCCAGATAGAGCGGCGTCAGCCCCAGCCGCAGCACATCGGGCGCGCGGAAATCGCCGATCACGCCTGCATCGATCAGCGCGCGGTTGATCGGCCAGGCATCGGGGTGCGCGAAGCTCGCATGGCTGCCGCGCAGGTCGGCGCGCTCGGGCGTGATCGGCACCAGTTCTGGGCAGCGCGCCGCCATGAGCGTGGTCAGAAAATCGAACAGCGCTTGCGACTTGGTCCAGAGCGCATCGCGATCCGCCTCCAGCAGCAGATCGACCCCGGCTTCCAGCGCGAGCAGCGACAGCATCGGGGGGGTGCCCGCCAGGAAGCGCTCGATCCCTGGCGCGGGCTCGTATCCGTCGGTCATGGCAAAGGGCGCGGCATGGCCCATCCAGCCCTGGATCGGCGAGCCGAGAAACTCGAGAGCTTCGGCGGCTACATAGAGAAATGCGGGCGCACCGGGGCCACCGTTCAGATATTTGTAGCCGCAGCCCACGGCAAAGCGCGCGGCGTCGGCCGCCAGGTTCACCGGTACCGCGCCGGTGCTGTGCGACAGGTCCCAGATCAGCGGCACATTGTGCGTATCGGCGAGCGCCTGGATCGCGGCCATGTCGAACCGCTCGCCGGTCTTGTAATGCACATGGGTGAGCACCATCAGCGCGACATCCGGTCCGATCCGCTCGGCGATCGCTTCGCGCGCGCAAGCATCGAGCACCAGCCCATGCTGCGCGGCAATGCCTGCAGCGACGTGCAGATCGGTGGGAAAATTTCCGCTTTCGGTGAGGATCGTCCTGCCCTGGCCCGGCCGCGCAGCGAGGATCGCGCCCATCAGCTTGTAGAGGTTCACCGTCACCGAATCGCAGGCGATCACCTCGCCCGGCGCGGCGCCGATCAGCGCTGCGATCTTGTCGCCGATCCGCCGCGGCGCGCCGATCCAGTCGGCGTCGTTCCAGCTGCGGATCAACCCCTCGCCCCATTGCCGGTCGACGGCATCGTGCATCAGGCCGCGCGTCGCCACCGGCAGCGCGCCGAGCGAGTTGCCGTCGAGATAGACCACCCCTTCGGGCAGCGTGAAGCGCTCGCGCCACCGGGCCAGCGGGTCGGCGGCATCGCGGGCCTCAGCTTCGGCGAGCGTCGGATAGTCCATCATCGTCATCGCCCCAGCAACTGTCTGATCCGCGCCTTCTGGGCGGCCCAGCTGCGACTGTTCGGCGCGATCAGCTCGACATGGCCCTCCGGACCATGGACATGATTCTCGACCCTGACCCCGCGCTTCTCCATGTCGACCGCATAGGTCTCGGCATAGGCGGGCGGCGCGATCCGGTCCCTGTCGGTGTGGAACTGGATCTGCCGTGCCTTGCTCACCGGCATTTCGGGCGGCGAGGTTAGCGCGAACTTGCCCCCCGCCATCTTCGTCGGCGCATCGGTCCCGCAGGCATGGCCGGTGCGCTGCATCGCGGCGCGCAGATCGGCAATGCCCGCCTGGCTGATCGCGGTGTCGATGCGCAGCGGATCGGGCCCGCGCAAGGGTTCCCCTTCGGGCAGCGCCTGACGCGCCGCCAGCCAGAGCGCGAGATGCCCGCCCGCCGAATGGCCGATCGCGATGGTGTGCGCGAGATCGAGGTTGAGCGCCTTGGCCTGCTTAGCTAGCAGGTCCGCCGCCGCGCCAATATCGAGATAGGTCTCCGGATAACCGCCGCCGCGATCGACGCCGCGATATTCGATATTCCACACGGCGATGCCATCCTGGCGCAGATCGTCGGCGATATAGTTCATGATGCCGCGCGTCGCGATCTCGGTCTGCCAGCATCCGCCATGGATCATCACGACGACGGGGTGCGGGCCCTTGCCCGCGGGCAGCCACAGATCGACCAGCTGCAGCGGGTCCCTGCCATAGACGATGGTGCGATCGGGCTCGGGGCGCGGCTGATCTAGCAGATCGGGCCATTGCATGATCGGCGTGTCGGCGCTCAGCATGGCCGCGACCTGCGATCCATCGACCAGGCGGATGCCGAGCAGCACCACTGCCAACCCGATCGCACCCCATGCAAGTTTGCGCACAATGTGGTTCCTCCCCTTTTCATCCCGTCCACAACCACACTGGGTTCAGGGATAATTCGCAACCCTCAATAATCCTTCGAAATCCGCACGTTCGCGCTCTGGCGGCCGATGGTCGAGATCGACGATAGCAGCGAGAGCCAGCGGGTGATCTGGAATTCGACCTGCGTTGCCGAATAGCCGCGCCCGTCGGTGACGATCTCCACATAGGTGTTGCGCGTGATGTACTTGCCCGCTGCGATGCTGGTGCCCTGGCCGAGCGCCTGATTGCCCTCGACGATGCGCAGCCGATCGAGCCCGATCGCGCCGCGCAGCGCGTTGATCGGGTCGAGCCCGCCGCCGCCGCGCAGCGAGGCGAGCGCGGCTGCCAGCTGCACCGCTTCGGGGGCCGAGATGTCGGTGATCGACGATCCGAACAGGAGGCGTGCGAGCAGCTCGTCCTCGGGCAAGGCAGGCGTGCTGGTGAAGCTGATCTCGGGTGCCAGGCCGGTGCCGCGCACGTTGATCGTGGCATTGAGGTCGGTCAGGTTCGCCGATGCCGCAATGTCGAGCGCCGGATTGGGGGGCGATTCGCCGCGGAAATTGATCCGCCCGCGCTCCAGATCGAAATCGCGGCCGGCAAATTCGTACTCGCCCCGGATCAGGTCCGCCTGGCCGTTGATGCGCGGCGCATCGACCGTGCCGGTGAGCGTGATGTTCGCGCCCCATTCGCTGTTGATGCCGAGGCCGGTGACGGTGAACTGGTTCGGCGCGCGCGCCTTGACATTGTAACGCCAGACCGCCGGCCGCACCCGGCGCGGCGCTTCGTCGGCGCGGCGGTTGATTTCGCGCACGTTGATCACGGGCAGCGCCTCGGCCGCGTTGAACTGGCCCAGGCGGAAGCGGCCCCGGTTGAGCACGACATCGCCGCCCAGCGTTCCGGTGATGCCATCGGACGAGATGGTCAGCGGTCCGGTGACCGTCGCGCCGAAATCGTCGCGATTGACCAGTTGCGCGTTCTTGGCCGTCGCGCGGATCTCGACCGCGACCCCGCGCGAGGGCGAGGCGAACAGGCCGCCATAATCGACATAGCCCGACCCGCTGACCGTGCCGTTCGCACCCGCCTTGCCGGTGAAGCCGGTCAGCGTCAGCCGCGATCCGTTGAACTGGCCGCGCGAAGCGATGTCGGTGATCACCGTACCCGACAGCCCGCTCTCCAGCCGCGCGGTGCGCGTGGCGAGAATGCCGTTGATGCTGGGGTCCATCAGGCTTCCCGAAAGATCGGCCGCCACGCCGACCTGGCCGGTGACGTCGAACGCCTCGATGCCGAGCAGCCGCCACAGCGAATCGGCCGGGCCGTTGAAACGCAACTGCCCGGCGAGCGTGCCGCGCCGCAGCCGCCCGAACAGATCGAAGCCCTGCGGCAGGTTGCCGATCCGCGCCTGCGCCCGCCCGACGGTCTTGTCCTGCTCGGCGATCACCGCGCGCACCGCGAGCGCGTTGGCGGTCAGCGCGAGGTTGGCGGCAATATCGACCGGGCGCGAGCTGACGATCAGGCCGGTGCGCGTGAGATTGTCGAATTTCAGGCTCGCCTTTCCGGTCGGCACGCCGCCCTCGGCCTGGCGATAGCTGAGCGTACCCGAGGCATTGCCGCCAAAGCCGAGCTCGCGCACCGCGACATCGAACAGTGCCAGCGGAACGGTGTTGAACTGCGCGCTGACATCGGTCAGCCCGCTGCCGAACCGGCCCTGCAGGCCCAGCCGCCCCCGCCCGACGCGCAGCACCGCCGGGGCCAGTCGCCAGCCGCCATCGTCCAGCTTCGACAGCCGCGCCGGTCGCACCAGCCGCAACCGGCGGTTGCCATAGCTGCCATTGCCCGCCAGCGTGATCGAGTTGCTTGCGATCTGCGCGCTCGTCTGCAGCTCGAAATTGCTGCCGCGCCGTCCGGCGAGCGAGGCGGTCACGCGTCCCTCGCCATTGACGAGATTCGCATTGGCCGCCAGCCGTCCGATGAACAGCGGTCCGCGTCCGATGCCCTGCGCGCGCACGCTGCCGACGATGGTGTTGCGCCCTTCGGCGATCAGCGCATCGATCTCCGCTGCGCCGCGGTTGATCGTGATCGGCACCTCGCCGTCGAAGCGCGCATTGGCAAGGTCGAGCATCGCCTTGATGCCCTGCCCGCCGCTGCGCGGGTCCAGCGTGACATTGCCGGTAATGCCGCCACCCGCGACATTGAGCGCGCCCTCGATCCCCGCCCTGGTGGCATAGATGTCGCCCGCGAACAGCGCCTGCGACACGGTGAAGCGATCGATCTGGATCAGCGTGCGGCCTGCCTCGCGTGCATAGATGCGCGTTGCACCCTCCAGCGGCCCGAGAGTCGACTGGCCGGTGACATCGACCGAAAAGCCGTCGGGCACAGTGCCGAGCGCCAGCCGCAAATCCTGCACGCCCAGCGCAGGCAGCGGGTCTTCGAGCGTCAGCACCGCGCGGGTGTCACCACGGATCGAATCCGCGCTGACATCGAGCGGACCGTAATCGCGGTGCCGCCCGCTCGCGCGCAGCACGATGCGGCCATCGAGTTCGACCCGGCCGCCGCCGATCAACGCCAGCTTCTGCGCCGCCAGGCTCGCATCGCGCAGCACCAGCGGCTGACCCGCACCATAGCTGAACTTGCTGGCAAAGCGCGGCGAAGGGCCGATCAGCGTCACCACGGTTTCGTTGACCACGCGGCGCATCAGCACGCGCACGTCGCCGAGCACATCCCAGGCCGCGCCGCCGCCAAAGGCGACGCGCACATTCGCATCGATATCGGCATCGCCGACATTCTCGACCCCGAACGCGGGCAGCCGCGCATCGACGACCGCAAGATAGCGCCCGCGCTGGCTGCTGCCCGAAAGCTGCACCAGCGCGACGAGGCTGTTGCTGGTCAGCCGGATCGGATCGCTGCTCAGCTGCCCATCGCGCATGCGCACCACGCCCTGGCCCGTCAGCCCATTGGCCAGCCGGTCGCCATAGGCGTTGCCGGTGACGACACGCGTCGCGCTGATCTGGACGGGAAAGGTGAAATCCCGCCCCTTCCGGGCGAGCGTGCCTTGCGCGAGCAGCCTTTCCGCGCTCACACCGGCCAGCGCGACGCGATCGGCGGACAGGCGATAGGGTGCCTCGAAATCGCCGAACGGACCGTTCAGCGTCACCGTCGCGCGCAGATTTCGGGCGTCGAGACCATCTGCCAGCAGCTGCGGACGCGACAGCGCGGCAAGTATCTCCACATCGTCGAAGCGGTTGTCGCCAAGGTCGATCGCACCTTCGGCATTGACCGTGCCCGCCTGCCCCGCCATCGCGACCATGCCAGAGAGTATCCGGGCATCGAGCGTGCCCCGCGCGACCACGCCGACCGCAGGGCCCAGCGCGCGCGCGAAGCTGCTGCCGAACAGCGGCTCCGGCCGGACAAAGCCCCGGATTCGCGCCTCGCCCTCGCGCTGGTTGATATCGAGCGAGGCAAGCTCGCGATCGCCCAGCCGGGCAAGCAGCCTGCCCTGCCAGAAATCCCAGTCGCCCCGCCCCTTGATCGAGGCGGCCAGGTCCTGCGTCAGCCCGGCCAGCGCAGCGATCGCGCCATTGGCGGGCGCAGTGACATCGCCGTCGATCTGCAGCCGGTTCTGGTCGGGCATCGCATCGATCTTCAGCGCCACCCGGTCGGTACCGTCGGCGAGCGCGGCGCGCGCATCGACCAGCACGCGGCCCGAACGGATATCGACCTTGCCCGCGAGATTGGCGATGCGGCGTGGCCCGGCGATCCCGTCACGGATGACCAACCCGTCGGCGCGGAGCCGATCGATGCGGATATCGAACGCGGGCAGCAACGGGTCGTCGGGATCGCCTGGCCGAAGCTCCGGCAGGCTGCGCAATTCGCCCCGCCGGATGATCAGATCGCGGACATCGAGCCTGTTGTTGAGAAACCTGAACGGGCGCCAGTCGAGGTCCACCGCCGATGCGGCGAAGAACACCCGCTTGGTATCGCGCAGTTCGACCCCGCGCAGCACCGCCTTGCCATAGATCGACCCTTCGATCCGATCGACGCGCAGCGACAGGCCGGACTTGAGCTCGTAGCCGGCGATCTGCTCGGCGAGGAAGCGGCGGCCCGGGCCGCTGTCGAGCCCGAACAGCAGTGCGGCCACGAGCCCGGCCAGCCCCAGCACGCCGATGACCACACCGCGCATCCAGCGCACCCGCGCCCGGCGCTGCACGATCGGTTCGGGCGAGGTCGGCTCTGTCTCGTCCGCCATCAGAAGGCCTGACCCAGCGAGATATAGACCCCGATACGGCTGTCGCCCGGCTGCGGATTGAGCGGCGTGCCCAGATCGAGCCGCAACGGCCCGAAGCTGCTGTAATAGCGCACCCCTATACCCGCACCATAGCGGATCCCGCTGAGATCGGGGGTGCTGCCGGCATAGACATTGCCTGCGTCGAAAAACGGCACCACGCCGAAATCGCCAAATCGCACGCGCGCTTCGAGCGAGAATTCGGCGAGCCCGTTGCCGCCGATGGGATCGTTGTTTCCGTCGCGCGGGCCGATCGCCTGGAAGCCATAGCCGCGCACCGAGCCGCCACCGCCCGCATAGAAGCGCCGCGAGGGCGCGATGTCGAACCGGTTTGCCCCGACGATGCTGCCCAGCCGCACGCGGCCCGCCAGCACGATCCTGTCCGACACGGGTTGATAATAGCTGCCGTCGATCTGGATGCGGGCATAGCCCTTGCTGCCCGATTGCAGCGAATATTCGGGCGAGATGCGCCCGCCCAGACGGAAGCCGCTGGTCGGATCGAGCAGGTCGTCGGTGCCGTCATAGGTGAGCGAGGTCGGCAGCGCGGCGATATAATAGGTCCGACGCGATCCGCCGACGACCCGCGTCCGGCTGTCTCGCTCATCGGTGCGCAGCACCTCTGCGCCGAGCGACCATGTCCATTTCTTCTGGAAGATCAGATTGGTCTGCCGCTCAAGCGAGGCGGCGACCAGCAGCGTACGCGCCTCGAAGGCATCGCGGTCGATATTGCTCGCGAGCAGCTGTGCCGTCAGCACGCGGTCGCGCTTGATGAAATTGTTGCGCCGATAGACCAGGTTGATCAGCTGTTCCTGCGTCCCGCCGACCGCGCGGACCCGCACCAGGCCTTCGGGCGGAAAGAAGTTGCGGTGCTCCCAGCTGACCTCGGCGCGATAGCCTTCGCCCGTGCCGTAACCGACCTCGCCAGCGATGGTGCGGAGCGGCGCAGCGACGGTTTCGACATTGATGTCGACGGTGCCCGGCTCGGTGCCGACGGGCTCGCGGGCGGCGACAGGGGTCAGCGCAACGGTCGATACCAGGCCCGTCGCAAGGATGGCGCGGCGCAGATCGTCCATCTCCGACGCCTGGAAGATGTCGCCGCGCTCGAAGCGCGCGATCCGCTCCAGATGCCGCGATCCGAACAGCCCGTCATCATCGGCGATGACCCCGCCGAAGCGATACTGCCCCCCGGGAGTGACCGGCACGGTCAGAGCTCCGCTGCGCGCCTCGTGATCGATCAGCAGATCGGGCTCGCCGGTCTGCGCGAAAGGGAAGCCTGTCTCGAGCAGCCGGGTCAGCACCGCCAGCCGCCCGGCGACGATCCTGTCCGAATTGGCCGGATCACCGATCTGCAGGCCGAAGGCGGCGCGCGCGGCGGGAACATCGACGCCGATGGCATCGAGACCGGCCAGATCGATCGCGGAGAGCCGGTAGATCGGACCGGTGTTGACGTCGAAGGTCAGCGCGACCCGATCCTCGCCCGGGATCGCGGCGACCGAGTTGCGCACATCGCCGTCGTAGAAGCCGTAGACGCGCAGCATCGTGTCGATCAGGTCATTATCGTCGCGCGCGCGCCGATTGACCTGCGCGAGATTGGCATCGTCGTCGGACAGGCGCTGGAGCGTGGACAGCGCCTGGAATCGGTTGCGGAACGCGTCCTGATCGAGATTTGCCAGATCCTCGGACGGCAGGAAGTTGACCGTGACCCGGTAGCGCACATCGCCATCGTCGATCTCGCGCAGCGCCTGGCGTTCGGCACGACGCGCCTCGCGCTCGGCCTGGCGTTCGGCGCGGCGGGTGGCAATATCGGCATCGTCGCCGCCGATCGCAGCGTCTTCGCCGGACGCACCCGACGGGCCCGCAACGGCAAGCCCGTCGCGCGCATCGTCCGCATCGGTGGCGACAAGGTCGCCGGTCGAGCTGTCCGAAGCGTCGGCAGCCTGCGTTTCGGGGGGAAGGACATCCTCACCGGCAAACTCGCCGGGCCAGGCGGGAATGTCGCCCGCATCGGGCCATTCGACCTCCATGCCGGGAAGCTGGTCGAGCGGCGCGAGCGGATCGATGCTCAGCGGGTCTGCGACTTGCGGATCGGTCGGCGATGGATCGGCGGGTGAAGTGTCGAGCGGTGCAGAGGGGTCGTCCTGGACCTGCCCGACCTGCGCGGCATCGGCCTGCTGGGCATGACAGACGACCGGCCACGCCCAGCCGACAGCCAGCATGACCAGTGTTCCCGCCCTCGCAAGATGTCCGCGATCACCCTGCCTCATCAAATCTATATGCTTTCCGCGCGGGCAGGTTCCCGCCCGAAATCAAAATCGTGATTATGCGCCCGCGCCATCGCGTTCAAGGTCGAAAGCATGCCAGCCATCGGGGCCAAGCAGTTCGAGCGGCTGGTATTTTATCTTGTACTGCATGCGCGGCGAAGATTTTACCCAATAGCCGAGATACACATAGGGCAGCCGGGCACGCGCGGCGCGCTGGATATGGTCCATGATGATGTAGTTGCCGAGGCCCCGCCGGGTCGGGTGATCGGGCTCGTAGAAGCTGTAGATCATCGACAGCCCGTCGCCCTGCTGGTCGGTCAGGCAGGCGCCGACCAGTCTGCCCGCGCTGCCGTCCGGATTGGGCTCGCGATATTCGATGACATAGCTGCGCACCGGGGTGTGCTCGACCATATCGGCATAATCCATATCGTCCATGTCGGACATGCCACCGCCGGGGTGCCGCGTCTTCAGATAGCGGCGCAGCAGGTCATACTGCTCCTGCGTCGACCACGGCTTGCACGCCGACACGATCAGGTCGCGGTTCCGCTTGAGCAGCTTGCGCTGGTTGACCGAGGGCACGAACTGCTCCGCCACCACGCGCACCGAAACACAGGCGCGGCAGTCGAGACAGCTCGGGCGATAGGCGACATTCTGGCTGCGGCGAAAGCCGATGCGGCTGAGCGCGTCATTGAGTTCATCGGCATGCGGACCGCTGAGCTCGGTGAAGACCTTGCGCTCGCTCTTGCCCGGAAGATAGGGGCAAGGACCGGGGTTGGTCACGAAGAAACGGGGAAAACGTGCCGGTGCGCTCACTTGGCGAACGGTCCTTGTGCAAATGGCCTGATCGTCGGGGTAGATGCCCTGCAAGTGATATGCCCGGCAACACCCCCGAGCGCCAAGCCGGTTAACCAACTTTCTTGGTTAAGCTGCGCCAAGTCGAGTCAATTCATCGGCAAAGCGCGGGGAGCTTGTGGATAAGGGACGATTCATGCTGAATCGGAACTAGCCCGGCTAGCTCCGTTCGCCAGTTTCTGCCGAACCGGTGGCAGGCCCCATCCGCGACTTCCTCGCTCCCAAACCGTCACCCCCGCGAAGGCGGGGGTCCCGCTTTTGCGGCAAGTTCTGAACACAGCGGGATTCCCGCTTTCGCGGGAATGACGAACAAGATCGCGCGATCGGCCAGTATCAAGCCACCTCGACCAGCCCCACATCATATCCGCTGGCCTTGAGCGAGGCGACCAGCGCGTCGAGCTGGCTGCGGTCGCGGGCCTCGCATTCGATATCGGTGATCAGCCCCTTGGCGGGCAGGTTGGTGAACACCCGCTGGTGATAGATCTCGATGATGTTCACCTGATGCGCATCGAACTGGCGCATCACCTTGAACAACGCACCGGGCCGGTCCTGCAGCGCGATGCGCAATCGCGCGAGGCGACCGGACCGCGCCAGATCGCGCAGCAGCACATTGGCGAGCAGGCGCGTGTCGATATTGCCGCCGCACAGCACCACGCCCACGGTCTGCCCCCTGAATCGCTCGGGCTCGGCGAGCAGCGCCGCGAGGCCCGCAGCCCCTGCCCCTTCGGCCACGGTCTTCTCGATCTGCAGCAACAGGCTGACCGCGGTTTCGAGCTGCGGTTCGCTGACCAGCACGATGTCATCGGCGAGCGCGCGGACGATCTCGCGGGTGAAATCGCCCGGCTGCTTGACCGCGATGCCCTCGGCGAGCGTGTCGCCCTCGCATGGATACTGGGTGCCCTTCACCGTATTGTACATGCTGGGATAGAGCTGCGCCTGCACGCCAGTAAGCCGGATATCGGGCTTGAGCGCGCGCGCCGCGGTGCCCATGCCCGAGAAGAGGCCGCCACCGCCGATCGGGATCACGAAATGGTCGATCTCGGGCGCATCCTCGAGCATCTCGAGCGCGACCGTCCCCTGCCCCGCCGCAATCACCGGATCGTCGAACGGGTGGACGAAGGTCAGCCCCTCGCTCTTCTCCAGCTCGCGCGCATGCGCATAGGCATCGTCATATTTCTCACCGAACAGGATCACGCGGCCGCCATTGGCCTCGGTCTGCTGCACCTTGATGGTGGGTGTCGGCTTGGGCATCACGATCATGACCGGCACGCCGAGCCGCGTGCCATGCCAGGCCAGGCCCTGCGCATGGTTGCCGGCCGAGGCCGCAATGACGCCCTTGGCCTTGGCCTCTTCGCTCATCTGGCTGAGGAAGTTGAGCGCGCCGCGCTCCTTGTAGGCGGCGGTGAACTGCAGATTCTCGAACTTGAGATACACCGTCGCGCCGGTAATCGCCGACAGCGTCTTGCTGACGAGCGTGGGCGTGCGGACGATCGAACCGGCGATGCGGGCATGCGCCGCGCGGATATCATCCAGGGTGAGGCGTTCTGTAGGGCTGGTCATATCGGCTGCGGCCCCTAACCGATATGGCGCGGATTGAAAACATCCGTTAAGGCACCGCCATGGCAAATATAGCATTTATCGGTATCGGCGTGATGGGCGGACCCATGGCGCGGCATCTGGGCAATGACGGGCACAGCCTGTCGCTCTACAATCGCAGCCCCGCCAAGGTCCACGCCTGGCTGCAGGCGCACCCGCACCTGGCTGACAGGGCGCGCGTTGCGGCGACCCCGGCAGAGGCGGCCGAGGGCGTCGATGCGGTCATCACCTGTGTCGGCAATGACGACGATCTGGCGCAGGTGATCATGGGCCGCCAGGGCGCGTTCACCACGCTGCCCAAGGGCGCATTGTTCATCGACCATACCACCGTCTCGGCCACCATCGCGCGGCAGATTTCGGTCGAGGGGCGCGCCAAGAACATCCTGTGCGTCGATGCCCCCGTGACCGGCGGCCAGGCGGGCGCGGAAAACGGCACGCTCGCGATCATGTGCGGCGGCAAGAAGGACGCGGTCGATGCCGCGCGCCCGATCATCAAGAGCTATTCGAGCCGCATCGTCCATGTCGGCGGCCCCGGTGACGGGCAGACGACCAAGATGGTCAACCAGATCTGCATCGCCGGCGTGCTCGGTGGCCTGAGCGAGGCGATGCGCTTTGCACAGGCGAGCCGGCTCGATCTCGAAAAGGTGTTCTCCGCCATTTCGGGCGGCGCGGCGCAGAGCTGGCAGATGGACAATCGCTGGAAGACCATGGCCGAGGACAGTTTCGATTTCGGCTTTGCCATCGACTGGATGCGCAAGGATCTGGGCCTCGCGCTTGACGAGGCGCGCAACAATGGCGCGTCGATCCCCGTCGCCGCGCTGCTCGACCAGTTCTTCGCCGAGGCCCAGCATCTGGGCGCGGGCCGCCAGGATACCAGCGCGCTGATCCGCAGGCTGCCGCGCAAATGAGCCGTCCGATGTTTGCGCGCGCCGCCGCGCTCGCCGCCGCCCTGCTCGCCAGCGCCGCTTCGCCGGCCTGGGCCGATGGGCTGATCGACAATGTCAACGGCATGACACTCGACGCCAAGGGCAAGGTCGTCGAATTCACCGGTCTGGTGATCGACGATGACGGCAAGGTGAAGCAGCTGCTCGAGCGCCGCGACAAGCGCCCCGAAAAGCTCGACTACAAGCTCGATGGCGATGGCCGCACGCTGATGCCCGGCATCATCGATGCGCATGGCCATGTGATGGGGCTGGGCTTTTCGCTGCTGACGCTCGACCTTTCGGGCACGAAGTCGCTCGAGGAGGCGCTGGCCAAGATCAAGGCCTATGCCGACGAGAATCCCAGCCGCCCGTGGATCATCGGGCGCGGATGGAACCAGGAGAAATGGGGTCTGGGCCGCTTCCCCACCGCAGCCGATCTCGACGCGGTCGTGCCCGACCGCCCGGTCTGGCTCGAGCGGGTCGACGGCCATGCCGGCTGGGCGAACACCGCCGCGATGCAGGCCGCCGGCGTCAAGCCCGACGTCAAGGATCCTGCCGGCGGCAGGGTCGAGCGGATCGGCGGCAAGCCTGCGGGCGTGTTCGTCGATGCCGCCGAGGCGCTCGTGAGCAAATCGGTGCCGCTGCCGCGCGCGGTCGATCGCGATGCCGCGCTGATCGCGGCGCAGGACCATCTGCTCGCGCTCGGCATTACCGGCATTGCCGATATGGGCACGACCATCGACGACTGGCAGGCCTATCGCCGCGCCGGGGACGAAGGGCGCCTGCGCGTGCGCATCATGTCCTATGCCGCCGGGATCGACGCGATGGTCGCGATCGGCGGGCCGCGCCCTACCCCCTGGCTCTATGACGACCGGCTGCGGCTCAACGGCGTGAAGCTCTATCTCGATGGCGCGCTCGGGTCGCGCGGCGCGCTGCTCAAGGCCGATTATGCCGACATGCCCGGCCAGCGCGGCCTCGCCTTCGTCAACGATACCCAGTTGCTCAACATGATGAGCCGCGCCGCGATGGATGATTTCCAGGTCGCCGCGCACGCCATTGGCGATGGCGCGAATGCGCAGGCGCTCTCGGCGATCGAGGAACTGGCCAAGGACTACAAGGGCGACCGTCGTTGGCGGATCGAGCATGCGCAGATCATCGATCCCGTCGACATTCCGCGTTTCGCCAGGAACGGCATTATCGCCTCGATGCAGCCGGTGCACCAGATTTCCGATCGGCTGATGGCCGAAGCGCGGCTGGGCCCGGCGCGGCTGGGCGGGGCCTATGCGTGGAAGACGCTGAGCAAGGCGGGCGTGCCGCTGGCCTTCGGTTCGGACACGCCGGTGGAATCGCCCGATCCCTTCGCCGGACTGGCAGCGGCGATCACGCGCGAGGATGCCGATGGCCAGCCGTTCGGCGGATGGCAGCCGCAGGAACGGCTGGGCCGGACCGAGGCGATCGATGCCTTCACCCGCGGCGCGGCCTATGCCGGTTTTGCCGAGGACCGGTTCGGCACGCTGATGCCCGGCATGCGCGCGGACTTCATCCTGCTCGATGTCGATCCGCTGCTCAGCACGCCGGGCGAGCTGCGCTCTGCCAAGGTCGTGGAAACCTGGGTCGGCGGGGTGCGTCGCTATCAGCGCGGCGAGGGACGATAGCCGCATCCTGCTGGCCCGTTAACCACGCCGAAACCATTCGTTGCCCGGTTGCAACAGCCTGCCACAAAAGCCTTTTTGGCGCAGCATTGGCCCTAAAACCGGCTTGCACGCATGGAACTTTCGGCTTAGTGGGGCATTGAGCGCCGGGAAGAGCTCGTAAAACACTCTTTTCGCAACGGGTTGCAATGTCTTGATTTCAAAAGATTAAGACGCAATTTTGAATACGTGACGGAGGCTATAATGAAGAATCGTTTTGCTGTGGCAGCTCTTGCCGCACTCGCCGTCGCCGCAACGCCTGTGCTGGCCCAGACCAGCGTCGCACGCGTTTCGGCTGCTTCGAGCGACGAGAGCGAAGCTGAAGGCAGCACCGGCATCATCATCGGTGTCGTCGCTGCTGCTGCCGTGATTGGCGGCATCGTGATCGCAGCTGACCAGGACAGCGACACCCCGACCAGCCCCTGATTTCATCAGGCATGTCGGGCCGCTCTGGTCCAACTGAATCAGAGAAACGGGGTCTTCGGGCCCCGTTTTTTTGTGTCCGCAATGGTTGGCACCATCAGCTGACGGCCAAAAAAGCGCGCGTTTGCAGCCAGTTACCGACGCCAGTTCAAGCCGTCCAAAAAAATTAGCATCGCCACGTTTTTTCTGTGGAACCTAAATTGGGCCGATGGGTTTTTGCTTCAGGACGGCAGACCAAGCCCCCCCTCCAATGCCGTCCTAAAAAACATGAGCCCGGGCGCGCGATCCTCCCCCCTTCTCATCGCGCCCGGGCTTATATTTTGCCCCGAACCAGCATTGAACGACCCCTTGCGTCGCCAGCCCAAAATGCGCACAACAGCCGCATTCGGGTCGCACCGCCATGCCTCGCCCGCGCGGACTCGCGCAGCCGGGCGCCTTCAGGGTTGTCCCTTCAGGGTTGTCGATGCGATCGCCACCGCCATCTCGAGCCAGATTTTCAAGGATCGGACCGCTGGTCCGGCTGGGCTGGGCTGTCGGTCCGGCGACGGCACTGCTCGCAATTGCAGCCCCTGCGCACAGCCAGTCCGCCAAGTCCGACATGGCGGCGAGCGAGGTTGCGCAGGCTAGGGCGGACGAGCCCGAGACCGATCCGCTGATCGCCGAGATCGAACGTTATCGCGCGATCGATGCCGAAGCCTTTGAAGCCAAGGACTATGCACGCGCCGCCGAAGCCTCTGCCAGGGTTCTGGAACTGGCCGAGCCGCTGGGCGATGAAAGTTTCGTTCTGGCGCGGGCGCTGAATGACCATGCACTCAACCTGATGTTCAGCGACCAGGCAGCCGCAGCGGAACCGATCATGCGCAGGGCGCTGTCGCTTTATGCCAGCCAGCTTGGAGCCGATCATCCCGAGACGCTGAAGGCGCAGGCCAATCTGGGGGCCGTGCTGTTCAATGCCGGCCAGACGCAGCAGGCCGCCACCGCCTATCGTGCTGCGCTGGACGGGTCTCGCGCCAAATTGGGCATCGACGATCCGGCAACCCGCGACGCAGCCGCCAATCTGGTGGACATGCTCTATCGGCTGGCGCGCCGCGACGAGGCCATTCCAGTCCAGGCCGAACTGGTCGACAGCCTGAAGCGCGATCCCGGTCCGGATCATCCCGATACCTTGCTGCAGCAAAAGGTGCTGGCCACCCTCCAGATCGAAATGGGCCGGTACGAGCCTGCAAGAAGCCTGTTGCGCGAAGCGTTGCCGCGGGTCGAGGCGGCGCTGGGCAAGACCCATCCGCTGGCGACCGACATCCTGGCCATGCTTTCGGTCACCTATGAGCGCGCCGGCGATTATGCAGGTGCAGAACCGCTGGCCAGCGAGGCGCTGTCGCGTGCGCGCGAAGCCGCGGGACAGGATAGCCCGTCGACCTTTCTCGCCAATGTCGCGCTGGGCAATATCCGGATCGCGCTGGCGCGCTTCGCAGAGGCCGAGGCCGATCTCAAACCCGCCTATCAGACATCGCTGACCAATCCGGGTGAAACCAGCGAACTCAGCCTTGCCTTGGCGCGATCGCTGGCCACGGTGTATCTCAACACGGGTCAGTTCCGCGAAGGCATCGCCATCATGGAACGCGCGGTGGAGGTGGTGAAACGGCACTATCCGCCGACCAACAGCTTTGCCCATGTCATTCCGGGCACCCTGGTCTCGCTGCTGCTGGCCTCCGGACGGTACAGCGAGGCAGAGCCGATCAGCGCGGCCTTGCTGGCCGACATCCGCAAGCTGCGCGGCGTGGACAATCGCGATGCGATCAATGTCGCTGCCAATCACGCGCTGCTCCTCACCAACATGGGCCGCTATGCCGAGGCGGAAGCGCTGACCGAGGAAATCTATCCCCATCAGCTCGCGCAGCTGGGGCGCGACCATTCCGAGACGCTGTCCAACCGCAACAATCTGGCGCTGATCCAGATCTATCGCGGGCAGTATACCGAGGCGGAGGCGCTGCTGCTCGAGACCCAGGCGCTCGCGCTCGAACGCTATGGGCGCCAGCACCCTATCTGGCAGGGCACGGCCGTCAATCTCGCGCTGGTGCTGGTGCAGCAACGGCGTTACGCCGAGGCCGAAGCCGTCTATCAGGCGAGCCTCGATGCGCTGACCAAGGCGCTGGGTCCGGACCACGTCTCGGTGCTGCAGACCCGCGCCAACATCGCCGACATGAGGCTTCAGCGTGGCGATTTCGCCAGCGCTGCGGAAATCCTGGCGTCGGTGCTGGAGCGGGGCGCCACCCAATCGGCGCAGCAGAGCCAACTGCTCATCCTGGCGCGGACCAATCTGGGCATAGCGCAGCTGCTGCTCGACCGACCGAAGGAAGCCGAAGCCAATCTGCGCCAGGTTGTCGACCTGCCGTTCGAAACCCTCCCCCGCGATCACCCGTTGCGTTTTGCTGCGCAGTCGCGGCTGGCGCTGGTCTATGCCCAGCGCGATGACTTTGCCGCTGCGGATGCCATCTATACCGATCTGTCGCAAAGCCAGATTGCAGCCTTCGGGCATTCGCACCCCAACAGCCTCGACACGCTGTCGATCCTGACCAGCGCCCGGATCGCCAACGACGCTGCCGGTACCGATCGGCTCACACCCGCCCGGATGCTGCTCGAGGGGCTGGCACAACGCATCGGTGCCGCCGACAATGGCCTGAGCGGCGAAGCGCAAAGCACCCGCGACAGAGCCAATCTGGCCGACTATTACAGCCGGGCCGCCGATGCGATGTGGCTGGCCCGGCAGCAGGACCTGTCGACCATTCGCGGCGAAGCGTTTTCGGCGCTGCAAGGTGCCATCGCGGGCGGTGCCAATGATGCCATCGCCCGGATGGCCGCGCGCGGTCTGGCCGACAGCATCGATCCCGCGCTGGGCGATCTGGTCCGCGAACGCGAAACGCTGGCCACCGGCTGGACCGAAAACGCCCGCCAGTACAACGAGGCGCTGGCCAGTACCGCGCCGGGCGCGGCAGAATTGCGCACCAACCTGCTGGCAGGCCGCAAGGTCATGGTCGATCGCATCGCCGCGATCGATCGGACCCTCCGACAGCAGTTTCCGCAATATTTCGCGCTCGTGCGGCCCGAGCCATTGTCCGAAACCCAGGCCGAACAGCTGCTGGGCGCCGATGAGGCGGCATTGCTGATCGTCCCCAGCGACAAGGGGACGCATGTTTTCGCGGTCAGCGCCTCCGGCACGGCCTGGCACAAGGCGGATGCAGACAGCGACGAGATCGCTGCCAAGGTTCGCCGCCTGCTATGGGATGTCGGCGCGAACGTGAAAGTCGATGCGGTCGAGGATGCGCAATGGTCGAACGAAGGTGACGGCGCCTATCCCTTTGATCGCGACACCGCCTTTTCGCTGTACGAGACGCTCATCGCCCCGGTGGCGGAGACGATCAAGGGCAAGCGCCATGTTTTCATTGCCGCCGGCGGGCCGCTTTCGTCGCTGCCCTTCAGCATGCTGGTCACCGAGAAGCCCGAAGGCGCCGATGGCGACCCGGCCAATCTGCGCAGCACCAAATGGTTCGCCGATGCGCATGCGCTGATCCAGATCCCCTCGCTCCAGTCGCTCAAGTTCCTGCGCGACAAGCGCGCGACGGCAGTGGCGGGCGGCGCAGCGAGCCGCCAGCCCTTCATGGGCTTTGGTGACCCGGCCCTCGAAGGCCGGGCCGAGCAGCGCGGCAGCGGCGGCCGCGGCTTCGTCAAGGGTCAGGGCCGCGATCCGCGTCGCGCCCGGCCGCAAGGGCTGGCGGCATCGCAGGCGTTCATGGCGGGCACCACGCGCTCGGGCGCCGGCATCGCCAATATCGCTGCCTTGAAGTCGATGGCGCGCCTGCCGGGCACGGCCGAGGAACTCGCGGCAATGCGCGCAGCACTTGGTGCAGACCCGGCGAGCGTGCTGACCGGCGCGCTGGCGACCGAAACCAATGTCCGCAAGGCCAGGCTCTCGGACGCGCGCATCCTGGCGCTGGCGACGCACGGGCTGATGGCAGGCGAGATCGAGGGCGCGGCCGAACCCGGGCTGGTGTTCACCCCGCCTGCGGCGCCGACCGAGGCCGATGACGGGCTGCTCACCGCATCGGAGGTGGCGGGGCTCAAGCTCGATGCCGACTGGGTGATCCTTTCCGCCTGCAACACCGCAGCGGGCGACGGATCGGAGGGCGCGCCGGGCCTGTCCGGGCTCGCCCGCGCGTTCTTCTATGCCGGTGCGCGCAACCTGCTCGCGTCGCACTGGCCGGTGCGCGACGATGTTGCGGCGAGGATGACGGTGCGGACGATCGAGATCGCGCGCGACAATCCGAACCTGTCGCGCGCGGAAGCCTTTGCCCAGGCGATGCGCGAGATCCGCAACGATGCCAGCCAGGATTCGGACAGCGACATGCTCGCGCATCCCAATGCCTGGGCGCCCTTCACCTTGATCGGCGACGGCACGCGCTAGACCTGTTAGGCGCCCGGCGCTAAGGCCGGAGCATGACCGCAACCCCCGCCTGGCCGCCGCGCTCTGCCCCGCGCCTGTTCGTCGACCAGCCGCTGGGCGAAGGCGGCGCGTTGCGCATCGAGGGCAACCAGGCGCATTATCTGCTCAACGTGATGCGGCTGGCGGAGGGCGCGGCGGTCAAGCTGTTCGACGACATCAGCGGCGAATATCTCGGCCGGGTGAGCGCGCGCGGCAAGCGCGACCTGTTGATCGACATCGAGGGGCAAACCCGCCCGCGCGAGGCGGTGCCCGATTTCTGGCTGTGCGCCGCGCCGATCAAGAAGCCGCGTTTCGATTTCCTCGCGGAAAAGGCGTGCGAACTCGGGGTCGCACGCTTCGTGCCCGTGCTGACCGAGCGCGCGGTGGTCGACAAGGTCAAGGACGACCGGCTGCGCGGCACGATGATCGAGGCGGCGGAACAGTGCGAGCGCACCGCGCTGCCCGAGATCGCTCCCCTCACCCGGCTCGATGCGCTGCTCAAAGCGTGGCCCGAGGGACGCCATCTGTTCTTTGCCGACGAGCGGCTGCACGATGGCAGCGGCATGTCGTTGGGCGCGACGCTGGCCGTGCATCGCGGGCCGGCGGCGGTGCTGATCGGCCCCGAGGGCGGCTTTACCGACGCCGAGAATGCGGCGATCCGCGCGCATCCCGCCGCCGTGCCGGTCTCGCTCGGCCCGCGCATCCTGCGCGCGGAGACGGCGGCGATCACCGCAACCGCTATCTGGATGGCGGCGAACGGCGATTGGGGCACTTGATTGCCTGCGTGTTGTCACCATTACACATTTTAAGGCTGGCATGGGTTGCAAGGCGCAACTAAAGCACCGGCGACACGATATTCAGGGGTTCAGGGCGCAGATGAGTACACGTTCCACGACGGATCAGGACGATCCGATCATCACCTCGATCGCGCAGCTGGCAGAACCGATGGCCGCGGGTGAAAAGCCCAGGGAGCGCTGGCGCATCGGCACCGAGCACGAAAAATTCGTGTTCTGCCGCAACGACTTCCACGCGCCCAGCTATGACGAGCCCGGCGGCATCCGCGACCTGCTGATGGCGCTCACCGAATTCGGCTGGGAGCCGGTCGAGGAACGCACCCCCGATGGCGGCAGCAACGTCATCGCGATGCGCGGCCCCGACGGCACGGTGAGCCTCGAGCCGGCCGGGCAGCTCGAACTCTCGGGCGCGCCGCTCGAGAATCTGCACGAAACCTGTGCCGAGACCGGTCGCCACCTCGCGCAGGTCAAGGCGATCGGCGAGAAGACCGGCAAGGGCTTTCTGGGGCTCGGCATGTGGCCCGACAAGACCCGCGCCGAACTGCCGATCATGCCCAAGGGCCGCTATGGCATCATGCTGAACCACATGCCGCGCGTCGGCTCGATGGGCCTCGACATGATGCTGCGCACCTGCACGATCCAGGTGAACCTCGATTATT
>AYSC01000048.1 GCA_000503195.1 Blastomonas sp. CACIA14H2
TCCGTCTCGCCTGCGGCGATCCACCTCCCCTGCGAGGGGAGGATCTTGTCCATTTTCCGCCCGGACATGGGGAGGGTCGCGCCATGACGCTCATCATCGATCACGATCGGGCAGGCGGTTACTGGGGCGCGGTCTATGCGTTCACCGCGATCAAGGGCCTGCAGGTCATCATCGACGGCCCCGTGGGCTGCGAGAACCTGCCGGTCACCTCGGTGCTGCATTATACCGACGCGCTGCCGCCGCACGAGTTGCCGATCGTCGTCACAGGCCTCGGCGAGGAAGAGCTGGGCAAGACCGGCACCGAAGCGGCCATGCGCCGCGCCTGGCAGACGCTCGATCCCGATCTTCCCGCCGTGGTCGTCACCGGATCGATCGCCGAGATGATCGGCGGCGGCGTCACGCCCAACGGCACCAATATCCGCCGCTTCCTGCCGCGCACGATCGACGAGGACCAGTGGCAGGCCGCCGATCGCGCGCTGACCTGGCTGTGGACCGAATTCGGCCCCAAGAAGGTCAAGCCGCTCGCCCCCCGCAAGGAAGGCGTAAGGCCCAAGGTCAACATCATCGGCCCGATCTACGGCACGTTCAACATGCCGAGCGACCTGGCCGAGATCCAGCGGCTGGTCGAAGGGATCGGCTGCGAGCTCAACATGGTCTTCCCGCTGGGCAGCCATCTGGCCGACGTGAAGAAGCTGGCCGATGCGGAAGTGAACATCTGCATGTACCGCGAGTTCGGCCGCAACCTGTGCGAGACGCTCGAACGCCCGTATCTGCAAGCGCCGATCGGGCTGGAATCGACCACGCTCTTCCTGCGCAAGCTGGGCGAGCTGACCGGGCTCAACCCCGAACCGTTCATCGACCGCGAGAAGCACACGACGATCAAGCCGCTCTGGGATCTGTGGCGCTCGGTCACGCAAGATTTCTTCGGCACCGCAAGTTTCGGCATCCATGCCAACGAAACCTATGCGCGCGGCATCCGCAATTTCCTCGAGCACGACATGGGGCTGCCGTGCAATTTCGCGTTCAGCCGCACGGCGGGGGTCAAGCCCGACAACGAGGCGGTGCGGCAGGCAATCCGCACCAACCCGCCGCTGGTGATGTTCGGCAGCTATAACGAGCGCATGTACATGGCCGAATGCGGCGCGCGCGGCATGTACATTCCGGCGAGCTTCCCCGGCGCGGTGATCCGCCGCCACACGGGCACGCCGGTGATGGGCTATTCGGGTGCGACCTGGCTGGTGCAGGAAGTGTGCAATGCGCTGTTCGACGCGCTGTTCCACATCCTGCCGCTGTCGAGCCAGATGGATGCGGTGGCGGCGACGCCGGCCAGGATCGAGCGGGAACTCGCCTGGACCGACGAAGCCAAGGCCAGGCTCGACCGGCTGGTCGATGCGCAGCCGGTATTGGTGCGCATCTCTGCGGCCAAGACCTTGCGCGACGCTGCGGAGAGGGCAGCGCGGCGTGCAGGCGAGGATTCAGTAACCGAGGTGCGGCTGGTGGAGGAAGCCGTCGCACAGAATATGGGTGAGGTCGCGTGAGCGTCTTGTCCAGTCATCGGCCTTGGGACGGGGCCTCCAATATCCGCACAGGGCTCGCCCTGACGGATAATCGCCTGGAAGGCGCCCATGCGGCGTTCTTCCAAATCTGGAAGCTAAGGAGAATATCTCATGGCAGATGAAGGGATGGGTCCCACGACCTACCTCACAGAAAGCGAGGCGAAGGAGTTCCACAAGCTCTTCGTCGCCAGTTTCGCTTTCTTCACCATCGTCGCGATCATCGCGCACGTACTGGTTTGGCAATGGCGCCCCTGGTTCCCGGGCACGCCCGGCTATGAAGCGACATCGAGCCTCGACCCGGTGACCGACGTTCAGCTCAGCTAAGAAGGAAACCTGATCATGCACAGAATGTGGCAATCATTCGACGGCAACAGGATCCTGACTGCGCTCGCGGTCTTCCTGTTCGTCCTCGCACTTCTCATCCACTTCATCCTGTTGAGCACCAATCGCTACAACTGGCTGGAGCCCCCTATGCCGGCAGCTGCACCTGCGGCGGTTGCTGCGGCATCGGCGATTACACCCTGACTTAAGGGTAATGCCAGTGTGTCGCCTTGCCAGGCGATGAGGGCGGACCTGTGGAACCGGTTTTCACCGGTCCGCCCCTTTCACTGGATGCATGAGAACAAACGAGCCCCCGCATACGGGGAATAATCATTCACGCTCGCCGCACAGCATCGCGGCGGCGAACGAAGGAGTCTGGCAATGGCGCTCTTGAGCTTCGAGAGAAAATATCGCGTCAGAGGCGGAACATTGGTCGGCGGGGATCTGTTCGATTTCTGGGTCGGGCCATTTTATGTCGGCTTCTTCGGGATCACGACGCTGTTCTTCGCCTCGCTTGGCACTGCGCTCATCTTCTACGGTGCGTCGCAGGGCGGAACCTGGAACCCCTGGCTGATCAGCATCGCGCCGCCGGACCTGAAATATGGCCTCGGCCTTGCGCCGCTGAAAGAGGGGGGATTGTGGCAGATCATCACGGTCTGCGCGATCGGGGCGTTTGTCAGCTGGGCGCTGCGCGAGGTGGAAATCTGCCGGAAGCTGGGCATGGGCTATCATGTGCCCGTCGCCTTCGGCTTCGCGATCTTCGCCTATGTGACGCTGGTGGTGTTCCGCCCGTTCCTGCTGGGCGCCTGGGGACATGGCTTCCCCTATGGCATCTTCAGCCATCTCGATTGGGTGTCGAATGTCGGCTACCAGTATCTGCACTTCCACTACAACCCGGCGCACATGCTCGCCGTGTCGTTCTTCTTCACCACCACGCTCGCGCTCTCGATGCACGGCGCGCTGGTCCTTTCGGCCACCAACCCGGCCAAGGGGGAAGAAGTCAAATCACCCGAATATGAAGACACGTTCTTCCGCGACCTGATCGGCTATTCGGTCGGCACGCTCGGCATCCACCGCGTGGGCCTGCTGCTGGCGCTGAACGCCGGGTTCTGGAGCGCGGTGTGCATCATCATATCCGGACCGTTCTGGACCCGCGGCTGGCCCGAATGGTGGACGTGGTGGCTCAACCTGCCGATCTGGATGTGAGAGGGGTAATCACCATGGCAAGCTACCAAAATATCTTCACCCAGGTCCAGTTGCGCGGGCATCCCGAAATGGGGATGCCGCACAAGGACGACAGCGAACCGCGCATTCCGGTCACCGCCTATAGCTACTGGATGGGCAAGCTCGGCCAGGCGCAGCTCGGGCCGCTCTATCTCGGCAAGCTGGGTCTCGCCTCGCTGCTGTTCGGCGGGCTGTCGATCGCGATCATGGGCCTCAACATGCTGGCTTCGGTCAACTGGAACCCCAATCGCTTCCTCAAGGAATTCTTCTGGCTGGCGCTCGAACCGCCGGGTCCGGAATGGGGCTTCTCGGTCTATGTGCCCCTGGCCGAAGGCGGCTGGTGGATCATCGCGGGCTTTTTCCTGACCGCCTCGATCCTGCTCTGGTGGGCCCGCACCTATCTCCGCGCCAGGGCGCTGGGCATGGGCACGCATATCGCCTGGGCCTTTGCCAGCGCGATCTGGCTGTACCTGGTGCTCGGTCTGATCCGCCCGTTCCTGCTCGGCAGCTGGTCGGAAGCGGTGCCCTTCGGCATCTTCCCGCATCTCGATTGGACCGCGGCTTTCTCGATCCGCTACGGCAACCTGTTCTACAATCCGTTCCACGCGCTATCGATCGCCTTCCTCTATGGCTCCACCTTGCTTTTCGCGATGCACGGTGCGACCATTCTGGCTGTGGGTCGCTATGGTGGCGAGCGCGAGATCGAACAGATTTACGATCGCGGCACGGCCAGCGAACGCGCCGGGCTGTTCTGGCGCTGGACCATGGGCTTCAACGCCACCATGGAATCGATCCACCGTTGGGCCTGGTGGTTTGCCGTGCTGACCACATTGACCGGCGGCATCGGCATCCTGCTCACCGGCACGGTTGTCGACAACTGGTATCTCTGGGCGCAGGAGCACAATTTTGCCCCGGCTTATCCCGATACCGGCGTGGTCGATCCCAGCACGACGTTCATTCCGCCCAGCGAAGCGGTGATTGATCCAAACCAGATGGTTGAGGACCCGGGCGCTCCGCCCGTGGCCCCCAGCCCGGTGGAAGGGAACTGACAGCCATGTTGACCCTATCGAAACTGTCCGCCATGGCCGCGCTGGCCATAGCCGGTCTGTCGCTGACCGCGTGCGAGATCGGCCCCAAGCAATCCCAGCAGACGGGCTATCGCGGGACGGGGATCGTCCAGATCACCGATCCGCAGAATGTCGTGTCGCCTGGCGAAGTGCCGCCGCCACCTTATGCCCTGCCCGCGCCGAGCGGCCCCAAGGCGAGCGAGGTGTACCAGAACGTCAAGGTCCTCGGGAACATCAGCCAGGAGGAATTCGACTATACCATGGCGGCGATCACCCAATGGATCGTCCCGGCCAATGCGCCGGCCGAACAGGCCGGGTGCAATTACTGCCACAATGCCGAAAATCTGGCCGACGACAGCAAATATACCAAGGTCGTCGCGCGCCGGATGATCCAGATGACGCAGAACATCAACCAGAACTATTCGGATCACGTCAAGCAGACCGGTGTCACCTGCTATACCTGCCACCGGGGCAACGCCGTGCCGAAATATGTCTGGACCGATCCTGCGCCGAGCGACGGACGGCTGATGGGCAACAAGCGCGGCCAGAACACGCCGGCTTCCTCGGTGGCCTATTCGTCGCTGCCGATCGGCACCTTTGCCAAGTACATGCGCGGCAAGTCGGGACCGGCACGGGTGATTTCCAAGACCATCCACCCCACCACCGCGAATGTGCAGAGCGTCAAGGACGCAGAGGGCAATTATGCCATCATGATGCACCTGTCGCAGTCGCTGGGCGTCAACTGCACCTATTGCCACAACAGCCGCTCGTTCGCGCGCTGGGAGCAGAGCAGCCCGCAGCGCGCGCTGGCCTGGTATGGTCTGCAGATGGTCAAGGCAACCAACGAAAACTATATCCACCCGCTGACCAGCGTGTTCCCGGCCAACCGCCTGGGCCCGCAGGGCGACCCGTACAAGACCAATTGCGCCACCTGCCACCAGATGCAGCGCAAGCCGCTGGGCGGTGCCCAGATGGCCAAGGACTATCCGGCGCTGCTGACGCTGGCGCCGGGCGGTGCCGTCTCTCCGGCGGCGGCCATGCCCGGCATGGAAGCACCCGCTCCGGCAGCGGCGGCGGCCGCTCCGGCGGCTGCGGCGGCTGCGGGGAATTGACCTGATGAAATCCTCCCCCAGCTCGCTGGGGGAGGGGGGCCGCCCGCGAAGCGGGCGGTGGAGGGGCAGCGGGATAGTCTATAGCTTCCGCGACATGCCATCCCGTTTCCCCTCCACCCCCGACCTGGGGTCGGCGGTCCCCCTCCCCGAGACAAGCTCGGGGAGGATTTTGTTTTCTTGAACGGCTAACTCATGCACCTGTTCACAGCCCTGGTTGTCCTCCACGTGATCTGCGGGGCGACCGGGCTGATCGCGTTCTGGGTGCCGATCGCCTCGCGCAAGGGCGGCGCGGCGCACCGCAAATGGGGGCGGGTGGCGACTTTTGCCTTTATTGGCGCAGGGCTGCTTGCGATCGCGATGGCGCTGCTGTCGCTCTACGGGCCGGAAAAGCGGTTGCCGATGATCACCGATCGGGTGCTGTTCGACGGGCTGTTCGGCTGGATGATGCTCTATCTCGGCATGCTGACCATCGGCTTTGCGGTCTATGGCCTCGCCGTGGTCCGCCACCGCGCCAACCGCGCGGCGCTGCGCGCGCCGCATTATCTTGCGCTGTTCGCCGCGGTGATCGCCTCGGCCGCCTGGTGCGGCTATTACGGGCTGACGATCGGCCAGCCGCTGATGGCTGCGCTCGCGTTGGTTGGGCTGACCGCCGTGGCCACGCAGCTCTTCTATGTCTGGCGGCCCAGCGCGCCGCCGCGCGCGCATGTACCCGAACATTTTCGCGCACTGCTCGGCATGGGCATTTCGGCCTATACCGCCTTCCTTTCGGTCGGGCTGATCCGGATGGTGCCCGACCATGTCTTCAACCCCCTGATCTGGGCGGTGCCGAGCGTCATCGGGGTGAGCCTGATCATCCGCTACACGCTCGCCAACCGCCCGCGCGCGACCAGCGCGACCAGGTCCGTCCAGCGGCGGCAGGCATAGGGAGGCGCGCGCATGAAGGACTGGATCGTCAACAATCTGGGCATCATCGAGATGCTGATGTCGGGCATTCTCGTGCTCGGCTTCTGCGCCTGGCAATACTGGAGCGTCAGCCGGCCCGATAAGGGGGAGTAAGGTGTCTGTTCGAGTGGGTGCCAGCCACCCCCGCTCAGCCTGAGCCTGTCGAAGGCCCCGCGCCACTGGCTCCGACTGACTCCTCGTCATTCCCGCGTAGGCGGGAATCCCGCTTGATCTCCGGCGGCTGCGCAGAAAGCGGGACCCCCGCCTTCGCGGGGGGGACGGGCTGATGGGCTGGACCGGTAGCGCGGGGCCTTCGACAGGCTCAGGCTGAGCGGGGAGGGGTGCATCTGGTTCAAAAGGACCGCAGCCCCCTATCGCTCCTTCTTCTTCGTCGGCGCGTTGAAATCCGCAGGCTTGCCCGCGACCCAGGTCAGGAACTTGGCGATCTCCGGGTGCGCGCGCAAAGCCTCGACGTCCTCGCCGATCCGGCTTAGCTCGGCATTGGTGAAATGCGCGTGGATGGTGCGGTGGCAGATCGGGTGGACCGCGACGCGCGCCTTGCCGCCTTTCGACTTGGGCACCGGATGATGCCATTCGATGACCTCGCCGAGATCGCGCCCGCACAGCCAGCAGGGCTCGGGCGGCGGGGCTGCGGCCTCATCCTCTTCCTCTTCCCAGGCGCGGCGTTTGGGCATCAGCGCATCAATCCGCGGTCGGGCCGTTGCCGGGGCCGAGCAGGTCGATCACCGCGGTCACCATCGCCTCAGTCGCCAGCGTGATCGATTCGCGCGGCATGACCTTGAAGAACGGGCTGTGATGCGCGGGCAGCGTCATCTTGCCGGCCTTGGCCGCGTCGATATCCGCCTGCGGGGTGCCGCCGACATTGAAATACAGGCCCGGCACATCGGTATTGGGCGCGACGAAATAGGCGAAATCTTCCGCGCCCATGCCGGTCTGCGGCTCGCTGGTCAGCAGCGCGGCCTCGCCGAAGCGGCGGGCGAAGGTCTTCGTGATCCGCTCGGTCAGCGGCTTGTCGTTCACCGTCACCGGAGTCGATTCGAACCCGACCCTGACCTGGGGCAGCTTGTCCTCGGGCAGGCCGTTCAGGCGCCCGACATTCTCGGCAATGCGCTTGATCCCGTCGAGCAGCTTCTGGCGCACCGCATTGTCGTTCGACCGCACGGTGAGCTGCAGCTCGGCCTTGTCCGAGATGATGTTGTGCTTGAAGCCCGAATGGAACGAGCCGACGGTCACCACCCCGGCCTCGAGCGGCGAGATTTCGCGCGAGACCAGGGTCTGCAGCGCCATCACGATCTCCGCGCCCATCACGATCGGGTCCTTGCCCATATGCGGATAGGCGCCGTGCGTGCCGACGCCGAAAATGGTGATGTCGACCGAATCCGACGACGAGGCGGTGAGCCCCGGCTGGATCTCGATCTTGCCGACGGGCGTTCCGGCGGACACGTGGAAGGCGAGCGCGTAATCGGGCTTGGGGAAGCGGGTGTACAGGCCGTCCTGCATCATCTTGGCCGCGCCGCCGATGCGCTCTTCCGCCGGCTGCGCGACGAAGACGACCGTGCCCTTCCACTGGTCCTTCATCGCGGCGAGGCGTCGCGCGGTGCCGATCATCGAGGTGATGTGCGTGTCGTGCCCGCACGCGTGCATCACCGGCTTTTCGGTGCCGTCGATATCGACCTGTTTCACCTTCGAGGCATAAGGCAGGCCGCTATCCTCGGCGAGCGGCAGGCCGTCCATATCGGCGCGCACCATGATCACCGGGCCGTCGCCGTTCTTCATGATGCCGACCACGCCGGTCACGCCGACGCCCTCGGTCACCGTCGCTCCGGCGGCGCGCAGTTCGGCCGCGATGATCTTGGCGGTGCGCGTTTCCTTGAATGACAGTTCGGGGTTGGCGTGGAAATCGAGGAACAGCTTTTCCAGCTTGGCGTCATAATCGCTCGCCACCGCCTTGCCGAGCGCATCCTGTGCGTGCGCCGGTGCGCCCAGCGCGAGCGCCATCGCGCTGCCGATCAGGCCGAAAGCCGTTGCTCTGTTCATCGATTTCCCCTTTTTCCCCAAGGCGTTCCTGCGCCGCTTGCGCGACTATAGCGCCTGCCATCGCGGAATCTATCGTCATTCCCGCGTATGCGGGAATGACGCTTGTGTACGACCGTTCAAGGGAAGCGGGGCCCCCGCCTGCGCGGGGGTGACGATATTCATGCAGGGCGAAAGATCAGCGGGATCAATCCGCCGGACCTAGCTTGAACGCGCAAAGCTTGTTGCCGTCGAGGTCGCGGAAATAGGCGCCGTAAAAGGCCTGGTCGCCCTCGGGGCCGCGCAGGCCGGGCTCGCCCTCGCAGGTGCCGCCGAGTTCGAGCGCCTTGGCGTGCAGCATGTCGACCTTGGCGCGGCTGTCCACTACCAGCGCGGTCATGTGCCCATTGCCTGCTTCTGCCGGATTGCCGTCATAAGGCCGGGTCACGGCGATGCCCGGCGCGTCCCATGCCGTGCCATACATAGTGAACCCGCTATCCTCCATCCGCATCAATTCGCTGCCGCCCAGCGCACCGATTAGCGCAGCATAAAATTCGCGGGCCTTGTCGAGATCGTTGGTCCCGACGGTGACATATCCGATCATCATGTCTCTCCTGCTTGTCCGGCCCGACTCAGGCCAGTTGCAGTTCGCAACCTATCATGGACAGGTGTCGAGGCAATGACCTATCGGGTAATCCTCGGCATTTCCGGTGCTGATCCGCACCACGCCCTCGCCCGAGGCGCGGTTGACCCAGAGCCCGGCGCGCAGGCCATAGGCCTCGCCCGGATGGCCGATCCAGACCGATCCGTCGGGCTTCTCGATCCGCTGCACGCCAAGCCCGAAGGCCTGGAAATAGCCGCGGTCGTCATCGCCATTGCTGCCATCGAAGCGCCATTGCGCGCGGGTGAGTTCGGCGAAGGACTCCGGGGTGAGCAGCCCGTCGCCGCCGTTCAGCAGCATCTGCCCCAGCCGCGCGAGACCACCGGCGGAAATGCGCATGCCGCCTTGCGGGCTGAAGGCCGAGCCGTTCTTTCCGGGCGGATAGAGTTCGATATCGCAGCGGCCATCGCTCGCGGGCACATAGGCGCACTGGTCGGGTGCGCCGATCCAGTCGTCGCGCGCCACGCTGCCATCGGGGTTGTAGAGCGTGATCGCGGTCTTGGCCGCGCCCGGCTTGCATCCCGACCAGTTGTAGCAGGCGGGGATGGCGAGCGGATCGAACACCTCTTCCGCCATGATCCGGTCGAAGCGCTTGCCGCTCGCCGCCTCCATCACCGCTGCGATGACGGGGAAGTTGACATTGGCATAGCGGAAATAGGCGCCGGGCGCGTGCGCGGCATCCCAGGCCTCGGGCCTGGCGAGCAGATCGGCCAGGCTGGCATCGAGCGGGATGAAATAGCCGGCGTCGTCCTTCAGCCCCGACTGGTGCGACAGCAGCAGGCGAAGCGTGATTTTCTGCGCCGGGAACTGCGGATGCGCGACGCGCCAGCCGAGATAGAGCGACACGTCACGGTCGAGATCGAGCACCGCCTTGTCGACCAGCCGCATCACCGCCACGCCCACCGCGAGCTTGGAGATCGAGGCGATGCGCACCGGATCGTCGAGCGTCGCCTCGCGCAGGCTCGGGCGATGGGCGAGGCCGGTGACCCTGCCGCGATCGAGCCGATCGGCGGCGAATTTCAGCTCGATGCGGACATTGTCGTCGGCTTGCGCGTGGGCGGGCGTGGCGAGTGCCGCCGTCGCGAGGGCGACCAGCATCGTCATTCCCGCGAACGCGGGAATCCCGCTCTTGCGCCACAGCTGCTCCAGGAAGCGGGACCCCCGCGTGCGCGGGGGTGACGAGACAGGCATCATGGGTTCGGCGATCAGGCCTTGCATTCGCCGATGCGCTTGGCGCTGTTCTTCGCCTTCATCGTCATCGATCCGGTCTCCGGCGAGCTCATCACCATGTCCATCTGCATGTCATAGGTGTTCGAAGTGAAAGTGCCGCTCAGCTTGATATTGCCTTCCTGCCCGGCCTGCTTGCCCTTGCACTGGATATCGGCATCGATCTTGCCGCCCGACAGATTGAACTTCTTGTAGGTGCATTCGTCATTCTCGGCCCCGGCGAGGAAGTCCGCGCCCGGCTTCTTCGCCTGTTCCTCGGTCAGGCAGTTCTTGGTGGTCTGGACCTGGCCGACCATCTGCTTGACGATCGCGCCGGTCATGCCCTTGGCTTCGGGGGGCAGCTTGCTCTCGTCGAACTTCACATCGACGATCTCGACCTTGTTCTCCCATTCGCCGGGGCTGAACTTGATCGATTCGGCTTCCTTGGCGACCTCTTCCTTGCTGATCTTGCCGTCGCCGTCCTTGTCGGCACCGCCGCCGCTACAGGCCGCCAGCGCGAGCAGCGGCAGGGCGAGGATCGAAACAGTCTGCATCTTCATGGGGGTTCTCCATAGGGGGTTCGGGGATGCGCGACCGCATGTCCTTGTTGGCCCGCGACCCTAAAGATGCACCCCGCGCAATGCAATCGCATCCCCGCCCTTGCGCCGGTGCCGCTCGCTCCGCATATCTCGCATCATGGCCGAACTGGTAATCCGACGCGGGCTGGAAGAGCCGCAAACCGATGGCACGTTCGTGCCGCACAAGCCGCAGCGACCCGAAAAGGCCGAAGGCGGGCGGCGGTTCAAGCTGGTCAGCGATTACACCCCTTCGGGCGACCAGCCGACCGCGATTGCCGAGCTGGTCGAGGGCATCAAGGCGCAGGACCGTGACCAGGTGCTGCTCGGCGTCACCGGATCGGGCAAGACCTTCACCATGGCGCAGGTGATCGAGCAGACGCAGCGCCCCGCGCTGATCCTGGCGCCGAACAAGATCCTCGCCGCGCAGCTCTATGGCGAGTTCAAGAGTTTCTTCCCCGAAAACGCGGTCGAATATTTCGTCAGCTATTACGATTATTACCAGCCCGAAGCCTATGTGCCGCGCAGCGACACCTATATCGAGAAGGAATCGAGCGTAAACGAGGCGATCGACCGGATGCGGCATTCCGCGACCCGGTCGCTGCTCGAACGCGACGACGTGATCATCGTCGCCTCGGTCTCTTGCATCTACGGTATCGGCTCGGTCGAGACCTATTCGGCGATGATCTTCGACATCAAGGCGGGCGAGAGCGTCGACCAGCGCGAGCTGATCCGCAAGCTGGTCGCGCTGCAGTACAAGCGCAACGATGCCAGCTTCACGCGCGGCAATTTCCGCGTGCGCGGCGATACGCTCGAACTCTTCCCCTCGCATTACGAGGATGTCGCCTGGCGCATCTCGTTCTTCGGCGACGAGGTGGAATCGATCGCCGAGTTTGATCCCTTGACCGGCAAGCCCGGCGCGAAGCTGGCGCAAGTGCGCGTCTATGCGAATTCGCACTATGTGACACCCGGCCCGACGATGCAGCAGGCCAGTGCCGCGATCCGGTTCGAGTTGACCGAGCGGCTGAAGGAACTGGAGGCCGAAGGGCGGCTGCTCGAGGCGCAGCGGCTCGAGCAGCGCACCAATTTCGACCTCGAGATGATCGCGGCAACGGGCAGCTGCGCTGGCATCGAGAACTATTCGCGCTTCCTCACCGGGCGCCTGCCGGGCGAGCCGCCGCCGACCCTGTTCGAATATCTGCCCGAGAACGCGCTGCTGTTCATCGACGAGAGCCACCAGACCGTGCCGCAGATCGGCGCGATGGCGCGCGGCGACCACCGGCGCAAGCTGACGCTCGCCGAATATGGCTTCCGCCTGCCCAGCTGTATCGACAACCGCCCGCTGCGCTTCAACGAATGGGACGCGATGCGCCCGCAGACGGTCAGCGTTTCGGCGACGCCTGGCATTTGGGAGATGGAGCAGACCGGCGGCGTGTTCGCCGAACAGGTCATCCGCCCCACCGGCCTGATCGACCCGCCGGTCGAGATCAAGCCCGTCGAGGAGCAGGTCGACGACCTGATCGCCGAGTGCAAGAAGGTCGCCGCCGCCGGCTATCGCACGCTCGTCACCACGCTGACCAAGCGCATGGCCGAGGATCTCACCGAGTACATGCACGAGGCGGGGATCAAGGTCCGCTACATGCACTCGGACGTCGAGACGCTCGAGCGCATCGAGCTGATCCGCGACCTGCGCATGGGTGTCTATGACGTGCTGATCGGCATCAACCTGCTGCGCGAGGGGCTCGACATTCCCGAATGCGGGCTGGTCGCGATCCTCGATGCCGACAAGGAAGGGTTCCTGCGCTCCGAAACCTCGCTGATCCAGACGATCGGCCGCGCGGCGCGCAACGTGGAAGGCCGCGTGATCCTTTATGCCGACCGGATCACCGGCAGCATGGAGCGCGCGCTCAACGAGACCAACCGGCGCCGCGAGAAGCAGATCGCGTACAATACCGAGCACGGCATCACGCCGACCACGATCAAGCGCAATATCGGCGACATCATCGCGCATGTCGCGAGCAAGGACAGCGTGCTGGTCGACACCGGCGTCGACGACCGCCCGCACATGGTCGGCCATAACCTGCGCGCCTATATCGAGGACCTCGAAAAGAAGATGCGCGCCGCCGCTGCCGATCTGGAATTCGAGGAGGCAGGGCGCCTGCGCGACGAAATCCGCAAGCTGGAGGCGGAAGAGCTGGGGCTGCCAGTGGAACAGCGCGTCGCCGCGCCCAGGGGCCGGGCAACCGAGGGCAAGCCGGGGACGCGGAAAATGCGTTACGGGAAAACGCAACGGAAGTTTTGAGGGGTTTTGGGCGCTGAAAAAGCCCAATGGCGACACCATCAGGGATGACGCATAAGCTTGGCTTTACGGAGAAACACCGATGACCAGGCCTGACGATGGATCGATTGACAAAACCCTATCTGTCCTGTATAAAGGACAGGTCTTTGAGGTGGCTGCTCATAGAAAGGTTATTGAGTGGCTTATCCATTTGAAGGACGCTCGAGGTCGAGCCAAGCTCATCGATCGCTTTGACCGCCTTTCGGACGGTAACAAGGGGGATTGGAAATCCGTCGGCGGAGGTGTCTTTGAGTTGCGGTCTGATGCCTATCGGGTCTATTTCGTGCAGCAGGGCGGTCGTCTGATCACTCTGTTGCTGGGCGGAGACAAATCTAGCCAGAAACGGGATATCCCTCAGGCAAAGCGTATGGCGATGGAGTTGAAGCAGGATGGCGGACATAACCCCCTTTGATCCCGCCGAATTTCTGAACACAGAGGATGATGTTGTCTTCTTTCTGGAAGCCGCCATGGAGGGCAACGATGCCGCGCATATTGCGCGCGCGCTTGGCCATGTCGCCCGTTCCAAAGGCATGACCGAGATTGCCCGCCGCACCGGCCTGGGCCGACAGGCGCTCTACACTGCGCTGTCAGAAAACGGTAATCCGACCTTGGAAACTCTTTTGGCTGTACTTTCAGCGCTGGGGTTACGCCTGACGGTCACGCGCGACGCTGCTTGACGGGAACGCGCACAATGTCCGGATCGAGGACTATCACCGAGGATGATGAGCGGCTGGATAACGTCCATGCCGGCGATATCCTGCGCGAGGATTTCCTGATTGGCAGCGAAATTCCGGTCGATGAGGTGGCCGCCGGTTCTGGCATTTCTGCGGACGAACTCATCGCGATCATGGACCGTCGCAAGGATGTCGATGCGCGGATCGATCTGCGCCTGGCGCGCTATTTCGGTATGTCCGACGGATTTTTCCTGCGCCTGCAGAACCATTGGGATCTGGAAGAAGTTCTACGCCTCGAAGGCGCCGAACTCGATCGCATCGTCCAGCGCGCCGCCTGACCCTCTTGCCATTGCCGCCGAAACGCGGCACGCATCGGTTCAGCGGGTCGCACCGTGGCCCCGTGCATTCCGGCGGGGCAAGACTGATCGGACGTCCTGCATGGTTACTCGTTATCTGTCCCGCCTCCTTGCCGGTGCCGCCGCCCTTGGCGCGCTGGCTGCCCCGGCGCATGCCCAGACCTTGTCCGACAAGGACGGCTATGATTCGCTGCTGAGCTGCGCCGCGTTCTTTTCCGCCGCAGCGGCGGTGACCGAGGACGACAAGAAGACCAGCGGCGAGGCGACCGAACTCGCGACCGCGTTCATGACCGGCGCGGTGCTGCTGGCACCGGGCGGCGACAGCGCCAAAGCGGAAAAGGCGCTCGAGGAGCAGGCGCAGGTCTTTGCGGTGGCGATGATCTCCGATGACAAGGCGATGGCCAAGGATCTCGAAGGGCTGGCCGACAATTGCGGCACGCTGGGCGAACAGTATCTGCCCGAAGTGCTGGCGCGCGCGGGCGAATAACGCGCTGTTTCAACCGGGCAGCGCGGTCAGCGTATCGACGGTGAGCACCTGCGGCAGGATCACCGGCTCCTGGCCCGGCGCATACCAGACATAGAGCGGCACGCCCGAGCGGCCCTGCGCTTCGAGATAGCGGCTGATCTCGGCATCGCGCCGGGTCCAGTCGCCCTCGAGCACCACGACGCCCGCTTTCCTGAACGCCGCTGCGGTCGCCTCGCGCTGGATCGCGGCGGCCTCGTTCGCCTTGCACGTGATGCACCAGTCGGCGGTGAAATAGGCAAAGACGGGTTTGTTGGCGGCGCGCAATTCGGCGAGCTTCGCTTCGCTGAACGGCTGGGTGGGAAGCGTCGCGCTCGCTGCGCGGGCTGAGGCGGACGGCGCGGCATCGATCGGCAGCGCCACGATCGCCGCGACCGTTACCGCCAGCGAGGGGGCGAGTGTGATCCACCCGCTCTTGCCAGCGCTCTGCCGCACGCCCAGCCACCAGAGCAGCAGCGCCAGCGCCATCGCGGCGGCGAGACCGAAAAGAACGCCATTATTGCCGGTCTGCTGGCCGAGCAGCCAGACCAGGGCCAGGGCCGTCAAGAACATCGGCACCGCCATGATCCGGCGAAACGTCCCCATCCAGGCGCCCGGACGCGGCATCATCCGGCGGAGCGCGGGGATGAAACCGATCGCCAGAAAGGGTAGGGCCAGGCCCAGGCCCAGCCCGGCAAAGACCAGCAGCGCGGCGGGCCAGGGCAGCACCAGCGCGGTACCCATCGCGGCAACCATGAACGGCCCGGTGCACGGCGTTGCCACGAACGCGGCGAGCGCGCCGGTCCAGAACGATCCCGCCGCGCCCTGTTTCTGCGTCAGGCTGCCACCCGCCGACACGGTGGCGAACTCGAACAGTCCGGCCAGGTTGAACGCTATGGCGGTGAACAGCAGCAGCAGCGCCAGGATGATGCGCGGGTCCTGCAGCTGGAACGCCCAGCCGATCTGCTCTCCGCCTGCGCGGAGCGCGAGCAGCAGCCCGCCCAGCCCCAGGCACACCAGCACGATCCCTGCGGTATAGGCCAAAGCATCGCGCCGCGCCGCACGCTCGTCGCCGCCCGCCTTGGCGAGGCTGATCGCCTTGAGGCTGAGGATCGGGAAGACGCAGGGCATGATGTTGAGCAGCAGCCCGCCGAGCAGCGCGCCGCCCAGTGCGGTGGCGAGAAGAACGAGCATATCGCCCTGCACAGGCGCTGCGGCGGATGCAGTGTCGATCCACGTGCCACCGGGGGCCACGGCGCCAGGCCTGGCCACCAGATCGAGCCCCAGATTCTCGCCGATGCGAAGCACGCCGCCGATTTCCGCAGCGTCGCTGCCCGCAACCTCGGTCTCGACGATCAGCCGGTCGCCATCGCGAAAGAAGGCCTGTGGCGCGCCGTAGCGGAGCGCCTTGTCGGTGCGCGCGAAGAAATGCGGGGCGTCGATCGCGCCGGCAGCGGGGAAGGGTATGGCGATGCGCAGCAGCTTGCCGTCGCGCGCAAAGGTCGCCTCGGACCCGAGCGGCGCGGGCAATCGCTGCCGCCACGCGTCGAAGCGGGCGCGCGCGGCCTTGTCGATGCCGCCCTGGCCCACGGTCAGGCGGGTGGTCAGCGTCGCGCTTTCGGGCACGCAGATCTCGTCGGTGCACGCCAGCCAATCGGCCTTGACGCGGATCGGCAGCACCGTGCCGGGGGCGAGCGCGGGATCGAGCCTCAGCGCGACCAGCGGCGCATAGGGGCCTTCGTAGACATGGTTCATCAACCCGGCGATGATCAGCGTCTGCGGTACGGGATAGCGCAAGGGACCAACGGTCACGCCCCTGGGCAAGGACCATTCGAGCGTCATGCCCAGCCCCGCGTCGCCCGGATTTTCCCAGTATCCGTGCCAGCCAGCCTTCGGCGTCATGGCAAAGGCGAGATCGACCGTGCTGCCGGGGGCAGGTGCGGCGCTTTCGGCGACCAAGGCTGCGGCGATATTATTGGGTCCGCGCTGGAGCGGCTGCGCGCTGGCGGGCAGGGCCAGGCCCAGCAGGAAGACGCTCAGAAGGGTCCGGAAAACAGCCAACATCATCGCCGCCATGTAGAGGGTTTGCAGGCCAAAACCAATGACCGTTCGGCGAGCGTTTCGCTTGGCAGAGCCGCGCGGTTACCGCTGGTCGTAAGCGCTCAATCCGCGGCCCAGCCGGTTCTCGCCGAGCGGGATGCGGTCGCGGCTCCAGTTGGCGACGAACCAGGTGGCGCGCTCGACGCCGGGGGCGAGGCTGGCGTCATTGCCATGGATCTGCAGGCCTGCCGAACTGTACGCGCGGCCCTCGGCGGCCACCGCGATGAAGGCGGACCAGTTTTCCTTGTTCTGGCCCTGGACGAAGATGTTGCGGGTGATCTCGCCGCTCGCGCCGCCAGGCAGGTCGATCATGTAGTTGCTGCCATTGCCCTGGCTGTCGTCGAAGCTCGAATCGGTGATCGAGACCTGGCCCGCCCGGCTCTTAACGTAATGGCCGCCTTGGCCCTTCTCGAAGCGCGAGCGGGTGACAGTGAGCGATCCGTAATCGCCGATATAGATCGAATGCGCGCAGTCCGATGCGCACAGGCCGAGCCCCGAGAAGCTCGACTTGTCGATGACGATCCGGCCGTTGCGATCCGCGCCGGTCAGGATGCCCTGCTGGCTGTTGCGGAACAGGCTGTTGAAGACCGCAAGGTCGCCGCGCTCGAGCCTTATCCCTGCCCCATTCTCGTCGCGCACCGCGATGTTCTGGAAGATCAGCCCCTCGACGCGCGCGCTGCGGCCGCGCAGCACCAGCGTCGCCTTGTCCTCGCACACGCCGCCGTCAAGGATCGCGGTGCCCGGCGTGACTGCGCGATAGGTTATCTGGCCCGCTTCCTGCACCGCGCAGTCGCGCCAGATACCGGGCGCGACCTCGATCGTGCCGGTGCCACCGCCGATCCTGTTCACCGCATCGGAGAGCGAGCGATAGGTCTTGCCGGTCTCGGCGATGCGATAGGGCATGGGACGCTGCTGCTGCGCGAACAGGGGCAGGGCACTGATCAGGGCCAGCGCGGCGACAAGGATGATGCGAAGCGTGGTCATGCCCAATGTCATACCATGCTCGCTGGGAAATGCCGGATTTTAGAGGGTTAACACGGGTGCCGTCCCGTCACGGCACAGGCGCGGGGTCTTCGGTTACCGGCTCCGCGCCCGTCTTGTGCCTGCGGCCATAGACCAGGTCGAACAGCGGCGAGGCCATGAAGGTGGTGACGATCGCCATGATCACCAGCATCGAGAACAGGGCCGGGCCGATGATGCCGCGCTGGAGGCCGATATTGATGATGATCAACTCCATCATCCCGCGCGCGTTCATCAGCGCGCCGATCGCCATCGCGGTGGCATTGTCCTGGCCCGTGATCCGCGCGGCGGCGTAGCAGGCAACGCCCTTGGCGAGGATCGACGCCGCGAGAATGCCCATGGCAATCGCGAACAGCTCGGCATTGTTGACCACGGTCAGCTGCGTGTTGAGGCCCGAATAGGTGAAGAACATCGGGATGAGCAGCACCATGATGATCGGCTCGAGCTGGCGCTGCAATTCGTTCGACAGCAGCCCGCGCGGCATGCAGATGCCGAGCAGAAAGCCGCCCAGCACCGCGTGAATGCCGATATAGTCCATGGCAAAGGCGGCAAGCATGAACAGCACCAGCACGGCGGCCAGCATCGAATGCGTGACCTTGCCGTTGCGCTCGGTGATGCGGCCCAGCGGCGCGAGCAGCCTGCGGCCGAAGATCAGCATGAACGCGGCAAAGCTCGCCCCGCCGACGATCGCCTTGATCGCGACGCCCGGCCCGTCGCCGAAGCTTGCGAGCACGATCGCCAGCACCGTCCAGGCGGCGGCATCGTCGATCGCGCCGGCGGACAGGGTGAGGCTGCCGAGCTTTGTGTCGGTCAGCCCGCGCTCGTGGATGATCCGCGCGAGCATCGGAAAGGCGGTGATCGCGATGCACGCGCCCAGGAACAATGTTGCCTGGAACTGGTTGACGTCGCTGGCGAACAGGCCGGGGACATTCTGCAACCGGGGGGCAAGCAGGATCGCGACGATGAACGGCACCGCCATGCCGGTGAACGAGACCGCCGCCGCGCTGCCGATCTGTGCGCGGAAATGGTCGGAGCGGAAGCCCAGGCCCACGAGGAACATGTACAGCCCCACGCCGAGCTGCGCGCAGACGAAGAGCACGTTCTTGGTCTCGGGCGGGAACAGCGCGGCCTGCAGATCGGGCAGGACATAGCCGAACAGCGACGGGCCGAGCAGCACGCCCGCCATCATCTCGCCCACCACCTGGGGCTGGCCGAGCCAGCGCCGCACCGCATAGCCGACAAGCCGGCAGGTGCCGATGATCAGCGCCATCTGCACGAAGAAATATGCGCTGAGTTCAGACGGTGTCACGCGCCGATGCCCCTCCCGCAAACCCTTCGCAGCCGGGCTTGCGGTGGGAGTTTGCGGTTTAGCGGTCCAGAGTCAATCGCTTGCGATCAATCCAGATTGGGACGTAGCCAGCGCCGCGCGGTGTCGAGATCGACCCCGCGCCGCTCGGCATAGTCGGCAAGCTGGTCCTCGCCGATCCGCGCGACGCCGAAATAGGCGCTTTCGGGGTGCCCGAAATAGAAGCCGCTCACCGCCGCGGTGGGCAGCATCGCGAAGCTCTCGGTCAGCGTGATGCCGGTGGCGTCGGTCGCCTTGAGCAGGTCGAACAAGACCGGCTTATGGCTGTGATCGGGACAGGCGGGATAGCCCGGCGCGGGGCGGATGCCGCGATACTGTTCCTTGATCAGCGCCTCGTTGGTCAGCTGCTCGCCCGCCGCATAGCCCCACAGGGTGGTGCGGACATATTGATGCAGCCGTTCAGCAAAGGCTTCGGCCAGGCGGTCAGCGAGCGCTTTCAGCAGGATGTCGTTATAATCGTCGTGCGCCGCCTTGAAGCGCGCCAGATGCTCCTCGATGCCATGGCCTGCGGTCACCGCGAAGCCGCCGATCCAGTCGCCCGCCGGATCGATGAAATCGGCCAGGCACATGTTCGCGCGGCCCTCGCGCTTGGCGATCTGCTGGCGCAGGAAGGGCATGCGGATTTCCTGGCCATCGGCATGGATGAACACGTCATCGCCGTCGCGCTGGCACGGCCACAGGCCTACCACGCCCTTGGCGGTGAGCCATTTTTCCTCGATGATCCGGTCGAGCATCGCATTGGCATCGGCAAACAGCGAGGTCGCGCTCTCGCCGACGATTTCGTCCTTTAGGATCGCGGGGAAATTGCCCGCCAGCTCCCAGGCGCGGAAGAAGGGCGTCCAGTCGATGCATTCGCGCAGGTCCGCCAGGTCCCAGTCCTCGAACACGTGGCTTCCCGGCTGCACCGGGGCGGGCGGCTTCTGGCTCATGTCGGCGACGAACGCATTGGCGCGCGCGACATCGATCGGCGACAGGTCGTTCTGGCCCTTGTTCGCACGCGCGAGGCGTACCGCTTCATATTCCTCGGCCACCTTGGCGATGAACGGCTCGGCGAGCGTGCCGCTGACCAGGTTGGAGGCGACGCCGACCGCGCGGCTGGCGTCGAGCACGTGCACCACCGGGCCTTCATAGGCGGGTGCGATGCGCAAAGCGGTGTGCACCTTGGAGGTGGTCGCGCCGCCGATCAGCAGCGGGATGCGCATCCCGGCCTTCTGCATTTCCTCGGCCACGGTCACCATCTCGTCGAGCGAGGGGGTGATCAGGCCCGACAGCCCGATGATATCCGCCTGGTTGTCGTTCGCGGCCTTGAGGATGTCGTGCCAGGGCACCATCACGCCCAGATCGACGACCTCATAGCCGTTGCACTGCAGCACCACGCCGACGATGTTCTTGCCGATATCGTGCACATCGCCCTTCACCGTCGCCATGATGATCCGGCCCTTGCCCTTGGCATTGGGGTCCTTCTCGGCCTCGATATAGGGGAAGAGGTGCGCGACCGCCTTTTTCATCACGCGCGCCGATTTCACCACCTGCGGCAGGAACATCTTGCCCTCGCCGAACAGGTCGCCGACGACGTTCATGCCGTCCATCAGCGGGCCTTCGATCACCTCGATCGGGCGCGCGGCGGCGAGCCGGGCTTCCTCGGTATCCTCGACGATATGCGCATCGATGCCCTTGACCAACGCGTGCTCGAGCCGCTTGACCACCGGCCAGCTACGCCATTCGGCGGCTTCCTTCTCGGCCTTCTCGTCCTTGCCGCGGAAGGTCTCGGCGAGCGTGATCAGCTTTTCGGTCGCGTCCTCGGTGCGGTCCCAGATCACGTCCTCGCACGCTTCGCGCAGCACGGGGTCGATATCGTCATAGATGTCGAGCTGGCCGGCATTGACGATGCCCATGTCCATGCCCGCCTTGATCGCGTGGTACAGGAACACGCTGTGCATCGCGCGGCGCACCGGCTCGTTGCCGCGGAAGCTGAACGACAGGTTGGAGACGCCGCCCGAGATATGTACGTGCGGGCAGCGCTGCTTGATCTCGCGGCACGCCTCGATAAAGTCGATCGCATAGCGGCGATGCTCGTCGATGCCGGTGGCGACCGCAAAGATATTGGGGTCGAAGATGATGTCCTCGGGCGGAAAGCCGATTCCGGTGAGCAGCCTGTAGGCGCGCTCGCAGATCTCGACCTTGCGGTCCTTGGTGTCGGCCTGGCCGACCTCGTCGAACGCCATGACCACGACCGCCGCGCCATAGTCCATGCAGATGCGCGCGTGCTTGAGGAATTCCTCCTCGCCTTCCTTCATGCTGATCGAATTGACGATCGGCTTGCCCGAAACGCATTTCAGCCCCGCCTCGATCACCGACCATTTGGACGAATCGATCATGAACGGCACGCGCGCGATATCGGGTTCGGCGGCGATCAGCTTGAGATAGCGCGTCATCGCGGCATGCGCGTCGAGCAGGCCTTCGTCCATGTTGATGTCGATGATCTGCGCGCCGTTCTCGACCTGCTGGCGCGCGACCTCGACCGCCTCTTCATAGCGGTCTTCCATGATCAGCTTCTTGAACCTGGCCGATCCGGTAACGTTGGTGCGCTCGCCGATATTGACGAACTGGGCAGTGGACTGGGTCATTTTTTCTCAATTCTCTCCCCTCCCGCGTGCGGGAGGGGGTAGGGGGTGGCGCGGTTACAGTATCTCGGGCGGTTTCAGTCCCACCCCGATCGCGCCTTTGGCGCGATCTGCCCCTCCCGCGCGCGGGAGGGGAGAAACGATCGTCAAGCCGCCATGGTGAAGGGTTCCAGACCCGACAGGCGCGTCTGGACCGGCACCGTCGGGATGGAACGCGGCGGGGCGCTGGCGACGGCGCGCGCGATCGCGCCGATATGGCCCGGCGTGGTGCCGCAGCAACCGCCGACGATGTTGATCAGCCCGTCGTCCAGCCACTGGCCGATCAGGCTGGCGGTGTGCTCGGGCAGCTCGTCATACTGACCCAGGTCATTGGGCAGCCCGGCATTGGGATAGGCCATGATCAGCGTGTCGGCCTGACGCGCCAGCGCGGCGAGATGCGGGCGCAGCAGGTCCGCACCGAACGAGCAGTTGAGGCCGACGGTGAGTGGCTTGATGTGCCGCACCGCATGCCAGAACGCCTCGACCGTATGGCCCGAAAGATTGCGCCCGGCCATGTCGGTGATGGTCATGCTGAGCATGATCGGCACCTCGCGGCCCGCGGCTTCCGCCGCATCGCGCGCGGCCATGGCGGCGGCCTTGGCGTTGAGCGTGTCGAAGATCGTCTCGATCAGGATGAAATCGACCCCGCCCTCGACCAGCGCATCGCACTGTTCGCGGTACACGTCGCGCATCGTGTCGAAATCGACCTCGCGATAGCCCGGATCGTTGACGTCGGGCGAGAGCGAGAGCGTCTTGTTGGTCGGACCGATCGCGCCAGCGACGAAGCGCGGCTTGCCGTCGCGGGCCTCGGCCGCATCGGCTTCCTCGCGCGCGACGCGGGCGGATTCGACGTTGATCTCGCGCACCAGGTGCTCGGCGCCATAATCGGCCTGGCTGATGCGGTTGGCGCTGAAGGTGTTGGTCTCGATGATGTCCGACCCGGCGTCGAGATAGGCGCGGTGGATGCCGGCGATGACCGATGGGCAGGTCAGCGCCAGAATGTCGTTATTGCCCTTCTGGTCGTGGGTGAATTCGCGACCACCGCGAAAATCGGCTTCTTCCAGCCGGTGCGCCTGGATTTGCGTGCCATAGCCGCCGTCGAGCATCATGATGCGCTGCGCGGCGATGGACTTGAGCTTTTCTGACGGAGTCACGCGGCATTCTCCTGAAGCACCGGGGCGGCGGCGACCTTCGGGGCACGAAGGCCCAGCAGATGGCAGATCGCAAAGCTGAGCTCGGCGCGGTTGAGGGTGTAGAAATGGAAGTGGCGCACGCCGCCCGAATAGAGGCGGCGGCACATTTCGGCCGCGACCGTAGCGGCGACCAGCTGGCGCGTGGTCGGGTGATCGTCCAGCCCTTCGAACAGATCGTTCATCCATTGCGGGATTTCGGTACCGCAGGACCCGGCAATCTTGCGCGTGGTGGCGACGTTGCTCACCGGCAGGATGCCCGGCAGGATCGGCGCAGTGATGCCGGCCTTGGTGTAGGCGTCGCGGAACCGGAAGAACGCTTCGGGCGAGAAGAAGAACTGGGTGATCGCCTGGTCGGCCCCGGCATCGAGCTTGCGCTTGAGATTGTCGATATCGCTATCGGCGCAATCGGCATCGGGGTGCGTTTCGGGATAGGCCGCGACCGAGATCTCGAACGGCGCCACCTGCTTCAGGCCCTTTACCAGATCGGCCGCATTGGCATAGCCCTGCGGATGCGCGACGAACTTCTCGCCCATGCGCGGCGGGTCACCGCGCAGCGCGACGATGTGGCGCACGCCCGCATCCCAATAGCTTTGCGCGATCGCGTCGATCTCGTCGCGACTGGCATCGACACAGGTCAGGTGCGCCGCAGCGGGGATCGCGGTTTCGGCGGCGATGCGCGCGACGGTGGCGTGGGTGCGCTCGCGGGTCGATCCGCCCGCGCCATAGGTGACCGAGACGAATTTGGGGCCGAGCGGGGCAAGCGTGGTCAGCGTGTCCCACAAGGTCGCTTCCATCTTCTCGGTCTTGGGCGGGAAGAATTCGAAGCTCACCTCGACATCCCCGGCCAGCCCCGCGAACAGCGGCGTGCCCAGCGCTTCGCGCGCTTCGGCCAGTTGTTTGAGAGAGAGGGTCATGCAGCAGCCTTTCTGGGCGTTTCTTGTGTTCGATCACGATGGTGGATGCGGGCCGGCTCGCCATGATGCCGGCCGAGCCAGATCTTCACGGTCAGCGTTCCGCCGGAAAGGCTGCGCGTGTCGGCCAGCGCAAAGCCGGCATGGCCCAGCAGCGCCGCCATGGCCTCGTCGCTGAACCCGAGACGCGCATGCGCGTCGCGTTCGCGCAGCTCCTCGAGCGCATGCGCCGCGAAATCGACGATCGCGATGCGCGCGCCGGGCGCCGCAACCCGGCAAGCCTCGTCGAGCACGGCCTGCGGGTTCTGGGCATAATGCAGCACCTGGTGCAGCAGGATCGTGTCGGCCGCGGCATCGGCCAGCGGCAGCGCGTAAAAATCGCCCTGGATCAGATCGACCGAACCGCCCTGCATATGCTGCAGCTTGGCGCGCGCCAGACGCAGCATTTCCGGGCTGCGGTCGACGGCGGTGCTGTGGTCGGCGGTGGGGCCGAACAGTTCGATCATCCGCCCGGTGCCGGTGCCGATATCGAGCAGCCGGCCGAGCGGGCGGTCGTCGATCATGGCGGCCAGTGCGGCCTCGACCTCGGCCTCGGGCACATAGAGCGAGCGGATCGCATCCCATTGGCCGGCGTGCTGCGCGAAGAAATCCGCCGCGCGCTGATCGCGCACGGCGCGAATCGCGCTCAGCTGCTGACGGTCGCTGGCATGCTGCGCCGCCAGCGCCTCGCCCACCGCGTCCTCGCGGCGCAGAAACGCATCGAGCAGCCGCGCGGCCGGATGGTCGCGGCGTGGCAGGGCGGGGCGCAGGAAGACCCAGCTGCCTTCCTTGTGCCGTTCGGCCAGGCCAGCCTCCGCCAGGATGCGGATGTGGCGCGACACGCGCGGCTGGCTCTGGTCGAGCACCTGCGCCAGTTCGCCCACCGACAGCTCCATCAGCTGCAGCAGCAGCATGATGCGCAGCCGGCTATCGTCGGCCAGTGCCCGGAAGAGGGTTCCCATGTCCATGGAGGGTCATATAAAGAAATCTTTATATGTGGTCAATGCGGCTTGGCGGTTGTCTGGTCCGACGGCTGCCCGGCCGCCAAAACAGAGCCTGCTCACGCCCCATCGGCAATCCCAACCAAAAAGATTGCAAAGGCAGAATTTCGGCGCTAAATGCGCGCGTCCGACAGTGGGGGCTAGGCTGAAGCTTGTCGGCACGGTTGTGACGTGTTTAACTCCTTTTGGGCTGATATCAGCCATTTAGACAAGGACGGAAGTTCAAGATGAAGAGCATTATTTCGATCGCATCGGTTGCCGCACTCTCGCTGGCTCTGGCTGCTTGCGGCGCAGAAAAGACCGAAGAAGCTGCCACCGCCGAAGCGACCGCTGAAGAAGCTGCCGACGCCGGCATGGAAGCTGCCGAAGCTGCTGGCGACGCCGCTGCCGAAGCCACCGAAGCTGCTGGCGAAGCCACCGAAGCTGCTGCTGAAGGCGCTGTCGACGCTGCCGAAGCTGGCGCCGACAAGGCTGCTGCCGCTGCTGGCGAAGCCAAGGATGCTGCCAAGGAAGCTACTGCTGCCGCTGGCGAAGCTGCCAAGAAGTAATGGCTCGCTTCTTCGGAAGCGTGAGCAAGACACGGGCCGTCAGCGCTTCGGCGCTGGCGGCCTTGTCGTTTGCGCTGTCGTCCTGCGGGCCGGCGGAAAACGATCCGGGCCAGGGCGGCGTGACCGTGGGCGAGGCGCGCGCGCTCGACGAGGCCGCCGAGATGCTCGACGAGCGCCAGGCCAATCCCGACGCGGCAACTCAGCCGCAGGCCGAGGCGCCGGCAGCGGCAAGCGACCGCTGAACGGTTCCGCTTTGCCCGCCATGCCGCTATGACGCAGGGCATGACCGACACCCCGCTTGATCCGCCGATGACCTATGCGCGCTATCTCGCGCTCGATTCGCTGCTGGACTGCCAGACGCCGATCTCGTCCGAAGATGACGAGATGCTGTTCATCATCATCCACCAGACCAAGGAACTGTGGCTCAAGCAGATCATTCGCGAGCTGCAGCTGGCCAATGCGCAGATCGCGTCGGGTGCGCTGATCCCTGCCTATAAGGGTCTTGCGCGGGTCAGCCGGATCCAGGCGGTGATGACGCTGAGCTGGGACATCCTCTCGACCATGACCCCGAGTGACTATTCGCGCTTTCGCGGCGTGCTCGGGCCGAGTTCGGGTTTCCAGTCGGACCAGTTCCGCACCGTCGAATATCTGCTCGGGCTGAAGGACGGCGCGTTCCTCAAATTTCAGCAGGACCGCCCGGAGGCGCTGGACGCCATGCAGCAGGCGCTCGCCGCGCCCAGCCTGTGGGACAATGCGATCGGCGCGCTGGCCCGCGCCGGCTTTGCGATCCCCGAAACGCTCCTGACGCGCGATTTTGCCCAGCCGCATTCTCCCGATCCGGCGGTGGAGGATGCCTTCCTGCAGGTCTATCGCCAGCCCGAGCGCTATTGGGACCTGTACCAGCTCGCCGAAAAGCTGGTCGATCTCGACGATGCGATGGCGGCCTGGCGGCACAAGCATGTGCTGACGGTCGAACGGATCATCGGCATGAAGCGGGGCACCGGCGGCACGGCCGGCGCGGCCTATCTGCATACCACCTTGGCCAAGCGCGCCTTTCCGGAACTGTGGTCGCTGCGCACGCGGCTGTAGGCGCAAGACCCACCCTCGTCATTCCCGCGAACGCGGGA
>AYSC01000049.1 GCA_000503195.1 Blastomonas sp. CACIA14H2
TTGGGGAGAGGGGGCATGCGAGAAACGTCCGAGAATGGCAAACGCGAGTTTCTTCGCACCCGAGCGAAGATGATGCGCAGCGAGCCGACGGACGCAGAACTCAGGCTGTGGCAGGTCCTGCGCGGGAAGCGCCTCTCCGGTTACAAGTTCAAGCGCCAGGTTCCGATCGATCGCTATATTGCGGACTTTGTGTGTTTCTCCCACAGGCTCATCGTCGAAGCCGATGGATCGCAGCATGTGGATAGCGAGCATGATCGCATGCGCGATGCCTATTTGCAAAGTCAGGGATTTCAGCTGATGCGCTTCATGAATTACGACATCCTGACAAATGACGAAGGTGTCAGCGCGATGATTTTGGCGGCGCTTGACGGGTTTGAGGTTGGCGCAGGCCCCCTCTCCCCAACCCCTCTCCCGCGAGGGGAGAGGGGCTCCTTGAGCGATGCGACAGGGGCAAGCGCATGACCATGCTCACCTTCCTCTTCCGCCGTCTGCTGCTGCCCACCTGCATCGCGACGCTCGCCAGCCGGTTCGTGTTCACGTTGTTCCAGGAAGGATCGGCAGACCTCAGCGACATGTTTGTCGGCACCGAGGATGCCTATTATACCTTCATCATGGTGTTCGTCGTGCTGCTGTGCATGACCGGCGTCGCCTATGTGCTCGATCGCAGCCGCGCGCCGACATGGCTGCGCGTGCCGTTGCTGCTGGGTGTCGCGGCGGAGAGCGGGTTCCTGCTCGTGTTGTTCCTCACCGAAGTGGTCGCCTATGCCGAGCTGGCTTATGCCCCCGCAACCGCCGCCGGTATCGTGTGGATGCTGTGCAATCTCGACCTGATGAAGCGCGGCGCCAAATTGTCTTCCTCCCCCTCCGATGGCCCGTCCGCGGGCGCATCGTCGATCTGAAAACCGGAAAGAAAGAGACCGCCCATGGCTGAAAGTTTCGACCTCATCGTGCTGGGCTCCGGCCCGGGTGGCTATGTCTCCGCGATCCGCGCGGCGCAGCTCGGCCTCAAGACCGCGATCGTCGAGCGCGAGCGGCTGGGCGGCATCTGCCTCAACTGGGGCTGCATCCCCACCAAGGCGCTGCTGCGCACCTCCGAAATCTTCCATTACATGAGCCATGCCGGCAATTACGGACTGACCGCCGAGAAGGTGGGCTTCGAGCTGGAGAAGATCGTCGCGCGCAGCCGCGCGGTCTCGGGCCAGCTCAACGCCGGCGTCAAGGGCCTGATGAAGAAGAACAAGATCACCGTTGTCGAAGGCACCGGCAAGCTGACGGGCAAGGGCAAGATGACCGTGACCCAGGGCGACCAGGTGCGCGAGCTGGAGGCCAAGGAGATCATCGTCGCCACCGGCGCGCGTGCGCGCGACCTGCCGTTCGCCAAGGCCGATGGCAAGAAGATCTGGACCTATCGCCACGCGATGACCCCGACCGAAATGCCGAGCAAGCTGCTGGTGATCGGATCGGGCGCGATCGGCGTCGAGTTTGCCAGCTTCTACAGCGACATGGGCGCGGACGTGACCATCGTCGAAATGCTCGACCGCATCCTGCCGGTCGAGGATGCCGATGTCAGCGCGTTCATGGAAAAGGCATTGAAGAAGCAGGGCATGACGATCCTGACCGGCGCGGGTGTCGAGGCGCTGACCAGCGACGGCAAGGGCGTGAAGGCCAAGATCAAGACCAAGGACGGCAAGAGCGAGGAGCACAGCTTCAGCCACGCGATCGTCGCGATCGGCATCGTGCCCAACACCGAGGATATCGGGCTGGAGGCGCTGGGCGTCGAGACGAACCGCGGGCATATCGTCGTCGACGGCTTCGGCCAGACCAACGTGCCCGGCATCCGCGCGATCGGCGATGTCACCGGTCCGCCTTGGCTGGCGCACAAGGCGAGCCATGAGGGTGTCGTCGCGGTCGAGCATATCGCGGGCAAGAACCCGCACCCGTTCGAGACCTGGAACATTCCGGGCTGCACCTATTCGCGCCCGCAGGTCGCCAGTGTCGGCCTGACCGAAGCCAAGGCCAAGGAGGCCGGGCACGAGGTCAAGGTCGGCAACTTCCCGTTCATCGGCAACGGCAAGGCGATCGCGCTGGGCGAAGCCGAGGGCTTCATCAAGACCGTGTTCGACGCGAAGACCGGCGAACTGCTCGGCGCGCACATGATCGGCGCGGAAGTGACCGAGCTGATCCAGGGCTATGTCATCGCGCGCCAGCTCGAGACGACCGAGGAAGACCTGATGCACACCGTCTTCGCGCACCCGACGCTGAGCGAGATGATGCACGAGGGCGTGCTCAGCGCCTATGGGCGGGCGCTGCATTTCTGATCGGGGACGGGGCGGCGCGAACCGCCCCGTTTCGCATCAGGCGGCGATTTCCTCGTACAATGCCGCTTCCTTGCCGATCAGGATGTCGGCGAGGAACCAATAGGCCTCGCCCCAGGCGGCGAGCACCTCGTCGGTCGCGCCTTCGCCGATCACGTCGCGGATCGCGGGCAGCAGCGCTTCGGCGACATAAGGGTAATGCTCGGCCTTGACGCCGCATTCGACATGCCGCGCGACCATGCGCTGGACGACGGGGGTGAGGTTCTGCAGCTTGTCGACATTCTCGGCATAGCCCAGGATCGCGGCGGCAAGGCGCCGCGGCTGCTCGCCCGATTCCTGCGCGGCCTGATCGAACATCTGCTTCACCTCGGCGTTCACGAACAGGCGCTCGTACATGCGGCTGGTGATCGCGAGCCCATGCCTCTTGAGCAGCGGGGCCGTGCTCTTGACGATGGCAATGGTGTTTTCCGTGAGTGGTTCGGCCATGATGATTCCTCCCGATAAGATGCGTTGTGGATGCATCTATACGCGGCATCAAAAATCATGCAAGTAGAAAGCATGTATGTTGAGGTGAACTGAGATGCGGCTGACCGCGCATACCGATTATGCCCTGCGCATCCTGCTTCATGCCGCTTTGGTGGAGCGCGACGGCGGCGGGCTTCTGTCGATCGCCGACGTGGCCGCCGATCACGGCATTCCGCGCAACAACGCGATGAAGGTGGTCAACCAGCTCGCGCAGGCTGGGCTGCTGGCGACGGTGCGGGGCAGGTCGGGCGGCTTCCGGCTGGGTCGGGAAGCGGAGACCATTACTCTGGGCGAGGTGGTCCGGCTCACCGAACCGTGCATCCAGCTCGCCGATTGCGACGGTTGCATCCTCAAGAGCCATTGCGGCCTGACGGGCATGCTCCATCAGGCCACGCAGGCCTTTCTCAGGACACTTGATCAGCAGACGCTGGCCATGGCGGCGCGGACGTCGCGACTGCCGCAGCGCGTGATCGCGGCCGAATGATCGTCAGCCGATGGTGATGCCCACCACGACCCAGCGTCCGGCTTCCTTGTCCAGCGTGACTGTCTCGACCGCTTCGGCCTTGTTGGCATAGACGGTGCGGAACTTCACCACCTCGTAGCCGGCGGGCGGGGCGGGGAGGTTCTCCTGGCTCAGCAGCGTGCGCGACACCGCCTTGCCATAGCGGGCATGCACCTGTTCAGACACGTCGGACCACACCTGCAGCGTGTTGAGCTGGCGGAAGGCGCTGCCGGTGGCGGCATAGCTTTCCGCCCAATTCTTCTGCTCGACGAGCGAGAGGAACTGCCGCGCGGCGTCGACCACCTGCTGATCTACGGCCTGCTCGGTGGCATCGGCATTGGCGGTTGTCGCGGTCATCAGGGGCAGGGCGGCGAAGGCCATCAGGCCGAGGGCAAGGGTCATGGCAAAAGCTCCTATCATCAGGGCGGAGCGCCGGGGCGGCGCGCCGACGCCGGGTTGCGGCGTGGACCCCTGATCGCCCGAAGCGCGGTGCAGCGCCTCCCCGATTACCATGTCCCCAAGCCTTTTGGGGGGCGCTGCGCCATCCTCGGCCTGGTGCAGCAAGCGCGCTGCCTCGCGGCTGCTCGATACCGCCATTTTGCGCCGCGCTTCGCGCAACCGTTCGTTGATCGTGTGCACCGAAAGGTTCAGTTCGCGCGCGATCGACTTGGCGTCATGGCCGCAGACGATCAGCCGCAATGTCTGCTTTTCCTTCTCGGTCAACGACCAGGGCAGATCGGGCAGGGGCGTGTCCATGGCCGCGATGCTAGGCCCCGCTCAAGGGCGCGGCCACCCCAAAAAATTTGTGGAAGGGGCAAGGCCAAGGGTTTCGCTTGCCTGTCACCCAAGGCCTTGTAATCGTGTGAAACGAACAACGCCGCGAACGCGCGGCAAGGGGGTCTGACATGAAGAAATCCGTTCTCTCGATCGTCGCGGCACTGGCCGCGTCGGCTGTCACCGTATCGGCGCAGGAGGCACCGCAGCGTTCGGTGATCACGGCGGCGAAGATGGTCGACGTCGTCACCGGCAAGGTCACCGAATATCCCGCGATCTTCGTGGAAAACGGCCGCATTACCTCGATCGCCGATGCGCGCACGGTGCGCTGGGGTTCGGACGTCCGCCACATCGACCTGTCGGGCAAGACGCTGCTGCCGGGGCTGATCGACATGCACGTCCATCTGGACAGCTCACCGACCTATGGCGGCTATAACAGCCTGCAATTCACCGACCGCTTCTGGAGCTTCGTCGCCGCCTCGAATGCGCGCGCGATGCTCCAGGCCGGGTTTACCACGGTGCGCAATGTCGGGTCCGAAGGCTATAACGACGTCGCGCTCAAGCAGGCGATCGCCGAGGGCTGGGCGGTGGGCCCGCGCATCGTCCCGGCGGCGCATGCGCTCGGCGCGACCGGCGGGCATTGTGACCAGACCTATCTGCCACCCTCGTTCGCGGCCAAGTCGGCGGCGGTGGGCGATGGCCCTGTCGAACTGCGCCAGAAGGTCCGCGAACAGCGCAAATATGGCGCCGAGGTGATCAAGGTCTGCGCGACCGGCGGCGTGTTTTCGCGCAATACCGAGCCGGGCCAGCAGCAGCTGTCGGAGGAGGAACTGCGCGCGATCGCCGACGAGGCGCATCAATGGGGCCTGCGCGTCGCGGCGCATGCGCATGGCGCGGCGGGGATCAAGGCGGCGATTCGCGCCGGGATCGACACCATCGAGCATGCCAGCCTGGTCGATGACGAGGGCATCCGCCTGGCCGCCGAGCGCAAGCAGCCGGTCTGGTTCTCGATGGACATCTTCAACACCGATTACACCCAGGCTGAGGGTGCGAAGAACGGCGTGCTCGAGGACAATCTGCGCAAGGACCGCGAGGTCGCCCAGATCCAGCGCGACAATTTCCGCAAGGCCTATCGCGCGGGCGTGAAGATGGTGTTCGGCAGCGATGCCGGCGTGATGCCGCATGCCACCGCCGGCGGGCAGTTCAAGGTGATGGTCGAATATGGCATGACCCCGTTGGAGGCGATCCGCGCGGCGACGCTCAATGCCGCAGAAGCCTTGGGTAAATCGCAGGATGTCGGCGCGATCGAGGTGGGTCGCTATGCCGATATCATCGCGGTCGATGGCGACCCACTGGCCAATGTCCGCGAGCTGGAGAATGTCGACGCGGTAATCCAGGGCGGTGTCCAGATTCGCTGACAGGATATGCGGTAAATTGCCGCAACATTGGCGCAAATCCGCTTCCAACCGCTTGAGCGCTTGTGCTAATTGCTGCGCACAATCTGCTTTCTGGGGAGAAGAGCATGAGTCTCACTGTTTTGATCGCCATGGCGATGACCATGGCTGCTGCGGATCCGGTCGATACGGCGCGCAAGGAGTTCAACGACTGCCTGACCAAGTTCACCAACGAGAGCCTGGATGCCAAGAAGGCGCAGTCCGATTTCACCAAGGAATCGGCTTCGGCTTGCCCGGCGGAGAAGACCAAGCTGATCGATCTGATGGTCAAGGCCGAGATGCAATATGGCGGCAAGAAGGCCGAGGCCGAGAGCTATGCCAATGAAGAGACCCAGATGATCATCGACAGCTATGTCGGCAGCTATGGCGATTATCTGGCCAGCAACACCCGGCACGGCAAGCAATAGAAAAGCCGCGCCCGGTGCGGACGCTCTACCCGCCGATCGAGCCCCATGCCAGCGGCATGCTGGATACGGGCGACGGCCACCAGGTCTATTGGGAGCGGGTCGGCACGCCGGGCGCCAAGCCGGCCGTGTTCCTGCACGGCGGCCCGGGCGGGGGCTGCTCGCCCGACCATCGGCGGCTGTTCGATCCAGCGCTTTACGACGTGCTGCTGTTCGACCAGCGCGGCTGCGGGCGCTCGACGCCGCATGCCGCACTGAACGCGAACACCACCTGGCACCTCGTCGCCGATATCGAGCGTCTCCGCGAGATGGTGGGCGCCTCCGACTGGCTGGTGTTCGGCGGCTCCTGGGGATCGACGCTGGCGCTCGCCTACGCGCAGACGCATCCGGCGCGCGTTTCGCAGCTCGTGCTGCGCGGAATCTATATGTGCACCAAGCCGGAACTCGACTGGTTCTACCAGTTCGGCGTCTCGCAGATGTTCCCGGACAAATGGGAGCGCTTTGCCGCGCTGATCCCCGAGGACGAGCGTTACGACATGCTCGCGGCCTATCACAGGCGGCTGACCGGCGACGATCCTGAGCTGCAGGTAAGGGCAGCGCGCGCCTGGAGCCTGTACGAGGGCGAGACGGTGACACTGCTCCCCGATCCGAAGCTCAGCGAGCAGCATGACGATGGCCATTATGCGCTCGCCTTCGCGCGGATCGAGACGCATTATTTCGTGCATGGCTGCTGGCTCGAGCCCGAACAGCTGTTGCGCAATGCGCCTCGGCTGAGCGGTATTCCGGGGACGATCGTGCATGGCCGTTACGACATGCCGTGCCCGGCGCATTATGCCTGGGCGCTGCACAAGGCGCTGCCGCATATGGACTTCCATCTGATCGAAGGGGCGGGACACGCCTATTCGGAGCCGGGCATCCTCGATCGGCTGATTGCAGCGACCGATCGTTACGCGGGCAAGGCCTGAGCGCCCGCCCGCGCCCGCTCAGTTGCCGTGCTTGCGCACCAGCTCGCGCATCGCGTCGTCGAGCCCCTCGAGCGTCAGCGGATACATGCGGTCCTTCATCAGGTCCTTGATCATCCGCACCGATTGCGAATAGCCCCACTGGTTCTCGGGCACCGGGTTGAGCCACGCTGCGGCGGGATAGGTGTTGACCACGCGCTGCATCCACACCGCGCCCGCCTCATCGTTGAAATGCTCGACCGACCCGCCCGGATGGCTGATCTCGTACGGGCTCATCGAGGCATCGCCGACGAAGATCACCTTATAGTCGTGCCCATATTTGTGCAGGATGTCCCAGGTGTTGGTGCGCTCGGTGAAGCGGCGGCGGTTGTCCTTCCACACGCCTTCGTACAGGCAGTTGTGGAAATAGAAGAATTCGAGATTCTTGAACTCGGTCGTCGCGGCGGAGAACAGCTCCTCGCACAGCTTGATGAACGGATCCATCGACCCGCCGACATCGAGGAACAGCAGCAGCTTGACCGCATTGTGCCGCTCGGGCCGCATGCGAATGTCCAGCCAGCCCTGGCGCGCGGTGCCATCGATCGTGCCGTCGATATCGAGCTCGTCGGCCGATCCCTCGCGCGCGAACCGGCGCAGGCGGCGCAGCGCGACCTTGATGTTGCGCGTGCCCAGCTGCCGGGTGGAGTCGAGATTCTGGTATTCGCGCTTTTCCCAGACCTTGATCGCGCGCTTGTGCTTGCTTTCGCCGCCGATGCGCACGCCTTCGGGATTGTAGCCCGCATTGCCGAACGGGCTGGTGCCGCCGGTGCCGATCCACTTGTTGCCGCCCTGATGGCGCTTTTCCTGCTCCTCGAGCCGCTTTTTCAGCGTCTCCATGATCTCTTCCCACGAGCCGAGCGACTTGATCTTCTCCATTTCCTCTTCGGAAAGGAATTTCTCGGCCACCGCCTTCAGCCAGTCCTCGGGAATGGTCGCGCTGTCATTGCCCTGGAAGGTCATCTCGAGACCCTTGAACACCTTGGCGAACACCTGATCGAACCGGTCGAGCAGGCCTTCGTCCTTCACCAGCGTCGCGCGCGAGAGATAGTAGAATTCCTCGGGACTCTGCTCGATGACCTGCGCATTGAGCGCTTCGAGCAGGATCAGATGTTCCTTGAGCGAGACCGATATGCCGGCGCTGCGCAATTCGTCCATGAATGAGAAGAACATCGCTGGGTCCTGCTGCTTTACGTTTCCGTCAGCCTTGGACGATGCCCGCATGGGGCGCGTCTGGCAAGCATGAAGCGGCGATCGAGGCGTTTTACCTCGCCTTAACCATAACCCGCTACGCCATGCCATCACGCCAGTTCAAAGGTCCCCGATGGAGCAGCATCGCATCATCCCGCCAGACAGCGATGCCGTCCAGCAAATGGCGGAAAGCTGCGGCGAATCGGTCATCGGTGCATCGCGCGTGGGGGGCATCGTCGCGGCGGTGCGCGACCGCATGGCGTTGCTGGGCGAAAAGCGATCCTATCTCGAGCAGATTGCGCTGAACCTGGCGCAGGAGCAGGAACAGGTGGTTATCGCGACCACCAGCGCGCGCGAAATGAGCCAGGCGGCCTATCGCAATCTGGCCGAAGGCTCGAACACGATGCAGGTCTCCGCGCTGGAGCTGCACGACCTGATCTCGCTGATCCAGGGGCTGGGCGAGGACGTCAAGCGCTTTGCCCATGCGATGGACGACGTGATCCTGGCCAGCCGGACGATCGATGCGATCGCGCGCTCGACCAACATGCTCGCTCTCAACGCCGCCATCGAGGCGGAGCGCGCGGGCGCGGCGGGTGCCACGTTCGCGGTGGTGGCGGCCGAAGTGAAGAAGCTTGCACAGGACACGCGGCAGGTCACCGATCGGATCGCCGGGACGATGCATTCGCTCAGCACCGAGGCAGTCATTTCATGGCGCAGGTCGAAAAAGGCGTCGAGCAGAGCCGCAGCGCGCAACGGCATCTCGAGACGATTGACGTCACCATTCGCCAGGCTGGCAGCATGATGCGCGAAGTCGCTACCAAGGCCGATGCCATTGCCGATTCGAGCACCGGCGTGCGATCGGACACCGGCGAGCTGTGCGACAATCTGTTCGTGTTCATGGAGGACGTCGCAGGGTGCAGCAACCAGCTCGATGACGCGCTCAGCCAGAGCAACGCGCTCGAGGGACTGTCGAACGTCGTCTTCAACCAGCTGCTCCACACCGGGCTGTCGCACCGCGACAATCCCTTTGTCGAGCTTGCCGTGTCGACCTGCGACGAGATCAGGAGCATGATCGAGACGGCGATCGATGCCGGCCAGATATCCGAGGACGACGTGTTCGACCGCGACTATCGCCCGCGCGGCGAGCCCGGCCTGGAGCGCTTCGACAACCGGTTCAACGACTTTGCCGACGCCCGCATCCGTCCGATCCTCGATCGCTTCTGGGGTCAGGACAACCATGCCTATGGCGCGGTGATCTCGAACGAGGACGGCTATCTGCCGACGCATATCAGCGAACGTTCGCATCACCCCACCGGTGATCACCAGCACGACGCCGCGCATTGCCGCAACCGGATGATCGTCCTCGATCACACCACGAGCGGCGCCATCGCGCACAAGCACGATCGCTATTACGCCGCCGTCTATCGCTTCGAGCCGACCGCCAGCGACGGCTGCATCCTGCGCAACATCTTCGTGCCGCTGTGGATCAAGGGGCGCTATTGGGGCAATTTCGAGCTCGCCTATATCCGCTGAGCCCCGAACTGGCGCCAGAGCGGTTTCATCTCGCCGCATTTGGCAGGGACAGGGCCATGTGGGCGCTCGTCATTCGTCATCGATCGTGGCACCATTTCGGGCATGATCAGGCTTTTCGCGCTCGCCTTGCCCTTGCCATCTGCCGTCACGGTGCCGCCGCCGCCGATCGTCATTGCGCCGTCACCTGCTCCCGCTGTTGCATCGCTGCTATCCTGGACGCCAGGGGATGTGAACTGCGGCGGCAAAGCTGCGAGCGTCGTTCGGATCGAGAGGCCCTGGCTGCAGAGGGTCTACCCCAACAGCGCCAAATACGCGCCGGTCAGTTTGGCATTCGACATAGACGCGAGCGGCAGGCCCCTGGCCATTAGCAAGGGGAATGCGGCGACCCCCTTTGGCGTTGCGGATGATCTGGGACCAGCGCTGGCCGTCACCCGGTTCAGGCCGGGCCAGGCGAAAACGGGCTGCACGATCGTCTATTCACCTGAACTGACGGCGATCGATGATGCGCCGCTATCGGCGCTGATGGCCTATTCCGCCAATCAGCTCTCCGGTCCGCTGCCACCAGAGGCCTGGAAGCGCATTTTCGCGACCGGAACGTGCAAGGGCGATGCCGCTGCAGGACTGCGGAACCGGGCGTTCCCGAATTTTCGCGCGATCCCCGCCGAACCTGGCGTCCGCGATTGGTCGATGGTGGGCTATGATGTCGGTCAGGACGGAGCATCTATCAATATCGAGACGCTTGCCAGTTCGGGCAATGCTGCGCTCGATGAGGCCAGCCAGGCTGCGACAGCCGAGACGCGATACTGGTCGGGCGCGTTCAGGGGGTGCCGATTCTCTTACTGGCGCTCCGCCGGCACGCTGCCTGCACCACCGGCACCAGAAGAAGACGCGTTCCGGCCTGCCGGTGCTACCTGTCCGGAACGTCGCGACTGGGCAACGCCGCCTGTTCTGCGCTTTCCGGAGCCCTATCGTCGCAGGGCGATCGAGGGCTGGGCGGTGGTGACCTATGACGTCGCGCCCTGGGGCGAGATCAACAATATCCAGGTCAAGGCCAGCCAGCCAAGCGAGGATTTTGGCACCCAGGCCGTTGCGGTGCTGCGATCGGCGCGGGTGGAGGCGGGGCCGGGCGCGGTCGGCTGCGTCGAGCGGGTGCGGTTCGTGATGGAACCGGACAGCGCCGAAACCGCACCCTGACGAACGGCGAAGTTCAGCTGTTGCGGCGCGCCATGAAGGCAAGGCGTTCGAACAGCATGACGTCCTGCTCGTTCTTGAGCAGCGCGCCGTGCAGCGGCGGGATCGCCTTGCTAGGATCGCGCGACTGCAGCACCTCGAGCGGCATGTCCTCGTGGAGCAGAAGCTTCAGCCAGTCGAGCAGCTCGCTGGTCGAGGGCTTCTTCTTGAGACCGGGGACTTCGCGCACATCGTAGAAGATCTCGAGCGCCTTCTGCACCAGGATCTTCTGGATGCCGGGAAAGTGCACGTCGATGATTGCCTGCATCGTCTCGCGATCGGGGAACTTGATATAGTGGAAGAAGCAGCGGCGCAGGAACGCGTCGGGCAGTTCCTTCTCGTTGTTCGAGGTGATGACGACGATCGGGCGCTCCTGTGCCTTCACCAGCTCCTTGGTCTCGTAGACATAGAATTCCATCCGATCGAGTTCCTGCAACAGGTCGTTGGGGAATTCGATATCGGCCTTGTCGATCTCGTCGATCAGCAGCACCGGCAGCTGGGGCGAGGTGAACGCCTCCCACAGCTTGCCTTTCTTGATATAGTTGCTGATGTCGTGGACGCGCTCGTCGCCCAGCTGGCCGTCGCGCAGACGGGCGACCGCGTCATATTCGTACAGGCCCTGCTGCGCCTTGGTGGTCGACTTGATGTTCCATTCGATCAAGGGGGCGTTGGCGGCAGCGGCGATCTGGTGCGCCAGCACGGTCTTGCCGGTGCCGGGTTCGCCCTTGACCAGCAGCGGGCGGCGCAGCGCAACCGCAGCGTTGACCGCCACCTTCAGGTCATCGGTTGCCACATAGTCGCTGGTGCCTTCAAAACGCATGAGCATCGCCTTCCTGCCGCTATTAACTGTGCGTTTAAGCGATAAGGGGCTTGGACGGGCTTGGCAAGCCGCGACAGCGTCTTTGCTTTACGTTTACGTTTGCGTCAGGCTGAGGACGCCGCAAGGCTGGGCAGGATTATCAGAGCCCGTCCTGCATCCGGCGCAATTCCGCGCGCTCGGCCAGCATGTCCCAGAAGCTGTGGTGCTGCACCAGCATCTGCGAAGCGCCGAACCCCATGGCGCGGCCGATGGACCGGTCGCTGCCGACCATGGCCGCCAGATCGAGCGTTTCCTCGCGCGAGGGCAGGGTGGAGGGCCGGGGTTCGAGCCCGGTGCGCTGCGCAATCACGTCGAGCACGTCGCGAATGATGTGCCAATCGATGACCAGGGCGAAGGCGGCGCCGAGCGCACAGCCCTGGCGGTCGGATTGCGACAGCGCATTGAGCGCGCTGCGCAGAGCGAGGATGGCCGGGGTGCATTTGTCCTGGCCCGGCGTGCTGGTGATCGGCCCTGCCGCGACGGTGAGCTTGGTCAGCAGCGCGCGCTCACCCACAAAGGCCTCGCATGCGCGCGCAAGCCATTTGCCGACCTGCGGATCGGCGCTGCGCGTCGCGGCATAATCGATCAGGCCGGGATAACGACCGTGCAGCAGGCAGAGAAAATGCGCGGTATCGGCCAGATCGACCGGGCGGGCAGGAGCGACCCGATCCGCCAGACGCGCCACGAACCCGTGCGTATCGCTCATCCCCCGCGCGATCGCCGCTTCCAGCGAGCGCGGCGGGGCCGCCTCGGGCTGGGTGCGATCAAAGGCTCCGGGCTGGACGAACGACACTCGGCTGTGGCTCCGATGGCTTGAGGCATTGGTGTGGCAGGCAGACGCGCGGCCTGCCCCCACGAGCGTCTTCTAGCGCATCGTCCTAAAGAGAAGGTTTACGAGACCGGGGCTTGTGCGGCGATGCGGTGCTGTTCGTCGAGGAACTGAGCCACGTCGTCGAGATCGACATCGTGCGCGACAAAGGTCTGGCCGATTCCGCGCAGCAGCAGGAAGGGCAGAGTCCCGCCCGACATCTTCTTGTCGTGGCGCATGTGATCGACCAGCGTCGCGCCATCCGCCGTCACGCCGGCATCGGCGAGCGTCACCGGCATGACGCAGGCGGAAAGATGCGCGGCGACCCGTTCGGCATCGCGGGCATCGCACAGGCCGCGCCGGGCCGAGTAGAGCAGCGCGAGCACCATGCCGACGCCCACCGCCTCGCCATGCAGCAGTCGCTCGCCAAAGCCGGTATCGGCCTCGAGCGCATGGCCGAAGGTATGGCCGAGGTTGAGCAGCGCGCGCCGGTCCTTGGTCTCGCGCTCGTCCTCGCCGACGATCCGCGCCTTGGCCGCGACCGAGGTCGTGATCGCCCGTTCGAGCGCGTCCGGTTGCTGCGCCAGCACCGATTTGCCATTGGCTTCGCACCAGTCGAAGAACGGCGCATCGTCGATCAGGCCGTATTTGACCACCTCGGCATAGCCGGCGCGCATCTCGCGCGGCGGCAGGGTGGCCAGCACCTGCGGGTCGATCAGCACGAATTTCGGCTGGTGGAAGCTTCCGACCAGATTCTTGCCCGCCGCGGTGTTGATCGCGGTCTTGCCGCCGACCGAGCTATCGACCTGCGCGAGCAAGGTCGTCGGGATCTGGACGAAATCGCAGCCGCGCTTGACGATCGAGGCGGCAAAGCCAGTCAGATCGCCGATCATCCCGCCGCCCAGCGCGAAGATGGTGTCGCTGCGCTCCACCCCCATGGCGAGCAGCCAGTCGACCAGGCGCGCCAGTTCCGCCCAGCTCTTGCTCGCCTCGCCGGCGGGCACGACGTGCAGATGCGCCTCGATTCCCGCGCTGGCGAGCTGCGCCTCGACCTTCGGCCAGTGATGTGCGGCAACCCGGGAATCGCTGATCCAGAGGCAGCGTCCGGGCCGCGTCCACGGCGCGATATGTGCTGCGAGCCGGGAGAGCGCATTGGCCTCGACCACAATGTCGTAGCTGCGCTGGCCCAGCGCGATGTTCAGCCGTGCCATCGGGCCAGTCCTTCCAATATAGCCGATACGGTGCGGTGATGCGGCCCGTCCTTGCTGCGCACATGGATCTGCGCCTGGGCATAGACGGGGTTGCGTTGCTCCGCGAGGCGGGTCAGCACCTCGGCAGGATTGCCGTTGCGCAGCAGTGGGCGCGTGTTGCGGCGGCTGACGCGCTCGACCAGCGTGCGGATATCGGCATCGAGCCAGATCGCGATCGCGCCCGACAGGATCAGCGCGCGTGTCTCTTCATTCATGAAGGCGCCGCCACCGGTCGCGATCACGCGGGGCCGGCCGTCGATCAGCCGCGAGATCACGCGGCGCTCGCCATCGCGGAAATAGGGCTCGCCGAACCGCTCGAAAATCTCGGAAATCGTCAGGTGCGCGGCTTTCTCGATCTCCTCGTCGGCATCGACAAAGCCGATGCCCAGATCGCTGGCCAGCCGCTTGCCCACGGTCGATTTGCCCACGCCCATCAACCCCACCAGCACCAGGGGCCGGTCGAGCCATCGCATGATATCCCCGGCCAGCCGCGCAGGGTCTGATTTTCGGTTCTGCAGCATTGCCGCGCAGCCTATAAATAGGCTAGGCGGTGGCGCAAGTTATCTTGACTTGGACGGAGAATATCCTGGCTATGGCCATTATCGGACAGAATTACGGACGGCGCAGGCGCCCCAAGGGCCCGATCATCCTGGTCGTGATTGCCGTGGCGCTGGTCGGTCTGCTGGCTCTGGCCTGGTCGCGCGGCGGCGAGGTGCCGACCCAGCGTGTCGAAAAGTCGATCCCGCTGCCTGCCGCTGCCACGGGCGGTTCCGCCGCGGGCGGCCCCCAGACCGAAGGCTGATTTCATGCGGCGGGGGATGGTTCTGGGCTGTGTCAGCCTGTTGGCGATCGCGTTCGTCTCGGCGCCGGTGATTGGGCAGAACGAGGCACCGGAATCGCTGCTGCCGCCCGGTTTCAACGATCCCGCGCCTGCCCCGTCGCAATCCGAACCTCCGCCGCCGCCCGAGCCGGGCCGCACGGTACAGCCCGTGCCGGGGGGCGCTATCCCGCTGCCTGCAACGCCCTTGCCCTCGCTCGCCGGCCAGGATGCGCCGACCGATGAGGAGCTGAGCGAGGAACTCGCCAAGCTGCAGGAAGAGCTTGAAGCGCAGATCGCGCTCACCCAGTCGCTGCCGCCGAGCGCGCGGCGCTCGCTTGATCTGATCGGACCGCTGACCGAGGCCAATGGCGGATTCGCGGCATCGTCGCTCGGCAATATCGGCGGGCAATATGCGCAGACGCTGGTGCGCCGGACCAGCGGTCGCATCGTTTCGCGCTGGGCGTCGCTTGGTCTGCAGAAGCTTCTGCTGAGCGAGCTCGCCACGCCCCAGGGCCTCAATGGCGCCAACTGGGCCGCCGAGCGCGCGGCCTTGCTGCTGCGGATCGGTTCGGCCGATGGCGCGGTGCGCATGGTGCAGGCTGTCGACCCGCCCGCGGCGACCCCGCGCCTGCTCAATGTCGCACTCGACAGCTATGTCGCCTCGGCCGACCCGCTCGGCATGTGCCCGCTGCTACCCTTTGCCGGGGAAAGCGCCAAGGGCAACCAGTGGCAGCTGATCCGCGCGATCTGTTCGGGCTTTTCGGGCGAGGGCAGCGCGGCGCGCGAGCAGATCGACCGGGCACGCCGTCAGGGCGCGATGGACCGCATCGATGTGGTGCTTGCCGAGAAGATCGTGGGCGCCAGCCTGAACGGCAGGCGTGCGGTCACGGTACAGTGGGACGATGTCGACCAGCTCACCCGCTGGCGCTTCGGCCTGGCGCTGACCGCCGGCATCGAACCGCCCGAGGCGCTCTATGCGCGCGCCGACCGCAACTTCCAGGCCTGGCGCGCGCGCGCGCCGATGGCTCCGCTTGCCTCGCGCGTGCAGGCTGCGGATGTCGCGGCGGCCATGGGCATGCTGTCGAGCGCCGACATGGTCGATCTCTATGGCGCGACCTTCGACGATCCGGGCACCGACGAGGCGCTACGCGATCGCATGGCGCTGCTGCGCACCGCCTATGTCGCGACCGATGCCGATGACCGGGTCCGCGCGATGCGTGCGCTCTGGGACCGGTCGGACAATGCTTTCGTGCGCTATTCGGCGCATATCCTCACCGCGCATGCCGCTGCCCGCGTCACCCCGTCGGAGGACCTCGCCGATTATGCCGATGACCTGATCGTCTCGATGGTCTCGGCAGGGTTCGATACCAGCGCGGCGCGCTGGCGGCAGGTGGTGGAAGAGGGCAGCCTGGGCTGGGCGGTGCTCTCCGTCGCGCTTCCGGGACGCGCGCAGGTCTCGGCGTCCGACGTCAGCGGGTTTTTCGACAACGACCAGAGCACCGAGGCGCGCAAGAGCGCGTTCCTGGTTGCGGGTCTGGCCGGGCTCGGGCGACTGAGCAGCGCCGACCGCGATTCGCTCGCCGAAGATCTGGGTATCGTTTTCGGCGGGCAGACGCGCTGGAGCCGCGCGATCGGCGCTGCGGCGGCGGCGGGCAATGACGGGCTGGTGACGCTGCTGGTCGGCATGGGGATGCAGGGCAACGACTGGTCGGCGATGACCCCGCGCCAGCTCTATCATGTCGTCGCTGCGCTGCGCGCGGTGGGGCGCCAGGCCGAAGCGCGGATGATCGCAGCCGAAGCGGTCAGCCGCGCCTGACCCGTGGGCAGCGACGACGCCCGGCTGATCGACCGTTTCCTCGAAATGATGGCGGCGGAGCGCGGCGCTTCGTCCAACACCCTCGCGGCTTATCGGCGCGATCTCGAACAGGCCTCGCAGATTCTCGGCGGGCGACTGGCGCAGGCCGACGAGCGCGCGCGCGCGGCGCTCGACCATCACTGGCGATCGCTCGCCGCGAGCAGCCTGGCGCGCAAGAGTTCCTCGCTCAGGGGCTTTTTCGCCTTTCTCGAGGACGAGGGGCTGGGCGGGGATGCGCGAGGCGCGCAGGCCATGCTCGCGCGCCCCAAGGTACAGCGCCCGCTGCCGAAAATACTCAGCCATGAAGATATCACACGGCTGTTCTCGTTGGCCGAAGAGCGGGCCGCTGCCCCCGAGGCCCGTGCCGCCGATATCCGCCTGCTTGCGCTGCTCGAACTGCTCTATGGCTCCGGTCTGCGCGCCAGCGAGCTGGTCAGCCTGCCGCGAAGTGCCGCGCTGGCCGGCAGGCCTTTGCTGTCGATCACCGGCAAGGGGAGCAAGCAGCGCCTGGTGCCCATTTCGGGCCGCGCACGCGAGGCGCTGCAGCGCTGGCTGGCGGTGCCATCGTCCAATCCGCGCTGGCTGTTCCCCTCGCGCACCGGGCATATCAGCCGCATCCGCCTCTATCAGCTGATCAAGGAATTCGCGGCCAGCGCCGGCATCGATCCGGCGCGCGTCAGCCCGCATGTGCTGCGCCATGCCTTTGCTACCCACCTGCTCGAAGGCGGTGCGGATTTGCGCACCTTGCAGACGCTGCTCGGCCATGCCGATATCGCCACGACGCAGATCTACACGCATGTCGACAGCCGTCGCCTGGTCGAGCTGGTCAACCGCCGCCATCCTCTCGCGCAGATGAATCTTGCCGAGCGGCGGCGGCAGGGCTAGGCGATGGCGCCATGAGCATGACAAGCTATCTGGAATTCGAAAAGCCGATCGCCGCGCTGGATGCGCGTATCGCAGAGCTGCGCGAGACCGCCGATACCGGCGAGATCGACATCGAGAGCGAAATCGAACGGCTCGCGGCCAAGTCGCGCAAGCTGCTGGCCTCGACCTATGCGGGCCTGACGCCCTGGCAAAAGACTCAGGTCGCCCGCCACCCGGCACGCCCGCATTTCAAGCATTATGTCGCAGGCATGTTCGACGATTTCCTTCCGCTGGCGGGCGACCGGGCCTTTGCCGACGACAAGGCGATCATGGGCGGCTTTGCCCGCATGGGCGAGCAGCGCGTGGTCGTGATCGGTCATGAAAAGGGCGACACGACCGAAAGCCGCATCCGCCACAATTTCGGCATGGGCAAGCCCGAAGGCTATCGCAAGGCGATCCGGTTGATGGACCTGGCCGACCGGTTCGGCCTGCCGGTGGTGACACTGGTCGATACATCGGGTGCCTTTCCCGGGGTGCAGGCCGAAGAGCGCGGCCAGGCCGAAGCCATTGCTCGCTCGACCGAACGCTGCCTGACGCTGGGCGTGCCGATGGTCGCGGCGATCGTCGGCGAGGGCGGTTCGGGCGGCGCGGTGGCGCTGGCCTCGGCCGAACGCGTGCTGATGTTCGAACATGCCGTCTATTCGGTGATCTCGCCCGAAGGCTGCGCCTCGATCCTGTGGCGCACCGCCGACAAGGCAGCCGATGCGGCCGAGGCGATGCAGGTGACCGCCGCCGACCTCAAGCGGCTCAATGTCATCGATCGCATCGTCAAGGAGCCGGTCGGCGGTGCGCATCGCGACCAGTCCCAGGCCATCCAGGAGCTCGGCAAGGCGATCCGCGAAGAGCTCGAAGGCCTCAAGAAGCTGAGTCCCGCCGAACTCAGGGCTGCGCGCGAGGCACGCTTCCTGGCGATCGGCTCGCTCTGACCTCCGCGTAAAATCGTCGCAACCGCTCGGCGATCGCCTCGTTGTGCGGGCATCGCCATTTGATCCCGTGCGTGCCAGACGGCATGATGCGGGGCAAGGGCATGGCCTGAGACGATGAGGGAGAGAGCAGAATGGTGGCGCGGTTTAAGCATCTGGCAATCATGGCCGTGGCCGGTGTCGGCGTGGCGGCGCTGACCGCACCCACCGTCGCGCCGCGGGCCGAAGCGCTGGCGATGCAGGCCCAGGCGATCACCGCGCAGGAAAAGCGCCAGGGGGCCGAGGTGCATCCCAAGCTGCTCGAGGAATTCGGCGGTGCCTATCAGGTGCCGCAGACCAGCTATGTCGTTCAGGTGGGCAAGGGAATTGCGGTGCAATCCGGGCTTGGCAATGCCCGCGACGATTTCACCGTCACGCTGCTCAACAGCCCGGTCAACAACGCCTTCGCTATCCCCGGCGGCTATGTCTATGTGACACGCCAGCTGATGGCGCTGATGAACGACGAGGCCGAGCTGGCCGGCGTGCTGGGCCATGAAGTGGGGCACGTCGCCGCGCGCCATTCCGAAAAGCGTCAGAAGGCGGCGCAGCGCAACAGCATCATCGGCCTGCTGGGGCAGATCGGTGCGGCGGTGCTGCTGGGCGATGGGGCCGCCGGTCAGATCGGCCAGCAGATTTTCGGTACCGGCTCGCAGTTGCTGACGCTCAAATATTCGCGCAAGCAGGAGGAAGAGGCCGACGATCTGGGCGTACGCTATCTTTCGCAGGCCGGTTACGATCCGCAGGCCTTGTCGAGCATGCTGGCTTCGCTCGCGGCACAGCAGGCGATCGATGCGCGCGCGCAGGGAGGCGATGCCCGCTCGGTTCCCGAATGGGCCAGCACCCATCCCGATCCGGCGCGTCGTGTCAGCCGCGCGGCAACGATTGCGCAAAGGTTCAGCGGCACCACCCGCAATCGCGACGTGTTCCTCAGCCGCCTCGACGGGTTGCTCTACGGCGATGACCCCAAGCAGGGCGTGGTGCAGGGCAGACAGTTCCTGCACCCCGAGCTCGGTCTCAAGTTCGCCGTGCCCCAGGGCTTTGCGATGCAGAACGGCACCAGCGCGGTGACGATCAACGGTCAGTCCGCCCAGGCTCAGTTCACGCTCGGCCAATATTCGGGCGACCTGTCTCGCTATGTCGACCAGGCCTTTGCGAGTCTCGGCGGCAGCAATCAGCGAATCGATTACGGGCAGATCCAGCGCACCACGGTCAACGGTATCCCGGCAGCCTATGCGACCGCGCGCGTCAACGCCAACCGGCAGCTCGTCGATGTGACGGTGTTTGCCTATGCCTTTGCCAGTAACCGCGCCTATCATTTCGTCGCGCTGACGCCTGCGGGCCGAGCCGATGTGTTCGCCCCGATGTTCCAGAGCGTGCAGCGGTTGGCGGGGGCGGAAGCAGCGCAGATCAGGCCGCGGCGGGTGCGCGTGGTCACGGTGGCGCGCGGCGATACCATACAGCGCCTGGCGGCGCGCATGGCCTATGACGATCTCAAGGTCGAGCGCTTCCTGGCGCTGAACGGCCTGTCGAGCAATGCGTCGCTGGCGGCCGGCCAGAAGGTCAAGATCGTGACCTATTGACGCAAAAAAAGGGGCGGCATCGCTGCCGCCCCTCGTCCGTTTGCCGCAGCTAGCGATTAGTTGGCGGTGTTGTTTTCTTCGAGCTTGGTGCTGACCTCGTCGAAGGTGTCCGACAGGTTGGTGCCCAGCGAGCTCATGGCGGTGATGGCGGCGACGGCGATCAGAGCGGCGATCAGGCCATATTCGATGGCGGTGGCGCCCTTCTTGTCGGCGAAAAGATTGCGAATGGTCTTCATGTCAGGTCTCCTGTTCGAGGTCTTCACTTCCCCGTCCGATCTGGCGAAATTCGATTGGACGGTCTGGCAATAGATTAAAAAGCTTTCCAATTTCCTAAGAGCGTCCCGGTTGTCTGAAATTCCGACACTCATTCGTCCTGCGGGACGATCTTGGTTTCGACAAAACCCCACATCGCGATGGTGTTGCTCGCCATCGAGCTCATCGCGACGATGATGGTGATGCCGATCAGGGCAACGATCAGGCCGTATTCGATGGCGGTTGCGCCGCGCTTTGATCTGGCCAAGAGAGTCAGAAAATGCAGCATGGTGCTTCCGTGAAATGGCCGGGGTCCCATCTGCCCCACACGCAATTTTGCAAATTCGACTTACCAAAGCGTTAAGGCGGGCCGATCCGATGGAAAATTATCCGACACTTTTCCCCGTTGTGGCGGGGCTTATGCTCGATCCGGAAGGGCGCATCCTGGTGCAGCAGCGTCCCGAAGGTACCGCCATGGCCGGGCTATGGGAGTTTCCGGGCGGCAAGATCGAGCCTGGCGAAACCCCCGAAGCGGCGCTCGCGCGCGAGCTGGGCGAGGAGCTGGGCATCGCGGTTGCTCCTACCGACTGCGTGCCGATGACCTTTGCAAGCGCCCCGCTCGGCAATCGCCACCTGATTCTGCTGCTGTTCCGCTGCTCGGCCTGGCAGGGCGAGCCGCGCGCGCTGCACGCCAGCGCGCTGCGATGGGCGAGAGTGGACGAGCTTTACCAGCTGCCGATGCCGCCAGCCGATCTGCCGCTGCTGGCGATCATCGCGCAATCGCTGCGCCAGACGGCGGTGAGCGAATGATTTTCGGGAAGCGGCGAAAAAGGTGTTGCAAAGGCGGAACGGGCTGACTATTGGCAGCCCTCCAACGCGCCCGTAGCTCAGCTGGATAGAGCATCAGACTACGAATCTGAGGGTCGGACGTTCGAATCGTTCCGGGCGCGCCATTTTCCCAAAAGCATCAGGATCGGATCCAACCCGCCTCGCGCGACCCGCTTCGCCGTGCGTGCTCGCTGCAATCAGATGGTTTCATTTGACACCAGTTTGGCCGAGGGCTATCTTTTGCCGGAATTGAAATCCTGCAGGAGTGCGCGGCAATGGCTGACCTTTTCGAAAACCCCCTGGGCCTGGACGGGTTCGAGTTCGTCGAATTCTGCGCGCCCGAAAAGGGCCTGCTCGAGCCCGTGTTCACCGCGATGGGTTTCACCCGCATCGCCCAGCATCGCTCCAAGGACGTGCACTTGTGGCGGCAGGGCGATATCAACCTGATCGCCAATTACGAACCCGCTAGTCCCGCCGCCTATTTCGCGGCCGAACACGGCCCTTCGGCCTGCGGCATGGGTTTTCGCGTCAGGAATGCGCGCGATGCGTACAAGGAAGCGCTGGCGCGCGGCGCGGAGCCGGTGGAAACGAAGACCGGCCCGATGGAGCTGCGCCTTCCCGCGATCCGCGGCATCGGCGGCGCGATTATCTATCTGATCGACCGCTATGCCACGCTCGACAATCCCGATGCGCTGTCGATCTACGACATCGATTTCGAATATCTGCCGGACGTCGATCGCTTCCCCGTCGGCGCGGGCTTCAAGATGATCGATCACCTCACGCACAATGTCTATGGCGGCCGCATGGACCATTGGGCGAAGTTCTACGAGCGCGTGTTCAATTTCCGCGAGATCCGCTTCTTCGACATCAAGGGCGAATATACCGGCCTCACCAGCCGCGCGATGACCGCGCCCGACGGCCGCATCCGCATTCCGCTCAATGAGGAAGGCGCGAAGGGCGGTGGCCAGATCGACGAATTCCTGCGCGCCTATAATGGCGAGGGCATCCAGCATATCGCGTTCATCTGCGACGACCTGATCGCCTGTCTCGACCGCATCAAGGCGCTGGGCGCGCCGCTGATGGCCCCGCCGCCGGCGACCTATTACGAGGCGCTCGAAGAGCGTTTGCCCGGCCATGGCGAGCCGGTCGCGGAACTGCAGGCGCGCGGCATCCTGCTCGACGGATCGACCGAGAACAACGATCCGCGCCTGCTGCTGCAGATCTTCGGCCAGCCGCAGATCGGCCCGGTGTTCTTCGAGTTCATCCAGCGCAAGAAGGATGAAGGCTTCGGCAACGGCAATTTCACTGCGCTGTTCAAGTCGATCGAGGAAGACCAGCTGCGCCGCGGCGTGCTCAAGGTGCAGGAACCGGCGGAATGACCGCGCCCTTCGCGCTGTCGCGCATCCATCACGTCGCCTATCGCTGCAAGGACGCGAAGGAGACGGTCGAATGGTACGAGAAGGTGTTGGGCATGACCTATACCAGCGCCTTTTCCGAAGACCATGTGCCGTCGACCGGGGCCTATGACCCATATATGCACGTCTTTCTCGATTGCGGCGGCGGCAATGTGCTCGCCTTTTTCGAGCTGCCGCAACAGCCCGAGATGGGTCGCGATGCCAACACCCCCGAATGGGTGCAGCATATCGCGTTCGAGGTGCCCGACATGGACGCGTTGCTCGCAGCCAAGGCGCATATCGAGGGGCTGGGCATCGATGTGCTCGGCCCGACCTTTCACGGCATCTTCCGCTCGATCTATTTCTTCGATCCCAATGGCCATCGCGTCGAGCTCGCCTGCAATATCGGCAAGCCCGAGCATTACGAGGAGTTGAAGCGCGTCGCGCCGCTGATGCTCGACGAATGGAGCCGCACCAAAAAGGCCCCGCGCCATGCCGACTGGTTGCACAAGGATCCCGATGCGGCCTAAAGGTCGTCGCCATGACCTTTGAAGACCAGCTCGAACGCTATTTCGGCACCCGCGATCCCGCCGCCATCGCCCCGCAGGCGGTGCCGGCGGCGGTCGAGCGGATGCAGGTCGATCTGGGGCTGACAACCGTACCTGGCGAACGCTTTGCACTGTGGTGCATGCTGTTCCTGTTCGGACACGCCCCTGACATCGATGCAACCTTTGCGGACCGCTCCGAGCGCGAGCTCGCGCGCGATTTCATCGAAATGTCCGAAAAGGCCGGGCAGGGGGGCTGAGCATGGCCGAGATCGTCAACCTGCGCCAGGCGCGCAAGGCTGCGAAGCGCAAGCAGGACGAGGCGACCGCCGCCGCGAACCGCGCCAAATTCGGCCGCACCAAGGCCGAGCGCCTCGCCCAGGCGAGCGAACAGGACCGCGCGGCGCGGCTGATCGATGGCGCGAAGCGGGAGCAGGATTGATGCGCTCGACCTCCGACCAGGTCAACGTCCGTCTCTACCATCTCGACGGCGAAGCCGAGGGCGGTGCGGCGTCCACCCTGTTCTACGGCCCACTGTCCGAAGCGCTGCGCCTCGCCGAACTCGAACCGGCGGAAGTGCAGGAAGCCCTGTTCATCGCGACGGACAATGATGTCGTGGCGTATCTGGATCTGATTGGGGGGTGATTGGGGCCCTCGGCGCCGCAATGTATCGTGGGGGCGTCTCAACTCCAAAGTCTCGCACGACGCCATCCGTGATTGACTCCGGCTTCCGGCCGAGCCCAGTATCGCGTCCGTCGGATCTCTGAAACTGGCGAAGGTGAAGAAACGGTCGTGAGCGAAATCGAGAGCAGCAATGCGAGCACGTCCGCAGACAAGGTGCGACTGGTCGATCTGGCCGAGGATACGATCGGCTTCGGCGAAACCGAATGGCATACCTTTCGCGACCTACTGATACGCCCGCGCGTGGCGCTCGAAGCCTATCTGAAGGCGGGGCCGACGGGTGGCGGGCGATACAAGCGCCCGCTGGGCTTCTATATCGCGCTATGTGGCGTGCTGACCTTTTACATGTTCCTGCTCGGTGGCTTCAAAGGGCTGATCGAGGCGCAACCGGAGGGATTGCTGGCGCCTTGGCTGGAAAGGGCCGGCAGCAGCCGCGAAGCTTTCGTCAATGATGTGGATGGCTGGATGTCGCTGCTCGCGACACCGATCTTGTCGCTCTTTTATGCGGGGATCAGCGCCCCGTTCCTGATCTGGTGGAGCGGACTGGACCGCAGGAAAGGCTTGCGTGCCACCTTCGTGCTGCTCAACGTCTGGACGATCCCGATCGTGCTCCTCGGGCCGCTGCCCTTTCTTCCCCTGTTCCAGGGCTATGCCGGCCTTTTTTTCCAGCTGGTATTCGTCATCTCGTTCCTGCGCGTCGGCGAGGGCCTGTGGTTCCAGACCTGGCTGGGCGGCATTGCGAAGGGGCTCCTGTTGTGCGTCGTCCTGCTGATCGGCGCGGTCGCTGGCATGCAGCCTGTCCTGTATCTCAGCCTTGCAGGCGCTTCGCTCGCTGGCTGACGGGCCGGCGCGGATCACGAGTTCACTTCTTTGCCTGTCCCGCCACATCGAGAATGCACCGCACAAAGCCCTTCGGATCGTCCTCCTGGATGAAGTGGCTGCCGCTCAGCGTGCAGTGATTCTGCCCCCTGGTCCCGGGCACGCGACCGACGAACAGCGCGTCGCCGCCGCGGGTGATCGGGTCGCGGTCGCTGAAGCAGCACAGGAAAGGCTTCTCCCAGCGGTCGAGCACCTCCCACGCTTTCAGCTGATCGGGCACCGCGACATTGGGCCCCAAAGGCACGAAGCTAGGGAAGATTCGTGCGCCCGCCTTGTACCGGCCATCGGGGAAGGGGGCGTCATAGGCGGCGATCTCGGCATCGGAAAGCGTGCGCGCCGTGCCCTTGGCGATGATCCTACCGATCGGGAAGACCGGGCTGTATTTGGAGAAGGCCCGCCAGATGGCAAAGGCGCGCGGCGCATCCTGTCCCGCTGGCAGGCCGCCATTGGAAAGAGCCACGCCGTTGAACCGCTCGGGCATTTCCGCGACGAGCCTGAGGCCGATCAGCGATCCCCAGTCCTGGCAGGCGAGCGTGATGTTCCTGAGGTCGAGCTTCTCGATCCAGCGGCGCATCCAGGCGACATGGCGCGCATAGCTATAGTCGCTCTTCCTCGCGAGCTTGTCCGACTTGCCGAAGCCGATCAGGTCGGGCGCGACGACGCGATATCCGGCTGCGGCGACAGGCCCGATCATGAAGCGATAGAGATAGCACCAGCTGGGCTCACCGTGCATCATCAGCACGACCGGTGCTTCGCGCGGGCCTTCATCGACATAATGCAGGCGCAGCTTCGTGCCGTCGGCCGGATCGGCAATCTCGGCATAATGCGCGGCAAACGGAAAATCGGGAATATCGGCGAATCGCACGTCCGGCGTTCTCAAGACCTGCATGACATCTCCCAGAACCGAATTATTATGGCACATTGAATGACATATTCTTGCGAGAGATGCAAATGGCCTGCAACCAATGGCCGATTGGCGTGTTGTCGGCGCAAGAACTGCGATCGGGCAGAGGTGGTCGAAGTCCTCCCATGGGCAGCGAAGCTCCGCGCTGGCGGGGGCTGAAGCCAGCTAATTGTCGCCACGCGAAAAAAATCTGCAAAAAAGGGTTTGACCCGACTCAAATCACCCCATATAGGCCGCTCCACCGGCGGGAACGCACTGACGTTTCCTCGGTCGCCAACATACACGGATGTCCAATCCCCCGGACGAGAGAACGGGGAGGGTTGGTTGTCCGCTGTTTTTGTCGGTTGAGGATCTTTGACATTGTAGGTTTAGATGAAGGGACATGTGGGCGACGGCGCCTGGTCCTGCGGAGTTCAAGGCCGCGGGTATC
>AYSC01000050.1 GCA_000503195.1 Blastomonas sp. CACIA14H2
GCATGATGCCCGACTTGGTGAAGATCGACGGATCGAGCCGCTTCACCATCTCGAGCAGGCGCAGCGACGCATAATAGCGTGCGCCGGGGCGGATGGTCGGATAGAGCCGGGGCACGGTTTCCAGATTGTGGTTGTACACATCGGGCCGCGCCGCGACGATCGCCTCGACCGCCGCCTCGTGCTTGTTGCGGAAATCGGGCGTGAGGATCTCGATCGTGGTGCTCGGCGTGGTGCGGCGCAGCGCCTCGATCACCTTGACGAACTGGCTTGCGCCGCCATCGGCCAAGTCGTCGCGGTCGACCGAGGTGATGACGATATGCTCGAGCCCCATTTGCGCGGCGGCATCCGCGACATGCTGCGGCTCGTTGGTGTCCACCTTGCGCGGCATGCCCGTCTTGACGTTGCAGAAGGCGCAGGCCCGCGTGCAGACATCGCCCAGGATCATCACTGTCGCGTGCTTCTTGGTCCAGCACTCGCCGATATTGGGGCAAGCCGCCTCTTCGCACACGGTGTTGAGATTGAGGTCGCGCATCAGCTTGCGCGTCTCGTTGAAGCCCTTGCTGGTGGGCGCGCGGACGCGGATCCAGTCGGGCTTGCGGACACGGGCCGGGCGGCCCTCGGGCGTCTCGATGGGCGTGATCTCGTTCATGCTGCGCGCTTTAGCGCAGGGGCAAGCGCACTTCCACTGGTAAAAGCTTGGGCACAGACTAGATCGGCTTCTCGCAAGAAAAAGGGGTGCCGCGATGAATCCGCTGGATGAGGTGATCGACGATCTGGATGAAGTGCGCGCCGACATCTTCCGCCGTCTGGGCCGCGCGAGCAAGGATCGCCGCAGCGCCATGCACACACCCGTGATCGGCACCGTCCGCGCCGATGGCACGCCCAGCCAGCGCGTGATGGTGCTGCGCGCGTTCGATCCGGCGACGGCGACGCTGCGCTTCCATACCGACAGCAGGGCCGCCAAGGTCGGAGAACTGGGCAACGGCGCGCCGATCTCGGTGCTCGCTTACGATCCGGCTGCCAAGCGCCAGTTCCGTTTATCGGGCACCGGACGGATCGAGACGGCTGGCGCAACGGCGGACAAGGCCTGGAACGACGCGACGCTGTTCGCCCGCCGCTGCTATCTCGCCGATCCCGCACCGGGCACGGTTTCGGATGTCGCGGTATCGGGCCTGCCTGCCGATATCGAAGGTCGCAAGCCCGAGGATGACGCCGAGGTCGCCCCCGGCCGCGCCAATTTCGCGGTGCTGCTGGCCGAGATCGACACGATCGAATTCCTACACCTCGCGCATACCGGCCACCGCCGCGCGATCTTCCGCCTGCAGCCGGACGGCAGCTGGCAGGGCCAGTGGCTGGTGCCGTGACCCGTTGCAATTGAGCGCGACAGCGGCCACGCTCGGCCATGGCCAAGGAAACCTCCCCGAACATCGCGCTGCTGATCGATGCAGACAACGCCAGCCCTGCAGGCATCGACCCGGTGCTGACTGTGCTGGCCGAGCTCGGCACCGTGAATATCCGCCGAGCCTATGCCAACTGGCGCAAGCCTGCGCTGAAAGGCTGGGCGGATATCGTGCATAAGTTTGGCATCGAGCCGCAGCAGCAGTTCGACCTCACCAAGGGCAAGAACGCCACCGACATGAAGATGACCATCGATGCGATGGACCTGCTGTTCCGTGGTCGGGTCGACGGTTTCGGGATCATGAGTTCGGACAGCGATTTCATGCCGCTCGCCCAGCGCATCCGGCAGGAAGGCCTGCCGGTCTATGGCTTTGGCGGCGACAAGACGCCCGAGGCGTTCAAGCAGGCGTGCACGCGCTTCATCGATGTGAACGCGCTGATCAAGGTTCAGGGCGCCGAGAAGAAGGCGGAAATCGCTGCGTCAACCAGGGCGCTGTCCAAGCCCGAGCCGAGGCCTTCTGCGGGTGGGAGCGCCATCGACGATGACGTGATCAAGCTGCTGATCGATGCCTATCAGGCGAGCAAGCGCGACGAGCGCGGCTTCGCCTCGCTCAGCGAGGTGGGCAAGCTGGCCGGCAACCGGTCGAGCTTCGACGTCCGCAACCATGGCTTTGCGCGTCTGCTCGACATGTTCGAAGCCTCGCCACAGTTCGTCACCGAGCGGCGCGACAATGGCGGCCTTTTCGTCAAGCGGCTGCGCTGAAGCTCATTCCCACTCGATCGTGCCGGGCGGCTTCGAGGTATAGTCGTAGACCACGCGGTTGATGCCCTTGACCTCGTTGATGATCCGGGTCGCGGTGCGCTGGAGGAAACTCGCGTCGAACGGATAGATGTCTGCCGTCATGCCGTCGGTGCTGGTGACCGCGCGCAGCGCGCAGACGCTGTCATAGGTGCGCCCGTCGCCCATCACGCCCACGGTCTTGACCGGCAGCAGCACGGCAAAGGCCTGCCAGATCGCGTCGTACAGCCCGGCATTGCGGATCTCCTCGAGATAGATCGCATCGGCCTTGCGCAGGATGTCGCAGCGCTCGCGCGTCACCTCGCCGGGAATGCGGATGGCAAGACCTGGTCCCGGGAAAGGATGGCGGCCGACGAAAACGTCGGGCAAGCCGAGCTCGCGGCCCAGCGCGCGCACTTCGTCCTTGAACAGCTCGCGCAGCGGCTCGACCAGCTTCATGTTCATCCGCTCGGGCAGGCCGCCGACATTGTGGTGGCTCTTGATCGTTACCGACGGCCCGCCGGTGAACGAGACGCTCTCGATCACATCGGGATAGAGCGTGCCCTGCGCGAGGAATTCCGCGCCGCCGATCTTGCGCGCCTCGCTCTCGAACACGTCGATGAACGTCTTGCCGATGAACTTGCGCTTCTGTTCGGGGTCGGTGACGCCCGCCAGGCCACCCATGAACAGCGCCTCGGCCTGCACATGCACCAGCGGGATATTGTAATGGCCCTTGAACAGGCTCACCACCTGATCGGCCTCACCCATCCGCATCAGGCCGTGGTCGACGAACACGCAGGTCAGCTGGTCGCCGATCGCCTCATGGATCAGCACCGCCGCGACCGCGCTGTCGACACCGCCGGAAAGACCACAGATCACGCGCGAACTGCCGACCTGCGCGCGAATTTCGGCGATCTTGGCGGCCTTGAACTCGGCCATCGACCAGTCGCCGCGACAGCCGCAGACATGGCGGACGAAATTGGCGATCAGCTTGGCACCGTCGGGCGTGTGCACCACTTCAGGGTGGAACTGCATCGCGTAGAAGCAGCGCTCGTCATCGGCGATCACCGCATAGGGGGCGCCGGGCGAGGAGGCGACGGAGCGGAAGCCGGGGGCGAGCGCGGTGACCTTGTCGCCATGGCTCATCCACACCTGATGCGCCTCGCCTTCCTTCCACAGGCCGTCGAACAGACGGCAGCGGTCGGTAATCTCGATAAAGGCGCGGCCGAACTCGCCGCCCTTCTCGCCGCCGCCTTCGACCGTGCCGCCGAGCTGCTGGGTCAGGGTCTGCTGGCCATAGCAGATGCCCAGGATCGGCAGCCCCGAATGGAGGATCGCGTCCGGCGCGCGCGGGCTGCCGTCCTCGGTGACCGATGCGGGGCCGCCCGAGAGGATGATGCCCTTGGGTTTCATCCGGTGAAACGCCGCCTCGGCGCTGCTGAACGGGGCGATCTCGCTATACACCCCCGCCTCGCGCACCCGGCGGGCGATAAGCTGCGTCACCTGGCTGCCGAAATCGACAATCAGCACGGATTCGTCATGGGCGATGGTCATGGATGAGCCGATAGTTTGGCGGCCCGCGCAAGTCTAGCCCACAGTCTCCGCCAGCATCGCGCGCAGGTCGGTTTTGAGGATCTTGCCGATATGGCTGCGCGGGAGTTCGTCGATCGGGTAGAGCGCGGACAGGCGCTGGGTCTTGCCGAGCTCGGCATTCACCTCTGAAAGCAGTATGCCCAGGTCGAGCGAATGTCCCGGCGCGGCCACGACGAAGCCGACCGGGGTTTCGCCCCAGCGCTCGGACGGCATGCCGACCACCGCCGCATCGGCGACGCCGGGCTGCTGCATCAGCACCTCTTCGAGGTCCTTGGGATAGATGTTGAACCCGCCCGAGATGATCATGTCCTTGGCGCGGCCGACGATCTGGACGAACCCGTCCTCGTCCATGATGCCGATATCGCCCATCTTGAACCACAGCTGGCCGTCGGCATCGCGCCATTCCATCTCGCGGGTCTTGTCGGGTTGGTTCTTGTAGCCGCTCATCATCGTCGGCGATCGGCCCACCATCTCGCCCTTGGATCCGGGAGGAAGCTCGTTGCCGTTCTCGTCGATGACCTTGAGCTCGTGCCCCTTGACCGGCTGGCCCACCGTATGGAGCTTGTCCGGGAAATTGTGCGCCTGGAGCATGCAGACGACGCCGCCTTCGGTCATGCCGTAGATCTCGACCAGCCCGCCGGGGAAGCGGCGCAGCGCCTCGGCCTTGAGCTCGGCGCTGAACGGGGCGCTGGTGCAGAACTTGATCTGCATCGACGACAGGTCATGCGCATCGAACGCGGGGTCCGAGAGCAGCCGCTGATATTGCACCGGCACCAGCATCGTGTGCGTCGCGCGCATCGCCTCGGCCGCCCTGAGCCACTGGCCGACATCGAACTTGCCCATCAGCCGGGCGAGCCCGCCATGCACCATGGTCGGCAGGAACACGGCGAGCGTCGTGTTCGAATAGAGCGGGGTCGAGAGGATCGCGCGCGCGTTCTCGCTGTAGATCGACTGGAAACCCGCGACCGACTGGCGCCAGCGCATGGCGTGCGAATGCACGATGCCCTTGGGCGTGCCAGTCGTGCCGCTCGAATAGATGATGTTGAACGGGTCGCCCGGTTGGGGTGGCGCGATATCGGGGGCGGTGCCGGGAGCGGCCATCCAGCCGTCCATCGCGGACGCATCGCCGTCCGCAGCGTCGAGCATGATATGGCGCGCTTCGCCCAGGTCGACACCGCTCGCGATCAGCTCTGCACGCTTTTCGCGGTCGATGAACAGATGAATTGCGCCCGAATCCGCCAGCATGTTGGCGAGCTGGCGCGGCGTCGCGCTGGTGGTCAGCGGCGCGGCGCAGCCCCCTGCCCGGATCGCGCCGAGATAGGCCAGCGCATAGGCGACCGAAGTCGTGCCGAGGATCGCGACCGCCTGACCGCGCTGGAGGCCGTCGGCGAGCAGTTGCGTCGCAATACGATCGACCTGATCGGAAAGCGTGCCCCAGCCGATCTGCCGCTGGCCATCGTCAAGCGCGGGGGCATCGGGGCGCTCCCTGCCCCAGGCGGCGATGATACCAGGCCAGTTGCCGAATTCCTTCTCAAGCTCCGCGCGAATGTCCATGCGAATTCCTCTCCTTGCGCGCCGTCGGGCGTCTGTCGTCCAGGACTATGCCCAGAGCGCGCATGAGAGAAAAGAGGCTATCGGAAGCGTAAACCGCTCAGCGCGCGACCATCGCAACAAAGGTGCTCTCGACCCAGCCGCTCTGGCATGGGCCGGCATAGGGGCGCTTGCCGCGCACCGGGGCGGTGACACCGCAATCGACACCGGGTGCGGGCGTGGCCGCAGCGTCGGTCGGCTCGGTGCCCTCGGCAGGCGCCGGGGACGCCGCGGCAGGTTTTGTCCCGTCCTCGCCCGCGACCACCACGCCCAGCCATTGCTGGTCGAGGCTGCGGGTGCAGATGAAGACATGCGCGTCTTCGGTCAGTTCGCCGATCTGTTTGGCGTCCTCGAAGGGCGCATCGCGCACCGGCAATGTACCGCCGCGCAGGTTGCCCACGCGCCCGCGCCCCTGACAGGCCGCGAACCGCGCGCCGCCCTCGCCGATATTGACCGCGCGCGCCGTCGGGCTGGGCTGGGCTGCGTCGAGCCGCTCGCCTGCCTGCACCCCGCCCGGCGCGCGCTTCTGCGCGGGCTCGGGATCGGCGCAACCGGCGAGCGTCAGGGCAATGGCGAGGGGCAGCAGGGCAGCTTTCATGTCCTCTTGCTAGAGCCTTCGCCGACGGCATTCAAGCAAGCTGCGGCGGGTCCATCGCCATGGGAAAGATACGCGGCCGGGTGCCATCGAAAATATGTGCAAAACTGACCGGTTATGCTTGGGTTTCGCGGGGTACGCGGCTATGGCAAATTCATGACAGATACCAGCAATACCTCCACCGAAAACAACCAGAACCCCGCCAACACCAACAGCTATGGCGCGGATTCGATCAAGGTTCTCAAGGGCCTCGACGCCGTACGCAAGCGCCCCGGCATGTATATCGGCGATACCGATGACGGTTCGGGCCTGCACCACATGGTGTTCGAGGTGTCGGACAATGCGATCGACGAGGCGCTGGCCGGGCATTGCGACCGCGTGCTGATCACGCTCAACCCCGACAATTCGGTGACGGTCGAGGATAACGGCCGCGGGATCCCCACCGGCATCCATCCCGAAGAGGGCATTTCGGCCGCCGAGGTCATCATGACCCAGCTGCACGCGGGCGGAAAATTCGAGAACACCAGCGACGACAATGCCTACAAGGTCTCCGGCGGCCTGCACGGCGTGGGTGTCAGCGTCGTCAACGCGCTGTCCGAATGGCTCGAGCTGCGCATCTGGCGCGACGGGCAGGAACACTGGATGCGCTTCCGCCATGGCGATGCCGAAGCGCCGCTCGCGGTGATGGGCCCCGCGCCCGAGGGCAAGAAGGGCACGCAGGTCACCTTCCTGTTCTCGCAGGACACGTTCAAGAACGTGCAGGAGTATGATTTCGAGAAGCTCGAGCACCGCTATCGCGAGCTCGCGTTCCTGAATTCGGGCGTGCGCATCGTGCTGCGCGACGAGCGCCATGCCGAGGCCAAGGAGCACGATCTCTATTACGAGGGCGGCATCGCCGCGTTCGTGAAATGGCTCGACCGCAACAAGCAACCCTTGATGCCCGATCCGATCGCGATTTCCGGATCGCGTGACGATGTCACCATCGATGTCGCGCTCGAATGGAATGACAGCTATTACGAAAACGTCCTGTGCTTCACCAACAACATCCCGCAGCGCGATGGCGGAACGCACCTCGCCGCATTCCGCGCGGCGCTGACCCGCACGCTCAACGGCTATGCGGAAAAGTCGGGGCTGTTGAAGAAGGAAAAGGTCTCGCTCACCGGCGATGACATGCGCGAGGGCCTGACCGCGATCGTCTCGGTCAAGCTGCCCGACCCCAAGTTCAGCTCGCAGACCAAGGACAAGCTGGTCAGCTCCGAGGTGCGCCAGCCGCTCGAAAGCCTGATGGCGGACAAGATGGCCGAGTGGCTCGAGGAAAACCCGGCGCACGCCAAGGCGATCGTCGCCAAGATCATCGATGCCGCCGCCGCGCGTGAAGCCGCCCGCAAGGCGCGCGAGCTGACGCGGCGCAAGGGCGCGATGGACATCGCCTCGCTGCCCGGCAAGCTCGCCGACTGTCAGGAGCGCGATCCCGCCAAGTCCGAGCTGTTCTTGGTCGAGGGTGACTCGGCAGGCGGATCGGCCAAGCAGGGCCGCGACCGGCATTATCAGGCGATTCTGCCGTTGCGCGGCAAGATCCTGAACGTCGAGCGCGCGCGCTTCGACCGGATCATCTCGTCCAGGGAAGTCGGCACGCTGATCCAGGCGATGGGCACCGGCATCCGCGACGATTTCAACCTCGAGAAGCTGCGCTATCACAAGATCGTGATCATGACCGACGCAGACGTCGACGGCGCGCATATCCGCACGCTGCTGCTGACCTTCTTCCACCGGCAGATCCCGGAAATTATCCGCGCCGGGCATTTGTACATCGCGCAGCCGCCGCTCTACAAGGTGAGCAAGGGCAAGAGCGAGGTGTACCTCAAGGACAATGACGCGCTCGACCAGTATCTGGTCGATGCCGGGCTTCAGGGCCGGGTGCTCGAAACCATCGGCGGTGCGCGCGGCGGCGACGATCTGCGCGAGCTGATCGAGCATGCCCGCCGGATGAAGAGCCTGATGACCTATATCCCGCGGCGCTACGATCCGCTGATTGTCGAGGGGCTCGCGCTCGCTGGCGCGCTGACGCCGGACATGCCGCAGGGCGATCGCCAGGCGGCGGTCGAGACCGCGGCGCGCTGGATGGGCGGCGCCGACCCCGAGGCGCGCTGGCAGGGCGAACTGTCGGCCGAAGGCGGCTATCATCTGCAGCGCTTCTGGCGCGGCGTGACCGACCATCATGTCGTCGATCTCGCCTTCCTCAACAGCGCCGAGGCGCGCAAGCTGCACCGCGTGGCGGGCGAATTTGCCGAGGTCTATCTGAACCCGAGCCGGCTGGTGAAAGCCAGCTCGGCCGCAGCTGCAACCGCCGAGGCGGGCGAGGACGATGCCGAGGAAGCGGTGATCGCCACCGGCCTCGTCATCAACCGCCCTTCCGCGCTGCTCGACGCCATTCTGGCCGCGGGGCGCAAGGGTCTGGCCGTCCAGCGCTACAAGGGGCTGGGCGAGATGAACGCCGAGCAGCTGTGGGAAACCACGCTCGATCCCAACCATCGCTCGCTGCTGCAGGTGAAGGTCGAGGATGCCGATGTCACCGACGAGGTGTTCACCCAGCTGATGGGCGACGTCGTCGAGCCGCGGCGCGACTTCATCCAGGAAAATGCGCTGAACGTCGCCAATCTGGACGTCTGAGGTTCGGAGCGGCGGCATGACCCCGCTCCGCCTCGCCTATATCGTCGCGCACCGGGTGCGGCTGATCCTTCGGCGGTTGTTCCAGATCCGCATGCGGGGCGTGAAGGCGGTCGTCCTGCGCGGGCGCGAGGTGCTGCTGATCCGGCACAGCTATTATGCCACCGACCGGTACATGCTGCCCGGCGGCGGTGTCGGGCGCGGCGAGACGCCGGTGGAGGCGGGGATTCGCGAGGTGCTCGAAGAAACCGGGTGCCGGCTGGAAAGCCCGCGCGTGCATGGCGAGTTCCTGTCGCACCATGAGGGCTTTCCCGACCAGATCACCATCGTCGTCGGCGAGACCCGCGACGATCCCCGGGCCGATCCCGGTGAGCTGCTCGAGGCCCGCTTCTTTCCGCTCGATGTGCTGCCCGATGCGCTGGCCGATGCATCGCGGCGAAGGATCATCGAAATACGCGATGGGCTGCCGCCCTCGGACCGATGGTAATCAGGCGAAGGGCAGTTCGGGCTGGCGTTCGTCCTGCGTGTCCTCGTCTCCCGCGCGCGACAGGCCCGAGAGCGTCAGCCCGAGAAGGCGCACGCCATTGTGCAACGGCAGGATCTGATCGATCAGCGCTTGGCCGATCTCCCCGAACATCGCCCTGCCCGACACCGGCTGCGGCAGGGTGCGCGCGCGCGTGATGGTGTGGAAATCGGCGAAGCGCGCCTTGAGCGTCACCGTCCGTCCCTGGCCTTCGGCGCGCTCGACCCGCTCCCACACGATGTCCGCGACATGCTCGAGCGCGGCGCGCAGCCCGTCCTCGGTCCAGATGTCCTCGCCATAGGTGCGTTCGCCGCCGATCGACTTGCGGATGCGATCGGCGCGGACCGGGCGGTTGTCGATCCCGTGCGCCGCGCCGTGCAGATAGCTGCCCCAGCTGCCGAAATGCTGGAGCAGCCATTGCTCCGACCTGGCCGCAAGGTCGGCCCCAGTGACGATGCCCAGCGCCGCCATCTTCTCGGCGGTGCGCGGACCGACCCCGTGGAAGCGCTTGACCGGCAGCGCGGCGACGAAGCCCGGCCCCTGTTCGGGGCGGATGACGCACAGACCGTCGGGCTTGTTCTGGTCGCTCGCGAGCTTGGCGATGAACTTGTTGTACGACACGCCCGCGCTGGCCGTCAGCCCGGTCTCGCGGCGGATATCGGCCCGGATCATCTCGGCAATATGGGTGGCCGAAGCGATCGCCTGCTTGTTGGCGGTGACGTCGAGATAGGCCTCGTCGAGCGAGAGCGGCTCGATCTGGTCTGTGTGCCGCGCGAAGATATCGCGGATCTGGCGCGAGACCGACTGATAGACATCGAAACGCGGCTTCACGAAGACCAGGTCCGGGCATCGCCGCTGTGCGGTCACCGACGGCATCGCCGATCGCACCCCGAAGGCGCGTGCCTCATAGCTGGCCGCCGCGACCACCCCGCGCCGCGAGGATCCGCCCACCGCCACCGGAAGCCCGCGCAGCGCCGGATTGTCGCGCTGTTCGACGCTCGCGAAAAAGGCATCCATGTCGATATGGATTATCTTGCGCGAAAGGGGATCGGCTGCGCCTTCCATGGGTTTGAGCAAAATAGAAACCGTCCGCGCGGTTGGCAATCGCCGAACCAGCGCCCATTATGGTGCGATGCACAATGAAAAGACACTCGATATGGCATCGACCGCAATAGCTCGTGATGAAGCTGCCCTCCCCCTGGGAACGCGCGAACTCGTCGCCATGATGGCGGCACTGATGGCGCTGAACGCGCTCGCGATCGATTCGATCCTGCCCGCCTTTCCGGCCCTGGGCGCGGCGTTCGATGTCGCGAGCGCCAACGACCGCCAGTTCGTGATCAGCAGCTATCTGATGGGCATGGGGATCGGGTCGCTGATCTACGGGCCGATCGGCGACCGGTTCGGGCGCAAGCCGGTATTGCTGGGCTCGCTGCTGTTCTACGTGATCTTCGGCTTCGCCTGCGCCTTTGCGCCCGACTTCGAGACGCTGCTGGTGCTGCGGTTCGCGCAGGGCTTTGCCGCCGCCGCGATGGGGGTGCTGGTGGTCTCGGTGATCCGCGACATCTTCTCGGGCGACCGGATGGCGAGCTTCATGTCGATCATCTTCATCGTGTTCATGGCGGTGCCCGTGCTCGCACCGACCGTGGGCCAGCTGATCCTCTATTTCGCGCAGTGGCAGTTCATCTTCATCCTGCTGGCCGTGATGGGAAGCGCGGTGGCCCTGTGGGTGTGGCTGCGCCTGCCCGAGACGCTGCGGCCCGAGAACGTGATCCCGATCCGGCTCGATGCCATTGGCAGCACCTGGTACAAGGTCGTGTTCAATCGGACCGGCTTCGGCCATGTCGCCGCGGGCGGCCTGCTGATGGGGGCGATGTTCGGCTTTCTCAACAGCTCGCAGCAGATCTTTTCCGACGTGTTCGGCGCCCCGGACCTGTTTCCCTATGCCTTTGCCGCCGTCGCAGGCGCGATGGCGGTGTCGAACTGGTTCAACAGCCGGATCGTCGAACGCTTCGGCGCGCGACGGGTCTCGCAATCGGCGCTGCTCGCGTTTCTGGTGCTGTCGACCGCGCAGATCGGCGCGGCGCTGTTGCCGGGCGAGCCGATGGCGCTGTTCCTCGTCATCGTCGCGCTCAACATGGCGATGGTCGGCTTTATCGGTGCAAATTTCGGTTCGATCGCCATGGAGCCTTTCGGCGCAATGGCCGGGGCGGCATCGTCATTCCAGATGGCGTTCCGCACCGTGCTGGGCACCGCGATCGGCGCGCTGGTCGGTCAGGCTTTCGATGGCAGCACGCTGCCGATGGCGATCGGCTTCCTCAGCTGCGGCCTGCTTTCGCTGGCGGTGATTTTCTGGGCAGAGAACTGGCAGCTCTTCCGCCGCCCGGGCACCTGCCCCAAATCGCCGATGTAAGTCGTTCAAAGAAAAACCCCGGCGGGTCACTCCGGGGTTTTCGCTTGCCTCAGTGCGAGACGACGCCGGGATCGTCCTCGGGTATCTCGACGATGCCCTTGCCCAGATGGCTCGCCTTGTAGCCATAGAGATAATAGATCACGAGGCCGATCGCGCCCCAGGCGGGCAGCACCAGCATCGCTTCGAGCGGCAGGTTGAGGAACAGGAAGATACAGCCGGCAATCGTAGCGGGCCCGACCAGCCACAGCATCGGCGTCCGGAAAAGACGCTCGCGGTTCGGATCGGTCTTGCGCAGCATCATCACCGCGATCGCGACCATCATGAACGCGTAGAGCGTTCCGGCATTGGCGATATCGGCAAGCTGGCCCACCGGCAGGAAGGCCGCCGCAAAGGCGACGATACCGCCGGTGATCGCGGTCACCACATAGGGCGTCTTCCACTTGGGATGGATCTTCGACAGGCCTTCGGGCAGCAGGCCATCGCGCGCCATCACGAAGAAGATGCGGGTCTGGCCAAACAGCAGGATGAGGATCACCGAAGGCAGCGCGACGAAGGCGGCGATGCCGAGCATGTTGCCGACGGCGCTGAAGCCGATTTCGCGCAGCACATGGGCCAGCGCCTCGTTCGAGCAGACCAGCATGTCGGCATATTGCGGCAGCGCGCACTGGCGTGCGAGCTCTTCCGAACCTGCGGGGAACGGAATGCCATTGGGTCCCAGGATCGGCTGGCCTCCGATGGTGCCGACAGCCCCTGCGGCCACCAGAATGTAGAAGACGGTGCAGATGCCCAGGCTTCCGATCAGTCCGATCGGCACGTTGACCTGCGGGTTCTTGGTTTCCTCGGCTGCGGTCGAAACCGCATCGAAGCCGACATAGGCGAAGAAGATCGTCGCCGCAGCGCCCACCGCGCCGATGCCGGAACCGAAGCCGCCGAACACGCCGGCGGGCAGGAAGGGGTTGAAATTGGCCATGTCCGCCTTGGGCAGCGTCAGGATGATGAACGCGGTCAGTGCGGTCACCTTGATCGCGACTAGCACGGCATTGACCTTCGCCGATTCACTGGTGCCGATCATCAGCAGCCAGGTCACCAGCAGCGCGATGACGATCGCCGGCAGGTTGATCAAACCACCGGGCGCGCCGCCCAGCCAGACCGGCCCCGCCGTGAGATAGGTCGGCAGCGTTATGCCGAAGAACTCGTTCAATATCGTGCCGGTGAAATAGCCGGACCACCCGACCGACACCGCGCTCGCCGCGACCGCATATTCGAGGACGAGCGCCCATCCCACCGTCCAGGCGAGCAGTTCGCCCATCACCGAATAGGTATAGGTATAGGCAGAGCCCGCGACCGGGATCATCGCGGCGATCTCGGCATAGCACAATGCGGCCACGATGCAGATCAGGCCCGCAATCGCGAAGGCCAGCATCAGGCCCGGCCCGGCCTTCTGGGCGCCGGCCGAGGTCAGCACGAAGATGCCGGTACCGATCACGCAGCCGATGCCGAACAGGGTCAGCTGGAACCAGCCCAGTGTCGGGTGCAGCGATTTCTTCTTGGCGGTCGCCAATATGGCGTCCAGCGGTTTGACACGCGCAAATTTCATGATGTGTACGATTTCCCACCCTTGGCAGGCCCGTGGCCAGCCGGTTGCGTCCCGGAGGTTCCACCCCCTCCATGTTGGGCACAGGATTAGCGGCTTTTCACGCGCTGGCAACCGGCTTGTCACCCATCTGTCGCATCGCGCGCGGGTCACTGCTCGATGGCGGCACGCTCGGCATAGCTTCGGAGGATGTCGCTGGGCAGCGCGATCCGCCGCATCGGACCAAAGGCGGCGCGCGCCCCGCAGCTGGCATAATCGGCGGCGCTCTCCAGTTCCTCGCCATAGGGGTGACCGTTGGCCACCACGCGGAGCCAGTCGCCATCGATCTGGATGACGCGGATACGCCGGTTGCTCTCGCTGTCCTTCACGCTGTACCAGCCGGTCTGCGGATCGAGGCTCAGCCCGCCCGCGCCCAGCGTGCAGGTGTGGGCATTGGCGCCGACGGATTCGCCGCTCGCCTCATAGCGGCCGTCAGCGGTCCGCTCGACATAGGCATAGCCCATAGAGGCCTGCGCAAGCAGCGGTGCGAGCCGCGCGAACAGGGGCGTCTGCCGCATCGCCTCGCTCGCCGGCAGCTCGTCATCGATGAATAGCGCGCCCTCGCCCGGCTTAAGCCAGTCGCTCTCTCCCAGCGCGCCCAGCAATTGCCCCTGCCGCTCGGCATAGGCGGAGCGCAGGCAATCGGCGGGAAATTCCTGCCCCATGCAGGCGTCGCGCTGCCTGAGCCATCGCCGCTGCTCGGTGACAAGCTGCGCATTCTTGCTGCGCGCTTGAACGAAGGTTTTCGCGAGCAGCCGGTCGGCGTCGGCCAGATCGCGATTGTCGGGCAGGCAGATTGTTCGCTCGGCGACGCTGGTGGCCTTGGCGCAGTCGAACGAAGGGTCTCGCACGACGGTATCGCTGACCGCAATGTCATCGACGAGCGACTGCGCCTCGGCGGCGGTCAATTCCATCCGGGCGTCGCCCCCGACAAGCACGAGCGGGTGCGCGATCATTCGCCCCTTGAGGCTGGCCAGCTGCGCTGGCGAAATCTCGGTCCGGTCGAGCAGCGCGCCGTCGAGCTCGATATCGGTCAGGCCATAGCGGTGGAAGCTGCTGAGTTTCGCCTGGCTGAAATTGGCACCGCGCGCCGAGATCGGCTTGTCGCTGGCATAGAGCGGGCATCCATCGGACAGGGTGATCCCGCAGGAAAAATCGAAGCGGGAAAGATTGGCGCCATCGAGATTCCAACCATCGACGCCGCCTTCGAACCAGCCGCCCTCGAGCATCCCGCCGCTGAAATCGGCCTTGTCCGCGCGCACATCGGTGAGATTGGCGTCGCGGAACAGTACGCCCGGCGCATGGATGCCGGTGAGCACGGCATCGCTCAGGTTGGTCTTGATAAAGCCGATCCCCGCCGCGCGCGCGCCCGTCCAGTCGCTCTTGCTGAGATCCGCCTCGACAAAGCAGGCATTGGACAGTGCCATGTGGCTGAAATTCCAGCCGGCAAACGAGCCGCCCTGGACGACGGCCCCCTGCCCCACCGCCTTGACCAGCGCCTCGGGCGACCGGATCGCAGTTCCATCCACCGTTCGCACATCGGCGGCCGGCTCTTTTTCGCCCCAGAAATCGCCCAGCATGGTCTCGCACGGGACCGTCGGTTGGGCGTGCGCGGCAAGCGGCACCAGCAACATGACGCAAAGGACGGCCAGAACACGCAGCATCGATGCCTCCCCTCAAGCCCGCTGGTGGCAGACTATACCTGCCGCGCCGGCTTGAGAAGGGATCGCGTCACCCTCGCATCAGCATCGGACCGAGCGGTTTTCCGGCAAACAGATGGACATGCAGGTGCGGCACCTCCTGGTGCGCGTCGAGCCCGATATTGGCAAGCAGGCGATAGCCCGGCTCGACCAGACCCAGCTTGCGCGCCACCTCGCCGACGCCGCGCACGAAGGCCGCGATCTGCTCGTCGGTGCCGCGTGCGGAGAAGTCGTCCCAGCTGACGAACGGGGCCTTGGGGATCACCAGCACGTGCGTCGGGGCCTGCGGATTGATGTCCTTGAACGCCAGCACATGATCATCCTCGTGCACCTTGGTGCAGGGAATCTCGCCGCGCAGGATCTTTGCGAAGATGTTCTGATCGTCATAGGGCAGCGTGGGATCGATCGGCATGGTGGTCACTCCTTGGGGCGAGAGAGCTTTTCGGCAATGCCGGACGTGCCTTCGCGCGCATCGAGCTCGGCGAGCACGTCGGCCCAGGACAGGCCCATATCGGCGAGCAGCACCAGCAGGTGGAAGATCAGGTCGGCGCTTTCGCTGACGACGCCCCTGCCGTCGCCCTGGATCGCGGCGATCACGGCTTCGACCGCTTCCTCGCCGATCTTCTGGGCGATGCGCGGACGGCCGCGCGCGCTCAGTTTCGCGACATAGCTGCTGTCGGGCGATGCCTTGCGCCGCTCGGCGATGACGGCTTCGAGCCTTGCGATAATCGGGTCTGCCATGTGGCCACGCTCTGCTCCGCAGCCGCGCTGGCGTCAAGCGTGCTCAGGGCCTGGGCGGGCCCTTGCGGTGGCGGCCCGCAGCCCAGCGACCGATCAGCAGCCCGGCTATGCCCATGCACAACAGTCCGATGCTGCCCGGCTCGGTGATCTCGATCCAGCTGCGGATGCCCTCGGCGCGCGTCAGGCCGTCGAGCGTGATCCGCCCGAGCGGGCTCGCTTGAAGCGGTGCAGCCAGCGCGAGACCGGGCACGATGACGGCGATGCGGCGCATGACCTTCAACCTTTCGCTCCTGCCGGGTTTCATTCCGAGACACTTCATGCCCAATGGTTAAGCAAGCGCTTTGCCAGATGGCGCAAAGCCCCGGAAAAGCGTGCGCTCGATGGTTAACGCCCCAGCGCCATGCGCCGCGAGTGTCAAGCCTGCCGACAATCGGCTCGTCGCAAATGCTGTAGGATCAATGCGATCGCGCGGGCAGTCCGGCCTCGGCCAGCGCGCGATGCGCATCGGCGATGCTCGCCTCGCCGAAATGGAAGATCGAGGCTGCGAGCACGGCGCTGGCATGGCCCCTGATCACGCCCTCGATCAGATGGCCGATATGGCCGACCCCGCCGCTCGCGACGACGGGAATGTCGACCTGATCGGCGATGGTGCGGATCAGATCGAGATCATAGCCATCGCGCGTGCCGTCGCGGTCCATCGAGGTGACGAGCAGCTCCCCTGCCCCCAGCCGAGTGAGCTTCAGCGCATGCTCGATCGCGTCGATGCCGGTTTCCTTGCGTCCGCCATGGGTGAAGATTTCCCAACCCTTGCCATCGGCGCGACGGCGCGCGTCGATCGAGGCAACGATGCACTGGCTGCCGAAGCGCTCGGCGATATCGGCGACGACCTCGGGTCGTGACACCGCCGCGCTGTTGACCGCGACCTTGTCGGCCCCGGCGAGCAGCAGCGCGCGCGCGTCGTCGGCGCTGCGCACTCCGCCGCCAACAGTGACCGGCATGAAGCAGACCTCGGCGGTGCGGCGGACGACATCGATGATCGTGCCGCGCGCCTCATGACTCGCGGAAATATCGAGAAAGCAGAGCTCGTCGGCGCCCGCGGCGTCATAGGCGCGCGCCTGCTCGACCGGGTCGCCCGCATCGCGCAGATCGACGAAGTTCACGCCCTTGACCACGCGGCCATTGGCGACGTCGAGACAGGGAATGACGCGAACCCGGACGCTCATCCGCGCGCGGCCATGGCGATCGCGGTGGCGAGATCGAGCCGCCCGTCATAGAGCGCCCGGCCCGTGATGACGCCTTCGATGCCATCTTCGGCATGCAGGCTGAGCAGATGAATGTCGTCGAGCCCCTTCACGCCGCCGCTGGCGATCACCGGAATGTCGGTGGTGCGGGCAAGCGCGACCGTCGCGTCGATATTGCAGCCTTTGAGCAGCCCGTCGCGGCCGACATCGGTGAACAGCAGGCTCGCGACACCGGCGTCCTCGAACCGGCGTGCCATGTCGGCGACGGGCACGTCGGAGACATCGGCCCAGCCGTGCGTCGCGACCATGCCGTCGCGCGCGTCGACCGCGACGACGATGCCGCCTTCATAGGCCTTGGCCATGTCGCGCACGAAATCGGGATCGGTCAGCGCCGCCGTGCCGATGACGACGCGGGCCACGCCGAGGTCGAACCAGCCTTCGACCGCTGCCCGTGTGCGGATGCCGCCGCCGAGCTGGAGATAGCCGGGAAAGCTCTTGATGATCGATTCCACCGCGCTGCGGTTGACCGCCTCGCCGGCAAAGGCACCATCGAGATCGACGACATGCAGATGCTGTGCGCCCGCCTCGGCAAAGAGCTGCGCCTGGGCGGCGGGATCGTCGCCATAGACCGTCGCGCGGTCCATGTCGCCTTCGGCGAGGCGCACGACCTGACCGCCCTTCAGGTCGATCGCGGGAAAGACGATGATGCTCATGACACGGTCCAGTCGAGAAAGCGGCGGAGCAGATCGAGGCCATAGGCCTGGCTCTTTTCGGGGTGGAACTGCACGCCCAGAATGTTGTCGCGCGCGACGGCGGCGGTGACGGGACCGCCATGATCGGTAACCGCAGCGACATCGGCGGCATCGGCGGCCGCGAAATGATAGCTGTGCAGGAAATAGGCCTCGCCCGGCACGATCAGCGGCGCGCCATCGGACGGGGTGACGTCGTTCCAGCCCATATGCGGGACCTTGATAGATGGGGTCGCGTCCATCGCGCGCACCTCGCCGCCGATCCAGCCGAGCCCTGCATGCGTGCCATGCTCGAGCCCGCGCTCGGCGAGCAGCTGCATGCCCACGCAGATGCCAAGAAACGGCACCTTGTCGCCGCGCACCCGCGCCTCAAGCGCATCGATCATGCCGGGGATCGCCGATAGGCCGTTCATGCACGCGGCAAAGGCACCGACGCCGGGCAGCACGATCCGGTCGGCCGCGCGCACGATTGCAGGATCATCGGTCACCGCGATATCGGCGGCGCCGGCGGCCTTCAGCGCATTGTGGACACTGTGCAGATTGCCCGCGCCATAATCGATCAGCGCGACGCGATCAGCCACCCAATATGCCCTTTGTCGAAGGCACCGCGCCCTGCTTGCGCGGGTCAATCTCCACGGCGGCGCGCATCGCGCGGGCAAAACCCTTGTAGATGCTCTCGCAGATATGGTGGTTGTTAGCGCCGTAGAGCAGCTCGATGTGGAGCGTGAGGCCAGCGGTCTGCGCGATCGAGTGGAACCAGTGCTCGAACAGCTCGGTGTCCATCTCGCCCAGGCGCGGCTGGCTGAAGCCGGCCTTCCACACCAGGAAGGGACGCCCCGATATGTCGACGGCGACGCGGCTCAGCGTCTCGTCCATCGGCGAATAGGCATGGCCATAGCGCACGATCCCACCCTTGTCGCCCAGCGCCTGGGTCAGCGCCTGGCCGATGGCGAGCGCGCAATCCTCGGTCGTGTGGTGCTGGTCGACATGCAGGTCGCCCTTGATCCGGCAGGTCAGGTCGATCAGCGAATGGCGCGAAAACTGCTCGACCATATGGTCGAGAAAACCGATGCCGGTCGAAACGTCGAACTGGCCTGTCCCGTCGAGGTTCAGCTCGACGAAAATGTCGGTTTCATGGGTCTTGCGTTCTATCCGGGCGGTGCGCATGCTGCGCCCTATAATCAGCTTGCAGACTCGCGCAACAATTTTGCCGCTGGTCGCCGGATGATGTCGCGCGGGCATTAGCGCCTTGACCCTGAACGAATGTCAGTCCAACAAAATGGGCATGAGTGACGATGCGCCCGACAGCCTGATTCCCTATGACGAGATCGTCCAGGAAGCCTTGCGCGCGGTCGTCGGCCGCGTGCTGGGCGAGGTCGAATCGAACGGGCTGCCCGGCAACCATCATTTCTACATCACCTTCAAGACCCGTTCGCCGGGCGTGGACATTCCCCGCCATCTGGTCGAGCGCTTCCCGGACGAGATGACGATCGTCCTGCAGCAGAAATTCTGGGACCTGAAGGTCGAGAAGACCGGATTTTCGGTGGGGCTGAGCTTCAACCGGGTGCCTGCGCACCTGTTCATCCCGTTCAGTGCGATCACCGCATTTGTCGACCCGGCGGTCGATTTCGGCCTGCAATTCCAGGTATCGGGCGATACACCTCCGCCCGAGCCGCACGAAGCGGCGGAGAACGACCATCCTGGCGGCGATGGCGATGGCTCCAACGTCGTCAGCGTGGATTTCGGCAAGCGCAAATAGCGGCTTTCAGGGCCGCCTTTCACGGATTGGGCCTTTGACAGACATCGATACCCGCATCGAAAGCGACTCACTCGGCGAGATCGCGGTTCCGGCCTATTGCTACTGGGGCGCGCAAACGCAGCGCAGCCTCGAGAACTTCCCCTTTGCGCCGCACGAGCGCATGCCGATCGGCATCGTGCATGGGCTGGCGGTGGTCAAGCAGGCGGCGGCGCGCGTGAACGGCAACCATGGGCTGCCTGCGGACATTGCCGATGCGATCGAAAGCGCGGCGGCGGAGGTGGTCTCCGGCGCGCTCGACGATCAGTTTCCGCTCACCATCTGGCAGACGGGCAGCGGCACGCAGAGCAACATGAACGTCAACGAGGTGATCGCGGGCCGCGCGAACGAACTGCTGACGGGAAAGCGCGGCGGCAAGGCCCCGGTGCATCCCAACGATCACGTCAACAAGAGCCAGTCGTCGAACGACGCCTTCCCCACGGCAATCCATATTGCGGCGAGCCTCGCGGTGCAGACGCGGCTGCGCCCGGCCCTCGACCGGCTGACGTCCGCGCTCGAGGCCAAGGCCGCAGCCTGGGATTCGATCGTCAAGATCGGCCGCACGCATCTGCAGGACGCCACACCGCTGACCCTGGGCCAGGAGTTTTCCGGCTATGCCAACCAGCTCTATCGCTGCGGACGGCGGATCGAGCCAGCGGTGGTCGCGGGCACCTATCGCCTCGCCATCGGCGGGACGGCAGTGGGTACCGGTCTCAACGCGCCCAAGGGCTTCGCGCAGGAGATGTGCGAGGCGATCGCCGAGATCACTGGCCATCCCTTCCATCCGGCGGAGAACAGCTTCGAGGCGCTGGCGAGCAACGACCCGCTGGTGCACCTTTCGGGCACGCTCAACACGCTGGCGGTGGCGCTGACCAAGATCGCCAACGACATCCGCCTGCTCGGCTCGGGCCCGCGCTCGGGCCTGGGCGAGCTCGAGCTGCCTGCCAACGAGCCGGGCAGCTCGATCATGCCGGGCAAGGTCAACCCTACCCAGTGCGAGATGCTGACCATGGTCGCAGCGCAGGTGATGGGCAATCACCAGGCGATCACCATCGGCGGGCTGCAGGGACATATGGAACTCAACGTGTTCAAGCCGCTGATCGGCGCGAACGTTCTGCGCTCGGTCGATCTGCTCGCGACAGGGATGGAGGGCTTCGCCGAGCGTTGCGTCTATGGGATGAAGGCCAATGAAACGCGGATCGCCGAGCTGGTCGATCGCTCGCTGATGCTGGTCACCGCGCTCGCCCCGGTCATCGGCTATGACCATGCCGCCAAGATCGCCAAGCACGCGCACGAAAACGGGCTGACGCTCAAGCAGGCAGGGCTGGCGCTGGGCCTGGTCGACGAAGCCACGTTCGATGCGCGTGTCCGCCCGCAGGACATGATCGGTCGCTGACACCGTGCGGGAACGCTCCCACAGTGGCAGGCGTTTGAGGTCGAAGCCCAAATCAGCTATGGATGTGCCATGACCAGCCCCGTGAACGACAGCCCGTCCGCCCCCGTCGCGCCCGCCGGCACCCCGCCCGCTGGCACGACGCCCGCCAGCACCACGCCGGTCGTCGACGCGCCGGCCCCTGCCGAGGGAACTGGTGTCACCGCGGCGCCACCCGCCGCGCGTCCGCATTGGACGGTCGGCGCATGGAACGGCGCGAGTCGGCTCATCACCACGGCGGCCAACGACGAAATGGTCCGTAACATGATCGGTGCGAGGGCGCGGAGCCAGATTGCGGCGACGGTATTCGGCGGAACCGTGATGGGCGCGATTGCCGCGCGTATCGCCACGCGCTCGGTCCCGGGTGCGTTGCTGGTCGGCGGTGCGTTGCTCGCCAAGGCGGTCTACGACCAGCGCAAGTCCAAGGGCACGCCGCCCAAGGCCTGAGACACCTCTACAGCGCATAAACTGGTTGACCTTTGGCGGCGGCTTTGGCCATGAGCCGCCATGGTCAATACCGTCATTCAAGCGCCGCTTGCCCGCCGTGGGCTGCTGTTCATCCTGTCCTCGCCTTCGGGCGCGGGCAAATCGACCATCGCCAGGATGCTGCTCGAGCAGGACAAGCATATCGCGCTGTCGGTTTCGGTGACCACGCGTCCGCCCCGCCCCGGCGAGATCGACGGCAAGGATTATCACTTCATCGACGAAGCCGAATTCCACCGGCTGGTCGAGGACAATGCGCTGCTCGAATGGGCCAAGGTGTTCGGCCATTATTACGGCACACCCAAGGCGCAGGTGAAGCAGGGTCTGCGCGAAGGGCAGGATTTCCTCTTCGACATCGATTGGCAGGGCACGCAGCAGCTGTACCAGCGCGCCGAGGGCGATGTCGTCCGCGTGTTCATCCTTCCTCCCTCGCTGGAAGAGTTGCACCGGCGGCTGCGCAGCCGCAACACCGACAGCGAAGAGGTGATCGCCGGGCGCATGGCGCGGGCGCAGGACGAGATCAGCCATTGGGACGGCTATGATTTCGTCGTCATCAACGACAATGTCGAGAACTGCTTCGAGAAGGTTCGCCAGATCCTCAATTCGGAAAGGATGCGCCGCGCGCGCCAGACCGGGCTGATCGATTATGTCCGCGACCTGATGAACACGCCGGCCCCCTGACGCGCCTCACATCACCCGGTCGAGAAGCTTCTTCCCCGATTTGAGCGGGTTCCTGCGGAAATCGGCCTCTTCGCGTCCGATATAGGTGAAGATGCCCGACATCGCCTGATCGGTGACGCTGTCGATCGTCCCGTCGCGGCTGAGGTCCACGCCCGCGAGCGCGCCGAGTACACCGCCGGTGCCACCCTTGCCCAGGCTATCCAGCTGCTTGAAAGCACCGGTGCGGCCCAGCGCGCTGCTGACCAGCGGCCGCATCTTCTGCCGCAACACCTCGCCCGAGGTGCGGCGTAGATATTGCGTGCCTGCGGTATCGCCACCCGCGACGATGCCGACACTATCAGCCAGCGTCATCGAATCGATCGCCGAGCGGAACACCGGTTTGGCCTCCTGTGCGGCGAGGCCTGCGGCATCGTTCAATGACTTGACCAGATTGTTGGTGATCCCCGCCCGGTCGGTGAGCCGCAGCAGCTTGGTCGCCTTTTGCAGCGGACCGGGCAGCAGGATGCGCACCGCCTGATCGGCATAGAAGGCGCCGGGGCGCCCGAGCTGATCGAGCGCGCTATCCGAGGCATTGCCGAGCAGACCCTTCATCGACCCGCCCAGCGATGGCGTACTCTTGCGGCTCTGCGCGTGCGCCGGCGCGGCAAGCGCCACTGTCGCCACGCTCAATGAAATGGCCAGGGCCAGCTTGCTCAATGCCATTTCGCATCTCCCCATCGCTTCCGACAGGCAGTGTGCATGAAAGCGGTGCGCGCGGCCAGTGCGCGCACCGCGATTTTACGTCCGAATGCGACTGATCAATGGCCTTCGGGGTCGTAGCCGCCCTGCGGGACCGAGGCGTTGACGATGCCGCCATCGACCGGGATGGTCGTGCCGATGACATAATCGCCCGCGCGGCTGGCGAGGAAGATCACCGCGCCCGAAATGTCCTGCCAGTCGCCGACGCGCTTGTTGGGGATGCCGCTGGCCACCTTGTCGCCATAGTCGCGCGCAGCCTTGTTCATGTCCGAGGGGAAGGCGCCCGGGCCGATGCCGGTGACATAGATATGATCGCGCAGCAGGCGGACCGCCATCCGCTTGGTCAGCTGGATCAGCGCCGCCTTGCTCGCCTGATAGCTGTATGTCTCCCACGGGTTGATCCGCATGCCGTCGACCGAGGAGATGTTGATCACCTTGGCCGGGGTTTCGGCAGACGCGCCCGCTTTCAGCAGGCCATGCAACGCCTGGGTCAGGAAGAAGGGCGACTTGACGTTGAGGTCCATCACCTTGTCCCAGCCGATTTCGGGGAAGTCCTCGAACTCCGCGCCCCAGGCGGCGCCGGCATTGTTGACGAGAATGTCGAGCCGGCTTTCGTGCTCGGCCAGCTGCGCGGCGAGCTGCCGCGCGCCTTCGACGCTCGAGACGTCGCAGGGCAGCGAAATGCAGTTCGGACCCAGTTCCTCGGCGGTCGCATCGCAGGCGGCAGCCTTGCGCGCCGAGATATAGACCTTGGCGCCCGCGGCGATCAGCCCCTGCGCGATCATCTTGCCGATGCCGCGCGATCCACCGGTGACCAGGGCGACCTTGCCCTTGACCGAAAACAAATTCTCAATGCTCATGTTCATTTCTCCGAACGCAAGGCTTCCCTTGCAATGATGGTGCGCTGGATCTCGCTGGTGCCCTCGTAGATGCGGAACAGACGAACGTCGCGGTAGAAGCGTTCGATGCCGTAATCGGCGATATAGCCCGCGCCGCCGAAGATCTGCACCGCGCGGTCGGCAACGCGGCCGACCATTTCGGAGGCGATCAGCTTGGCGCAGGCGCAATCCTCGGTGATCCGCTCGCCGCGATCCTTGGCCTGGGCGGTCTGCAGCACCAGCGCCTTGGCCGCCTTGCACTCGGCCACCGAGTCGGCGATCATCGCCTGGATCAGCTGGAACTCGGCGATCGGCTTGCCGAACTGCTGGCGCTCCCTGGCATAGGCGATGCTGTCAGCGATCAGCCGCTCCGCCGCGCCGACACAGACCGCCGAAATGTGTAGCCGCCCGCGATCGAGCACGCGCATCGCGACCTTGAAGCCATCGCCCTCCGCGCCCAGCCGGTTCTCGACCGGAACGCGGACATTGTCGAAATTGACGTCGCAGACATGCGCGCCCTGCTGGCCCATCTTGCGCTCGGGCTTGCCGACCGACAGGCCCGGTAGATCGCGCGGGACGAGGAAGGCGGTGACGCCCTTCGGGCCGGGGCCGCCGGTGCGCGCCATCACCGTGAACAGGTCAGCCTTGTCGGCATTGGTGATATAGCGCTTGGAGCCATTGAGCACATAGGCATCGCCGTCGAGCTCGGCGCGGGTCTTTACCGATCCGCTGTCCGATCCGACATCGGGCTCGGTCAGTGCGAACGAGGTAATGATCGCACCGCTGGCGATCAGCGGCAGGTACTTGGCCTTTTGCGCCTCGTTGCCGTCCATCACCAGCCCCTGGCTGCCGATCCCGACATTGGTGCCGAAGGTCGATCGCATCGCGGGCGACGTCCGCCCGAGTTCGAAGGCGATGCGGACCTCCTCCTCCATGTTGAGGCCGAGACCGCCATAATCCTCGCTGATCGACAGGCCGAACAGCCCCAATTCGCGCATGTCCTGCACGAGATCGTCGGGAATCTCGTCGGTCTCGGATACCTGCGCCTCGAGCGGCCGCAGCCGTTCGGCGACGAACCGGCGGACGCCTTCGAGCAGCGCGTCGAAAATTTCGGGATCGAGTGCCATTCTCAATGCTCCCTGAAAGTCTCTCCCCTCCCGCTTGCGGGAGGGGCAGGTTCAGCTTGCTGAACCGGGGTGGGCCTGAAACCGCAAAGAGGGTC
>AYSC01000051.1 GCA_000503195.1 Blastomonas sp. CACIA14H2
CAAGAGCGAACCGCCAGCGCGGCTTCCCTCTCCAACATGGCCTAGGTCAGCAAGCTGACAAGGCCATGTATCCTCTCCCCTGAAGGAGAGAGGACTGCGTGAGCTTCATCGGGTCGCGTTATATTGCAGCTGTTCCTGCGTCAGCTGAAAGCCGATCAGCAGTTCGAAGCTGGTCCGCTGCATCGCGCTGCGCACTTCGGGGATCGACAGAGGATCGATCGCCGCATCGGGGTCGCCCGACTTGCGGCGGCGGGTGATCCGCTCGCGAATGTCCTCGGGCAGCGTCGCGGCCGCCTTGTTGATATAGCCGGCTCCGCTCGCCTGCGCCTGCGCGCGGTACGATCCATCGGCGAAGTTGAGCGTCACCGATCCCAGCCGCTTGGCGACCACGGTATTGCCGCCCCTCATGATCGTCGAGAAATAGGGCAAGGTGACGGTGCGCTGGCCGCGATTGTCGCTGCGCCGCGCGAGCACGTCGAAGGTCGCGGTCGCGTAGATTTCCGGGCCGGTCTCGTCGCAGGCGGGTCGCACGTTGGTGATGGTGGCAACGACATCGATCGCCGCCGCGTCACGGCTGCTCGGCGGATTGAACACGGTCACGTCGCCGGTATATTCGGGGATCGCGGTATTGGGGCAGGCCGAGAGCGTGGACGTGACGCCGACGCCCGAATCCACCACCAGCTGGTTCTTCTCGGCGCAGCCCGCAAGACCGAGCAGCGCAAGCCCCGCCCCCATGATGGCGATCGACGGTTTGATGGGCAGATTGGGCATATGCAAACAGAAATCCTTCGAGGCCACAGTGCATCGCTCCTTATCTGCCGACGCCGCCCGGTGCAACGGCCAGATTTCGCGCGCCATCCCGGCGCAATATGGTCGGTCCGTGGGGACAGGCTTCCCACCAGCCCCCGCTTCGCCTAAGAGTCCTGCCGAACTACGAAAGCCAATCTGAACATGACCGAAACCGCCCAGCCCCCGCTGCTCGTCAAGATCGCCTCGCCGCGCGGCTTCTGCGCCGGGGTCGATCGCGCCATCGAGATCGTCGAGCTGTCGCTGCACAAGTACGGCGCGCCGGTCTATGTGCGGCACGAGATCGTGCACAACAAGTTCGTGGTCGACAGCCTCAAGGCCAAGGGCGCGGTGTTCGTGGAAGAGCTGGACGAGGTGCCCGATGGCGTGCCGGTGGTGTTTTCCGCGCACGGCGTGCCCAAGGCCGTGCCGCACAAGGCGGCCGAGCGCGGGCTCAACTATCTCGACGCCACCTGCCCGCTCGTTTCCAAGGTGCACCGCCAGGCAGAACGCCAGGTCGAGGCAGGCCGCCATATCATCTTTGTCGGGCACCGGGGCCATCCCGAGGTCGTCGGCACCTTCGGCCAGGTCGAGCCGGGGCACATGACGCTGGTCGAAACGGTCGAGGACGTGGCGAAATTGCAGATCGAGGACGAGACCCGGCTGTCCTTCCTCACCCAGACCACGCTGTCGGTCGACGATACCGCAGAGATCATCGCTGCGCTCAAGGCGCGCTTTCCTGCCATTGTCGGACCCAAGGCCGAGGATATCTGCTATGCGACCAGCAACCGCCAGGCTGCGGTCAAGGTGATGGCGGAAGATTGCGACCTGGTGCTGGTGATCGGCGCGCCGAACAGCTCGAACTCGCTGCGGCTGGTCGAGGTTGCCGAGCGCGAGGGCACACGCGCCAAGCTGATCCAGCGCGCGGTCGAGATCGAGCTGCGCTGGTTCGAGGGCGTGAAGACGCTGGGGCTGACCGCAGGGGCCAGCGCGCCGGAAATCCTGGTGCGCGAAGTTGTGGACATGCTGGGCCGGCATTTCGACGTCACCGAAGAACGCGTGAAAACGGTGGACGAGCGGATCACCTTCAAGCTGCCGCGCGCGCTGGCCGAAGAGGCCGATGCTGCCTGATGGCCGTCTATACGCATGTCAGCGCCGAGATGATGGCGCAGTTTCTGGGCGACTATGACACCGGCGAGCTGATCAGCTTCAAGGGCATTGCCGAGGGTGTCGAGAACAGCAATTTCCTGGTCGAGACGCGCGGCGGCAGGGACGGGCATCGCTTCATCCTGACGCTCTACGAAAAGCGCGTCGACCCCGGCGACCTTCCGTTCTTCATGGCCCTGCTCGACCATCTGGCGGCGCGCGGCTGCCGCGTGCCGCGCGCGATCGCCGATCGCAGCGGCGTGCAGATCCGCGAACTCGCCGGGCGTCCGGCGTGCCTGATCGAGTTTCTCGAAGGCATTTCACTGACCACCCCCAGCCCAGCCCAGGCGCAGGCGGCAGGCGAGGCGCTCGCGAAGATGCACCATGCGGTCGCGGATTTCAGCGGCGCGCGGCCCAACAGCATGGGGCTGGCCAGCTGGCACGATCTGGCAGGCAAATGCGCCGGGCAATGGCAGCAGATCGACCCGGCGCTGGAAGCCATCGTCACCGAAGAGCTCGCCTTCCTGACCGCACATTGGCCGCAGGACCTGCCGCAATCGGTGATCCATGCCGATCTGTTTCCCGACAATGTGCTGATGCTCGGCGATCGCGTCAGCGGTCTGATCGATTTCTATTTCTCGTGCCGCGACGCGCGTGCCTATGACCTGGCGGTGACGCACAGCGCCTGGTGCTTCTCGCCCGATGGCCGCAATTTCGGTTCCGCCGTTTCGGACGCGCTCTTGCAGGGATATCACGCCAATCTGAAGCTGACGCGCGCCGAAACCCAAGCGCTTCCCATATTGGCACGCGGCGCGGCGCTTCGCTTCACATTAAGCCGCGCTTATGACTGGATAAACACGCCGCCAGATGCTTTGGTGACGCGCAAGGACCCGATGGCTTTCGCCCGGCGGCTGACATTCTATGCGGACCCGGCACAGGCCGGGCTGTTCGGCTGACCCGGACCATCGGCTGGGCTTGGATTGAACGAACATGAAGACGGTCGAAATCTACACGGACGGTGCGTGCAAGGGCAATCCCGGCCCTGGCGGCTGGGGCGCGATCATCCGCTATGGCAAGCATGAAAAGGAACTGTCGGGCGGCGAGCGCGACACGACCAACAACCGCATGGAAATGATGGCGGCGATCCGCGCGCTCGATACGCTGATCGAACCGTGCCACGTGCTGCTGTACACCGACAGCAGCTATGTGAAGGACGGCATCACCAAATGGGTCGATGGCTGGAAGCGCAACGGCTGGCAGACCGCCTCGAAAAAGCCGGTGCGCAATGCCGATCTGTGGCACGAGCTGATCGGCGCGGTGGCACGGCACACGGTCGAATGGCACTGGGTCAGGGGCCATGCCGGCCATCCCGAGAACGAACGCGCCGACCGGCTGGCAAGCGATGCCGCCGAAGCGATCATGCGGAGCTGACGCGCTCTCAGCGGCCGAATTCGGGCCTGCCCATCGCGCGGCCATACAGCGCGGCATAGCGATCGAGCATCTTGCGTTCGTCGAACTCCGCCTCGGCCTTGGCGCGATTGGCCTTGCCGAGCGCGGTGCGCAGCGCCGGGTCGTCGGCCAACCGCCTGAGACAATCGATCAGCCCCGCTTCGCTGCCCGGCTCGGCCAGCAGGATCGCATTGTCGGGCGCGACCATATGCGCGATGTCGCCCACCATCGGCGCGGCCACCGGCAGCCCCGCGGCCATCGCCTCGATCACCGAGATCGGCTGCTGCTCGCTGTCCGACGACAGCGCGAAGATATCGAACAGCCCGACATAGCGCGCGGGGTTCTTGAAGAAGCCCGGCATCAGCAGCCGGTCCGACAAGCCCAGACGGGCCGCCTCGGCCTCGATCGCCGCGCGCTCGGGCCCCTCGCCGACGATCACCAGCCGCACCGGCCGGTCGAGCGCGGCGACCGCGCGCACCAGCCGCGGCAGGTTCTTGACCGCGCGCAGCCCCGCCAATGTGCCGATGACGATCTCGCCATCGCGACGCTGGAAGCCGGGGATCGTCCCCTTTTGCGGGCGCTTGGCATAGGCCGCGACATCGATGCCATTGGGGATCCGGCGCACCCGGCCATCGGGCTGCTTCCACACCCTGAGCGCGATCTGCTCGAGCGTGTGCGAGGGCACCACCAGCGAATCGGTGCGCGCCAGCGCGACCATGCGGAACCAGTTGCGCTTGGCCTTGAGCTTGACCGCCTCGTCCTCGTTGAACCCGTCCTCGTGATGGATGACCGGCGGCAGCAGCGTGATCGAGTTGAAGATCGTGCGCGCCATCACCCCGTCCATCGCGCCCCAGTTGTAACTGAGGATCAGGTCGAAATTCGCGAAATAGTCGGCGAACTTGCGGTAGCGCGCGAGGTTCGGCTTGCCCGCCAGCGACGGCGCGTTGGTCGGAAAATCGGCGCGGATGCCGGGGGCGATCGCGGCGCGCGCGCCGAGCGCATCGGGCACCGCCGTCAGGATCGTGTGCTGCGCGGCCTGGCCGAAATGGTTCATCAGGCGCACCGCGCGGGCCTCCTTGCCGCCAAGGTCGAAGGTGCTGTGCAGGTGCAGGATGCGCGCGGGCCGCGAGGTCGAATTCATGGGATCAGGGCTATAACCGGTCAGGCCGGGGTCGCAAGCGCGGCAGCATCGACCTTTGCCAGCATCCTGTCGATCGCCTCAGCCACTTCGGGCTCCTCGAGCGAGGGCGCATGGCCCTTGTTCGCGACCGTGAGCAACTCGCCATGCGGCAGCATCGTCAGCATCCGCTCGGCCGTGGCATGCGCAAAGACATCGGAAAGCGCACCGCGCACGATCAGCACCTGCGCTGGGGCCAGGCCGCCCAGCGCGGGCCACAGATCGACTCCCGCCTCGCCACCGGGCACCGCAAAGGGTTCGGCGATCTTCATGTCGTAATCATAGACGATGCGACCACCGGGACCGATCTTCATCGTCTTCTTGGCCATGTCGAGCCATTCGCTGACGCCATAGCCGGGAAAGACCGGACCTTGGCCTTCGGACAAGGCTCGCGCGGCGTGCATCCAGGTCGGGAAGGAGCGACCCTGGCCGACATAGTCGCGGATGCGCGCCAGCCCCTCGGCCTCCAGCTGCGGCCCGACATCGTTGAGCAGCGCGCCGACCACCCGGCCCGGGCGGGTCGAGGCGAGCAGCATCGTGATCAGCCCGCCGAGCGAGGTGCCGAAGGCGACGAAGCGCTCGATCGCCAGCTCGCGCAGCAGCGCCTCCATGTCCTGGACATAGGTGAGCGGCACATAGCTCATCGGGTCCTTGGCATAGGCGCTGTCGCCGCGCCCGCGCAGATCGACGCAGATCACGCGCCACGCGCCTGCCAGCCGCTGCGCTACCTTCTCGAAATCGCGCGCGTTGCGGGTCAGGCCTGGAATGCAGATGATCGGCGGACGATGCGCATGATCGGGAGCCGCCGGATAATCGCGGAAATGCAGGCGCAAACCGTCGTTCGACCACCAGAACCCGTCGCTATAGCCCTGATTGTCGCTGGCCATGGTTGCACGCGCTCCCTTCACCCCCCACTATCGCCCGATGACAAGCGAACCGCAAGCGACATCGCCCTATGCCGAGGCGTACCGCGCCGACCCCGCCATCCTGACGATCGCCGATGCCATCGCGCACCCGGTCAAGGCGGCCAATTTCCCCCAGGCGGTGCTGCGCTTCCGCAACGACCGCCACGCCGCGACCGTGGGATTGGAGATGCTCGACGACAAGCGCTGGGTGCATCATTTCGGGCGGTTCAACCCGATGCCGGGCAACCTGCCCCAGCCATTGGCGCTGGCCTATCACGGGCACCAGTTCCGCGTGTACAATCCGCAGATCGGCGACGGGCGCGGGTTCCTGTTCGCGCAACTGCGCGACGACAAGGACCGGTTGCTCGATCTCGGCACCAAGGGATCGGGCCAGACGCCGTTCAGCCGCGATGGCGACGGACGGCTGACGCTCAAGGGCGCGGTGCGCGAGATCCTGGCCACCGAGATGCTCGAGGCGCTCGGCGTCAACACCAGCAAGACCTTTTCGGTGATCGAGACCGGCGAGAGCCTGTGGCGCGGCGACGAGCCCTCGCCCACCCGCTCGGCGGTGCTGGTGCGTCTGAGCCACAGCCATATCCGCTTCGGCACCTTCCAGCGCATCGCCTATGAGGATGACGAGGACAAGATGCGCCGCGTCGTGCGCTATGCGCTCGACGCCCTGTACGAAGGCCAAACCGGCGACAACGAGGCGGCGCTGCTGCTGGGCCTCGCGGTCGAACGCATGGCCGATCTGGCAGCGAGCTATATGGTCGCGGGCTTCGTGCACGGGGTGCTCAACACCGACAACATGAACATCACTGGCGAGAGCTTCGATTACGGCCCCTGGCGGTTCGCACCGACCTGGGAGCCGGGGTTCACTGCCGCCTATTTCGACCATGCAGGCCTGTATGCCTTTGCCCGCCAGCCCGAGGCGATCCACTGGAATCTCGGCCAGCTGGCCGTCGCGCTGCGGCTGATCAGCGACGCGCCGCCGCTGATCGCCGCGCTCGAACGGTTCGGGCCGCTCTATCAGGAAGCGCTGGCACGGCGCTTCTGCTGGCGGCTGGGCGTCGTGCCGCAGGGGCTCGAGCAGGACCGCGTGCTGGTTGCGGCTGCCGAGGCGTTGATGCGCGGGGGCGGCGTGGGTATTGACGATTTCTTCTTCGCGTGGATGGGCGATGCGAGCCCTGCATGCCCGGCGGCGCTGATCGGCGAACCCGGCGAGGCGCTGTGGGCGGATTTCGGCGCGGTGAAGGCGGGCTATGCCGCAGCGCGCGACCGCTCGCACCCTTATTGGCAGGGCGATGCGCCCCAATCGATGCTGATCGACGAGGTCGAGAGCATCTGGGCGGCGATTGCCGAGCGCGACGACTGGGCGCCGCTGCACGCGAAGGTCGAGGCGGTGCGGGCTATAGGCGAGGCTTTGGCGGGCTGATACGGAGGCTCTTAAACCGTCATCCTGAACTGGTTTCAGGATCCATCCCGCCCCATAAGCCGAAGCCGCGTGGGCAGAAATGGGCCCTGTAACGAGCCTGTCCTGAGCGACGTCGAAGGGTTCAGGGTGACGGGATGAGGCTACCGCTGCGCCTTCACCCCAACCACACCGTCGCGGCGTGAATGGTCAGCCCCACGAGTCCGCCGACCAGCGTCCCGTTGATGCGGATGAATTGCAGGTCCTTGCCGACCGCGTTCTCGACCCGACCGGTGATCGTCTGCGCGTCCCAGCGGCGCACGGTTTCCGACACCAGCCGCACGATCTGGTCGCCATAGCGGTTGGCGATGCCGACCAATGTGCGCCGGGCGAAGCGGTTGATCTGCGTCTGCATGCGCGCATCGTTGATCAGCGATTCGCCGATCTGCTTCAGGCCATCGCCGAACTGGCCGGACAGCGCATTGTCGGGATCGCGCGCGGCGCGGAGCAGCGCGGCACGGCTGCGCTCCCACAGCCCGTCGAGCCAGCGCGCCATCGCCGGATTGGCCAGCATCTCTGCCTTGATGCCGCGCACCTTGTCCTGCATCTCGGGATCGTGCAGCAGCCGATAGGCGAGCGTTTCCAGTCCCTCCTCGACCTTGTGGCGCAGCGGATGATCGACATCCTCGGCCATGTCGAACAGCAGGTTGTGCAAGCCATCGATGATGCCGGTGGCGAGCCGCTCGTCGAGCCCGGTCCAGCGCATGATCGAATTGGCGCGCGAGCGCACCATGTCCTTGAGCAATTCCTCGTTGGCGAAGAGCGTGCGCTGGGTCCATTTGACGATGCCGTCCATCAGCGGCAGATGGCGGTTGTCGGCGATCGCGGCGCTGAGGATTTGGCCAAGCAGCGGCGCGACATCGAGCTTTTCGAGCTGGACCTTGAGCGCCTCCTTGGCGTTGCCGCCGAGCCGGTCCTGATCGAGCGATTCGAGCACATCGGCGACCATGTTCGATGCGCCGAGCCGCAGCCGCCCCTCGCCACCGGTGGGCTGGACGAGGAAGCGTCCCGCCGCGGCAGCGACGTTCATGCCGCGCATCCGCCGCGCGACCACCAGAGGCGTCAGGAAGTTGCTGCGCAGGAACTGCGCCATCGTGTCGCCGATGCGGTCCTTGTTGCGCGGGATAATCGCGGTGTGCGGGATCGGCAGGCCAAGCGGATGACGGAACAGCGCAGTCACCGCGAACCAGTCGGCCAGCCCCCCGACCATCGCCGCCTCGGCAAAGGCGCGGACATAGCCCCAGCGCGCATCGACATGGCCCTCGGCCCAGTGCGTCGCCAGGAACACGCCCGCCATCACCACCAGCATGCCGGTGGCAATGGCCCGCATGCGCCAAGCCGGATCGGTCTGGCGAGGCGCGGGCGCTGGCGGCATCTTCAGGTCCGGGCCCCTCACTCGGCCGGTTGGACCTCTGGCGTATCGTGGCGGTTGTCACCGGGCTTGTAGGTGAGCAGCCGGTTGCGCAGCCACGGACCCACCCGCTTCTCGACGCCATCGGCCAGGCTGAACCCTGCGGGGACGATCACCAGCGTCAGCAGCGTCGACACGATCAGCCCGCCGATCACCACGGTGCCCATCGGGGCACGCCAGGCGCCGTCGCCCGAGAGCGAAATGGCGGTCGGGATCATACCAAAGACCATGGCGACAGTAGTCATAATGATCGGCTGGGCGCGCTTGTGCCCGGCATCCATGATCGCCTCATGCTTGGGAACACCACGGTGCATCTCCTCGATCGCGAAGTCGATCAGCAGGATCGAGTTCTTCGAAACGATGCCCAGCAGCATGAGCACCCCGATCAGCACCGGCATCGAGACCGGCTGACCGACCACCCAGACCAGGAAGATGCCGCCCAGCGGGGCCAGCGCCAGCGAACCCATGTTGACCAGCGGCGACATCAGCCGCTTGTAGAGCAGCACCAGCACCGCGAACACCAGCAGCACACCTGAAATCAGCGCAATCACAAAGTTGATAATCAGTTCGTTCTGCCATTCCTGCTCGCCAAAGGGCTTGTTGCTGACCCCCGTCGGCAGATTCTTCATGATGGGTAGGTTGTTGATCTTTTCCATCGCCTGGCTGGTCACGACGCCCTGGGCAAGGTCCGCACCAACGAACACGCGGCGTTCCTGATTGTAGCGCTGGATAGTTGTCGGACCCGATCCGAATGATATCTCGGCCACACGGCTGAGCGGCACGGACCCGCCCGCTGCGGTCTGCACCGGCAGGTTCTGGATGGTCTCGAAATCGTAGCGCGATTCCTTGGGCAGGACGACGCGGATCTGGATCTGACGATCAGACAGCGAGAATTTGGCCGCATTCTGCTCGATCTCGCCCAGGGTCGCGATACGGATCGCCTGACTGAGCGCCGCCGTGGTGATGCCCAACTGCGCAGCAAGGTCAGCGCGCGGCTTCACGATGATCTCCGGCCGCCGCATGTCGGCATTGACGCGCGGTCCGGTGATCTCCTTCAGCCCCTTCATCTGTTCGACCAGTGCCCCGGCAGCGGCGTCCAGCTTGTCGGGATCGGAGCCGGTGAGCATGATCGAGATGTCACGGTTGGTGCCTCCACCGCCGGATTGCGATGCAAAGGTCACCCGAGCGTCGGGGATGGCCTGGAGTGTTGGGGCGAGGTCGCGTTCAAACTCGAAAGATTTCTTCTTGCGATCCTTCTTCAGCGTCACGAAGATCGTGCCATTGCCTTCGCGGATACGGATCAGCGCGCGTTCCACCTCGGGTTGCTGGTACATGATCGCAGCGACCTTGTCGGCGACAACCTCGGTCTGTTCGAGCGTTGTGCCAGGCACCATCTCGATCTGGATACGGCTATTGTCCTCGTTGATCGTCGGCTGGAACTGCGCCGGCGTGATCATGAACAGCACCACCGTCATGACAAAGGCAAGCATGCCGACGCCCATCATCCAGACTCGATGATCAAGGAACAGGGCTACGAACTTGCGGCCAAGGCCCGGATTGGCACCGCGAAACGCCTTGGCCCTGCTCTGGTCGAGCGAGAAGCCAAGTACTTTCATGTACATGTCCATAAGACGGCCTTCGCCATGCGCAGCATGGCCCTTGGCCTCCAGGAAATAAGCCGCGATCATCGGCGTGATCATGCGTGCTACGGCAAGGCTCATCAGCACCGAGACCACGATGGTGAAGCCGAAATTCTTGAAGAACTGGCCCGAGATGCCCGGCATGAGACCGACGGGCAGGAACACCGCGACGATGCAGAATGAGGTCGCGACGACCGCCAGGCCGATTTCGTCCGCCGCGTCGATCGACGCCTGATAGGCCGATTTGCCCATGCGCATGTGCCGGACGATATTCTCGATCTCCACGATCGCGTCATCGACGAGCACGCCCGCGACCAGGCCCAGCGCGAGCAGCGACAGGAAGTTCAGGTTGAAGCCGAGCAGATCCATGAACCAGAAGGTCGGAATGGCCGACAGCGGGATGGCGATTGCCGAGATGATCGTCGCGCGCCAGTCGCGCAGGAAGAAAAACACAACGACCACGGCCAGCACCGCGCCTTCGATCATTGCAGAGATCGAACTTTCATACTGACCCTCGGTATATTCGACGCTTGTACCCAGCGGAATGAACTCGATCCCAGGATTCTCCTTCTTGAGCTCGTCCATGGCCTTGAGCGCTTCATAGTAGACCGTGACGTCCGAAGCGCCTTTCGAACGGGTCATCGCAAAGTTCACGACCTCCTTGTTACGCACCTTGCTGATCGAGGTCGGTTCGCCATAACCATCGGTCACCGTAGCAATATCGGTCAGTTTGACCGTGCGCCCGCCGCCCAGCGGGACCTGAGTTTGCGACAGATCGAACGCGGTTTCGGCATTGCCGAGCACGCGCAGCGACTGCTTCGTTCCGCCGACATCGGCGCGGCCGCCGGCAGCGTCGATATTGATCTGCCGAAGCGCGTTGTTGACCTGTGATGCCGTTACGCCCAACGACTGCATCCTCTGCGGATCGAGCACGACGCGAATTTCGCGGTTCACACCGCCGAAGCGATCCACCTCCGCCATGCCGTCGATCGCCAGCAACCGCTTCGTGACGGTATCATCGACGAACCAGCTCAGCTGCTCGATCGTCATGTCGTCGGCCTCGACCGCATAATAGGCGATCGGCTCTCCCGTCGCATCGACCTTGGTCACCGAAGGTTCGAGAATGCCCTCGGGCAGGCTGCCGCGAATCTGGTCGACCGAATTCTTGACCTCGTTCACTGCCTCGATGACGTCGGTGCCGATCTCGAATTCGACAAAGGTGCTCGACGAACCCTCGCTCGCGGTAGAGCTGATGTTCTTGACGCCATTGATCGATCTGACGGCAGATTCGATGCGTTGGGTAATCTGGTTTTCGATCTCGGTCGGAGCCGCGCCCGGCTGGGAGATCACAACCTGAACCGCCGGGAAGTCAATGTCCGGGTTGTTCACCACGTCCATGCGCATGAAGCTGAGGATGCCGGCGAACAGCAGCCCGGTGAAGAAGACGAGCGGGATGATCGGATTGCGGATCGACCAGGCCGACATGTTCCGGAAGTTCATCGCTTTTTCCTCGTCCCGCCGGGTGACTGGCCCGGTTCAGCTACGTTGTTTCAATACGGCCAGATGCATGCCCGGCGCAACCCGCTCGGTCCCGCCATCGCCCGTGCGCAGGGGTTGCGGTCGACCAACGCACGCGCCCTTTCGACGGCCGTCGACCGGGCCAGCCGGGTTATCAGCTGCGCTTGCCACCTTGCACCTGCGGACGCACTGTCTCGCCGGGATTGAGGAAGCCGCCGGCATAGAGCACGACGCGTTCCTTGCCGGTGATGCCGCTGGCGATCGCAATGCCGCGCGGGGTTACGGTGCCCGTCGTGACATCGCGCCGCTCGATCTTGTTGTCCTTATTGACGACATAGACATAGCTGCCCTTGTCGTCGCTGAGCACCGCCGATTCCGGCAGAACGGGCGACTGGCTCGATCCGCTGACCACCGCGGCGCTGGCGAAGCCGCCCGGGCGCAACGCCTTGTCATAGGTGAGCGCAATTCGGGCAATGCCCTGGCGCGAGGTTTCGTTGATGATCGGCGCAACCTGCCATACCTGGCCGCTGAAGGTCTTGTCGGTGCCGACCGGGCGCACATCGGCCCGCACGCCGACATTCAGCGCGGCAAGGTCGGCCTCGCCCATCTGTGCGCGCAGCTCCATCTCGCCGCCCGCCGCCATGCGGAACAGCACGCCGCTGCCAGCACCCACCACCTGGCCCGGCTCGACATTGCGCTCGAGCACCAGACCCGATTCGGGCGCGCGGATGCTGAGGCGTCCGTTGCGCGCCTGCGCCTCGCGCAGCTGCGCCTTCGCCACTTCGACGCGGGCCACCGCCGCGTCGCGCGTCGCGCGCCGACGATCGACATCGGCCTTGGAAATGAAGCCGCGATCGACCAGTTGCAGCGCGCGGTCGAGCTCGTTCTGCGCCAGCACCGCATCAGCCTGGCTAACCTGGATCTGCGCCGCGAGCGAGCGGGCCTGCTGGGTCTGAACGTCCTGATCGATGATCGCGAGCACCTGTCCGGTGCGCACCCAGTCGCCCGGCTGGACCAGCACGCGCAGCACCTGCCCGCCCTCGCCGGCGATGCCGATCGGCATTTCGCGGCGGGCCGCCAGCGTTCCGGTGGCGTTGATCACGCGCTCGACCGATCCCGAACCGGGAACGATCACGGTGACCGCCGGGGCCTGCGATTCGCTTTCGCCCGCCCCCGCCTTGGCGCCCTCACCCGCCACGGTTTCCGGCTTGCCGCCGAAGAAATAGACGCCGGCTGCGACCAGCAGCGCAAGCACGACAAGGGCAATGATGATATTGCGACGCCGGCCGGACCTGGTCGTCAGGTCCGCATCCGTCGCGTAAAGGTCTTCGCTGCGTGCGGTGATCGTATCGCCGCCAAAGCTGCTTTCGTAATTCATTGCCCGATCCGTCCAAACCACATCGTTCCGCCCTCCCGATGGCCATGGCCCGCGGGCATCGACCTGCCGGGCATGTCTGGAGCGATGGAACCTGCCTCTTGCAGGCGCGGCTGCGCCCCAGAGACGTCATGGAGCTGTGTTATCCAATTAAGTCACCGCACGCAAGCCATAATGCTGCGGCGCACGCGGCGTCCATAGAAGCTGTCAGCAATGCTGGCAATTGTTGCAGGTTAAGGTGCACAGCAAAAAGGCACCGGACCCGATGGTCCGGTGCCTTTTCTTCAAGATCGTTGCGAACTGGTTACACGAACCAGGCGCCAGCCATCAGCGGGCGCGGCCGCGCTGCACCAGATTGACGATCGCCAGCAGGATGACGGCACCCAGGAACGAGGTCAGCAGCGTCAGCGGATCGAACGCATCGGCGCGCAGGCTGCCGCCGCCGATCAGTCCGCCGAACAGGAAGCGACCCAGCACCGAACCGATACAGCCGACCACAACGTTCCAGAAAATGCCCATCTGCGCGTCGCGGTTCATCACCTTGCTGGCCAGCCAGCCCATGATGCCGCCCATGATCAGCGCCAGAATCAAACCCATGTCTTCCTCCTGTTTTGTCCCGATGCCGCAACCCGGACAATACAGGGTCGGTCATCCTGGCTGGGTTACGGCAGAACGACGGAACGGTTCCGCACCACGACGAACGAAACCGGCGAGGAAGGATTTTACACGTTCAGACGGCAGGGCAGCTCGATCGCGATGCCGTTGACCCTGGCGACTTCGAGCGCCCAGGCATGGACCTTGTCGATCTCGTCGCCATAGGCGCGGCGGGCAAAGTCCTGTTCGGCGGCGCGGTCTTCGGCGCTGAACGCCTGGCCGAACTTCGAATGGCTCGCGAGCGCGGGATGGGCGAGCAACGACTGTTCCATCGCCGGCGTCAGCCCCAGGCCGAAATGGCGCGCCAAGGCCTTGAGATGGCCCGGCTTGTCGGCGGTGAGCGTCTCGCTGTCGAGCGTCGCCACCCGCTCGGGGCCCAGGGCCCGCGCGATCTGGCCGAACTGGCGATGCTGCACCAGCCAGCCGACGGCCGCGACCTGAAGGTCGCTTTGCCGGAAGAAATCCGCCGGGCCGAAGCCCAGATCGACCCCGCCCTCGCGCAATTGCCCTTCGAGCAGTTCGCGCGCCCACAACCGACACCACAGCCCCTTGCGCGCGACCGAAGCCAGGAACACCGGCAGCGGTGCGTGAAGCAGCAGCGCGCGGCTTTCGGGCCGCAGCGCCATCACCGCCTGGATCAGCGGGTTGAAGATGTTCGACGGCTTGACCACCACCGCCTCACCGGGCCCGAACGGACGCTGCAGCAAAGCCAGCGACGCATCGAGCACCGCGGCGACCTGCCGCCGGTCCGCCCCGCGCCAGCGCCAGCCCATCATGTCGTTGCACAGCATTGGTTCGGACAGGCCCATGGCGAGGCCTGGGACATCGAGCGCGCGCACGAGCATGGTCGATGCGCAAAAGGCCGAATGGAAGATGAAATGCAGCGGCGCGCGCGCCGCACCCGCTGCCAGCGCCTGCGGGCGCGGCACCGGGACGATCTGCGCGGCCTCGCCTAGATACTCGTCGGTGAGGAAGGTCGCCTTGCGGTGCTGCTCGCGCGGGACATGGCGGAACTGGAACGCGTCCTGCGCGGCATCATAGCGATGCGCGTGCCAGAGCGGATCGCGCACGAGAGCCACCTTGTCTGCGGGCAAATCGGGGCCGGTGTCGGTCATCGCGGCGATCCTTGCCAATCCCCCGGCAGCGTGGCAAGCAGGACGTGGTCGGGGGACTAGCAACATATGGCAGTAACTGCACACAATGATCCGGTAGCCATGAACAGCGCCGGGATGGCCGCATTGCGCGAGGGGCGCTTTGCGGATGCCGCGCGCGCCTTCGAGGCAGCGGCCAGGGCCGATCCGGAGGCCACCGCCCTCTGGCGCAATCTCGCGACCGCGCGGCGCGCGCTCGGCGACGATCAGGGCGAGCTTGCTGCGCTCGACGCTGCAATCGATATCGATCGCCGGGATTTCATGGGCTGGCTGCGCAAGGCCGAGGCCCATCAGCGCATGGGCGACGAGCCGCAGGCCTTTGCGGCGTGGCAGGCGGTGCTCCAGCTTTCGGCGCATCTCGATCCGCTTCCCGACGCCCTCGTGCCGGTGCTGCAGGCAGGTCGCGACTTCTGCGTCGCCTGTGCCGGCCGGATCGAATATCAGGTGGCAGAAGCGCTGGGCGACTTTCAGGCACGCATGCCGGGCACCGCCGGACGACGCGCGCGCGCCTTTGTTGATGCGGCGATGGGCAAGCGCAAGATCTACACCAACGAATGCAACGGCCTGTGCTATCCGTTCCTGCCTGCGGACGAATTTTTCGAAGAGAGCCATTTTCCGTGGTTTGCCCAGGTTGAGGCCAGGACGGACGCCATCCGCGCAGAGATGCTGGCGCTGCTTGCCGACCCCGGTGACGCGCTGCGCCCCTATGTGCGTATGGAAAAGGGCGCACCGCAGAGCAAATGGACGCCGCTGGACCAGTCGCTGGCCTGGGGCGCGTGTTTTCTGTGGGAATATGGCAAGCCGAACGCCCCAGTGCTGAGCCGCTGTCCGGTGACGGCCAAAGCGCTGGCCTCGATCCCGCAGAGCCAAATCCCGGGGCGCGCGCCGACGGCCTTTTTCTCGATCCTGAAGCCACGTACGCGCATCCCCCCGCACACCGGGGTCACCAACACCCGCGCGATCGTCCATCTGCCATTGGTCGTGCCCGGCGGCTGCGGTTTCAGGGTAGGAGGCGAGACGCGCGAATGGGAGGTCGGCAAGGCCTTCGCCTTTGACGACACGATCGAGCACGAGGCCTGGAACAACAGCGACCAGATGCGCGCGGTGCTGATCTTCGACGTGTGGAACCCGCATCTCAGCCCCGAGGAACAGGAAGTGATCGCAGGCTATTTCGCGGCGGCCGATGCAACCGGTTTCAATACCAATCTCGACTGACTTTGCTGCAAACGCACAATTTTCCGGTTTTTTTGAGTATCTGTTGATGATACGGTTTGAGCATAAAAGCGTGTCGGCGGTCCTTCGCTCGGCGGCTTTGACTACAAACCTGCGCTTGGTCCCCAAGGTTCTGGCGCCCTTCGACGGAAGACACATCATGAAGAAAACTGCGATGATTCTGGTTGCCGCCGCGTCGTGCCTGAGCCTGCCCCTGACCACCGTCAGCGTGAACGCCAAGCAGCCGACGAACAAGGAAGACCCGCAGTCCGACGACAACAAGATTCGTTGCCGCAAGCTGGAAGTGACGGGATCGCTGGTCAAGAAGACCAAGGTCTGCCGCACCGTTGCCGAATGGCGCGCGATCAGCACCAAGGGCAACCAGAACGTCCGCGATATCGTCGAATCGGGCCAGGTGTGTGCTGGCGGCCCCTGTGCCGGAGGCAACTGATCCTCGCATGTCCATCCGGCATGGCTGATCTAGCCGGGCCGGGTCAGCCAGCATGATCCCGCGCGAATTGATTGCGACCGCCCCCGTGCCGGGTGGTGGTGACCCGCTGCGCCTGGTTCGGCGCGGCAGCGAGTGGTCGATCATGCTCGGCGCGAACGAGCTGATGAACAGCAGGCTCAGCGGGTCCGAAGAGGCGATGAGCACGCTCGCGGCCGCCAGGATCGTGGGGGTCAAGACGCCGCAGGTGCTGATCGGCGGGCTGGGCATGGGCTTCACGCTGCGGACCGCCTTGCAGGCCTTCGGCGCCCGCGCGTCGATCGAGGTGGCAGAGCTGGTCCCCGAAATCGTCGAGTGGGCACGCGGGCCGATGGCGCATCTGCACGATGGCACGCTCGACGATCCGCGCGTCCGCATCCATGTGGGCGATGTCGGCGCGCTGATCCGCAGCAGCGCAGGGGCCTATGACGCGATCCTGCTCGATGTCGACAACGGCCCGGACGGGCTGTCGCGCGATGGCAACGATGCGCTGTATACGGCGCAGGGGCTGCAGCAGGCGCGGACAGCCCTGAAGCCCGGCGGCGTGCTCGTGGTCTGGTCGAGCGGCCCCGACCCGCGCTTCACCCAGCGGCTGCGCAAAGGCGGTTTTGCGGTGGACGAGGAAATCGTCCGGGCGCGGCGGACCGGCGGCGGTGCCCGGCACACGATCTGGCTGGCCCAGCGCCGCTGACGCCTATCAGATTTCCGGCGGGCGGGGGTGGTCGGACCGCTCGCCAGCACGCGGTTCCAGGCCGTAGCGCCTGACCAGTTCCCAGACATGATCGGGGATCATCGATTTCATCCGCGCCGGCGCCGAGCGGCGCAGGTGCAGCACCGTCTCGATCGCCTTCATCTCGACCCGCGCCCGCGCGAATTCCGCCCCGCGCGGACCGATGCGCGGCATCAGCCAGCCGAAGATGCCGCGCAGCACCTTGGGCATGCGCCGCAACGGCAATCCCCCCGCCGCGCGCTCGGTATTTGCCAGGAAGCCCTTGACCGGCCCCGCGCGATTGCCCGCGCTGGTAACCTCACGCGTGCGCAGTTCGTCGCCCAGCAGCCCGACCAGCTCTTCCCCGCGCGCGTTGCGCACCACCAGCCACTGCTTGCCGCCCCCCGCCATATAACCGATGGTGATGTCGGCCAGGACGTTGGTATAGTCGACACAGGTGCGGCAGGTCAGCGGGAAGAAGTCCGAAGGCAGATCGGCAATCGGCAGCTGCAGGAACGGCACCTCGCGCACGCTGCCATCGTCGAATCGCAGTTCGACATGATAGTCGGAGCGAAACTCGAGATAGCTGATGCTGTCCGGCGCGTCGGACAGGAGCTTCAGGAACAGGTGGAAATTCTCGGTCGTGGTGTTGTCGGCACACGGCGTTCCGATCACGTAGATGCGCTCGAAGCCCAGCTCGGCCTCGAGCGCACGCAGCGCATGCACCTGGCAGGGAATGCCGATCAGCGCGATCCGCTTGTGCCCGGCCGCTCTGGCCGGTTCGAGCAGCGCCAGCAGCGGCGCATAGCCCATGCGCATGCCGCGCACCCCGGCCATGTCCTCGGCCCGGGTGATCAGGACCGGATTGGGCCGCCAGCGATCCTCGGGATGCGGCCCGATCGCCAGCACGGCATCGACCGCGCCGGTCTCGAGCAGACGTTCACCGAGCCGGGTAACGATTCCAGTCCATTGCGCCCCGGGCGACGGGGTGATCAGTTCGCCCGCGACCATGCGGCGGAAGGGGCCGAAGAACAGTTCGTCCGGCTTGTCGGGATCGCGCGTGCGGCCATGGACCTGGCGCTCGAGCGTCGAGTAATCCGGCTTGAGGAACTGGCACACGCGGCCGCAGGCCTTGGGGTCGCTGCTCCGCGAAATCCCGCAATCGGTGCACAGTCGTCGCGGCGGCGCAGGCGCGAATCCCTGCAGCTCGGCAAAGCGTATGTCGGTTTCCCCCTGTGGCATCGTGCGCTGCATTACCCCCTCTCAACGATCACGACAAAATTTTCCCGTTATTGTACAGAGTGTAACGGCTACATCCGGGGCAACTTCCCACAAGGTGAATTTGCCGCTAAGTTCGAATCCATGCGAAAGGCGGAAAACATGCAGTGGTCCAGTACCGAGCAGCAGGGATGCGTCGTGGCCAGCCCCGACGGCCGGGTCGATGAGGCAACCGCCGAGGCGTTTACCGAGCATCTTGCCGCCAGCGTGACCATGGCCGCCGATTCGCCGGGAAAGAAACTGATCGTCGATTTTGCCGGGCTGGATTACATGTCCTCGCGCGGCCTGCGCGCGCTCACGCTCGCCAAGCGCCAGGCCGATGCCGCCGGCGTGGCGATGGCGCTGGCCCGCCCCAACGAGGTGATGCGCGAGATTCTGGCGATCAGCCGTTATGACAAGCTGTTCGCGGTCACCGACAGCATCGAGGCCGCAATCTAGCACACTGGCGACACGGGGACGCCGGGGCACTGACAGGGGGGGATGCCATGCTGGTCCGTTTCTGGGGAACGCGCGGGTCGCTGCCCGTCGCCGCCACCGCATCCATCGTGCAGGACAAGGTCGCGCATGCGCTGCTTGCCGCTTCGGGCCGCAGCTTTGCCGATATCGAGGAAGCGCGCAGCTTTGCGCGTAACGAGCTCGATTTTGCCACCAGCGGCACCTTTGGCGGCGCGACCACCTGCGTCGAGATCGAGGCGGGGGACCCGGCCAATGGCGACCCGTACATCATCTGCGACATGGGCAGCGGGCTGCGCGGCTTCGGTCTCGATGCGATGCGCCGCTGCGGCCAGGGCCATGCGCGGGTGTATCACTTCTTCATGTCGCACCTGCACTGGGACCATATCATGGGCTTCCCGTTCTTCGTGCCGGCCTTCGATCCCAATGCGCATATCATCATCCATGCCGGGCACGAGGATGCCGAAGAGGCGCTGCGCCGCCAGCAGGAGGAAATCTCGTTTCCGGTCAAGTTCGACTGGCTGCGCGCGAAGATCGAATTCCGCACGCTGAAGGTCGGCGAGACCTACCAGATCGGCGCGGTGCAGGTGGAACTGATGGAGCAGCACCATTCGCACAGCAGCTTCGGCTATCGCTTCACCGATGCCGAGGGCAAGGTCGTGGTGTTCAGCACCGACAGCGAGCACAAGATGGACCGGATGGAGGGCGAGGCCGATGTCGAGCAGTTCTTCGGCAACGCCGATCTGGTGATCTGCGACACCATGTATTCGCTCGCCGACAGCGTTTCGATGAAGGAAGACTGGGGCCATTCCAGCAATATCGTCGCGATCGACCTGTGCCATGGCGGGCGCGCGAAGCGGCTGGCGCTGTTCCATCACGAGCCGGTCTATTCCGACGCCGATATCGCCCGCATGCACGCCGAGAGCGTGCGCTACGAGGAACTGACCCGCGAGCACGATCCGCTGGAGGTGCTGTGCGCCTATGACGGCCTCGAAGTCTCGCTCTAGCGCTTTTCGCATCGTCAATCCGCCGCGCGGCCTCTGGCTGGCGGCCCTGGCGGGATTCGCGCTCGCCGCCCTGCTCAGCCTCGCGCTGGGCGCGCGCGAACAGAATGCCGTTTTCGACAGCTGGCAGCGCATCGCGCCGCGGGACGTGTCGAAAAGCCAGGTCCGCGTCGTCGCGATCGGGGACGAAAGCCTCGAGGTGATCGGCAGCTGGCCCTGGCCGCGCCGCGTGCTGGCGACGATGACGCAGCGCATTGCCGAGGGGGGCGCAGCGGCGATCGGTTTCGACATCCTGTTCGTCGAGCCCGACGCGGTCAACCCGACGCGCTTTTCGCGGCTCTATTCACCCGATGACCCGGCCATCCAGGCATGGCTCGATCAACTCGACAGCATGGACAGCGATTTTGCCGATGCGATCAGCACCGCACCGGTCGTGCTGGGCCGCGCTGGCGTCAAGCTGGGCGGATCGGACCCGGCCAGCCTTACCCAATGGGCGACGATCGACGGGAGCCCGCCCCCTGCCCTCGCGCGCTACCCGCTGGTGCAGAGCAATCTCGAGGAACTGGAGGCACGTGCGCCTGGCTTCGGCCTGCTCAATGGCGCGCCCGATGGCGATGGCGTGGTGCGCAGCGTGCCGCTGGTGATGAAGACCGGCGAGGCTCTGGTGCCCGGGCTGGCGCTCGAGATGATGCGCGTCGCGATCGAGCAGCGTACCGGCTCCGATCCCGAGATCGCGCTGGCACCGGGCAGCGTCACCATCGGCAAGCGCCGCATTCCGGTGGACGCGCAGGGGCGGATGCGGCTGCATTTTGCCCAGATTCCCGACGCGCAGGTCTATTCGGCGATCGAGATCATGTCCGAGGAATTCGACCTGGCCCAGCTCAGGGACAAGATCGTGGTCATCTCGCTGACCGCCGAAGGCTCGCCCGATATCGTTGCGACGCCTCTGGGGTCGGAAATGTTCGGCGTGCTGGTCCAGGCGCAGGCGGCCGACACGATCAACCGCGGCGGCTGGCTGAGGCGACCCTGGGCGAGCGAGGCCGCCGAATGGGGCGTCGGCGCGGCGCTGGCGATCATCCTGCTGCTGCTCGCCACCGCTCAGGCATCGGTGCGCAGCCGCTGGCTGGTGCTCTTGGGCGCGGCGGCGGGCCTGCCGCTCGCCAGCTGGTTGCTGTTCCGCTTCGGCGACCTGCTGTTCGATCCCATCCGTCCGCTGCTGCTCGGCAGCGGCAGCGCGCTCGCGGTGTTCGCCGCGCTGTTCAGCGAGGCGCGGCGCGAGCGCGCGGCGCTGCGCGATGCGCAGAACCGCAGCGAGGGCGAGCTGGGTGCGGCGCGCGCGATCCAGCTGGGCATGCTGCCCGATCGCGCGGCGCTGGCGAGGCTCGATCCGCGCATCGATATCGCCGCGCAGCTTGAGGCGGCCAAGTCGGTCGGCGGGGATTTCTATGACATCATCCGGCTCGATGCCGACCGCATTGTCATCCTGATCGCCGATGTCACCGGCAAGGGCGTGCCCGCCGCATTGTTCATGGCCTTGTCCAAGGCGCTGTCGCGCAGCGTGATGCTGCGCGCGCCCGGCGGGCTTGCCGATGCCGCCGCGCAGCTCAACGAGGAGCTGATGCGCGACAGCGGCGATGCGCTAGGCCTCACCATGCTGCTCGGCATCATCGACCTTTCGACAGGGCGCGCCGAATTCGTCAATGCGGGGCATGACAATCCGCTGCGCATCACCAGCGACGGGCAGGTGATCGAGGAGGCGATGGAGGGCGGTCCGCCCTTCTGCATCATGGACTATCCCTGGCCCGCCGAGGAAATCGTGCTCCAGCCAGGCGAAGCCCTGGTGCTGATCACCGACGGCGTGACCGAGGCGCAGAACCGGCAGGAGCAGCTTTTCGGCAACGATCGCACGCGTGCCGCGCTGGTCGTGGACCAGAGCAGCGCTTCCGCGATGGTCGCCAGCCTGCGCGGGGCAGTGCGTGCCTTCGAGGACGGCGCGGATGCGAGCGACGACCTGACCGTGCTTGCCTTCCGCTATCTGGGTGCTAGTCCCGCCTGATCACCGGCAGGAGTCCCCGATGTCCGAACCCGCTAGACCCCGGCGCAGCGCGCTGTACATGCCCGCATCGAACGCGCGTGCGCTCGCCAAGGCGCGATCGCTGCCCGCCGATGTGATCATCCTAGACCTCGAGGACGCGGTCGCCCCCGAGGCGAAGGAAGACGCGCGGGTGGCAGCGATCGCGGCAGCGGCAGAGGGCGGGTTCGGCCATCGCGAACTGATCATCCGCATCAACGCGCTCGATACGCCCTGGGGGCAGGACGATCTGGCAGCGGTGGCGAAGGCGGACGTCGACGGCGTGCTGGTGCCCAAGGTGATGCGCCCCGCCGATATCACCGCGTGCAATGCCGCGCTCGCCGAAGCGCCCTCGCGGCTCAAGCTCTGGGCGATGATCGAGACCTGCGCGGTGGTGCCGCAGCTCGATGCGCTCGCGGCTTTGGGCGGGTCGACCCGGCTGTCGACCTTCGTGATGGGGGTGAACGATCTCGCCAAGGAGATGCGCGCCCGGCTGACGCCCGAGCGCACGCCGTTCCTGCCGATCCTGACGCTGGCGGTGGCGGCCGCGCGCGCGCATGGCGTCGCGATCCTCGACGGGGTGTGCAACGAGTTTCGCGACCTCGATATCTTCGAGGCCGAGGCGCGCCAGGGTCTGCTGTTCGGGTTCGACGGCAAGACGCTGATCCATCCCGATCAGGTCGCGCCGTGCAACGCCGTCTTCTCCCCCAGCGACGAGGAACTGGCCTGGGCGCAGGCCGTCATCGCCGCGTTCGCCTTGCCCGAAAATGCCGGCAAGGGGGCGATCCGGGTCGAAGGGAAAATGGCCGAACTGCTCCATCTCGAACAGGCGCGGCAGCTGGTGGCGATTGCCGAGCGGGTTGCGGCTTCGGGCTAATCAACCCGCGCGGTTCTTGCGCCTTAGATCACCCTTGCAGCGTTCGGAACAGGTCTTCACATTGTCCCAGTCGCGCGCCCATTTCTTGCGCCAGGCAAAGGGCCGCCCGCAGGCCTCGCAGACCTTCTCGGGCAGGGTCGACTTGGTATAGCGCTTGTCCGGCATGCGCGCCGATATGGGCGCATCTTCTGCCCCCCGCCAGAGCCGCGCGCAAATTTGGCCGCCGCCCCTTGCCCGTCCAAACGCCCGCGCTATCGTGCGCCGATGCGCACCCTTGCCCTGGCCCTTGCCGCCCTCACCCCGCTCGCCCTCTCCCCAACACCGCTGTTCGCGCAGACCAAGCAGGTCATGGCGGATGTCGAGGAGAAATCGATCCCGGAGCTGTCGGCCATGCTCGCCTCAGGCAGGGTCAGCAGCGAAGACCTGGTCAAGGCCTATATCGACCGGATCGCGCGGATCGACGAGGATTCGAGCGTTCAGCTCAACAGCGTCATCGCGCTGATGCCCGATGCGCTCGCCGAAGCGCGGACGCTCGATACCGAGCGCAAGGCCGGACGCTCGCGCGGCCCGCTGCACGGCATCCCGGTGCTGATCAAGGACAATATCGAGGCGAAGGGCCCCATCCCCACCACGGCTGGGTCGACCGCGCTGCTCGCCAATGTCACCGACCGCGACGCGCCCCTGGTCGCCCGGCTGCGCGCGGCGGGGGCGATCATCCTGGGCAAGACCAACCTGTCGCAATGGGCGAACATCCGCTCGAACGATTCGGTCAGCGGCTGGTCGAGCGTCGGCGGGCTGGTGAAGAACCCCTATGCGCTCGACCGCAACGCCTGTGGCTCGTCCTCGGGCAGCGGCGCGGCGGCGGCAGCAAGCCTCGCGGCCGCGACGATCGGGACCGAGACCGACGGGTCGATCATCTGCCCCTCGTCGATCAACGGACTGGTCGGGTTCAAGCCGACTTTGGGCCTCGTCTCGCGCACGCATGTCATCCCGATCAGCCATAGCCAGGATACCGCAGGGCCCATGGCGCGGAGCGTCACCGATGCGGCGCTGCTGCTCACCGCGCTGGCGGGCAGCGATCCGGCAGACCCCGCCACCGCAGAGGCGGACAGGCGCAAGACCGATTATGCCGCGGGACTGTCGCCCGACTATCTCAACGGTGTGCGCATCGGCGTGCTGATGGACCGGCGCGGCGGCAATGCGCGCGTGCAGGCGGCGTTCGCGGCGGCGCTTGAAAAGCTCAAGGCCGCAGGCGCCGAGCTGGTCGAGATCGCGGACAGCCGCACCGGGCTCGACGGGCTGGGCGAGGCCGAGTTCAAGGTGCTGATGGTCGAGCTGAAGGCGGACCTCAATGCCTATCTCGGCACCACGTCGCCGCAAGTCACCGCGCGCACGCTCAAGGACGTGATCGCGTTCAACACCGCGAACGCCGCGACCGAGCTCGCCTGGTTCGACCAGTCACTGTTCGATCTCGCCGAGAGCCAGACGGGGCTCGACGACCCCGAATACAAGGAGGCGCTCGCCAAGTCGAAGCGGCTCGCGGGGGCGGAGGGCATCGACAAGCTGCTCAAGACGCACAACGTCCGCTTCCTCGTCGGCCCGAGCAACGCGCCAGCCTGGGTCAGCGATCTGGTCAATGGCGATCACAGCATCGGCCCCAGCCAGAGCCAGATGCCCGCGGTGGCCGGCTATCCGCATATCACCGTGCCGATGGGGCTGGTCGCTGGGCTGCCCGTCGGCCTGTCGATCATCGGCGGCCAGTGGCAGGACCATGAGGTGATCAAGGCAGGTTACGCGTTCGAGCAGGCGAGCAAGGCGCGCGTCGCGCCGACCTATGCCGACAGCGCGGATGCGAAGGCGGATCCGATCGGGCGCTAAGCCTTTCCCCTCCCCTTGGGGAGGGGTGCCCGCAGGGCGGGGTGGGGCCGCGCCAACGTTTCTACATCTGGCCCACCCCGGCTCAGCGAGCCGGGCTTTACGAGCCCACCCGGCTCAGCAAGCTGAGCCTGCCCTCCCGCCAACGCCGGACGGGGAGGA
>AYSC01000052.1 GCA_000503195.1 Blastomonas sp. CACIA14H2
GCCCTCTCCCCTTCAGGGGGGAGGGTTGGGAGGGGGGCTTGCGCTGCCCTGCCCCCTCTCAACTTCGCCTAGCCAGGCAAGCTGCCAAGCCTTCGTTTCTCTCCCCTCGAGGGGAGATAACGAAGTCAAATCAAGCCACCTTCACCTGCTCGGCTGCTGCGATCACCTCGAGCGGGCGGACGATCAGCGTCACCCGGTCGTGGCCCACGGCAACGTTGAGCACGTCGCCCGCGCGCACCGCGACCGGTTCGGGGAAATTGTGCAGCACCTGCAGCCAGCCGCCATCGGTATAGCCGTCGGGATGGTTGTCGAAGCTGATGCCCTCGGCCAGGTCGACATGCATCCACTGGACGATGCCGGTGGCGATGCCGTCTTCCAGCACGTTGATCTGCAGCAGGTGCAGGTCGCTCTGGTGCTGGGTGCGGGTAAGGTCGATATGGACCAGCTCGACATCGTCGGACAGGCGCTTCCAGTCGGTCATCGTGCCGTGGATCGGCAGCTTGGGCGAGGCGAGCGCGCCGAAGCGCGAGATGTCGAATCCCGAGACCTGATCGACGAAGACATAATCCGCCAGCACCTGGCTTTCGACCAGACAGCCGATCGCCGAGGCGGCGCGCGGGATGACGATGGCATCGGGCTTGAGCAGCCGCGCATGCGCATCCTCGAACGTGTCGATGACATGCTCAGTAAGCAGGTCGGACGAGAGGATTTCGGAGACCAGGATGTCCGCGCGCTCATCGAGATGCTCGCCAACCCTGAGCTCGGTCGAGGGCGCGGTGTGCACGGTAATGCGGTCCGCATATCCGTTATCGGCGATGATCTGCCGCGCCATGTCGGCGATGATCGGCACCATCTCGCACGCGGTGACCGATTGCGCCCCGGCGCGCGCGGCCATCATGGACAGGAGGCCGCTGCCGGTACCGATATCGAGCACGCGGGCATCCGGGCCAGTTTCGGCCAGCGCGGCGACGATCGCCGCCTCGAACGCATCGTTGCGGCGCACGTCGTTGAGCATCGGGATATGCCAGAAGGGCACCATTTCGGCCGAGAGGCGGCGGATCTGGTGTTCGATATGGATGTTGCCCGGCTGCAGCGCCTGGGCGCGGCGGAACTGGTCGAGCGCCTCGATCTTGCGCCCGGCATCGGAGAGCATGACCGCGAGATTGTTGGCGGCGACCGGGTTGGCCGGATCGGCAGCGCAGGCCGCCTTCATCGCGGTGATGGCGAGGTCAGGACGGCCGGTGCGGCTGTAGATCAGTCCCTTTTCATGATGCGCGACGGCATGGTCGGGATCGAGCGCGAGCAGCGTATCCCACAGCTCGAGCGCCTCTTCGTTCGCACCGCGCAGGCCGAGAATTCCGGCAAGGATCGGCAGCACCTCGGCGGTGCGGTAATCATGGTCGATGACCAGACGATAGCGCTCTTCGGCAGCCGCCAGATTGCCCGCTGCCTGAAGTTCCATCGCCTCGTGCAGCAGCGCGCGGGCCAGGGCGATGTCGGATGCGGTATCGGTCATGCTGTTCCCCCCAATGGGCGTTAACTCAGTTCAACAGACTATTAACGCGAAGGGTTAACAAAGCGTCACCGGTCCCAGATTGGCATCGCGGCCCGCCGCACAGGCATTTGACGTTCCGCAAAATGGAACATAATAAGAACAAATGTCGCGTTGCCATGATTCCCTCGAGTCCCTGAAAGCCCGGATTGCCGGGCTGGAACGCGCGTGCGCGGGCGAATCCAGCGGCGAACCGGCAGGGCTGGCGCGCACCGGGCATGCAGGAATCGACGCGGCTTTGGGCGGCGGGCTGATGCGTGCGCGATTGCATGAAATCTTTGCGTTCGAGGCAGACGATGCCGGGTGTGCGACCGGATTTGCTGCCGCGCTGGCGCTCAGACTCGGAGGAACCCTGGTCTGGCTGCGCGAGGGCGAGGCGGAAAAGCGCGGCGGGCAATTGCACGCGCCGGGGCTGGCCGAGATCGGCCTGGCCCCATCGCAGGTCATCCTGGGCACGCTGCCCGATGCGCTGGCGGTGCTGCGCGCCGCGGCCGATGTCACTCGCTGCGGCGATGTCGGCGTGGCGGTGGTCGAGCTGTGGCGCGATCCCCGCGCGTTCGATCTCACCGCGAGCCGCAGGCTGGCGCTTGCTGCCGAAGCCTCGGGCGTCACCGTGATCGCGCTGCGCATCGCCGCCACGCCCGCGCCCAGCGCAGCGCAGACCCGCTGGCAGGTGGCGGCGGCACCCTCGCTGCCGATGGAAGCCAATGCGCCCGGCTATCCCGCCTGGGCGATCGAACTGTTGCGCCAGCGCGGACGCCCGGCGGGCGGCGCGTGGCGCGTGGAGTGGAACCGTGAACAAGCCTGTCTTGCTGAGGCCCTGCCCGTCGGCGGTGCCGGAACCGGAGGCGCAGCGGCGCTATCTGGCGCTGTTCTTCCCCTTTCTGCCGGTCGACCGGCGCGCGCGGCAGCGCTCGGCTTCCGGCGCGCCGGATAAGGCGGACGACGCCGCGCCGCTGGTGCTGGTCGAGAAGGTGCGCGGCGCGATGCGCATCGCCGCGACCTGTGCCGAGGCGCGCGCGCAAGGTCTGGTTCCCGGCATGATGCTGGCCGATGCGCGCGCGCAGATAGGGCATCTCAATGTCGAGCTGCACGATCCGCTCGCCGACCTGAAATGGCTCGAGCGGCTGGCCGATCATTGCGACCGCTTCACGCCGCTGGTCGCGACCGACCCGCCCGACATGCTGGTGCTCGACATTACCGGCTGCACCCATCTGTTCGGCGGCGAGAGCGCGCTGGTCGCCGCCGCCGAGGACAGCCTGGCGCGCTTTTCCGACCATGTCCGCAGCGGTTGCGGCGACACGCCCGAGGCCGCGCAGGCGCTTGCGCGCTTCGCGCCGGGGGTGACCCTCGCGCGGCCCGAGGATGGCGATGTGGTGCTGCGCCGCCTGCCCGTCGCGGCGCTACGCATCGAGGAGGAGACCGAGACCGCGCTGATCCGCGCGGGCCTCAAGACCATCGGCGACCTCGCGATGCGGCCGAGCGCGCCGCTCGCCGCGCGCTTCGGCGAGGAGCTGGTCGAGCGGCTCGACCGGCTGCTGGGTAGCGCCGACAGCCGCATCACTCCGCGCCGCAGCCCGCCCGCGCTGCGCTTCGAGATGCGCTTTGCCGAACCGATCGCGCGCACCGAAGCGGCGATGGCGGCGCTCGCCGAGCTGGCGGGCCAGGCGGCCGAGGCGCTCGAGCAGCGCGGCATGGGCGGGCGGCATTTCGCCGCGCGCTTCTATCGCAGCGATGGCCGCACCTTCGACCTCGCGGTCGAATCGAGCCTGCCGATGCGCGATCCGGAGGTGCTGATGCGGCTGCTGCACGAGCGGCTCGATGCGCTCAGCGACCCGATCGACCCCGGCTTCGGCTTCGACATGATCCGGCTGATCGTGCCGCGCATCGAGCCGCTGACCCCGGCGCAATTGCAGCTGGAGGGCGGCGCGGTGAGCGAGGAGGCGATGGCCGCGCTGATCGACCGGCTGAGCAGCCGGCTGGGGCGCGGCGCGATCCGGCGGTTCCAGCCGCGCGACACGCATATTCCCGAACAGGCGGCGCTCACTCTGCCCGCGGTCGATCTGCCCGCGCCCGAACCCTGGGAAGCGCCGCAGCCGGGCGAACCGCCGACCCGGCCGATCCATCTGTTCGACCCGCCCCAGCCGATCGAGGTGATCGCCGAGGTGCCCGACGGCCCGCCGCACCGCTTCCGCTGGAAGCGCCAGCAGCACCATGTCGTGCGCTTCGAGGGGCCCGAGCGGATCTCCGCGCCGTGGTGGAAGCATGCGCCGGGCAGGAGCGGCCTCACCCGCGACTATTACCGGATCGAGGACGCACGCGGCCGCCGCTTCTGGATCTTCCGCCACGGCCTGTACGACAGCGAACGGCCCGATCCGCGCTGGTATGTGCATGGATTGTTTGCGTGAGCACCCCGTTTGCCGAGCTGGTCTGCGCGACCAATTATTCGTTCCTGCGCGGCGCCTCGCACCCGGCGGACATGGTCGCGCGCGCAATCGAACTGGGGCTGGCGGGGATCGGGATCGCCGACCGCAACACGGTCGCGGGCGTGGTGCGCGCGCATATGGCGCTGCGCGATGCGCACAAGGCCGCGGCGGAGATCGGCGCGCCGCCGCCCGACTTGCGGCTGCTGGTCGGCGCGCGGCTCGTCTTTGCCGACGGGACGCCCGACATCATCGCCTATCCCGCGACGCGCCACGGCTGGGGGCGGCTGACGCGGCTGCTCACCACCGGCAATCTGCGCGCGGCCAAGGGCGATTGCGTGCTGCGCCTCGACGACCTGATCGAATATATCGACGACCTGCTGCTGATCGCGATGGCATCGCCCAGCGATGCGCCGCTGCTGGGCACGCTGAGCCAGGCCGCGCCGGGGCGCGTGTGGATCGGCGCCACGATGCCGCGCAAGGGATCGGACCGCCGCCGCCTCGCCCGGCTGATGCGATTGAGCGCCGACACCGGCGTGCCGCTGCTCGCCACGAACGATGCGCTCTATGCCGAACCGGCGCAGCGCCCGCTGCACGATGTGCTCACCTGCATCGGTGCCGGCACGACGATCGCCGAGGCCGGTCGCCTGCTCGACGCCAATGCCGAGCGGCATATCAAGCCGGCGGACGAAATGGCGCGCCTGTTCGCCGATTGCCCCGATGCCATCGCGCAAACGCTGCGCCTGATGGAACGGATCAGCTTCACCCTCGACGACCTGCGCTACCAGTATCCGCTCGAACCCGTGCCGGAGGGTTGGGAGCCGCAGGCCTGGCTCGAGCATATGGTGCTGGAGGCGGCGCGCGAGCGCTATGGCGAGGAGCTGCCCAAGAAGGTCCGCGACCTGCTCGACGAGGAATTCACCCTGATCGCCAAGCAGCGCTACGCCTGCTATTTCCTCACCGTGCACGATCTGGTGCGCTTCGCGCGCAGCCGCGAGCCGCCGATATTGTGCCAGGGGCGCGGCTCGGCGGCCAACTCGATCGTCTGCTTCCTGCTCGGCGTCACCTCGGTCGATCCGGTGACGCACGACTTGCTCTTCTCGCGCTTCGTCTCGGAGGAACGCGCCGAGCCGCCCGATATCGATGTCGATTTCGAGCACGAGCGGCGCGAGGAGGTGATGCAATATATCTACCAGCGCTATGGCCGCCATCGCGCCGGAATCGCCGCGACGGTGATCCATTATCGCCCGCGCAGCGCGGTGCGCGAGGTCGGCAAGGTGCTCGGCTTTTCCGAGGATGTGACCGCACGGCTTTCCAGCACCATCTGGGGCAGCTTTTCCAGTTCGATGGCGGAGCAGCGCTATGCCGAGGCCGGGTTCGATATCGACAATCCGGACATCGTGCGGCTGCGCGATCTGGTCGACCAGATCCTGCACTTCCCCCGCCACCTGTCGCAGCATGTCGGCGGCTTCGTGCTGACCGAGGACCGGCTCGACGAGACCGTGCCGATCCACAATGCCGCGATGGAGGATCGCACCTTCATCGAATGGGACAAGGACGATATCGACGCTCTGGGCCTGATGAAGGTCGATGTGCTGGCCTTGGGCATGCTCACCTGCATCCGCAAGGCGTTCGCGTTGATGCGCGAACATGGTCTGGGCGAGCACGACCTCACCGTCGATCTCGATGCCGATGACCCGCAGGTCTATGACATGCTGTGCCGGGGCGACAGCATCGGCGTGTTCCAGGTGGAAAGCCGCGCGCAGATGAACATGCTGCCGCGGCTGCGTCCGCGCTGCCTCTACGACCTGACGGTGCAGGTCGCGATCGTCCGCCCCGGCCCGATCGAGGGCGACATGGTCCACCCCTATCTGCGCCGTCGTTCGGGCATCGAGCCGGTCGAATACCCCTCGCCCGCGCCGCCGCACGATCCCGACGAGCTCAAGAATCTGCTCGGCCAGACCTATGGCGTGCCGCTGTTCCAGGAACAGGCGATGAAGCTCGCGATCGTCGCGGCGGACTTCACGCCGTCCGAGGCCAACCAGCTCCGCCGCGCTATGGCGACTTTCCGCAATGTCGGCACGATGCACAATTTCCGCACCAAGCTGGTCGAGGGCATGACCGCGCGCGGCTATGCCGCCGAATTTGCCGAACGCTGCTTCAAGCAGATCGAGGGCTTCGGCAGCTATGGCTTTCCCGAAAGCCACGCCCTGTCCTTCGCGCGGCTGGTCTATGTCTCGTCCTGGATCAAGTGCCACCACCCGGCGGTCTTCGCCTGCGCGCTGCTCAATTCGCAGCCCATGGGTTTCTATGCGCCCGCGCAGATCGTGCGCGACGTGCGCGAGCATCAGGTCGAGGTGCGCCCGATCGACATCAACGCCAGCTATTGGGACAACCGGCTGGAGCGCGACTTGCGCGGGCGGCTGGCGCTGCGGCTGGGCTTTCGCCAGATGGACGGGTTCCGTGCAGCTTGGGCCGAGGCTTTGGTGCAGGCGCGCCGCGCCGCCGGGCGGTTCGTCTCGATCGAGCGGCTGGCGCGGCGCGCCGACCTTCCCAGCGCCGCCTTGCGCCTGCTCGCCGATGCCGATGCGTTCGGATCGCTCGGCCTGTCGCGGCGCCAGGCCTTGTGGGAGGTGCGCCGCACGCCCTCGACCGAACTGCCGCTGTTCGCCGCGGCCAAGGCGCGCGAGCTGGGCGCGGAGCCCGACATGCAGCTGCCGCAAATGCCCGCGGCGGAAGAGGTCGTCACCGATTATCAGGTGCTGCGCCTGTCGCTGAAGGACCATCCGATGGCCTTCCTGCGCGCGCGGCTGCGCGAGGAAGGCGTGCTGAGCTGCGAGGATACGACCAATGCCAAGGCCGGCGCGGCGGTGCGCACCGCCGGCGTCGTCCTCGTCCGCCAGCGCCCCGGCAAGGGCAATGCGATCTTCGTGACGATCGAGGACGAGACGGGGATCACCAATGTCGTGCTCTGGGCCCGCCTGTTCGAACGCTACCGCCGCGCCGTGATGGCGAGCCGCCTGATGCAGGTCGAAGGCGTGCTCCAGCGCAGCCCCGAAGGCGTGGTCCACCTGATGGCGAACCGGGTGGTGGATCGCACGGATTTGCTGGCAACGCTCACCGAGGCGCGGGACGACGGCGCGCTGACGCCCCCGCTGGCGCGCGCGGACGAGGTGGTGCGCCCGGTGCCGTCACGCCATCCGAGGGATGCAAGGGTGCTGCCTAAGTCGCGGGATTTTCATTGAGAAGATAGACATCAAGCCCGGCGGAGAATCAAGTATGGTGTTCCCGGAATTCCCCGGAGTTTTTGTTTGCCAGGAATTTTCAGAATGTAATTTTTCCGGCGACGTCGGTCATCCTGTTTTGTATATCTCACGCAAAATCACACCAGTGGTCACTTTAGAATCGGAGAATAAAAAATGCGCATTGAACGCGTCGTGGTCACCGGGCTCTTCGGCCGTCGTGGAACTCAAACGCTGCTACTTCATCCGGATCTTAATATTCTAACTGGAAAGAACGGCAGCGGCAAAACAACCATTATGAAATTGATCTGGTATATCGTTAGTGGACGGATTGTACGGGCTTTAACTGAAGTAGACTTCTCACGTATAACGATTAAGACAGATAGGTATGAAATAGAGGTCATCAGAACCGGATCAAACACTTGTCGCGTCAGGTGGAAGACGGCTGAAGCTGAAACTGTCTTCGAGGATGGGGAAACAGACGAAGACGGTGATTTCATAAACGCGGAGGATATTCCAAACCGCCGTATGGCAAAGATCGGCCCAACGATATTCTTCCCAACATTCCGCCGCATCGAAGGTGGCTTCTCGATCAATGAGCGAGACACATTTGATATGCCACGAAGACCGGGGGGTGATATTTCAGCCGCCTTCACTGCCCTCGCCGGAAACCTCAGCAACTCGCAACATACCTTTGTCGCTGCCGTAGCAACTTCTGATATCGAGCGCCTCTTGCTGAAGCAGTACACCGATGCATCAGAACAAGCGAACGCAGTACAACAAGCTACGTCGGACAGTATAATTAAAGAAATAAAGGAATTCAAGGAGGACAAAGCTGAAAGCAGAACCGACTTGGACGCGAGCCCGCCGAGCGCTGAAGCCGTTTTAGACAAGATTAGGTCTATGATTGAAACAATGGAAACCGGTAGACAGGGCGCGCTGTCACAATATAACTCTATACGCGATCTCGTAATGCGCATTCTTCATCACTCGGGATTAAAGGTTGGGAGACTTAGTTTCGGAGATGCAGCGGCTGCTATGAACAGCGACGCCCTTTCTGCCGGTGAAAAGCAGATGCTCAGCTTCTTGTGTTACAATGCCTTCTATAATAATGGATGCATATTTGTGGATGAACCAGAATTAAGTTTACATGTCGATTGGCAAAGGCAACTTTTCCCTACGCTTCTTAATCAAGAGAAAGAAAACCAATTTATTATAGCAACCCATTCTCCATTTATTTATTCTCGATATCCTGATCGAGAGATTAAACTCCAAGATGACCGCGGCGATTCCGATCTCAATAGCTTGTTGAGTTAAATTTATGTCGAGCGAGCCGACAATTGACGAGATCATAGCGACCCTTAATCACAGCGACGCTCCAACTCTCATTCTTGAGGGAAAAGACGATTACGTCGCGTTCGAACAGCTGGAGCGCGAAAATGTTGCCTGGGGGTTCACTGTATTGCCCATTAAAGGCAGACGACGTGTTATTCAGTTGATCGAGCGCAGAACGGAAATTAACAATCCATGTATTTTTTATCTAATGGATCAGGATGAATGGTGCTTCTTGGGCATTCCAGACAGTTTTCGCCTAGACTTCGTCGCTTTCACAAATGGGGCATCAATTGAGAACGACTTGATTACAGATGGTAACCCTATGCAGCTCATGAGTATTGATGAGCAACAGGAATTTTGGACGACACTTGAAGCATTTATGGAAATTTTCACGCGCTTAGTATTTAATCATGTCAATAGAGTTCCAGATCATTCCTATGCATCATCCCTTCGTCTATTTGTCACTGAAGACTTACAGAAGCTACCTGAATGGGATGAGTTTTGTCATAGGTGCCGAGATGCCATGCCCGAACCCGAGGGACTTGAAAGAATAGCATTTATAAGAGGGAAAACCCTGCTGGAGCTTGTAACCATGATATTGAGCCACAAGGAAAGACGGTCCAAATACAGCAAGGCTAATGTTTTAGAAATGGGCGCTAGAGCTCGTGGAAATAACTTACGACGCCTCGAGAGCATGATAATTGATTTTTTTGAAAGAACAGGCCGCATGACAATCGATGACGCGTAGTTATTGATCGATGGCGCCTAATACCACTGAAATCCGGGGACAGCAATTCTTGAGATCGGATACTAAATAGACCCAGACAGAGCTGATGATAAGCTCGTTTTATGGCCTGTGTTTCACGTTTTGTAATTCCGCATGTCGCGCATGATGAAGTTAAGTTGGCTTTCTCGGAACATCTGTCGTTACCGTCAGCACAAAAATATGGCTGAACACCGGCTATGCCCCCCTAAATTTTCCTTCCCCATTGACCTCCCCCCATCACCCCCTACCCTCTAACGCATCACCGCAGGAGAGCCCGTCATGACCACCGCTGCCCCCACGCCCGAACAGCTCAAGGGCGAAGACTGGGCGGGCGAGCAGGGGCGCAAGTGGCTCAGCCATATCGACCGGTTCGAGGGGATGATCGCGCCGATCGGCGAGGCGCTGCTGGCGCGCGCACGCATCGCGCCGGGGGAGCGGGTGATCGATCTGGGGTGCGGCGGGGGATTGACCTCGCTGGCGCTGGCCGAGGCGGCGGGGCCGGGAGGTGCGGTGCTGGGGCTGGACATCTCGCCCGATCTGATCGACCTCGCCCGCCGCCGCGCCGAGGGGCATGCCAACCTTCGCTTCGTCTGCGCCGATGCCGCGACCGTGACGCTGGACGATGAGCCCTATGACCGGCTGGTCTCGCGTTTCGGGTCGATGTTCTTTTCCGATCCCTATGCCGCCTTCGCCAATCTGCACCGCATGCTGAAGCCCGGCGGGCGGATCGACCTCGCGATCTGGGCCGCGCCGCGCGACAATCCGTGGATGATGGAGCTGATGGGCGTCGCGCGCGCGCATGTCGACATCCCCTCGCCCGATCCGCGCGCGCCCGGCCCGTTCGCCTTTGCCGATCTCGATTATGTCCGCGACATCCTGGCGCAGGCCGGTTTTTCCGCGCCCGAGGTCGAGGCTTATCAGGGCGAGCAGGCGATCGGCGGCCCCGGCGCGCTTCCCGAGGATTCGGCGGATTTCGCACTCACCAGCATGGCTACCGGTCGCGCGCTGGCCGAGGCGGGGCCCGAGGTGCTCGCCGCGGCGCGCGACGATCTGCTCGCGCTGTTCACGCGCCACTATCGCGACGGCGAAGGCGTGATGATGCGCAACAAGGTGTGGCTGCTCAGCGCAACGGCCTAAGCCGCGCGCGTTATTCCTGCACGTTCGCCACGTTGTACTTGAACACCTCGTCCTGTGTCAGGCAGCGCCGGGTGGACTGATCGCCGCCGCCGCCGCCCGCCACCGCCTTCTGCTTGTACATGATGTCGGTGAGCAGCTTGCGCGAGACGCCCATGCGGATCAGGAAATCATTGTCCTCGCTGGCGAGCAGCGCGCTTTCCTGCTCGATATCGCCGATCAGCTCGACCGTGGTGTCGGTGCCCAGCGCCACCGACTGGTCGATCGCGGCGCGATCACCGGTCATGGTGAACATGTGCACCATGAAATTGCCCCCCGGTTCGACCACGCGCAGCTGCCCGCCCATGAACACGAAATTGCACGCGGAAAAGCAGGTCCAGCCCGCCGGAATGCGTGTCACCAGCCCCGGCGTGGACCGGATCAGCCGTCCCGCCGCATTGCCCGCGCGCGCGTTGCCGCCGGGCGAGCGCAGCCAGATCTCGCTGATATCGGGATTGTCGGTCAGCGCCTGTTTCAGCCGGTCGGGCAGCGTCTGATCAACCGGCCCTTCGGCGAGCAGCACCTTGGCATCGCCCTTCTTCACCACCTTGAGCGCCATGGTCTTGTTGTTCGACCAGTCGGGCGCCTGTGGACAGGTGGGATTGGCCGGATCCATCGGCGCGGGCGACTGGCCGCACAGCAAGGCGGTCGCAGCCAGGCCCAGGAGCAATCGAAAGCGGCTGTGCATGGACTCAGGCCTGTGCGATTTCGTAGCGCGCGGCGCCCGGCTTCTTGCACATACGCTTGGAAACGGTGGTCTCCTCACCCTCGACGATGATGACATCGTTGACGTTCATGCAGGTCGATCCGTCGGCCAGTTGCGTCTTGCCGACCACGGTCGAGGTGCCCGACACGTTCTGCCGCGTCTCGCTGGTCCAGGTCGAGGTGCTGCCCACCTCTTCGCCGCGCGTCGCCTCGAGCGTCGCGTCGGCCGCCTGTTTCTGCTCCTTGGGTTCGAGCTTGCAGGCGATCGCATCGGTCAGCAGGCCGGCGACCTCGGGCACGGGCAGGAAGCTTGGGAGCCCCGCGCGGCTCGCCAGACCGCCGAGCACGCCGCCGATCACCGATCGGCCCGCGGCCTTGCCCGCGCTGTCGTCACACCCGGTGGCGGTCTTGCCGCTCGATCGCGGGGTGGAACGCAACAGGCCGCCAAACTGCGCCTGCGCCGGCACGGCCATAGCCATGGCCAGCACCGCGGTGAGCGAAAGCGCCTGCATCCCCGATTTCATCAACCTGTCAACCATCGTTCAGCCTCTCCAGCCAGGAACCGCCAACGACCCTGGACCAACTTACCGTAGCGGCAATTTCCGGTCAAACCATGACCCGCATCACAGCCGGCCCGATAGCCCAGCCTAAGCCCTGTCTGCCGGGGGCGATAGGATAATCCCGCCAGATGCGACGAAAGTTCCAGGCTTTGCAGTTCGTTAACCAAAATCTTCCAAAAGGCGCCATGCTCGCCCGCCTGTCACCCTGGTTCCGTTCGATGTCGGTCAGTTCGCGCACCGCGCTGAGCCTGGCCATCGGCTTTACCCTGATGATCGCGGCGACCGCGCTACTCGCCTTCTCGCAGGAACGGAGCAAGGCGATCGACGAATCGCTGGCGCGGCTCGACCAGCGCAACGCGGCGGTGGTGAGCGAGCTCGCCGATCGGTTCGATCGCATCCAGCGCACCCAGGCGCGCACGGTCGAGCTGTTCCGCGAAGAGCATGCGGCGCTGACCGATGCCGAGGCGCGCCGCCAGTTCGAGGCGCTCTATCCGCTACGATCGGACGGCACCCGCCGCAGCATCGATACCATGTTCACCGGCGGCCAGACCGCGATCGGCATGGTGCACGGCATGGCGGGCTACATCCCCGCGGGCATCGACCGGGACGATGCCGCCGTGCGCGACATCATGGCCGCGACGCACGCCATCCGCCGCCTAAGCGAAGGCAGTCGCTACGACCTCGAGAGCCTCTATTATTTCACGCCGCGCAACGGCATCGTGATCTTCGCGCCGAACCGGCCCGACCGGCTGGAATTCTATCGCCACACCGCACCGGCCGATTTCGCCTTTCAGGACCGCGAATTCGCGACGATCGCGACGATTGCCGCAAACCCTGCGCGCGTGATGCGGTGCACCAGCCTGCAATCGCTCATCTCGCTGAAATATCAGGAGGTCTGGACGACGGGCTGCATGACCCCGGTCGATCGCGATGCACGCCATATCGGCACTTTCGGCACCTCGATGCCGCTCGACGAGATCGCTCCGGCGGGGCGCTTTGCCGGTTCGCCCGAAGAGGAGGTGATCCTGATCTCGCGCGAGGGGCGGCTGATCTATCATCCCGGCTACACGCGGCAGAACAGCCAGCAGACCGCGGCGTATCTGGATATCACCGCCAGCCCCCGGCCCGATCTCGCGGCGATCTGGGCGCTCGTGCGCCGCCATGGCCAGAACGACTTTACCGGCAAGGCCGACGCGCTCGATGCCTATGTCTCGCTGCACCGGGTCCCGGGCCCTGGCTGGTACGCGCTCACCGTCAAGCCGGAGCATCTGATCCTCGCCCGCGCGTTGCGCCCGATCCCGCGCATCGCGGCGATGGCGGTGATCGCGCTGGCAGGCTGCCTGCTGATCGTGGTGCTGGTGCTGCGCCACCTTGTCGCCAGGCCGCTGCGGCGGCTCACCCGCGAGGCGGAACGGATCACGCGCGACCTTGCCAGCGATGCCATGCTCGAAATGCCGACCGACGACCGCACCGGCAACGAGGTCGCGCGGCTCGTCTCGCGTTTCGAGACGCTGGCCAGCGCGATCCGCACCTCGCATGGCGAGCTGGAACAGCGTGTCGCCGAACGCACCAGCGCGCTCAACGACGCCAACGAGAAGCTGCGCACGCTGTCCGAGCTCGATCCGCTGACCGGCGTTGCCAACCGGCGCAAGATCCTGAGCGATCTCGACCTGCGGCTCCAGCGCATGGGCAATGGCGGGGCGCTCGCGGTCATCGTGCTCGATGTCGATCGGTTCAAAATGATCAACGACCGCCATGGCCATGTCGCCGGCGACGATGCGCTGCGCGCGCTTGCCAGCCGGGTACAGTCGCTGCTGCGACCCGGCGACATGATCGGCCGGATGGGCGGCGAGGAGTTCATGGTCATTCTCGATCGTGCCCGCCCCGTGGTCGCCGACGCGATTGCCGAGCGCGTTCGCGCCGCGATCGCGCGCCAGCCCTTCCAGGTCCACGGCAACGTCACGCTCAACATCACCGCCAGCCTGGGCGTTGCGTGCTGGTCTGCGGGCGATAGCGCCAAAGCGCTGTACGCTCGCGCCGATGCGGCGCTGTACGAGGCCAAGGCATCGGGACGCAATTGCGCGATCAGCAGCCATGACCCGCTGCACGGCCGAAACGCTGCCTGAGCCATCGCGCGCGCCTTGTAACCGGATGATGGTGCGGGCGGGGGGACTCGAACCCCCATGGGCAAAGCCCGACGGATTTTCGTACCCGCCACGGCTTTCGCCGCCGCGCCCCACAGGGCGCGTTCGGGGTCTGGACTATCCCTTCACCCTGCCCCGCCCCGCCTTCCCGTCCGGGATGGCGCGCGAAGGTTTAGGTGCTGCCCGTCTAGTCTCTACACCTTCCCGGCCGTGATGGTCGGGCTTGGCTCGGGATTGCCATTTGAAAGGGTTCCCCGAATTTGAGCAGTTCTACGTCGCGGGTTTCCCCGCGCGCACTCACATGATGTTCAAGTCCGTTGCGTCTACCATTTCGCCACGCCCGCTAGAACAGCGGCGTCTATAGGCCGGGACAGTCCGGCGCGGCAAGCCCGTAGCTTGCGCATCGCGCCCTACCGTTCAATCGGCGTTGAGCCGGGTCCGCATTTCCTTGCCGGGCTTGAAATAGGGCACGCGCTTGGCGGGCACGTCCACCGCCTCGCCGGTGCGCGGGTTACGCCCCTTGCGCGGTTCGCGCGCGCGGGTGGAAAAGGCTCCGAAGCCGCGAAGCTCGACCCGGCCCCCCTCGGCCAGCCGCTCGATAATATTGTCGAAGAAAATGTCGAGAATCTTCTCGATCTCCTCCCCGCGAAGCCCGGGATTTTCCTCCTCCAGGAGCTGCAGCAGTTCCGATCGTATCATGGTCAATCTCCTGCAATCGATTACACGACGGGATGATCGAGCGCGACGTCCCTCACGCCACTCCCAACAATCAATTGACCAGCCCCCCGACAAGCCAATGCGTCTGACCCGTAAAACGGAAACGCAGATGCAAGTGCCCGCCCTCTGTTGCCAGATGTCGAGCGAAAGAATGCTGTCAGAAATCGATGTTGGTTTCAACGCTGTTCTATGCGCAACTGGCGCTGTTCGCGCCAGAGCGCACAAAAAAGGGCACCGGCTGCGAGCCGATGCCCCTTTTTGAAACGCCGCCTGCGCCCAGGCGCAGGTCGACAGCTACGATCAGTCTTCGCGCTGCTTGAGAGCGGCGCCGAGGATGTCACCCAGCGACGCGCCCGAGTCGGACGAACCGTACTGTGCGACTGCCTGCTTTTCTTCCGCCAGCTGGTGCGCCTTGACCGAGAAGGTCGGCTTGCGCGAGCGGTCGAAGCCGGTGACCATCGCGTCGAGCTTCTGGCCAACCTGGAAGCGGTCGGGACGCTGTTCGTCGCGGTCGCGGCCCAGATCGTTGCGCTTGATGAAGCCGGTCGCGCCGTCTTCGCCGACCTGGACTTCCAGGCCGCCGTCGCGCACTTCGAGCACGGTGACAGTGACGACTTCGTTCTTGCGCAGGTTCGAGCTGTCCGAACCGCCGACGGCCGGAGCACCCTTTTCGAGCTGCTTCATGCCCAGCGAGATGCGCTCCTTCTCGACATCGACGTCGAGAACGATCGCCTTCACCTGCTCGCCCTTGAGGTGCAGGTTGAGCGCGTCTTCACCCGAGATGCCCCAGGCGATATCCGACATGTGGACCATGCCGTCGACATCGCCATCCAGGCCGATGAACAGACCGAATTCGGTCGCGTTCTTGACTTCGCCCTCGACGACGCTGCCCACCGGGTGCTTCTCTGCGAAGGATTCCCAGGGGTTCGACTGCGCCTGCTTGAGGCCCAGCGAGATGCGGCGCTTTTCGGCGTCGACTTCCAGAACGATGACATCGACTTCCTGGCTGGTCGAGACGATCTTGCCAGGATGGACGTTCTTCTTGGTCCACGACATTTCGGACACGTGCACCAGGCCTTCGATGCCCGGCTCCAGCTCCACGAACGCACCATATTCGGTAATGTTGGTGACCGCACCGGTGAGCTTGGCGCCGACCGGATACTTGACGCTGGCGCCTTCCCACGGATCGCTTTCCAGCTGCTTCATGCCCAGCGAGATGCGCTGCGTATCCTGGTTGATACGGATGATCTGCACCTTGACGGTCTCGCCGATGCTGATCGCTTCGCTCGGGTGGTTGATGCGCTTGTAGCTGATGTCGGTGACGTGCAGCAGGCCATCGATGCCGCCCAGGTCAACGAACGCACCATAATCGGTGATGTTCTTGACGACGCCGTCGATGATCTGGCCTTCGGCGAGCGACTGGATGAGGCCGGTGCGCTGTTCGGCACGGGTTTCTTCCAGAACGGCGCGACGCGACACGACGATATTGCCGCGGCGACGGTCCATCTTGAGGATCTGGAACGGCTGCGGAATGTCCATCAGCGGGGTAACATCGCGCACGGGGCGGATATCGACCTGGCTGCCGGGCAGGAAGGCGACGGCGCCGTCGAGATCGACGGTGAAGCCGCCCTTGACGCGACCGAAGATCACGCCTTCGACGCGCTTGCCTTCGCCGAATTCATTTTCCAGCTTGTCCCATGCGGCTTCGCGGCGCGCGCGGTCGCGCGACAGCATCGCTTCGCCATCGGCATTCTCGATCCGGTCGACATAGACTTCGACTTCGTCGCCGACCTTCAGGCCATGATCCTGACCGGGGGCGGCGAACTCGCGCAGCGCCACGCGGCCTTCCGACTTCAGACCGACGTCGATGACGGCCTTGTCGTTTTCGATTGCAGTGACCGTGCCCTTGACGACGCGGCCTTCGAATCCGCCGTCGACGGCAGCAGCGCCGCCCAGCGATTCGTCGAGAAGTGCCGCAAAGTCATCGCGGCTGGGAAATGCCGTAGAGGCCATAAATCCAACGTTCCTTAACACAGTTTTGTCCGGCCAGCCGGTTGTCTCCGGCGGTCTTGGCTGAACCTGCCCCCCGGGCCGAATGCACCGGAAAGCGCCCGAAAAGCGCATGTTTGCATGGGGCAGCAGCAGATATGCAAACAGCGCGAACGCTCGCCCGGGCCGCTTGCGGCGCGTGCGATGTTCACGATGATCGAAACATCTAAGGTCGGGCGGATGTGCCGCCTTCTGTCCTGCTGTTCACCAGCTCTATGGCCCTTTGAACGGCCTGCCCTATAGTCAAATCGCTGGTATCAAGCAAGAGCGCGTCGTCGGCGGGCCGGAGCGGAGCCACCGCGCGGCTCGAATCGCGCGCATCGCGCGCGGCGAGGTCCGCCGCGATCTCCTCCAGCGTCACCGCCTCCCCGCGCCCGCGCATCTCGTTGAACCGCCGCGCCGCCCTTGCAGCGACGCTGGCGGTGACGAACAGCTTGGCCTCGGCCTCCGGCGCGATCACCGTGCCGATGTCGCGCCCGTCGAGCACTGCCCCGCCCGGTTGCGCGGCGAATGCGCGCTGGCGCTCGAGCAGCGCGGCTCGCACCGCCGGGTGCCGCGAGGCACGGCTGGCGAGGCCACCCGCCATCTCGCTGCGCAGATGCTCATCGGTCAGCAGCGCATCATCGAATGCACAGCCGGCCAGCGCCTCTTCCGCATTGTCGGGATCGCCGCCCAGCCGCACCGCCATCACGCCCACCGCGCGGTAGAGCAGCCCGGTATCGAGATGCGGCAGGCCGAAATGCCTGGCCAGCGCCTTGGCGATCGTGCCCTTGCCGCTCGCCGTCGGGCCATCGACCGCAATGATCATGGCCGCTGGCCCGCCTCTGCCGCTGCCTGCTCTTCGGCCAGGGTCTTCAGGAACGCCGCTTCCATCCTGGCATTGAACCGCTGCAATTCGCCCGAATCGACGAACGCATCTTTCTCGCCTGCCAGCTGCCGCGCGCGCTTCTCGTGCAGGCCGAAGAACATGTCGTGGTTGGCGAGGAACACGTCTGCCTGCATCGCACGGACCTTGGCGAAGCTGGCGCGGTAATTGTCCGCCATGCCGGGATAGGCGGGCGGCACCAGCGACTGGCCGCCCAGCGAGGCGCTGCAATGCAGGAAGACCTTGCGCGGCATTCCGGTGGAATCCTTCGCGGTCAGGCTCCACGAAGTGCAGCCCGGCGAATGGCCGGGCGTCAGATGCGCGGTCAGCGTGGTCCCGGCCAGCGTGATCGTATCGCCGTCGCCGACCGTGCGATCGACCCGCACCGGCGGAAACAGCGCGTCCTTGGTGGGGCCATGATCGACATGCCCGGCCTCGAGATAAGGCTTGTCCGCCGCGCTGGCGATGACCTTGGCGCCGCTTGCGCGCTGCAGGCCGGCCAGCCCTGCAGCATGGTCGAAATGGCCATGCGTGTTGAGGATATATTTCACGTCCTTGGGCTCGAAGCCCAGCGTCCGGATATTGTCCAGGATCTGCGGCACCGATTGCGCCAGTGCGCCATCGATCAGCACATGCCCCTCGAGCGTGGTGATCAGGAACACGCCGATGCCGGCGGTGCCGACATAATGCACTTTGCCCAGGATGGTGAACGGGGCCATCCGCTCGTTCCAGCGCATCTCGGTGGCGAACTCTCCGACCGGCTCGGCCTCTGCCGCGGCAATCTGGGCGTCGCTGGCGAGCCGCGGCGCGGCCATCGGCGTCGCCGCGCAGCCGGTCAGCATCAGCGCAAGGGCAAGACTGGTGATACGCATCATGATGGGCTCCCCTTGCGCCGCTCGCGCAGCGCCTTGATGATCCCCGATAGCGCGATCAGGCCCCAGGCGGTCTCCAATATCACCGCCGCCAGGTTGAAATGCACCGACAGCGAGATGAGCAGCAGAATCGCGCCCGCCAGGTTGATCGCGTTGAACAGCAGCTTGTCGATCTGCTCGACCCGATTGGCATAGATAAAGCCGCCCATGAACAGCACGCTGCCGATAATGCCGATGATATTGGCGGCGAGCGGGCTCATGCCTGTCCCTGCGCGCTTGCGAGCAGGGCAAGAAAATCGGGGAAGCTGGTCGCGATCGGCCGCGTGTCATCGACCTCGACGCCGGTTTCGCTCGCCAGACCCGCCACCGCAAAGCTCATCGCGATCCGGTGGTCCAGCCATGTCGCGACCGGCCCGCCGCCGGGCAGCGCCCTGCCCCCGCTGCCGGTGATGACCAGGCCATCCTCGCGCTCTTCCACCGCCACGCCGATCGCCTCCAGCCCGCGTGCCATGGTGGCGAGCCGGTCCGATTCCTTGACGCGCAGCTCGTCCAGCCCGCTGGTGACGGTCACGCCTTCGGCCATCGCGGCTGCGATGAAGAACACGGGAAATTCGTCGACCATGCTCGGCACGATCGCGGGATCGACGGTGATGCCCTGGAGCGCGCTCGCCCGCACGCGCAGGTCCGCGACCGGCTCGCCGCCGACGGTGCGTTCGTTCAATCGTTCGATCTGCCCGCCCATTTGCTCCAGCACGGTGATGATGCCGGTGCGCGTAACGTTCATCCCGACATTCTCGATGATCAGGTCCGACCCCGGCACGATCAGCGCGGCGACGATGAAGAACGCGGCGGAAGACGGATCTCCGGGAACGACAATGTCCTGTGCTTTCAGATCACACGGCCCGGTGACCGAGATATGCCGCACGCCGTCCGCATCGACCTCGACCGTCAGCGGCGCGCCGAACCCGGCGAGCATCTTCTCGCTATGGTCGCGCGTCGGCACCGGCTCGATCACCGTGGTGGTGCCGGGCGTGTTGAGCGCGGCGAGCAGGATCGCCGATTTCACCTGTGCCGAGGCGACGGGCAGCCGGTAGGTGATCGGCACCGCCGGCTGAAGGCCACGGACCATCAGCGGCAGCGTGCCGCCGGGGCTGGCGTTGAACTCCGCGCCCATTTCGCTCAGCGGATCGGTGACGCGGGCCATCGGGCGGCGGCTCAAAGAGGCATCGCCGGTGAACATCGCGGTGATCGGATGGCTGGCAACCAGCCCCATCAGCAGCCGGGTCGAGGTGCCGCTATTGCCCATGTCAAGCGCTGCCTGCGGCTGCATCAGCCCGCCGACGCCGACGCCGTGGACGGTCCATACGCCATCCGCGCCGCGCTCGATCCTCGCCCCCATCGCCCGCATCGCCGCGGCGGTGGCGAGCACGTCCTCGCCTTCGAGCAGCCCGGAGATGCGGCTCTCGCCCACGCACAGGGCGGACAGCATCAGCGCGCGGTGCGAGATCGACTTGTCGCCGGGGACGCGGATTGCGCCGGTCAGCGGCGAACCTGCGGAAAAGCGGCGCGGGCGCGCCGCCTCGTCAGCATGATGGGACATGATGGTCTTTTGCATTTCCGGTTGGGCATGGTGTGCCGGGGAGTAAAAGCGACGCAGCTTTTGACAGCGGCACAAAGCTATGGCAAGGCGCACGCCAATTTTCCGGCCGGTGGCGTGCGCGCCGCCTTGCGGAAGCATGCAACCTTCTCCACATCGATCAACCGATTGAGCTGAAACCGAGGCATTTTTCATGATCAAGCCTGAATGGGGCGCCAAGCACAGCTGCCCGAAATGCGGCACCCGCTTCTACGACCTGGGCAAGGACGACCCCGTATCTTGCATTAACTGCGGCAACAGCTGGACGCCCGAGCCGGTGCTGAAGTCCAAGCAGCCGCTGCCCTTCGAGGAAGAGAAGAAGAAGGTCATCGAGAAGGAGGATGTCGATCTCGCCGATGAGGATCTGGACATCGACGAGGACGGCGATTCGCCGGACAACGATGTCGATCTGGGCGGAGACGACGATCTGGGCGTCGCCGCGGCGGACGATGACGACGAGGAAGGCTGAGCCTTTCCGACGAACAAGCGAAATATGAGCAAGGGGCAAAATTGCCCCTTGCCACCTCCGGATCGCTCGACTAAAGGGCGGTCCTTCCCGACGCCGGGGACCAGAAACCGGCGCAAATGGGGCCTTAGCTCAGCTGGGAGAGCGCTACACTGGCAGTGTAGAGGTCAGCGGTTCGATCCCGCTAGGCTCCACCATTCAACCAGAAAAAGTGACGCAAACGCGCATTTTTTTGGAACCCAGCCAACTCGGTCCCACATTGTCGTCCCTCTTTCGCTGCGCTCCCCCGAGATTCAATGCGAGACCGGAGGTGTTTTGACGATCTGCCGACGGGTTGCCACCAGCTACTGCGAACCGTTTCACCATGTTGGTGTCCGAAAGCTCGCGAATCGAGTGTCATATTTCGACCCAGTTCAAGTCATTCCGCAGCAAAGAACTGAATGTCTGTTCACGCCGAAAATGGACATTCGCAAGCGCTCGGTCGGGATACATACCGGAGCCACTTGACCTGAACAACCATCCGGCTAGCGCGCCGGAAACGCAATCACCGGGGATGATGCATGACCGACGACCACGATGCGCAACGTGCTGCCGACATCCTGCTGTGCGCGCAGTGTTTCCAAGATCGCGGACTCCGCTACATGGCAAGATGGTTCGAGACCGAGGAGCGGCCTTGTCCGAATTGCGGCGCGGTCTCGAAGCATTGTCTGACGCGCCACGACCTGCTCTGGCTGTCCGAAACCTTCTTCAAGAAGGGTAGCACGGTCGTCACGGATTACGGAGGAGCGCCTACGATCGTCTTCAACGAGACGCAGCAAGGGTCGCTGAACCCGGACCCGCCGCTGGCCGCCGATGTCGACCTGCTCCAGAGCGTGCTGCATATCGGCTTTTTCCACTATGGGCCGCGGCTCTGGATGATCGGAAATATTTCCCCATTAGAGGATCTACAGGACGCGGCGCGACGGCCGGCGGTTATCGAGCGGATCCTTGAGGCCTACCCAACGGTCTCGCTAACAGATGCAGAATTCTATCGTGTTCGAAAGGCACCGAAAAATCCGGCCGAGCCGAGCGAATATGACGCGCCCCCGCAACAGCATTGGGGCAAGGGCCGTCTCGATACCTCCGATCTGCCGGTTCTCTACGGCTCGCAGGACGCGGAAATTTGCGTTCACGAGTGCCGCTTCATGGCGGGAGATGAACTTTACATCGCGACCTTGCGACCGACGCGCCCGCTGACGCTGATCGATCTCTCCGCCGTTCTGCAGGAAGAATGCACCGAGTTCGAGAGCCTCGACCTGGGGGTTCTGATGCTTTTCCTCGCCCAGTCGCATGCGTATCCGATCTCGCGGGAGATCGCCCGGGCCGTCCAGGCGCGTGGTTTCGACGGAATGATCTATCCGTCCTATTTCAGCGTCCTTCACAGCGGCGGAAATCCGTTTGATACCGTTTACGGTCTCTCGACGCGCCGTTTCGGGCAATCGCCGGACCTTGAAAAGTCCAAGATCATCGGAAACCTAGCGATCTTCGGCCGACCGGTGGCCGAAGGCTCGGTCGCAGTCGTCAGTGTAAATCGGTTGATCATCGATCAGGTGAAGTACAAAATGATTTTTGGGCCTGTGACATATTGAAGTAATGTCGGCTCCGTGCTGGCGGCTGAGGAAGATCAACGACTGAATCGAGCACCAGGAACGAATTACCGCAGCTCAGGCCAGCGCCGAGAAACTGGTGCCGCTGGGAGCATGGAGGAGCCTGACTTATGGATGATCAGGACTACAGTCGGCGGAAGGGGGTTGCTGACGAGCCGCACTGGCAGGAGTTTGTACAAGGCCCAGGTGGCGGCGAGTTGGTTGCGCCTCTGATAGCGCGGCAAGACGTCAAGAACGCTGACTTCTTATTCCGGCAGGCCCGCGTTGTGGCTGAACTTAAGGTTTTAGAGACGGAGTTCCTGGACACGGAGAGCATGCGTCAAAAGGTAGTGGACGCCTTTAACCGCTACGACGGAGCAGACCCGGAGGTCCAAGGTTCGCCACTGCGCCGCGAGCTTTTAAAAATCCTGAGAGCGCCGCTGCAACGCATCGTTAACAAGGCAAACCGTCAGATCAAGGAGACGAAACAGGAACTCGGCCTTGTCGGATGGCGCGGCATCATCATCATCGTGAACGACGGCTTTCGCGGGCTTCCTCCGGGATTGGTAATGGGTTTAATCGCCAGCATTTTGAACAGCAAGAGCTACAGCAGCACCGACTGCTTCATCTACCAGACGAACCACTACGTCGAGCTTGCCGACAATCCCTACGCCGTCCTTCTGTGGGCGCCTTTGTATGACCCGAAGGCAGACGACGATCTAGTGGATTTTGTTAATGACTTGGGTCGGAAATGGCGAAGGTTCGCTGAGGCTAAGGACGGCCCTTACGACTACAGCGGTGAGCGGGAAACAGTGGATCTAGCAAGCGCCTTAGTTGTGACAGGTCCGGGTCGCCAGCACCGATATACGGGCGAATAGTAGCCGCTGCGAGCGGCGGCTTTCGAAACTTGCGTGTCGCAGAGCTCACATTCTGCAACCCCCCATTTTCTGTCGTATGTGACGCTTGTCAGGCGCCGCTTTATGTCAATTCTCGGCGAGACCTGTCTTTCGAACAATCAGGCGAGAAA
>AYSC01000053.1 GCA_000503195.1 Blastomonas sp. CACIA14H2
CCCTTCGGGCACCCTCCCGCCAGCGGAGGGGAAAGGTTCATTTCCCGATGCAGAACGCCCCGAACAGCGCGTCGAGCATGTCCTCGACATGCGTGCGGCCGAGCAGCTGGTCGAGCGCATGCCGTGCGAGCCGCAGACCTTCGGCGCGGAGCAACAGGTCGGTCTGTGCCTCGGCTCCGTGCAGAGCGGAGGCGCATTCGCTCAGCAGCCGGTGCTGGCGTGCATTGAGCGCGACGTCGTTGCTCGCAGGAAGGAGCGTCCGCGCCGTCTCGACCAGATCGGCGACCAGCGCCTCCAACCCTTCGCCCGTTCTGGCGGATAGCCGGTGCCTCGCTGAGCGCCTTGTTTCACGTGAAACACCTCCCCGGTCGATCTGCGCTTCGATCTCCCAGAGCCGGGGATGATCCGGGCCCTCGCCCTCGTCTCCCAGCCACAGGACGATATCCGCGCCCGCCATCGCCTGTTGCGCGCGCACGATCCCGATGCTCTCGATCTCCTCGGCGCCCTCCTCGCGCAGCCCGGCGGTATCGGTCAGCACGAACGGAATTCCGCCAAGCGCCACCGGCGCTTCGATGACGTCGCGCGTGGTGCCGGCGATGTCCGATACGATTGCCGCCTCGCGTTTCAGCAGCGCGTTGAGCAATGTGGACTTGCCCGCATTGGGCGGTCCGGCGATCACAACGCGGATGCCGTCGCGCAGCCGCTCGGCGCGAGGACGCGCCAGCGCCAGGTCGATCTCGCTCGCCAGCGCCGCGATTCCGTCGCCCACATCGTCCGTGACATCGCCGCCGACATCGTCCTCGTCGGAAAAATCGAGCTCGGCCTCGACCAGCGCGGAGAGCCTGAGCACCTCGCGCCGCCACGCCTCGACCTGGCGCGACAGGTGCCCGCTCGCCATGCGGATGGCGGCGACGCGCTGCGCCTCGGTCTCGGCGAACAGCAGATCGGAAAGCCCTTCGGCCTCGGCCAGGTCCATGCGGCCGTTGAGGAATGCCCGGCGGGTGAACTCGCCCGGCTCCGCCAGCCGCAGTCCCTCCATTGCCGACAGCCCGGCCTCGACCGCGCGCACCACCGCCCTGCCCCCGTGCAGATGCAGTTCGGCCAGATCCTCGCCCGTGGCCGTGTCCGGACCGGGAAACCAGAGGACAAGCGCTCGGTCCAGAATATCGTTCGATGCGGGATCGCGCAGGGTCCGCAATGAAGCGCGGCGCGGTTCGGGCAGCGCACCGGCAAGCGCCGCCAGCGCCGCACCGGCATCGGGCCCGCTGATCCGGATGATCGCCAGCGCGGCGGGGGGTGCGCCGCTCGACAGCGCATAGATCGTCGCACCCGCCGTCATGGTCCAATGAAGGGGAAGGTCAGTCCGAGGACTTCTTGCCGCTCGCGCCCGCGGCCGCGGCGTCCATGATCTGCTGGAAGAAGCGCAGCCCCATCTCGCCCATCGGCGCGATGTTCTTGGCGATGTTCTGCAGCTGGTCGACATTGCTGGTGCCCTTCATCGCATTGACGACACCATCGACATAGGTCCGGTTGACATCCGACACATCGGGCAGCCCCATGAACCGGCGCATTTCTTCGGGGGAACAATCGACTTCGATATTCACTTTCATGCGCTTCGATCCTCTCTTGGCACAAAGGCCCCCCGGCCCCTAATTGCCGCTTACCAGCCCGGCTAAAGTGGGTATAAATCCGACTCAAATCAATCGAATTGATGATGGAGAGCAATATGGCTTCGACGCACAGCATCCCGACTTTCGACCATGACGGCAATTTCGATGCCTATGTCGCCGCGCCCGAAGGGAGCCCCAAGGCCGCGATCATCGTCATCCAGGAGATTTTCGGCGTCAATCCGGGCATCCGCAAGAAATGCGACGACTGGGCGGCGCAGGGCTATCTCGCGGTCGCGCCCGACCTGTTCTGGCGCATCAAGCCCGGCATCGAGCTCGACCCCGATGTCGAGGCCGAGCTGCAGGAGGCGTTTGGCTATTTCGGGCAATACGATCCCAATGACGGGGTCAAGGATATCGAGGCGACGATCCGCGCAATCCGTTCGGGAATCGGCGGGCTGGACGGCGTCGCCAAGGTCGGCGCGGTGGGCTACTGCCTCGGCGGACGGCTCGCCTATATGACCGCGGCGCGCACCGATGTGGATGCGAGCGTCGGCTATTATGGCGTGATGATCGACCAGATGCTCGGCGAATCACATGCGATCGCCAATCCGCTGATGCTGCACATCCCCACCGCCGATCATTTCGTCGGACCCGAAGCGCAGGCGGCGATCCATGCCGGGCTCGACGATCACCCCAAGGTCACGCTGCATGATTATGAAGGGCTCGATCACGGCTTTGCCGCCGAAATGGGCAACCGCCGCGACGAGGCCGGCGCGCAGCTCGCCGACAGCCGGACCGCCGCCTTTTTTGCAGAGCATCTCGCATGAGCGTTGCGAAAGCCGGAATCGCCGCATGGCATGATTACATGCACGGCGGCTCGGATCCCGAGAAGCTCAAGGCCATGCTGGCGGACGACGCGGTGTTCCATTCGCCGGTCGTCCACACCCCGCAGGAAGGCAAGGCCAAGGTCTTCGCCTATCTGCATGCGGCGTCGCACGTGCTGGGCAATGACAGCTTCCATTATGTCCGCGAGATCGTCGATGGCGACACCGCCGTGCTCGAATTCGCGCTGGTGCTCGACGGCATCGAGGTCAACGGCGTCGACATGGTACGCTGGAATGCCGACGGCAAGATCGAGGACTTCAAGGTGATGGTGCGGCCGTTGAAGGCAATCAACAAGGTCTGGGAGAAGATGGGCGAGATGCTCGCCAAGGCGGGATAAGCTTTTTCAGCCAGTTTCGTCATTCCCGCGCACGCGGGAATCCCGCTTCGGCGCTTCGGACTGAAGGAAGCGGGACCCCCGCCTTCGCGGGGGGTGACGGGGATAATTAACCTTATCGGTTATTTCCCTGGCAGCAGATAGCCGATGATCGCCTTGCGGTCCTCGGCCGAGCGCAGGCCGAAAAAGCCCATCTGGTTGCCGGGGACCAATGCTTCGGGATCGGTGAGAAAGCGGTCGAGCAGTTCGGGGGTCCAGCGCGGGTTGGTGGCCGCGAAGGCCTTGAAAGCCTTGGAATAGACGAAGGTCTTGTCACCCGCGACCGGGCGCTGGCCGAGGCCGTGCAGATTGGGTCCGCTCAGCCCCGTTTCGCCCTTCTGCACCGAATGGCAGCTATAGCAGCGCTGGAATGCGCGCTCACCCGCCTGGTTCGTCGCTTGCGCCATCGCGGAGGATGGCAGCGACGCCGCCAGCAGCACCAGTGACCATCGCCAACTCACTTGTCGGTCCGGATCACCATCAGCCGCTCGGTGCCCGATTCGGGCAGGAACACCTCGCCCTTGCGGCCCAGGATCTGGCGGACATTCGCCCCCTCACCGCTGCCGGGATAGCGCGCGACAAATTGCTGGCTGCGCGGATCGAATACCCGGGTCGAATTGTCGCCGAAATCGCTCACCCAGACCATGTCGCGCTCGTCGACATAAACGGCATAGGCCTTGGGTGCGGTTCCGGGCAGCTTCCAGGTCTTCCAGCCCTTGTTCGAAGGCCGGTACCGATAGAGCTCGCCGCTGTTCCAGCCGGAGATCCACAGATCGCCCTTGCTGTCAGCCCAGACGCGGCGAAGCCCTGCGTCTTTCGTGGGCGGCTCGATCACGCTGATCTCCCCGGTGGCGCTGTCGATACGCGCGAGATGGCTGCCCGCGAGCGAGACATACCAGACATTGCCATCGGGGGCGGTGGCGATGCCATAGGGGCCGCGGCCCTTGGGATCCTTCCAGACCTGCACCTTGCCGTCGCGCGCGCTGACCCGGCCGTAAATCCCGTTCTGTCCGGTGAACCAATGCGTGCCCTGGCCGTCGAAGGCGCCGGTGTTGAGGTTGGTATAGCCGGTGTCCGCGGGCAGCTTCCAGATGTCGAGCTTGCCGCCCGCAGGGTTGTAGCGAACGATCGCGTTCTGCCCGCCATCGGTGATCCAGGCCATGCCGTCGGGCCCCTGGATGACCCCGTGCGGGGCCGAGTCCGGGCCGAGCGAAACTTGCACCACCTGGCCGGTCACCGGATCGAGAATGCCCAGCGCGCCCTGTTTCTGCGCGGTGTACCAGATCTTGCCGTCGGGCGCGGGCGCCACATCGTGCGGGCGCGAGCCCTTGGGAAGCTCGAACAACCGGACATGGCGTCCGATCTCGGCCGAGGCGGCGATCTGCGCCTTCTCCCTGGCGGTGGCTGCAATCGGCGTGCTGGCGAGCACGGCGAGCGAAACGGCAACGGCGCCCAGTCTGATCATGCAAAAATCCTCCCCGACCGATGTTGCGATCCTATCAGGGATCAAACACCGGTGGAGAGGAAATGTTGCGCGTTATAGGACGGTCAGCTGAACAGCGTCACCACGCCGACGCCGGGATCGACAAAGCCGTCATAGATCATCTTGCCCGCGACATAGAGGATCACGGCCAGCCCGATATAGGCGATCCAGCGATAGCGCTCGATATATTTGGCGATGAAATTGGCGGCAATGCCCATCAGCGCGACCGACAGGATCAGTCCGACGATGAGGATACCGGGGTGTTCGCGCGCTGCGCCGGCCACCGCCAGCACATTGTCGAGGCTCATGCTGACATCGGCCACGGCGACCGCCCAGGCAGCGGCCGCAAAGCTCTTGGCGGGCTTGACGCCGCTATGCTCGTCGCCCTCGACCTCGGGCGAACCGCCGGCCGGGCCCGCCGGTTGCAGTTCACGGTACATTTTCCACGATACCCACAGCAGCAGCAGCCCGCCGGCGAAGATCAGGCCGACAATCTGCATCAGCTGGGTGACGACCAGCGCGAAGGCGATGCGCAGCACCAGAGCGGCGATGATGCCGATCAGGATCACCTTGCGGCGCTGGTCCGCGGGCAGGCCCGCCGCCAGCGCGCCGACGACGATCGCATTGTCGCCCGCCAGCAGCACGTCGATCATCAGCACCTGGCCGAAAGCGGCCAGCGCAGAAGGGGAGCCGATGTTCGAGAAATCGGCGACGATATGGTTCCACAATTCCATCATGATGGGTGTCGCAGCCCTTGGCGGTTACTGGTTCATCGAATCGAAGAAGTCTTCGTTGGTCTTCGAATCCTTCATCTTGTCGAGCAGGAACTCCATCGCATCGATGGTGCCCATCTGCATCAGGATGCGGCGCAGCACCCACATCTTGGAAAGGATGTCCTTTTCCACCAGCAGCTCCTCCTTGCGCGTGCCGGACTTTCCGACATCGAGCGCGGGGAAGATACGCTTGTCGGCGACCTTGCGATCCAGCACGATTTCGCTGTTGCCGGTGCCCTTGAACTCTTCGAAGATGACCTCGTCCATGCGGCTGCCGGTATCGATCAGCGCGGTGGCGATGATCGAGAGCGAACCGCCTTCCTCGATGTTGCGCGCCGCGCCGAAGAAACGCTTGGGACGCTGCAGCGCATTGGCATCGACACCGCCGGTCAGCACCTTGCCCGAAGAGGGGACGACGGTGTTATAGGCGCGGCCGAGGCGCGTGATCGAATCGAGCAGGATGACGACATCCTTCTTGTGCTCGACCAGGCGTTTGGCCTTCTCGATCACCATTTCGGCGACCTGGACGTGGCGCTGCGCGGGCTCGTCGAAGGTCGAGCTGATGACCTCGCCCTTCACGCTGCGCTGCATGTCGGTGACTTCTTCCGGACGCTCGTCGATCAGCAGCACGATCAGGAATACTTCGGGATGGTTGTCGGTGATTGCCTTGGCGATGTTCTGCAGCAGCACGGTCTTGCCGACGCGCGGCGGCGCGACGATCAGCGCGCGCTGGCCCTTGCCCTGGGGACTGACGATGTCGATCACCCGCGCGCTCTTGTCCTTGACCGTGGGGTCGAGCGTGTCGAGCCGCAGCTTCTCGTTCGGATAGAGCGGGGTCAGGTTGTCGAAATTGACGCGGTGACGCACGACATCGGGATCGTCGAAATTGACCGCGGTGAGCTTGGTCAGCGCGAAATAGCGCTCGCCATCGCGCGGCGCGCGGATTTCGCCCTCGACCGTGTCGCCGGTGCGCAGGCCGAAGCGTCGCACCTGGTTGGGCGAGACATAGATGTCGTCGGGCCCGGCGAGATAGTTCGCCTCTGGGCTGCGCAGGAAACCGAAACCGTCGGACAGCACCTCGATGGTGCCCAGACCCATGATCTGCTCGCCGTCTTCGGCGAGTTCCTTGAGGATCGCGAACATCAGGTCCTGGCGGCGGAGCGTCGATGCGCCCTCGACACCCAGCTCTTCGGCCATGGTGACGAGTTCGGCGGGGGTTTTCTGCTTGAGTTCTTTGAGATGCATGAGGTGCAGGATTCCGTGGGAAGGGTGCCGCCAACAATCGCAACGCGGCAGTCTGGAAAGAGATGCGGGACGCCCAACCGGTAATCCGGTCACTGATGAAGCGGGTCGTCGAAGGTCCCGGACGGGACGCCAGCGGAAATAGGCGCAGGCCGTGCAAAAGTCAATCGGGCCTGCGATGAGACGACAGACTCACCTCTCCCCTCCCGCATACGGGAGGGGTGGCCGAAGGCCGGGGTGGGCCTGACCACCCGTGGTGCTCCTATCCCACCCCGGCCCGGAAGACCGGGCCTGCCCCTCCCCAAGGGGGGGGGAGAAGGGGATCAGAACGGCTTCACGATCACCAGGATCACGATCACCGCCGCAGCGATGCCCGGGACCTCGTTGATCAGCCGCAGCTGCTTGCCGGTCAGCTTGCGCTCGCCCTTGGCCAGTTTCCGCGCATAGCCGATCATCCAGCCATGATAGCCGCTGAGCAGAAGCACGAAGAGCAGCTTGGCGTGCAGCCAGCCGGCGGTCCACCAGTTGCCCTGGCTGGCCAGGACCAGCCCCAGCGCCCAGACGATGATCAGCGAGGGGTTGAGGATGATCTTCCTGAGCTTGGACTCGCGGTCGATCCAGCGCGTCGCCTCGGGCGAACCGTGCTCGGCCTCCTGGTGGTAGACCAGGAAGCGCGGCATCATGAACAGGCCGGCCATCCAGAAGATGACGAAGATGAGATGCGCCGCTTTCAGCCAGAGATAAAGCATGGAGAGAACATAATCCGTTGTCAGAAGAAGCTCGTTCATGGGTTCTGCCGTGGATCCGGCAGGGCGGTCATACGCCCTGCTTCACCAGTGTAAGCAGTGCATGCACGTGTTCAATGGGCGTCTGCTGCAATATGCCATGGCCGAGGTTGAAAATATGCGGCCGCCCTTCGAAGGTGCGCAGGATGTGGCGGACCGCATTTTCCATCTGCTCGCCGCCCGCGAGCAGCGCCAGCGGATCGAGATTGCCCTGGACCGGCAGATGCGCGGGGATGTTCGCTGCGGCCCAGACCGGATCGATCGTCTCGTCGAGCCCCAGAGCATCGACCCCGGTTTCGCGTGCATAGGCGGCAAGCTTCTCGCCCGCGCCCTTGGGAAAGCCGATCACGGGAACGCCCGGCCGCGCGGCATGGATGGCGGCGGCAATCCGCGCATTGGGCGCGATCACCCAGCGTTCGAACTGCGCCGGTGCCAACGACCCCGACCAGCTGTCGAAAATCTGGACGGCATCGACCCCGGCATCGATCTGGCCGATCAGATATTCGATGGTGAGGTCGACGATTCCGTCGATCAGCGCCTGGAAACCGGCGGGATCGCGATAGGCATATTCGCGCGTGGCGTGCTGGTCCTTGCTGCCCTCGCCGTTGACCATATAGGTCGCAACGGTCCAGGCAGACCCTGCAAAGCCCAGAAACGTCTTCTCAGGCGCCAGCTCGGCCCTGACCAGACGCACGGTCTCGTAGATCGCCTCGAGCCGCTCAGGGACCGGCTGCAGGCTCTCCAGCGCATGATCGAGCAGCCGGGGTGACAGGTGCGGCCCTTCGCCCACCAGGAACTTGAGGTCCTGGCCCATCGCATAGGGGACGATGAGGATGTCGGAAAACAGGATCGCGGCATCGAGCTCGAACCGGCGCAGCGGCTGCAGCGTGATCTCGGCGGCGGCAGGGCTGTCATAGACCAGCTCGAGAAAGCCGCCCTTCTCTGCACGCAAGGCGCGATATTCGGGAAGGTAGCGCCCGGCTTGGCGCATCATCCACATCGGCGGCACCTTGGCCACATGTCCGTTCAGGCAATCGAGCAAGGGCGCCTTTCGCGCCGTCGTCAGAGCTGTGTCCCCACCCATCTTAATTCTTATATCCTTTATATAGGGAATCTGTTGAAGAAGGCCGCTGGAAAACCGGCATGACGCTTTCTTGCCCTATGTATCGACAGATTGACAGTCGCCAAATCGCAGCTGCCTGACGAGTCGGCAAATTTGTGCCCACTATCAACACCCTGTGGGTAAAGCTGTCCCTTGTGGACAAGCGCTGTGATGAATCCCCGGTCAGGGGGGAGCAAAACCATCCCCGGTTTTGCCCACAACATCATGCCTTGATTTATCCCCGCGCTGCCCACAGACCAGAGCCATGAGCCGCATTCACCTGCATCTGCTGTCGGATTCCACGGGCGAGACCCTGGAGAATATCGCCAAGGCGGCGCTGGCGCAGTTCGACGCGGTCGAGGTGATCAAGCATTTCTGGCCGATGGTGCGCTCCGAGACGCATCTCGACCGCATCCTCGACGAGGTCGCGGCCAATCCGGGGCTGGTGCTGTTCACTTTGGTCAATCCCGATATCCGCGCCAAGCTCGAGCGGCGCTGCCGCGTGCTCGGGCTGCCGATGGTGCCCGCGCTCGATGCGGTGAGCGATGCCTTGTCCAACCTGCTCGGCCAGGCGGCCAAGGCGCGGCCCGGCCGGCAGCACGTGCTCGACGCCGCCTATTTCGCGCGCGTGGAAGCGATCCAGTTCACCATCGCGCACGACGACGGGCAGAACTGGGAAAACTGGGAGGCGGCGGACATCGTGCTCGCCGGTGTCTCGCGCTCGTCGAAGACGCCGACCTCGATCTATCTTGCCAATCGCGGCTACAAGACCGCGAATATCCCGATCGTGATCGAATCCCCGCCGCCGTCCGCGCTGTTCACGCTCAGGCATCCGCTGGTCGTCGGGCTGACCACCAATCCCGAACGGCTGATCGCGGTGCGTCGCAACCGGCTGTTGTCCTTGAACCAGGCCCCCGAAACCGATTATGTCAATGACGAGAAGGTGAAGGCCGAGCTGGCCTTTGCCCGGCGGATGTTTGCGGATAATGGTTGGCCGGTGATCGACGTGACGCGTCGGTCGATCGAGGAATCGGCGGCGGCGATCATCAACCTGTTCAACGAGCGCGAAGCCGCGCGCGAAAACAGGCGGCAGGCAAGCGCGCCAATGGATAAAGCCTAGACTGCACAAGGCATAAGGACGACGGAAATGCTGATACTCGCATCGCAAAGCACCGCGCGCCGGGCCATGCTCGATGCCGCCGACGTGCCCTTTTCGGTCGTCGCGGCGCATATCGACGAATCCTCGATCCGTGCCTCGCTCCACGCCGAGGGGACAAGCCCGCGCGACATTGCCGATGCGCTGGCCGAGGCCAAGGCGATGCGCGTCGGCACGCGGCGGCCCGAGGCGATGGTGCTCGGTTCCGACCAGATCCTGGAAACGAGCGAAGGCGAGATGCTGAGCAAGCCGCAGACGCCCGACGATGCGATCCGCCAGCTCGAAACGCTGTCGGGCAAGCCGCACCGCCTGTGGAGTGCGGCGGTGATCGTCGAGGGCGGTCGACCGATCTGGCGGCATGTCGACAAGGCGGTGATGCACGTGCGTCCGCTGGGCACCGCCTTTGTGCGTGACTATGTGGAAAAGCACTGGGAAACCATTGGATATACGGTGGGCTGTTACGAGATCGAGGGCGCCGGAGCCCAGCTTTTCAGCCATATCGAGGGCGATGTGTTCACCGTTCAAGGCATGCCACTGTTGCCGCTGCTCGGCTTCCTGCGCCAGCGCGAACTGATGCCCAGCTGATGGCTTTGCGCTTGGTGGCAACCTTCGCACAACGTCCCTCGACGTCGCTCGGGAACTCGGAGAGTTTTTCCGGTAATTAGCAACGCTACACCCTGTTCCGTTTGTCCCGAGCGACGTCGAGGGACGCTTGCCCAAGGGTTCAACAATGTCCAAACCCTATGCCGAGGTGATCGGCGACCCGATCGCGCACAGCAAATCGCCGCTTATCCACAATTTCTGGCTGAAACAGCTCGGGTCGGACGCGGAGTACCGCGCGTGCCATGTCACGCCCGAACGCCTGGCCGACTATATCGCCGAACGCCGCGCCGATCCGCTCTGGCGCGGGTGCAACGTCACCATTCCGCACAAGATCGCGGTGATGGAGCATGTCGCCGATCCGGGCGACGTGCGCGGATCGATCGGTGCGATGAACACGATCGCGCGCGATGAGCAGGGCGCGCTGTTCGGCACCAATACCGATGCGGGCGGATTCTATGCCCCGCTGGGGCAGAGCGATTTTACCGGCGCCGATGTCGCGGTGATCGGCGCGGGCGGCGCCGCTCGGGCGGTGCTGTTCGCCCTCGCGCGGATGGAGGTCGCCAGCGTCACGATCCATGCACGCAATCCGCTCAAGGCCATGGGATTGCTCGCGAGCTTCGCGCTCAAGGGCCAGGTGCGCGGCATGGACGATCCGCTCGGCGAGGTCGATCTGCTGGTCAACACCAGCCCGCTCGGCATGAAGGGCTTCGACCCGCTGGTGCTCGACCTCGACCCGCTGCCCGAGAGCGCGCTGGTCTATGACATCGTCTACAATCCGCTCGAAACCGGCCTGCTCAAGGCGGCGCGCGCGCGCGGGCTGGAGACGGTCGACGGGCTCGAGATGCTGATCGGCCAGGCGGCGCTCGCGTTCGAGATCTTTTTCGGTGCCGCGCCACCGCGGGATCGCGACGACGAGCTTCGGGCGATGCTCACCGCATGATGGCCCCGATCAAGCGTCTGCCGCCGCACCACCGTCACCGGCCGATGGTGCTGGGGCTGACGGGATCGATCGGCATGGGCAAGTCGGCGGTGGCGAAGATGCTGCGCGCCGAGGGCGTTCCGGTCTTCGATGCCGATGCCGAGGTGCACGTCCTGCAGGGCCCGGGCGGCGCGCTGCTTCCCGCGATCGAGGCGGCGTTCCCCGGCACCACCGGGCCGCGGGGGGTGGACAGGGTGAAGCTCGGCGCGGCGGTGTTCGGCAATCCGGCGGCGCTCAAGAGGCTCGAGCATATCGTGCATCCGGCGGTGGCGCGCGCGCGCGCGGCGTTCGTCCGCGCCCATCGCTCGCGCCGGATCATCGTGTTCGATATCCCGCTGCTGTTCGAGAAGGGCGGCACGCAGAATGTCGACGGCATCGTCGTCGTCTCCGCCGCCCTGTGGCAGCAGCGCAAGCGCGTGCTCGCGCGACCGGGAATGACCGCGGCGCGCCTGCGCCACATCCGTCACCTGCAGATGGCCGATCACCACAAGCGCGCGCATGCCGATTGGGTGATCCCCACCGGCGGCACCAAATTGGCGACGCGGCAGGCGGTGCGCGGGCTGCTTCAGAATTTACGTTCGGCCCTTGCACGATGAGCAAATCGGTCCAATAGTATTGGAAATGAGAGAGATCATTTTCGATACCGAAACCACCGGCCTGTCCCCCGATGAAGGACACAGGATGGTGGAAATCGGATGCATCGAGATGGTCGGTCGCAGCCTGACGGGCCGCACCTTCCACGCCTATTTCAACCCCGAAATCCCGATGCCGCCCGAAGCCGAAAAGGTGCATGGCCTGGGCGATGCGTTCCTCGCCGACAAGCCGCTGTTCGGCGCCGGCGTCGAGGATCTGCTTGACTTTCTGGGCGATGCGACCCTGGTCGCGCACAATGCCGGGTTCGACATGCGCTTTCTGAACGCGGAACTGGCCATGGTCGGCAGGCCCGCCATCCCGATGGGCCGCGTGATCGATACCGTCGCGATGGCGCGCGCCAAGTTCCCCGGATCACCCGCCAGCCTCGATGCGCTGTGCAAGCGCTTTGGCGTCGACCGCAGCCACCGCGTGCTCCACGGCGCGCTGCTCGATGCCGAGCTGCTGGCGCAGGTCTATATCGAGTTGACCGGGGGTCGCCAGATCGGGCTCGGGCTGGCCGATGACAGCGCCGATCCGGCAACCAGCACTGGCGCGCGTCCCCGTCTCATTCCCAGCGTCCAGCGTCCGCACCGCCTGCCGCGCCCGTTTTCCGCCAGCGCGGAAGAGCTGGCCGCGCATGCGGAATTTCTGGGCAAGATCAAGCAGCCGCTCTGGCTGTCGACACGCTAACCTTTTTTACTGAAATCCACCCCGGAAAGGAGGTCTTTACCCGAATTGTCACCCGATCCTTAGCGTGAGACGCCAAGGATGTATCGATCCGGCCCGTCGCGGCAATGGTCTGACGGCTGGCCCCAAAAATGGAGAATAACATGGACATTCGTATTTCTGGTCATCAGGTCGACACGGGCGAAGCGCTCAAGGTGCACGTCGCGGACCGGCTCAATGCGATTGTCGAAAAGTATTTCTCGAAGGCCATATCCAGTCAGGTGACCTTCTCTCGAGGGCCGCACGAACAGTTTCAGTGCGATATCGTCACGCATGTGATGCAGGGCCTGATCCTCAAGGGCCATGGCCTCGCGCAGGATGCGCATGTCGGCTTCGACGGCGCGGCGGACAAGATCGAAAAGCAGCTGCGCCGCTATATGGGCCGCCTCAAGGGCCGCCACGAACAGTTCCAGCACGCCGCGCGCGAGGAAGAGGCCGCCTATGTGGTGTTCGAAAGCGCCAGCGAAGAGGAAGAGGTGCTCGGTGACGCCCCGGTGGTGATTGCCGAAACCCGGGTCGACGTGCCCGAGGCGACCGTTTCGGATGCCGTGATGATGCTCGACCTGCGCAACACCAATGCGCTGTTCTTCAAGAATACCGGCACCGGGCGCCACAACATGGTCTATCGCCGCCCCGATGGTTCGATCGGCTGGGTCGAACCGCGCGCCTGAAAAATCTGGCGCACTGTGCGCCTGTGCATCGCATGGCTTGGTTTTTCGGGCGATATGGTGCATGGGCGCGCCAGCAATGCGTCGGCGGGATGAGGTAACCCCCTCCCGGCAGGGCCGGCGATGATCTGAACACCATTCGTACGCGCCGCTTCCGCAACGACCGGAGGCGGCGCGACAGAATCGAGAATTTTGACTGTCATGGCGTGGTTCGAACTCGACAAGCAGGCGGTGCTGATCTCTGCGCGCGTCGCGGACAAGCACCAGGCGCTGGAACTGGCCGCCGAGCAGTTCGGCCATTGCTACGGGCTGGATGCCGACAAGGTGCTCGGCTGCCTGCTCGAACGCGAACAGCTCGGCTCGACCGGCTTCGGCCGCCGCGTCGCCATTCCCCACGGCAAGCTCGACGGGCTGGACCATTCGGTGGCGGTGGTGCTGCGGCTGGGCAAGCCGATCGAGTTCGGCTCGATCGACAATCTGCCGGTCGATCTGGTGATCGCGCTGCTCTCGCCCGTCGCCACCGGTGCGATGCATCTCCAGGCGCTGGCGCACATCTCGCGGCTGACGCGCGACGAAAAGACGCTCGCCAAGATCAAGGGCGCGGACGATCCCGATGCGATCTATGCGCTGGTCACCGCCGAGCTGGATCGTGACGCTGCCTGACCGGGCGACAGGCCCGGGCGAGGAAGCGCATTTCCGCGCGCTCGAACGCCTTTATGCCGCTGCCGCGATCAACCGGCTGTTCCCGTCGCGGCTGACGATCACCGCTGCGGGCAAGGCGCGGATCGATTTCGACGTGGCGCCCGAGCATTTTCACGCTGCGGGCGCGGCGCATGGCACCTTGTATTTCAAGATGCTCGATGACGCCGCCTTCTACGCGTGCAACGCGCTGGTCACCGACCGCTTCCTGCTCACCACCGCGTTCAACCTGCATTTCACCGCGCCGGTGCGTGCAGGCCCGGTCTATGCCGAGGGGCACTGGGTGAGCGGGCGCCGGCGCGTCTGGGTGGGGGAATCGCGGCTGGTCGATAGCCATGGCGAGGAAATCGCGCGCGGCACCGGTACCTTCATGCGCTCGCATATCGCGCTGTCGGGACTGGAGGGCTACAAGCAGCCGATCGCGGACAGCCCGTGATCGAGCCTCGGCTGGCGGCCAGCGTCCGCATCGAGGCGCTCAAGCGGCTGACTGCGGCAGCGGGTGGATTTGCCACGATCATCGCAATGGGTGATCCGGTATCGGGCGCCATTCTCATCGCGCGCAGCGTGCGCGGGCAGGACGAAGCACTGTTCGAAATGTTCAGCGGCCTCGACGGCAAGGCGCGCTGGAACGAGGTGTGGACGGAAGATTCTGCACCACCCGCGCGCCATGGCAGCATGGCCGACTATATCGACCGTCGGCGCGCGCGCGATGCGGATTTGTGGATTATCGAACTGGATGTCGCCAGCCGCGCACAGTTCAACGCTATAATCAACGAGCCGAGTTGACTCGCCGAGCCCCCTGCTAGAGGGGCCGCTGCACCGATCAACGCGCAGGCGGCCTTCATGGTTCCGCGGTCTTTTGCAGGACCGGGAAAAACAGGGGCTAGCACGCAGACGGGGGGTTTCCCTTCCGGAACCGGCCGGGCCTTGCTGCCCGATTCCTGTTCCGGCTGTGGTGATCCACCGCACAGTCAAAGTTTGCAATGAGTAAGGTCCTCAAGGTCGCCAGCATGGCCGCCATGGCAGTCTATTCGATTGTCACTCTCTCTCTCACCGACGCGTCAGCCGCCTTTGCATCGCCGCTGATCGCCGACATGATCCAGCCGGTTCCCGCCCAGAGCAGCGAAACCACCGCCTCCAGCGCCGCTGAAGCCGCTGTCGAAGCCGGTGCCGCCACGGCCGAAACCGCCTCCCAGCAGATCGACACCCAGACTGCCCAGCCGCCGCTCAAGGCCGAAAGCCTGGCGCAGCTCGTGTCGATGTCCGACATTCCCGCCGAGATCGACGAAGAGACCCGCTGCCTCGCCGGTGCCGTCTATTTCGAATCCAAGGGCGAAACCCTGAACGGCCAGCTCGCCGTCGCCAAGGTGGTGATCGCACGCCGCGATTCGGGCCGCTTTGCCAGCAGCCTGTGCGGTGTGGTCTATCAGCCCAGCCAGTTCTCGTTCGTCCGTGGCGGCCGCATGCCCGCCATTCCCACCGCCAGCCAGGACTGGAAGGAAGCCGTCGCCATCGCGCAGATCGCGATGAAGGACAGCTGGGACAGCCCGGTCGAAGGCGCGCTGTTCTTCCACGCGCGCCACGTCTCGCCCGGCTGGCGCATGCAGCGCCTCGCCGCCGTCGACAATCACGTCTTCTATCGCTGATCGGCTGGTCTCAGGACCAGCCCCGACAGCTTCAGAGCTAGTCCTTTGGGTCGCAAAGGACTGAGGCGGGCGCTCCTCTAGCGCCCGCCTCGACCTGTCTTGACATCCGGCCATGCTCGACCCACCGATCTAGGGATCCCCGGGGCCAGGTGCGGAGAGAGATGTGACCGTTCGCAAGGCAAGCTGCGCCTGTGGCCAGGCGACACTCGAATGTCGCGGAGAACCCCGCCGGGTCTCGGTCTGTCATTGTCTCGATTGCCAGCGTCGCAGCGGCAGCGTCTGTGCCGTGCAGGCGCGATGGCCCGATGGCGATGTCGCCGTGAGCGGACAGACGCGCGTCTGGACCCGGCGCGGCGATGGCGGCTCGACCGCCTGCTTCCATTTCTGTCCCGAATGCGGGGTCAGCGTGATGTATCGGGCCGATTCCATGCCCGGCCTGGTGGCGATACCCGTCGGTCTCTTCGCCGATCCGCGATTTCCCGCGCCGGAATATTCGGTGTACGAGGATCGCAAGCATGGCTGGTTCGACGTGGTGGGCGAGGGGATCGATCATTACGCCTGAGCCCGGCGGACAAAGAAAAGGACCGGCAGCTTGGGGCTACCGGTCCAGTCGGGTTTACCAAGGGTTTGGTAATCGAGAAGGGGCATCAGCTGCCGACGGCAATGCGCTCGCCGGGCTTGAAGCGCTCGCCGGCTTCGGCGCGGGCGATCAGCGTCACCATCGCGCGCTGGCCGCTGGCGATCGTTTCGCTCACGCAGTTGCGGTAATCGATGCGCTCGCGCAGGGTGGGCGTTTCGGGCGTACCGCAGACCTGGCGCGAGGCGGTCTTCAGCCGGGCCTGCAGCGTCGCAGCGCCCGCCGGCGTGGTGAGATCCAGATCGACGAACGGAACCTCGACGCTGCGGACGACGCGGCCGCCAGCGGCCTCGCTGGTCTTGACGGGATTGGCCTGGACGGAAGCGGAAAAGATGATGGCCGAGGCGGCAGCGGCGGCCAGGGCACGGGTGGCGACGGGGGCAAGAGCACGGGCGAACATGGGGTGGGGTCCTTTCTTGGGGGCAAACTGAACGGTGGGGCCGGTCCTGTCGGCAAGGGTCCCTTCAGGACCGGCCTTGTTGTCGTTTGCCGCCGATGTCCTGCCTGGGGAGCTACGGAGCATCGGCGACATCATCGGGATAGGGGAGGATGCGCCGATATGCGCGCCGCGCTCGACAAGGGCGCAGCAGATGTCGCTCAACGACTACAGCTGTCGACGAACGACACAGCCGCATCGACCAATGCAACATATGCAAAGAAAGCGTCATCGAATCGGCAAGAATCGGTCATGCTTCCGCTACGGAAAGCTGGACCCTCAGCCGATACGGGATGTGGCGAGCGCGCCGGGCCGTCCGGATGCCCGGGTTCCACGTGGAACCGGGTCAGATCAGTCCGGCAAGCGGGCTTGAAGGGTCGGCATATTTGCGCGTGCCCATGCGTCCGGCGAGATAGGCCTCGCGGCCGGCCTCGACCGCCAGCCTCATCGCGCGCGCCATTCGGATCGGGTCCCTGGCCTCGGCGATCGCGGTGTTCATCAGCACGCCGTCGCAGCCCAGCTCCATCGCGATCGCGGCATCCGATGCCGTGCCGACGCCTGCATCGACCAGCACCGGCACCTTCGCATTCTCGACGATCAGCCGGATGGTGACGCGGTTCTGGATACCCAGCCCCGATCCGATCGGCGCGCCGAGCGGCATGATCGCGACCGCGCCCGCATCTTCCAGCCGCTTCGCGCCGATGGGATCGTCGACGCAATAGACCATCGGCTTGAAGCCTTCCTTCGCCAGGATCTCGGTGGCGCGCAGTGTCTCGTGCATGTCGGGATAGAGCGTCTTGGCCTCGCCCAGCACCTCGAGCTTGACCAGATCCCAGCCACCCGCCTCGCGCGCCAGCCGCAGCGTCCGGATCGCCTCCTCGCCGGTGAAACAGCCTGCGGTGTTGGGCAGATAGGTGACCTTTTTCGGGTCGATGAAATCGGTCAGCATCGGCGCATTGGGGTCGGACACGTTGACGCGGCGGACCGCGACGGTGACGATTTCTGCACCCGAAGCTTCGAGCGCGGCGGCGTTCTGCGCAAAGTCCTTGTACTTGCCGGTGCCGACGATGAGGCGCGAGCGGAAGGTATGGCCCGCGACGGTCCAGCTGTCCGCGACAGGGACATGATCGCCCCCGCCGACGAAATGCACGATCTCCAGCCGGTCGCCCTCCAGCACCACGACGTCGGCCAGGGTCGAGCGCGGCACGATTTCCAGATTGCGCTCTACCGCGACCTTGGCCGGGTTCAGCCCCAGCGTGCCGACAAGCGCGGCGATGCTCTGGCCTGCGGGTACGCGGCGCGGCTCGCCGTTGACATGGATGCTGATCTGGGCGGTCTGGGTGGAGGTGCTGGTCATAGGGCGCGACTCTTGGCGCGGATAAAGGGGCAAGGGCAAGCCCCAATGTTAGTGTGCGGCAGGATCAGTGCTGGCGCGCGGCGCGATAGTTGAGCAGATGCGCGATGCTGAGCAGCGCGACACCGGTCAGCGTCAGCGCATATTCCCACGATCCGCCATGCGGCACGGTCATCGCGGCGAGCATCGCGGCGATCCCGGCCGAACCGATGGCGAGCGGCGTCCAGGCACCATGCAGCCGCACACCATGACCCAAGGCTAGTGCGGCCATCGCCGCCGCCAGCACAAAGCCGATCTCGTGCACCCAGGGGGAGAGGAAGATGCCGCCCATCGAGGCGAATCCCGCCACCAGCCACAGGCCCGCGGCGCAATGCACCATGCACAGCGCCGACAGTGCTATCGCGGCCGAATCGAGCTGGCCGGACCGGGTGATACGAGACAACATGGCCTGCACATAGGTGATATGATATCATTGCGCAATCGGGCTTGATCAACAATCTCGCCGAGGCGCGATGAACCGAGCCGAAAAACCCCTTGCAAGCCGCGCGCCTCCGTCCGAAATGCGTGAACCATGACCAGCCTGTCGCAGCCCGGGATCGCCACGCCCCTGTCGCCAGATCGCAGCGCGCCGCAGGCGATCGCCTTGTGGCTCTATGGCGTGGCGCTGCTGGTTTTCTGCATGGTCGTGGTCGGCGGCATCACCCGGCTGACCGAATCGGGCCTGTCGATCACCGAATGGAATGTCGTCACCGGCACGCTGCCGCCGCTGTCCGAAGCGGCCTGGGTCGCCGAGTTCGAGAAATACAAGCGCATCCCCGAATATATCGAGGTCAATGCCGGCATGTCGCTGGCCGAGTTCAAGACCATCTATTTCTGGGAATATGTCCACCGGCTGCTCGGACGGCTGGTCGGCCTCGCCTTCGCCCTGCCCCTTGCCTGGTTCGCGATCCGCCGCGCGATCCCGCAGGGCTATGGCTGGCGGCTGCTGGCGCTGTTCGCGCTGGGCGGGCTGCAGGGTGCGATCGGCTGGTGGATGGTCGCATCGGGACTGACCGAACGCACCGATGTCAGCCATTTCCGGCTCGCGGTGCACCTGCTCAACGCGCTGTTCATCATGGCGGGACTGGTCTGGACCGCGCGCGACCTGCAGGTTCTGGCGCGCGATCGCGCTGCGCGCCCGGCGCGGATGACCGGCGTGGCGCTGGCGACCATCCTCGCGCTGTTCGTGCAATTGCTGCTCGGCGCCTGGGTCGCCGGACTCAACGCCGGCTATGCCGCCAAGAGCTGGCCGCTGATGAACGGCAGCTTCTTTCCGGTCGATGTCGACTGGTCGCAAGGCGTGGTGTACGCGCTGACGCATGACCCGTTCCTGCTGCACTTCCTGCACCGCTGGTGGGCATTCGTCGCGGTGGCGGCGCTGGTCGTGTTGGCGCGCGCGGTGCGCAAGGCCGATCGCGCGGCCTCGATCGCGATTCACAGCGCGTTCGGCGTGCAGGTGCTGCTCGGCATTGCCACGGTGATGAGCAGCGTCGATCTGCACCTCGCGGTGCTCCACCAGGCGGTGGGCGCGATTCTCGTCGGCACGGTCGCCTGGGGCGCGCACAGCCTGGGACGCAAGGGCGCTGCACGTCGGGCATGATCGGCGATTCGATCCTCGACGCCAGCGATATCCGGCTGGTCTACTGCCCCTTTGCCGACAAGGAGGAGGCGCAGACGATCGCGCGCACGGTGGTCCGCGAACAGCTTGCCGCCTGCGCCAATGTGCTGGGGGCGGTCCAGTCGATCTATCACTGGGACGGCGAGCTGACCGAGCAGGCCGAGGTTCCGGTGCTGTTCAAGACCGCCCTGCCCCAGTCCAAGGCGCTGGTCGCGCGGATCGTGCACCTGCACAGCTATGACGAGCCGGCGGTGCTGGTGCTGCCGGTCGAATATTGCCCGCCCAGCTTCCGCGCCTGGGTGCTCGGCCAGACGCTGGCGATCGACTGATGCTGCTGGCGGCGCTGCTGCTGTCCGCGCCCGCCACCATCGCCTGCCCTGCCCCCGCGATCGGTTTTGCCCCGCCGCTCGATCGCCCGCTGCTGCTCGAGCGGCGAATCGAGCGCGAGCTGCGCGAGGGCCGCTTTCGCCAGCAGATCCGCTATCGGCTGCGCTTCGCACGGGCGGGCCGGGGCTTCCGGCTGACGGTCGAGCAGATCGCGCTCGCCAGCGATGGCCCGCCCGAGCTGCTGCGGCTGCTCGCGCTGCAGGAGGAGAGCAGCGCTGGCGAGACGCTCGAGGTAACGCTCGATTCCACTGGGACTATCCTGGGAATCAGCGAATCGCCCGCCGCGCCCGAGCGCCTCGCGGCGGCGCTCGCCCGGCTGCGCACCGACCCTGGAGTGGCGACGCGCGATGCCGCCGAGCAGGCGCAGATCGGGGCGATGCTCGACCGGCTTGCCGCGCTCACCCCCGACGAGCGCGCCGCGATTCACCAGGCGAAGATCGAGCGGCTGGTGATGTTCGCAGGCCGCCCGTGCGCACAGGCGATGGTCAGCACCCGCGACGGCGCGCGCTACCGCCTCACCGCCGCGGCAGGCGATTCGTGGGAGCTCGAAACCGTGCCTGGATCCTTCCCGGACCGTCCGGACGCGGCGCAAGGGACCGACCGCGCCGTGCTTTCGACCGCGACCGGCCTCGTGCTCCGGCTCGAGCGGCAGACCGTCGTCCGGGTCGCCGGAACCGAGCGAAAGGCGCTGGAATCGCTGACGGTTTCCACCGATGCCGGGCCACCCCAACCTTGAAGGTATCATGATACCCCTCGGCAATCGCCCCAAAATGCTTGACTATTGGTGCCCTTATCGACATTAGCCGCGCTTCGTTCAGGCCTGCCCGTGTGCGGCCTGTCGTGTCACGGAAATCTGTCAGCCGGTCTGAGGCTAGGGTCCATCGCGGATCCGGCACCGCAGCGGAGGACGTTTTGGAAGGTTGAAGGCCATGAAGGCTTTGCTCAAGACCACCAAGTCGATCAAGCCGGCTGAGGTGGAAAAGAAATGGCATATTATCGATGCCGATGGACTGGTGGTCGGCCGCGTCGCGGTGATCATCGCCAACATCCTGCGCGGCAAGCACAAGCCGAGCTACACTCCGCATGTCGATTGCGGTGACCATGTCATCGTCATCAACGCGGGCAAGGTGCAGCTGACCGGCAACAAGCGCAGCAACAAGGTCTATTACAAGCACACCGGCTATATCGGTGGCATCAAGGAAGTGACCGCCGCCAAGGTGCTGGACGGCCGCTTCCCCGAGCGCGTGCTTGAAAAGGCGGTGGAGCGCATGGTTCCCCGCGGTCCGCTGGGTCGCCAGCAGATGCGCAACCTGCACCTCTTCACCGGAACCGAACATCCGCATGCCGGCCAGCAGCCTGAAGTGCTCGACGTGGCCTCGCTCAACCGCAAGAACAAGGTGGGTGCATAATGTCTGATACCGTGCAATCCCTGTCCGACATCAAGGACATCGCTGCCGACATCGAAACCACCGACGCACCCGCCGTCAAGGTTTCGAACGCGCCGCTGCGCGAGCAGGAGCTCGACAAGCACGGCCGCGCCTATGCCACCGGTCGCCGCAAGGACGCCGTGGCCCGCGTGTGGCTGAAGCCCGGCACCGGCAAGATCATCGTCAACAAGCGCGACCAGGCCGTGTATTTCGCCCGCCCGACGCTGCGTCTCGTGATCAACCAGGTGTTCGACATCACCGATCGCAAGGATCAGTATGACGTGATCTGCACCGTCAAGGGCGGCGGTCTTTCGGGCCAGGCCGGCGCGGTCAAGCACGGCATCAGCCAGGCGCTGACCAAGTACGAACCGGCTCTGCGCAGCACCGTTAAGCAGGCAGGCTTCCTGACCCGCGACAGCCGCACCGTCGAGCGCAAGAAGTACGGCAAGGCCAAGGCGCGCAAGAGCTTCCAGTTCTCGAAGCGCTGATGCGTCTCGTCGCGGGGGTCTTCGGGCTCCGCGCGATGGTGCCATGACATACGGGGCGATCGCCTCCCTTGGAATGCGCTTTCCGGGCGTCTCCAGCGGACCAGCGATCGCCCCGATTTTCATGTCAGGCCGCCCGATCGGTGCAGCAGCGCTTGCACAGCGCGGTTGCACCCGCTAAGGGCGTCGCCTGCCCGCGAAGGAGTGTAGCTCAGCTGGTAGAGCGTCGGTCTCCAAAACCGAATGCCGGGGGTTCGAGTCCCTCCACTCCTGCCAGCGGCGATCAGTGCCTCCCCCAAGCGGGGCATCCCCTTCCATTGAATCCCCTTGCTTCTGCGGATTTGCGCGGCTATGGGGCTGTCTTTCTCCGACAGGGTGCATATATCGCGTTTCAGCCGGGCAAGGCTGGCGGCGATGTGTCTGCCGAAGCGGATATGCCCGCCCATCGGAACAAGGAAAGTGAAGGCCATGGCCAGCGAAGGAAAGAAGACCAGCCCCGGCGAGTTCGTGCGACAGGTGCGCACCGAAGCCTCGAAGGTCGTCTGGCCGAGCCGCCAGGAAACGGTCACCACCTCGATCATGGTGTTCATTCTGATGACCATCCTGGCGATCTTCTTCCTGACCATCGATTCGATCTTCGGCGCCATCGTCAAGTGGCTGCTCACCCTGGCCTGATCGCCGGACCGCTGTTTTGAAAGAGAGTTGAATGTCGCGCTGGTACATCATTCACGCTTATTCGGGCTTTGAGAACAAGGTCCGCGACGCGATTCTCGCCGATGCCGAGCGCATGGGTCTGTCGGCGCTGGTCGAGCAGGTCGAGGTGCCCACCGAAACCGTGACCGAAGTGCGCCGCGGCAAGAAGGTGCAGACCGAGCGCAAGTTCTTCCCCGGCTATGTGCTGGCCAAGCTCAAGATGACCGACGATGTCTATCACGTCGTCAAGAACACGCCCAAGGTCACCGGCTTTCTCGGCCCCAACGGCAAGCCCCAGGCGATCAGTGATGCCGAGGCTGCGCGCATCCTGAACACCAAGGAAGAAGCCGCCAACGCGCCGCGCGCCCGCATCGACGTCGATTACGAAATCGGCGATTCGGTCAAGGTGCTCGAAGGCCCGTTCGCCAGCTTCAACGGCATTGTCGAGGAACTCGATTTCGACAAGGCCCGCGTCAAGGTCTCGGTCTCGATCTTCGGCCGCGCCACGCCGGTCGATCTCGATTTCGAGCATGTGGAGCTCGCGAAGTAAGTTTTACCCTCTCCCTTTACGGGAGAGGGACAGCTTCGCGTAAGCGAAGCAGGGAGAGGGCTGGGAGCACGATGGGCGCCCGGACAGGCCTCTCC
>AYSC01000054.1 GCA_000503195.1 Blastomonas sp. CACIA14H2
GCAGCGGAGTGCGCATTTCGGACCACCCATCGTGTGATCCCGCTTCCCCTCCACCACCGACCCCTGGTCGGTGGTCCCCCTCCCCGAGACAAGCTCGGGGAGGATTTTATATGCTCACTTCTCCCAATACCATTTGCGCAGCTTCGACGTACCGGTCAGCGTCTCGTTCATCGTCGGCACCTCGTAGAGCCGCCCGTTGAGCATCACATGCGTGATCCGGTCGGACTGGCGGATATCCGCCACCGGATCGCCGTCGATGACCACCATGTCGGCGAGCTTGCCCGGCTCGATCGAGCCGATATCCCTGTCGAAGCCCAGCGAGCGTGCGCCGCTGATCGTCGCGGTGCGCAGCGCCTCGATCGGCGTCATGCCGCCCTTGACGAAGCTCCACAGCTCCCAGTGCGAGGCGAGCCCCTCCTCCTGGCCGTGCGCGCCGATGCCCACCGGCACGCCGCGCCGGGCGAGCTCGGCCGCTTCGCGCGCCGAGGCCGTGTCGGCATAATCCTCTTCTGGCCCGATCTCGCGGCGCACGCTGGTCGCCTCCAGCTTGCGGCGCGGGACATGGCGGCTCAGGATCGGGTGCTGCCAGATATCGGTGTGCGAGCGCCAATAGGGGTCCGCGCCCATGCCGCCAAAGGTCACCACCAGCGTCGGCGTGTATCCGACCTTGCTCTGCGCGAAGAAGCTGCGCACGTCCTCGTAAAGCCGCTCCTGCGGGATATTGTGCTCGAGCGTGGTGTTGCCATCAGCGATGATCGTGATGTCCTGGCTGAACAGCGATCCGCCCTCGGCGACGCTCGCCAGACCATCGGCCTGCGCGGCGGCGACCACCTGCTGGCGCTGTTCGCGGCGCGGCTGGTTGTAGTTCTTCACGCTCTGCGCGCCCTGGAGCTTCAACCGCGTGGTGTGCGCGCGCGCATCGGCGAGGCTGTCGATCTCGGCGAAGATTCCCGCGGCCTTGGCGCCATAGACCACCTCGCCGGTCGAGAAGATGCGCGGGGCCAGATATTTGCCGACGCGCTGATAGCTCGCCGCCGGGAAGATCTCCGCCGCCGAATTGCTGGGATCGTGGATCGTCGTCACCCCCATCGCCAGATGCGCCACCGCGCTCCAGTTCTGCTGCGGTACCAGATCGTCCGACCCCTGAGGCCCATGCGCATGCGCATCGACCAGGCCCGGAATGATCGTCTTGCCCGCAACATCGACCGTCTGCGCGCCCGCCGGCACCGCGACATTCGCACCGACCGCGACGATGCGATTGTCGCGCACCACCACCGTGCCGCGCTCGATGATACCGCCCTGATCGTCCGCCATCGTGACGATGCGCGCATTGGTGAACGCGACCGTTCCGCTGGGCTTGTCCGCAGGCGCGCTGACATTGATCGCCACGCCGGTTTTTGGCGGCGCGAACTTGGCGTCGGCCTTACTCACCGGGCCGCTGGCGATCGCCCTGCTCGCGTCAGCCGAATAGACCACCGGCCCCAGCGACCAGTTGAGCTGGCGACCGCCATGCGACCATTGCAGGAAGGTCGCGCCGCCTTCGCTCACCTGCACCGCAGGCAGCGCGCCGCCGCCCTTGCCCGCGCCCAGATCCACCGCGCCCGCCATGAACGGCATGACGAACGCGGCATAATTCTGGCGGAAGGCCAGCATCTTGCCATCGGGTGCGACCGCGTAGCCGCTGACCAACTCGCCGCTGGCATGCGTGCGCTCGGCCTCGCCGTTGAGGTCGGTACTGACCAGCGCCAGCTTGCCGCCAGCAAACTTGCTGAAATAGATGCGGTCGCCGGTCGCGCCGAAATGCGGTTCGCCGCCCTCCTGGGTGATGCGGCGCGTCTGGCCGCTGGCGATATCGAGCAGATAGATGCCCGGCTGCACGCCCCAGGCATCCGAGGTCAGGCCTCCGCCGCTGCCCGCCTCATAGACGACCGAACGGCCATCGGGCGAGAATTGCGGGCGGCGATAATGGCCGGGGATCCTGCTGATCGTGCGCGCCTCGCCGCCGGCAGCGCCGACCACGCGCAGTTCGCCCAGCCGCGCATCATCCCAGCTGACATAGACGATCTGGCTTCCGTCGCGCGAGAAACTCGGGAACAGCTCGAAATCGCTGCCGCCATTGGTGACGAGCGGCTGCGCGGTGCCGCCGGATGCCGGCTGCTGGTGCAGCTTGCCCAAAGCCTCGAACACCATGCGGCTGCCATCGGGCGAGACGCTGGCGAAGCGTGGCATGCTGACCGTCACCAGATCGGGCGCGACGGGCTTTTGCGGGCGGATCGGGTCGACGATCGTGCGCGTGTCGTTGACGCTGAACGGGATCACGCTCGCCTGGCCGCTGGCGACATCGATCGAGCGGATCTTGCCGCCTGCCCAGAACACCAGCCGCTTGCTGTCGGGCAGCCACCCCATATTGGGATAGACCCCGTGCACCGCCCAGGTTTCCTGGACGTCGCGGTCCATGTCGTCATAGATCTTGCGCTCCTCGCCGCTGAGCATATCGCGGACATAGAGCTTGGTCTTCGCGCGTTCGCGGCGGACAAAGGCGAGATAGCGGCCGTCGGGCGAAGGCTGGGGCCGCGCCGCGCCGCCCGGACCGCCGGTGACGCGCTCGACTTTGCCGCTCGCCATGTCGTAGCGGTCGATCACGAAGACCTGCGCGTTGCTGTTCTGCGCATATTCGAAGATCGGGCCGGGGGTCGCATCCTTGCTGTAATAGATGCCCGCGCCATCGGCTGCGAACACCGGTTCGCCCAGCTCCTTCTGATGCGACTCGTTCGGGCGCTTGACCAGCGGCACGCCGTTGCCGCCGCTGACATGGTAGAGCCACAGCTCGCCCGTGCCGAGCGATCGCCCGGTCGTGAAATGCTTGCGCGCGACGATATACTGGCCGTCGGGGCTCCAGCTCGGATTGTTGAGCAGGCGGAAGCTCTCCTTGGTCAGCTGACGCTTGTCGGAGCCATCGGCGTTCATGATCCAGATATTGTCCCCGCCGCCGCGATCCGAGGTGAAGGCGATGCGGCTGCCATCGGGCGAGAAGCGCGGGTGCTGTTCATAAGCCAGCCCTTCGGCAATCCGCGTCGCCGCGCCGCCGGTGATCGGCATGGTGTAGATGTCGCCGAGCAGGTCGAAGACGATGCGACTGCCATCGGGACTGACATCGAGGTTCATCCAGGTGCCCTCGTCCACCTTGATCGGGATCGCGCGGGTCTTCATCGGCGGCGCGTTGACATCCCAGGCGGCGGGCTTGTCCGACGGGGCCTTTTGCGCCAGCGCGGGCATGGCGATGGCGAGCGCCGCAAGGGCGACGGAAAAACGCAGTGCTTTCATGGTGATGTTCCCCGGATTATTATTCGTATACGGGGAGGCTAGCCGCGCTGCCGCCAAGCGCAACCGGAAAACGATGAGCGGCGGCTGACGAGCAGAAGGCCCGTCCGCTCAGTCTTTAGCGAAACGTCAGCCGTCGGCCTTGGCGGGCTTTTTTGCGGCAGGCTTTTTCGCTGCGGCCTTCTTGCCGGGTGCCTTCTTGGCGGCAGGCTTCTTGTCCTTGTCCGCCGCCTTTTTCGGAGCCGGTTTTTTCGCCGGAGCCTTCTTGCCCTTCTTGGCAGGCGCCTTGGCGGCGCGTTCCGCGATCAGCAGCAGCGCCTCGTCGAGCGTCAGTTCGTCCTTGTTCTTGTCCTTGGGGATGGTCGCGTTGACGCTGCCGTCGGTGACATAGGCGCCATAGCGCCCGTCCATGATCTTGACATCGGTGTCGGTCGCGGGGTTCTTGCCCAGCACCTTGAGCGGTTCGGGCGTGCCGCGCCGCGCGCGACCGCCGCCCGCTGCGGCCTCGGCGAGCTTGACCACCGCCGCGTTCATGCCGGTCTCGAACACCTCCATCGTGCCCGACAGCCGCGCATATTTGCCGTCATGTGCCAGATATGGCCCGTAGCGGCCGATGCTCGCGGTGATCGGCTTGCCCGTCTCGGGATGCTCGCCGATCTCGCGCGGCAACGACAGAAGCCTGAGCGCCCATTCAAGCCCGAAATCCTCGCCCGGCACGTCCTTGGGGATCGAGGCGCGCTTGGCGTCCTTGCCGTCGCCGAGCTGGACATAGGGGCCGAAGCGACCAGACCGCTTGGTCACCGCCTCGCCGGTCACCGGATCGGTACCGAGTTCCTCGGGGCCGCTATCGCCCGGATCGGCGTCGCCGCCACCCTGCGCAAAGCGACGGGTGTACTTGCACTCGGGATAGTTGGAGCAGGCCACGAACGCACCGAACCGTCCGCCGCGCAGCGCCAGACGCCCCTCGCCGCATTTCGGGCACAGGCGTGGATCCCCGCCATCGGCCTTTTTGGGGAAGAGATAAGGCTCGAGGAACTTGTCGAGCTCAGCGGTGATTTCCGATGGCTTCTGCTCCATCACCTCGGCGGTCTTGGGCTTGAAATCGCGCCAGAAGGCCTCGAGCACCGCGCGCCATTCCGCGCGACCGCCCGACACGTCGTCCAGCTCTTCCTCGAGGCCGGCGGTGAAGTCATAGGCGACGTAGCGTTCGAAGAAGCGCTCGAGAAAGCCTGTCAGCAACCGGCCCGATTCCTCTGCGAAGAAACGATTCTTCTCGACGCGCACATAGGCGCGGTCCTTGAGCACCTGGATGATCGAGGCATAGGTCGAGGGCCGCCCGATTCCCAGTTCCTCGAGCCGCTTGACCAGCGATGCTTCGGAAAAGCGCGGCGGCGGCTGGGTGAAATGCTGCACGGCGTCGACCGATTTCTTCGCTGGACTGTCGCCCCGGGACATGACCGGCAACAGGCCGCCATCCTCGCTGTCGGGATCGTCGAGCCCTTCCTCGTACAGCGCGAGGAAGCCCGGGAATTTCACCACCTGACCATTGGCGCGCAGCGCGGTGCGCCCCGTGCCGTCGACCAGTTCGACGACCGTGCGCTCGAGCAATGCGGTCGCCATCTGGCTGGCGAGCGCGCGCTTGAAGATCAGGTCGTAGAGCCGCGCATGGTCGCCCGAACCGGCGCGATCGCGGCTGAAATCGGTGGGGCGGATCGCCTCGTGCGCTTCCTGCGCGTTCTTGGCCTTGGTCTGGTACTGGCGCGGGGTTTCGGGGAGGTAATGACCCGAATAGCGCTCGGAAATCGCTTTGCGCGCTTCCTGGATCGCGCCGCCATCCATCTGAACGCCATCGGTTCGCATATAGGTGATCGCGCCGTCCTCGTAGAGGCTCTGCGCGATCCGCATGGTGTGGCTGGCGGAGAAGCCCAGCTTGCGCGCGGCTTCCTGCTGCAGCGTCGAGGTGGTGAACGGCGGCGGCGGATTGCGCTTTACGGGCCGAGTCTCGACCGTCTCGACGGTGAAATGCCCGGCTTCGACCTTGGCCTTGGCGGCTTCGGCGGCACCGGCATTGCCGAGCGAGAGCTTGTCGAGCTTCTCGCCCTCCAGCCGCACCAGTCGCGCGGTGAAGGCCTGGCCGTCCTGCTCCATCTGCGCGCTGACCGACCAGTATTCCTGCGCGGTGAACGCCTCGATCTCGCGCTCGCGCTCGACGATCAGACGCAGCGCAACCGACTGCACGCGGCCTGCGGATTTCGCGCCGGGCAGCTTGCGCCACAGCACCGGCGAAAGCGTGAATCCGACCAGATAGTCGAGCGCGCGGCGGGCGCGATAGGCATCGATCAGGTCGGTATCGAGCTCGCGCGGCGCCGCCATCGCCTCGGTCACGGCCTTCTTGGTGATCGCGTTGAAGGTGACGCGCTCGACCGCCTTGGGCAGCGCCTTGCGCTTGCCCAGCACCTCGAGCACGTGCCAGCTGATCGCCTCGCCCTCGCGATCGGGGTCGGTCGCCAGGATCAGCCGGTCGGCCTTCTTGGCCTCGTCGGTAATGGCCTTGAGCTGGCGCGTCTTGTCGCCATAGGCTTCCCAGACCATGTCGAAGTCATTGTCGGGATCGACCGAGCCGTCCTTGGGCGCAAGATCGCGGATATGCCCATAGCTGGCCAGCACCCGGTAATCGGACCCGAGATATTTTTCGATGGTCTTTGCCTTGGCGGGCGATTCGACGATAACCAGTTGCATGTAATGGATTTCCCGGAAGCTCTCACGTGTACGCGTAAGCTGGGCGGCGTTATCGGCATTCGTCAAGAGCGTCCAGTGCAGGCGTGAAGCCGATCACACCAGGGACACTCGTCCCGCCGCATGCCGCTCGATTAGCCCGCCCAGTTCAAGGTCGAGCAGGATCATCTGCACTGCGCCGCTCTCCAGCGCCGATTGGCGCACGAGTTCGTCCACGCCGATCGGCGAGCGACCGAGCAGGTCGACCAGCAGCTGCCGCGCGGCATCATCGGGCTCGCGCTGCGGTTGCGGGGCGTAGGGCTGGACCGGCGCGGCAACATGGCGCGCCCGGCTGACGGTCATCGGCGAGACCAGCTCCAATATGTCCTCCACCCCCTGCACCAGCACCGCCCCGCCCCGGATCAGCTCGTTGCAGCCGCGCGAGCGCGAATCGAGCGGCGATCCGGGAATGGCCATGACATCGCGCCCGGCCTCGGCCGCCAGCCGCGCGGTGATCAGCGATCCGGACCTGGGCGCGGCTTCGACGACCAGCGTTCCGTGCGCCATCCCGGCGATGATGCGGTTGCGGTACGGGAAATGCCGCGCTAGCGGCTCGGTGCCTGGCGGCTGTTCGGCGATCACCAGCGCGCGCTCGCCCATCTCGGCCTGAAGATTGCGGTTCTCGGGCGGGTAGCTGATATCGATGCCCGAGGCGATCACGCCGGCGGTGCTCGCCGGGCCGGTACCTGCGATCCGCAAGGCGCCCTCGTGTGCGCTGGTATCGATTCCCCGCGCCAGGCCCGAGACGACCAGAAACCCGGCCTCGGCGAGCTCGCCCGCGATCTGCCGGGCAAAGCGGCACGCCGAAGCCGAGGCGTTGCGCGCGCCGACCATCGCGATGCTCGGGCGCTGCATCAGCCGGGTGTCGCCGCGCACGGTGAGGATCGGCGGGGCATTGTCGATATGGCCGAGCAGCCCTGGATAATCGGCATCGTCGGCGAACAGATAGCGCGCACCTGCCGCCTCGACCCTTTGCGCCTCCTGCTCGGCCTGGCCCTGCGAGACGATGCGGAGCGGTCGCCCCCCGGCGCGCTGGACGAGATCGGGCAGCGCGTCGATCGCGGCGAGCGCCGAGCCGAACCGCACCATCAACTGCGCGAAACTGATCGGTCCGATGCGCTCGCTGCGCAGCAGTCGGATGCGCGCCAGATGCTCGGCGCTCAGCATGCGATGAAGCTCAGGCGGCGGGAGCTCAGGCGGCGGACGATCTGCCGATCTTTGGCTCGGTGCCCGCCATCAGCCGCTCGATATTGCCGCGATGCTTCCACAGCACGAACACCAAGGTCACGACGAACACCCACAGAGCCTGCTCCATGCCAAACCACCACGCCGCCACCGGCATCGCCGCCGCCGCGAGCATGCCGCCCAGCGACGAATAGCGAAAGGCAAAGGCGGTGCCGAGCCACACGACGGCGAAAACCATGCCGAGCGGCCAGTAAAGCGCAATCGCGATGCCGAGCAAGGTCGCAACCCCCTTGCCGCCGGCAAACTTGAGCCAGATCGGATATAAATGGCCCAGAAACGCGCCCAGCCCGGCGAACGGTCCGCTGCCCGGCGCGATCGCCTCGGCAATCGCGATCGCGAGCGCGCCCTTGCCCAGATCGAACAACAGGGTTGCAGCGGCCAGCCCCTTGCGTCCGGTGCGCAATACGTTGGTCGCGCCGATATTGCCCGACCCGATGCTGCGCAGATCGCCCGCGCCCGCCAGCCGCGTCAGGATGATGCCGAACGGGATCGAGCCGAGCAGATAGCCCATCAACATCAGTCCGCCCAGGGTCGCCACGGCCATGCCTGCCAGATCGCTCATCACATTCTCGTCCCGCATCCGCGCGGTTCATCCGCGTGCCATGCGTGATAGGCTGGCCGACGTTTTTGGCAAGCATGGTTGATCGCCTGCCCTGCGATGCTAAGCGTGGCGCATGACGCAAAGCCCATCGCCCGCGAGCGAGACCGACCCCAGAGCCCCGCTGCTGTTCTTCGATTCCGGTGTCGGCGGGCTGACCGTGCTCGATGCGGCGCGCAAGCTGCTTCCGGACGCGCCGATCGTCTATGCCGCCGATTTCGCAGGATTGCCCTATGGCGAGAAGACCGAAGCCGAGATCGGGGCGCGCGTGCCCGCGCTGCTCGGGCGGCTGGTCGAACGTTATCGCCCGCGCCTCATCACCATCGCGTGCAACACCGCGTCGACCATCGCGCTGCCGCAGGTGCGCGCCGCGCTCGACCTGCCCGTTGTCGGCACCGTTCCCGCGATCAAGCCCGCGTCCGAGATCTCGACGAGCCGGGTGATCGGCGTGCTGGGGACCGAGGCGACGGTGCGTCAGCCCTATGTCACCAATCTGGCGCGCGAATTTGCCAGCGATGCGAGCCTGCTGCGCTATGGCGCGCCCGAACTGGTGCGTGCAGCCGAGATGACACTGCGCGGCGAAACGCCCGATCCTGCGATATTCGATCGCGCGGTGGCGGGTCTCACTTCGCAGGAGCGCGCGGTGCCGATCGACACGGTGGTGCTGGCCTGCACCCATTTTCCGCTGGTCGAGGACGAGCTCGCCCGCGCGTTCGCCCGGCCGGTACGCTTCGTCCACGGTGCCGAAGGGATCGCGCGGCGCGTCGCCTGGCTGACGCGCGACCAGCGGTTCGAGGGCAATGGATTGCGCTTCGTCGCCACCGGCCCCGCCGGCGCGATCGCTGCCTATCAACCTGCGCTCAAGGCGCGCGGATTTGCCACGTTCGATAGTCTTTGATCGACCCGCACGATCAAGCTGACGCCGATTTTCCATTGGCGTGATGGCCAAGCGAATGCTTAACCGGCGCGCGCTATAGGACGTTTTGTCCCATCAGTTGCGAGCCATTATCGCTGGAATTGCGGGATTTAGTTGCTATGAAGACGGCAGCAGATGCGCACGCAGATGGTCGCGAAATGGGTGAGGCGCAACGAGCTGCAACATCATATGTCAGGACCAGGGTGGCTGCGTGAACTACGACCAGATTTTCGAAGCGGCGATTGACCGGCTGCACGCCGAGGGCCGCTACCGGGTCTTTATCGACATCCTGCGCAACAAGGGCGCCTACCCCAATGCGCGCTGCTTCCACGGGCATAATGGCCCGAAGCCGATCACCGTCTGGTGCTCGAACGACTATCTCGCGATGGGCCAGCATCCCAAGGTCATCTCCGCGATGGAAGAGGCGCTGCACAATGTCGGCGCAGGCTCGGGCGGCACGCGCAACATCGGCGGCAACACGCATTATCATATCGAGCTCGAACAGGAACTCGCCAGCCTCCACGGCAAGGACAGCGCGCTGCTGTTCACCTCAGGCTATGTCTCGAACGACGCGACGCTCTCGACGCTGGCGCGCATCCTGCCGGGCTGCATCATCTTTTCGGACGAGCTCAACCACGCCTCGATGATCGCGGGCATTCGCAATTCGGGCTGCGAAAAGCGTGTCTTTCGCCACAATGATGTCGAGCATCTCGAAGAGCTGCTCGCCGCCGAAGACCCGAACGTACCCAAGCTGATCGCGTTCGAAAGCGTCTATTCGATGGACGGCGATGTCGCCCCGATCCACGCGATCTGCAACCTGGCCGACAAGTACAATGCGCTGACCTATCTCGACGAGGTGCACGCGGTCGGCATGTACGGCGCGCATGGCGGCGGCATTTCGGAGCGCGACGAGGCGGCCGCGCGGCTCACGATCATCGAGGGCACGCTCGGCAAGGCGTTCGGGGTGATGGGCGGCTATATCGCGGCCGACCAGAAGATCATCGACGTGATCCGCAGCTATGCCCCCGGCTTCATCTTCACCACCTCGCTTTCACCGGTGCTGGTCGCGGGTGCACTGGCAAGCGTGCGCCATCTCAAGCAGTCGAGCGAGGAGCGCGAGGGCCAGCAGGCCGCCGCCGCGACGCTCAAGCAGCTGTTCCGCGACGCCGGGCTGCCGGTGATGGACACCACCACGCATATCGTGCCGCTGATGGTCGGCGATCCGGTCAAGGCCAAGCGGATCAGCGACATGCTGCTCGCCGAATATGGCGTGTACGTTCAGCCGATCAATTTCCCGACCGTGCCGCGCGGCACCGAGCGGTTGCGCTTCACCCCCGGCCCCAGCCATGACGAGGCGATGATGCGTGACCTCACCGCGGCGCTGGTCGAAATCTGGGACCGGCTGGAACTGCGCAAGGCCGCCTGATGGGGCTTGCGCCGCAACGCTACAGCCTTGGGGCCATCGTTCTCCACTGGCTGATCGCGGCGGCGCTCGCCTTCCAGATCGTCTTTGCCGAATCGCTCGAGGGACCGCGCGGACCCGACCTGTTCGCGCGCTATCAGCTGCACAAGTCGGTCGGCATCTCCATCCTGCTGCTGAGCGTGCTGCGCCTGGGCTGGCGCTTCATCGCGCCGCGCCCGGCGCCGGTGTCGGGGCCCAGATGGGCGATGACGCTCTCGGGATTGGTCCATTTCGGATTTTATTTCTTCATGATCGCCGCGCCGGTGACTGGCTGGATCATCGTTTCGACCTCGAGGATCAAGGTCGAGACGCTGCTGTTCGGCTCGATCCCTTGGCCGCACCTGCCGGTGCCTGCAAGCTGGGGCAAACCGGCGGAATTCCTCCACCATGTCATGCCCAATGTCGCGATCGCGCTGCTGGTGCTGCATGTCGCGGGCGCGCTGCGGCACCAGTATCTGCTCGGCACGCCGATTCTCGCGCGGATGCTGCCCGGCGGCCAAGGCAAGGCGATCGGTGCGCTGATGACGGCAGCGGCGATCATGCTGGGCGGCGTGATACTCGGCAAGGTCATCGATCCCGGGGGCGCGGTGGAGGCGACCCGGCCCGCTGCCACGGCGGCTGAGCCCGTGACTGCAACTGCCCAGCCAGCAACGCCTGCTGCGGCCGAAGACACGGCAGTGCCCGAAGCCGAAGCCGAAGCCGAAGCCGAGGACGCGACCGCCGAGGAAACGCCGGAGGCCGAGCCGCGCAACTGGGTCGTTGCCAAGGGCGGCACGCTCGGCTTTTCGGCGCGCTGGAACGGCGAGCCGGTCGACGGACGCTTCGCGCGCTGGACCGCAACCATCCTGTTTGCGCCCGAGGCGCTCGACGCCTCGAAGATCGATGTCGGCATCGATCTTGCTTCGGTCGATACCGGCGACGGTCAGCGCGACGGCACGCTGGCCGGCAGCGACTTCTTCGATACCGGCAAGTTCGCCAAGGCGACGTATCGGGCCAGCAAGTTCAAGGCGCTTGGCGGCAACCGCTATCGCGCCGATGGCACGCTGACGCTGCGCGGGGTGACCAAATCGGTGCCGCTCAACTTCACGCTCGACATCAAGGGCGACAAGGCGCGTGCCCGGGGCAGCGCCACCATCGACCGCACGAGTTTCGGCGTCGGCCAGGGCGATTATGCCAGCACCGCCGAAATCGCGGGACCGGTTGCGGTGAGTTTCGACTTCCAGGCGACCGCTCGCGATTGAACCGGCGCTCGGGCGACTCCATATCGCCCCGATGAATGGCGCCCCGCACTGGATCGAACCCTTTCCCCATGGCATCTATGTGCGGCCCGCCGATGCGTGGATAGATCCCTCGCGCCCGGTCCCGCGCGCGCTCATCACGCACGGCCATGCAGATCACGCGCGCGGTGGGCATGATGCGGTCTGGGCGACGCCCGAGACGCTCGATATCATCAACCTGCGCTATGGCCGCTACACGGGCGAGAATGCGGTCGGCTATGGCGATGCGGTCGATCTGAACGGGGTGCGCGTATCGTTCCATCCGGCGGGCCATGTGCTGGGATCGGCGCAGATCCGGCTCGAATTTCAGTGCGAGACGGTGGTCGTCACCGGCGATTTCAAGCGACGGCCCGATCTCAGCTGCGCGCCGTTCGAGCTCGTGCCCTGCGATATCTTCATCACCGAGGCGACCTTCGGCCTGCCCGTCTTTCGCCACCCGCCAACGCCGGACGAGATCGCCAAGCTGCTCGCGATGCTCGAGACGAATCCGCAAGGCTGCGTACTGGTGGGGGCCTATGCGCTGGGCAAGGCGCAGCGCGTGATCGCGGAACTGCGCGACGCGGGTTTCCACGATCCCATCTATCTGCACGGCGCGCTCGAGAAGATGTGCGCGCTCTATGGCGAGCATGGCGTCGATCTGGGCGAGTTGCGGCCCGTGGCGGGAACCGACAAGAGCGACCTCATGGGCCGCGTCATCCTCGCCCCGCCCTCGGCGCTGGCCGACAGGTGGAGTCGGCGACTGCCCGATCCGGTCACCGCCATGGCCTCGGGCTGGATGCGCGTGCGCGCCCGCGCGCGGCAACGCGGGGTTGAGCTGCCGCTCATCATTTCCGACCATGCCGACTGGGACGAGCTCACGCAGACCATCCGCGATGTCGCCCCGCGCGAGGTGTGGGTGACGCATGGCCGCGAGGAGGCGCTGCTGCGCTGGTGCCAGTTGCACCAGATCCGGGCGCGCGCGCTGGCGCTGGTCGGGCGCGAAGACGAGGACGACGCCTGATGCGCGCCTTTGCCGCGCTCGTCACGCAGCTGGGCTATACCCGCTCGCGAAACGCCAAGGTCGCGCTGATCGCTGATTATCTGCGCGCCACGCCCGATCCCGATCGTGGCTGGGCGCTCGCGGCGCTGACCGGCGAGGCCGATTTCTCCGCCGTCAAGTCGTCGGCGGTGCGCGCGATGGCGATGGAACGGGTCGATCCCGAGCTCTTCCGCCTGAGCCGCGATTTCGTCGGCGACACCGCGGAGACCGTCGCGCTGATCTGGCCCGAGACTGGAACGCCGACCAACGATCTGCGCCTCGCCGATGCGGTCGACAGCTTTGCGAACGTCAGCCGCGCCCGCGCCCCTGCCCTGCTCGCGGAATATATGGACCGGCTCGACAGCGACGGTCGCTATGCGCTGATCAAGCTCGCCACCGGGGCAATGCGCGTCGGCATCTCGGCGCGGCTCGCCAAGACCGCGTTCGCGCAAGCCTTCGGGCTCGATATCGATGCGGTCGAAGAGGTGTGGCACGCGCTTGCGCCACCTTATGCCAGCCTGTTCGCCTGGGGCGAAGGCGGGCCGCGCCCCGATCCCGAAGGCACGCCCTATTTCCGCCCGTTCATGCTCGCGCATCCGCTCGAGGACGGCACGGTCGATCTCGCCGATTATGCCGCCGAGTGGAAATGGGACGGCATCCGCATCCAGATCGTGCGCATCGGCGAGCAGGTGAGGCTGTTCAGCCGCGGCGGCGACGACATCACCCTCGCCTTTCCCGATATTGCACAGCACATGCCGGTCGAAGGGGTGTTCGACGGCGAACTGCTGGTGCGCGGCCAAGCGCAGATGGGCGAAGCAGCGAGCTTCAACGCGCTGCAGCAGCGGCTGGGTCGCAAGACGGTATCGGCCAAGATGCTCGCCGAAGCGCCTGCGTTCGTGCGGCTTTACGACCTGCTGATCGACGGGCGCGAGGACCTGCGCACCGCACCCTGGCATGTCCGCCGGGCGCGGCTCGAGGCGAAGCTGCCGGCGCTCCCCGCCGACCGGTTCGACCTGTCGCAGATCATCGAGGCAGCGGATTTTGCCGAGCTCGGCCGCATCCGCGACGGCGCGCGCGATGCCGCGATCGAGGGCGTGATGCTCAAGCGGCGCGACAGCCTGTACGTGCCTGGTCGCCGTGTCGGGCTGTGGTACAAGTGGAAGCGCGACCCGCTGACCGCCGATTGCGTGATGATGTACGCGCAGCGCGGCAGCGGCAAGCGGTCGAGCTTCTATAGCGACTATACCTTTGGCTGCTGGAACGACGAAGGCGAGCTCGTCCCGGTCGGCAAGGCCTATTCGGGCTTCTCGGACAGCGAGCTCAAATGGCTCGACAAGTTCGTCCGGCAGAACACCGTCAACCGCTTCGGCCCGGTGCGCGAGGTCGAAAAGTCGCTGGTGCTCGAAGTGGCATTCGATTCGATCCATGAATCGAAGCGGCACAAGTCGGGCATCGCGATGCGCTTTCCCCGGATCGCCCGGCTACGGCGCGACAAGCCGGCGGCCGAGGCGGACACGGTGGCGGCGCTCAGGGCGTTCATCACGTAAGCGACCAAAGCCCGTCACCCCCGCAAGCGCGTGGGTCCCGCTTTTTCGGGGCGAGAGAGCAGAAGCGGGATTCCCGCGTTCGCGGGAATGGCGGGAAATTAGCCCCCGATCACCGCATATTGCGCATAGCCGCGATAGAGCGGGCGGTGGTCAACCCTGAGACCGCAGGCCTCGGCGACATGCTGCGCCACCAGACCCAGTTCGCGCCGGGGGCTAACCTGGAACCGCGCCAGCCAGGCATGGAGGCCCTTGGCAAACCAGCCCGGCAGATCATCCTGGGTTCCGAAATCGACAATGTGCATCCGCCCGCCAGGCGCCAGCGAATCCGCGGCCGCGGCGATCGCCTGCTCCCAGCCCGGGATCATCGACAGGGTGTACGAGCAGAACACCCGGTCGAAACCCGGCAGACCGAACAGATGCTGCGCGCTGAACGCGGTGGCATCGCCCTTGGTCAGGAAGATCCGCCCCTCGAGCCCCGCCTTGCGCACCGACTCGCGCGCGGCCTCGAGCATCGCTTCGGAAATGTCGAAGCCGAAAAAACGTGCCTCCGGATAGCGCCGCGCCGCGAGGATCAGGTTGCGCGCGGTGCCGCAGCCCAGCTCCAGCACCGTGCCTCCGCGCGGCGGAGCCAGATCGGCAATCAGCCGGTCTCGCCCCAGCAGATAATATTTGCGCGTCAGATCGTAGATATGCCGCTGCGTTCGGTAGATTGCATCCATCGCCTCGGCATGGCTGCGCGCCGGGGGGCGTGCCTCATTTGAGGACATAGAGGTGCACCCCGCCATAGATCGAGGACCGGTCGCGCGCGGTGAAGCCGAGCGATTCTTCTGCGCGATAATCCCAGCGTGCCAGCAGATCGTCGGGAATCCGGCCCGGCAGCAGGCTGGGCTCGGCGGCGGTGCGGAACAGCACGCGCGCGCCGGGCCGCGCGGTGCGGGTGATCTCGGTCCACAGCGTGGTGAGTTGCTGGTCGCTCATCCAGTCCTGCGCGTCGAGGAGGATATAGCGGTCGAGGCTGGCATCCGCGCTCGCCTGCAGCCGCTCGACGAAATTGGCGTGCTCGAAGCTGACCCGGTCGACCCGCGCGTGCACCGCTTCGTAATGCTGCGCCTGCAGATAGGGCGGCAGCGGCTGATCGGGCCCCTTGCCATAGCCACGCCCGAACGCCTGCCAGGCGAAATAATTGTCGCGGATCGCAAAGTCGCAGGCGAGCTTCTCGAGCCGCTTGCGCAGCACATCGGCCATCTTCTCGTCGCCGGCCAGCGCATCGAACTGCGCAGGAGGAATGCCGAGCCCGAACAAGGCGGGCGGCTGATCGGTCAGCCAGCGGATGAACTTCTTGTCGAACACCGGCGCCAAATGCCGCTCGAAGATCGCTCGCTGCTCTTCGAGCGACTGCGCGCCAAGCATGCGCCTGAGGTCGATCTTGTACAGCCGCGCGAGCAGATGCGCGGTGCCGATGAACCCGCCGAGCAGCCCGCGCTTGTACAGTCCGCTGCCGAACCCGCCGATCCGCCTGCGTCCGGCCAGATCACGGCCCTCCCAGTAACGGCGGCTGGTCTCGTCGAGATGCGGGCGGATATGGCTCTTGTAGACGCGGACATTCTGCCGGCTGTCGGCCTCGGCGAAGAAGCGGTGAAAATGCGCGTAATCGGGCAGATGCTTTGCCGCCGCGATCTTGAGCTTGCCCAGTGCGACATGCGCGGTGTTCAGATCGACCGCGATGATCTGGGCTGGATCGGCCACCAGATAGGACAGGACGTTGCACCCACCCGAGGCGATCGTGATGATGCGGCTGTCGGGCTGGATCTGCAGCGCCTCCATATCGACCACCGGATCTTCCCAGATCTGCGCATAGACCAGCCCCTTGAAGGCAAAGGCGAAGGCCCGGTCGAGAAGCCCCTGCTTCGTCGTCGCGCCCGATTGCGTGACGGCTTCGACGATCTTGGTGTTGCGCATCGGTCCGGCCATGCTGCCCATCCCCCTCATCCAGTGTTGCGTGGAACGGTCGTTCCAATCGCGCCGCTAGGACGGTTGCGTGACCCGTGCATGACGGAACCGCGTCAATCGCTGTCACATTCTGGTCAGGCCGGAATCAGAAGGCCCGCTGGCCTGGGGGGACCAGCGGGCCTGTGATGGGCCGGGTAAATGGAGGGGATCAGCCCGGCATCACCACGGTGTCGATCACGTGCACCACACCGTTGCTCTGCATGACATCGGTCTGGGTCACGATCGACTTGCCGCCCTTGGCATCGGTCAGGACGACATTCTGACCCTGCAGCGAGGCTGTGAGAGTTCCACCCTGCACGGTCTTGATCTGGGCCTTGCCGCCGCCCTTCTTGATGAGCGCGACGACATCGGCAGCGGTCACCTTGCCGGCGACGACATGATAGGTGAGGATGCTGGTCAGCGTGGCCTTGTTCTCGGGCTTCACCAGCGTTTCGACCGTTCCGGCGGGAAGCTTGGCGAACGCGTCATCGGTGGGGGCGAACACGGTGAACGGGCCGGGCGAAGCGAGCGTGTCGACCAGGCCGGCAGCCTTGACCGCAGCGACCAGCGTCTTGAGGTTCGGCGCAGCGCTGGCATTCTCGACGATGGTCTTCGCGGGGTACATCGCGGCACCACCGACCATCGAATGGCCCTCATGGCCGCCCTTGTGGTGGTTGGCGATCGCGGGACCGGCAAGCGCGAGCGTCGCGGCGGCGGTGGCGGCAAGAAGGCTGGGGGCAAGAGTCTTCAGCATCAATATCTCCGTCTTTCAAACGTATCCTCATGGGGAAGTCCGGATACGGGGGCAGCTACGGAGCGGGTTCGGGGCCGGATGCGGCAGAGATTAACAAAAGTGGAATTGGGGGATCAACCACCGCCCATCACCACCGTCACCCCCGCGAAAGCGGGGTCCCGCTTCTTCCCAACCTCACGCTATAAAGCGGGATTCCCGCTTTCGCGGGAATGACGGAGGGGGATGACTGTCGGTAATCCTATCAGATCCGCTGCAGGCGGCCCTGCGCCACGGCCGGCGCGCTCGGCTTGTCGGGATCGGGCAGCACCTTGGGCTCCATCGTCAGGATGAGGTTGCTCAGCGGATCGATGAACTTGCGATGCCCTTCGGGAATCTCGATCCGCGTCACCCCGCCGCGCATCAGGCGGCCCAGACGGCGCGGCTGGCCGTCCTCGGGGACGATCCACAATTCGGGCTCGGTATCGGTGACGGGCATGCCCTCGACACGCACCAGCATCTGTGACGTGCGGCTGTCATAGCGCGCGGTGAGCAGCAGCCCCTCGATCGGGCCGGTGAGCTGCGCCACCGCCATGTCGGGATTGGCAGGCGGGGTCTGCTGGACCTCGGGGCCAGGCAGCACCAGGGCCAGCGCCAGCACTGCCGCGACAGCGGAGGCGGCGAAGGTCGCGATCTTCCAGCCATTGCCGCTCGCCTTGGCCGGAAGCGGAGCCACCACCGACGTGGGTCGTTCCGCCGCCTGTTCGGCATCGATCAGGCTGTCGATCCGGTCCATCAGCCCGGCAGGCGCGGCCACCTCCGCGAAACCGTCGTAGAGCGGCGCGAGCCGCGCGCGCCAGGCCTCGACCTCGGCGGCGAAAGCAGGATCGGCGAGCATCAGGCGCAGCGCCTCGGCCCGCTCGGCGCCTTCGAGCAGGCCCAGAGCGAGTTCGGCGGCCATGGCAGACCGGTCGGGCATGGCATCACTGCTCACGCGACAGGCACTCCTTCAACTGCATCAATCCCCGGCGAATCCAGCTTTTCACGGTCCCCACCGGCTTGTCCATCGCCTCGGCAATCTCGGGATAGCTGAGGCCCTGATAGAATCCCGCCCGGATCGCGCTGGCTCGCACAGGTTCCAGCTCGTCAAGGCAGCGGAAGATCTGCGCGCGCTCGCTGTCCTGCGCCAGCGCCGCCGACGGATCGGCCTGGTCATCGACCAGAGTTTCGGCGAGATCGGCAGGCAGCGGGTCTTCATAGCGCTGGCTTCTACGCCAATCGATCGCGGCGTTGCGTGCGATGGCGCACAGCCAGGCGATCGCGCTCGCCTTGGCCGGATCGAACGACCCGGCACGCTGCCACACCTTCAGATACACGTTCTGCAATACGTCCTCCGCCGCGCCCCTGTCGATGCAGATACGGAGGCAAACGCCGTGCAGTTTCGCCGAGGTCATCGCATAGACCGTGCGCAACGCATCGCGGTCCTGCTGCGCCACGCGCAGCAGCGCGGCCTGCAGATCGGCGCGGCGCTCAAGGCTGGCGGGGGTCACCTGTCGCTCACGAGGCCAAGGCGCGCGAGAACAGCGCCGGGTCGACATTGCCGCCCGACAGGATGATCAATGTGCGATCGTCGACCTCGACCTTGCCCGAAAGCACCGCCGCCAGCGCGACCGCGCCGCCGGGTTCGAGCACCAGCCGCAGCCGCTCGTGCGCGTGGCGCATCGCGCGGAACACCTCTTCGTCGCTCACGCTCACCGCCTCGGCCTTGCGGTCCTTGAGGATTTCGAAGGTCAGCGGCGAGACGACCGGGGTCTGCAGCGCATCGCACACCGTGTTCGGCGCGTCCGACGGAACGGGGACGATCTTTCCCTTGCGCAGCGACTGGCCCATATCGTCCCAGCCATCGGGCTCGACGATCGTCATCTTCGCGCCGGGCATCGCGAGCGCAATCCCCGCGGACCGTTCCAGGCCGCGCTGCTGGCGCACCCGAAGTTCGTCACGGGCGAGTTCAACACCGGCTTCATTGCCGAGCACTACGGCCAGGGTTTCCGCGCCGAGGACGTGCCGCACGACGACCCGGACTTCCTGGTGGCGCTCGCCGCCTTCGTGCGCCGCAAGAGCCGCGAGCGCGCGGCCGGCATCAGCGGCCAGCTGCCCGGTTACGGCGTGAAGGTGGGGCACGACTACCGTGTCATCACGCTCGATGGACAGGGTGGCCAGCACACCTATTCGGCCGTCCATGTGGACGAGGTGGTGGGCCAGATCGGTGCGGCGGTGGTCACCGTGGGCGAAAAGCGCTACGCCATCCAGAGCCCGTCCCGCCTGAACGACATCTGCATCAGCGGCACCTGCAACGACCGGCCTTTCACCGCGCAGATCGAGCGAGGCACCGCGCGCAACCCGCTGGCCCTGGTGGTGCAGCACAACGGCACCCGGATCGAGGCCATGGTGGTGTCGCCGCGCATGGCCGAGCTGCATGCGCTGATGCCGTTCAAGGCGCCGGCCGACATGAGCCGCTTCGTGCTCTCGCCCATGCCCGGCCTGCTGGTGCAGGTGGCGGTGCAGCCGGGTCAGAAGGTGCAGGCCGGCGAACGCGTGGCCGTCATCGAGGCCATGAAGATGGAGAACGTGCTGTTTGCGGCGGCCGACGGCGTGGTGGCCAAGGTGCTTGCTTATCAGGGTGAATCCCTCGTCGTCGACCAGCCCATCGTGGAGTTCGAGCAATGAGCCAACGCCCCTTCAAGGTGCTGGGCATCCAGCAGATCGCCATCGGTGGCCCGGACAAGCAGCGGCTGCAGAAGCTGTGGGTCGAGATGCTGGGCCTGGAGGTCACCGGTACCTTCCGCAGCGAACGCGAGAACGTGGATGAGGACATCTGCGCCATCGGCAGCGGCCCGTTCAAGGTCGAGGTCGATCTGATGCAGCCGCTGGACCCGGAGAAGAAACCGGCGGTGCACACCACCCCGCTCAACCACATCGGCCTGTGGATCGACGACCTGCCGCGCGCGGTGGAATGGCTCACCGCCCAGGGTGTGCGCTTTGCGCCGGGAGGCATCCGCAAGGGCGCAGCGGGTTACGACATCACCTTCCTGCACCCCAAGTCGAACGACGAGTTCCCGATTGCGGGCGAGGGCGTGCTGGTGGAGCTGGTGCAGGCGCCGCCCGAGGTGGTGGCGGCCTACTCGGCAATCATGTAAGTCTTGGTGAGGTGCTCCAGCACCTCGAACTCGCCGGCAAACCCGGGTGGCAGGTACAGCGCCTCCCCCGGTCCGGCCTCCTCGAAACCGCCCCGGGCATCGTGCACCCGGCAACGGCCGCTGACCACGGTGAACAGCTCCCGCTCGGTCGGGCCCAGGGCGATGCGCCAGTGGCCTGGCTCGCAGCGCCACACGCCGCAGTACACCCGTCCGGCCGGCAGGGCCTCGTCCACCCGGTTCCAGGTCTCGCGCAGCGGGTTGCCCCGGATCAGCCGCTCCGGTTTCGGGTGGTCCAGGGTGGGTGTATCGGCGGGTTGCGCCGTGAGCTTGAGGAGCAGGGCAGGGGTGGTCATGGGCGGCTGGGGGGCTGTCGTCAGAACGCGCGACGAACCCGGGTAAAGAAGCCTGATTTTCGCAAACCCGCCTTCAGAAACCACCCGCCCGGGCCGATGTGAAGGGCATTCCCGTCGCTGTTCAGGCCATTGGCGGCAGCCCGGGTCCCCTACAGTTTCCGAAGCCTGAAAAGGCCTTGAAGCCAGGAGAACCTTCATGACACCGGTGCCCGATTCGGGATTCAGCCATTTCGCTCACGAGCCGCAGGAGCCCCAGGTGGCGCTGCTGGGCGGTGCCACCGATCTCATCGAGGCCTTCAGTCTGCGCATGGCCCGCCACGGCATGTGTGTGAGCCGCCGCATGATGCTGGCCGATCCCACCTACGCCCGCCAGCAGGCGGCCCATGCCCACACCCTGGATGACCCGCTGCTGGTCCTGATGGCCCTGGAACTCATGCGCCAGTACGAGTCGGACCCGTCGGTTTTCGGACACCTGCATTGACACTGTTCCAAGCGCCATGCAACACAACTTCCTGATCCGTCCGGTGGCTGCGCTGATGCGCCGCCTGCCCCTGCGTTCCAAGCTGGCCCTGGTGGCGCTGGCCGCGTTGTGGCCATTGCCTCTGCTGTGGCTGCACCCCGAGCTGTCGCTGGTGGTGGCCCCGCTGGCGGCGGTGGTCATGGTGTGGCTGCTGGCCGGTCTGGATGCGAGCTTTCGCACCGACCTGCGCCAGATCATCGACGTCATGGAGCAGACCACCTCGGGCAACCTGCGCGCCAGCCTGCGCGTACGCGGGCGCGACGAGCTGGCCGATCTCACCCGGCTGCTCGACCGCATGATCGGCAGCCTCTCGGCCATGGTGGCCGAGGTGCGCAGCAATTCGGCCCTGGTGGCCCACGCCGGCCAGAGCCTGGCCAGCGGCAACCGCGATCTGGCCGATCGCACCGAGCAGCAGGCCGCCAACCTGGAACAGACCGCAGCCAGCGTGCAGGAACTCACCGGCACCGTGGCCCAGAACGCCAGCACCGCCGGCGATTCCGACCAGCAGGCAGCACGCGTACGCGACATGGCCGAGGCCGGCTCGCAGTCCATGGTGCGGGCGGTGGAGTCGGTCGAGGGCATCCAGAAGAGCGCCCAGCAGATGAACGAGATCATCGGTGTGATCGACAGCCTGGCTTTCCAGACGAACATTCTGGCGCTCAATGCCGCCGTGGAAGCGGCGCGGGCTGGCGAGCAGGGCCGGGGCTTTGCGGTGGTGGCCAACGAGGTGCGTTCGCTGGCCCAGCGCTCGGCCGCCTCGGCCCGCGAGATCCGCGAGCTCATCCAGTCCTCGCGCAATCAGGTGGAGTCCAGCGTGGGCCTGATCCGCAACGCCGGCACCAACATGGCCGAGATCGTGGCCGGTGTGCGGGGCGTGGCGGCCAACATGTCGCTGATCTCTGCATCGAGTGCCGACCAGAGCGGGGCGCTGAGCGAGATCGCATCGGCCGTGGCCCAGCTGGACCAGATCACCCAGAGCAACGCCCAGATGGTCGATCTGGCCGTCAACGAGGCCAACCGGCTGGAGCAGAGGGCGGCCCACCTCGCCCGCGCCGTGGCCAGCTTCATGCTGCAGCAGGGCACCGCCGAAGAAGCGATGCACCTGGTGGAGCGGGCGGTGGGGTTCCGTCAGCAGGTCGGTCGCGAGGCCTTCGTGCGCGAACTCACCGAGCCTTCGCGGGGTTTCCACGACCGCGACATGTACATCTTTGCGCTCGATGCATCGGGCGTGTACCGCGCCTTCGGCGGCAAGCCCGAGAAGGTGGGCAGCCGGGTGCAGGACATTGCCGGCATCGACGGCAA
>AYSC01000055.1:0-118 GCA_000503195.1 Blastomonas sp. CACIA14H2
CGACGACGACGACGACGACGACGACGACGACGACGACGACGACGACGACGACGACGACGACGCGCGCGCGCGCGCGCGCGCGCGCGCGCGCGCGCGCGCGCGCGCGCGGCGNGNGNGG
>AYSC01000055.1:123-21906 GCA_000503195.1 Blastomonas sp. CACIA14H2
CGGGAGCACGACCGTTCGCGCAGGCCCACCCCGCCCTTCGGGCACCCCTCCCCAAGGGGAGGGGAGAGGTGTCGTGCATGGCCCCAACACCGCTTCCCCTCAGCCGGTCCACTCGCTAAGACTTTTCCATGAGCTTGACACCGATCGCCTCCGCCTATCCCGCCACCCGGTTGCGCCGCGCGCGCGGCACCGCGTGGAGCCGTGACATGGTGCGCGAGACCAGCCTGTCGCCCGCCAATCTGATCTGGCCGCTGTTCGTGACCGAAGGCACCGGCACCGAGGAACCGATCGCATCGCTGCCCGGCGTGTCGCGCTGGTCGGTCGACGGGATCGTCGAGCGCGCGCGCGAGGCGGTGGACCTGGGCATCCCGTGCCTCGCGTTGTTCCCCAATACGCAAGCCGATCGTCGCAGCGACGATGGCGCAGAGGCGCTCAACCCCGACAACCTGATGTGCCGCGCGATCCGCGCGATCAAGGATGCGCTGGGCGATTCGATCGGCGTGCTCACCGATGTCGCGCTCGACCCCTATACCGCGCACGGCCAGGACGGGTTGATCGACAAGGCTGGCTATGTGCTCAACGATGCTACGGTTGAGGTGCTGGTCGGCCAGTCGCTCAATCAGGCACGCGCCGGGGCCGACATCATCGCGCCATCGGACATGATGGACGGCCGGATCGGCGCGATCCGCGCGGCGCTCGAAGCAGACGGCCACCACAATGTCCAGATCATGAGCTATGCCGCAAAATATGCGAGCGCCTTCTACGGCCCGTTCCGCGATGCGGTGGGCTCGTCCGGACTGCTCAAGGGCAACAAGAAGGGCTATCAGATGGACCCGGCGAACAGCGACGAGGCGCTGCGCGAGGTCGCGATGGACATTGCCGAAGGCGCGGACAGCGTCATGGTCAAGCCCGGCATGCCCTATCTCGACATCGCCTCGCGCGTGAAGCAGGCGTTTGGCGTGCCGGTCTATGCCTATATGGTCTCGGGCGAATATGCGATGATCGAGGCGCTTGTCGCCGCCGGTGCGGGCGACCGCGACGCGGTGGTGCTCGAAAGCCTGCTCGCCTTCCGCCGCGCGGGATGCAGCGGGGTGCTGACCTATCATGCCGCGCATGCCGCGCGACTGCTGGCCAGGGGTTGATCGCATGAACGACGTTTCGATCATCAGCCTGCACGGCAAGACCCCGCGCATCCATGACAGCGCGTTCATCGCGCCGGGCTGCCGCATCATCGGCGATGTCGAGATCGGACCCGATGCCAGCATCTGGTACAATTGCGTGATCCGCGCGGACGTGAACCGCATCGTCATCGGCGCGCGCACCAATGTGCAGGACGGCAGCGTCATCCATTGTGACAGCCCGCGCCCCGGATCGCCCGATGGCTTTCCGACGATCATCGGCGAGGACGTGCTGATCGGCCATATGGCGATGGTGCACGGCTGCATCCTCGAGGACCGCGCGTTCGTCGGCCTGGGCGCGATCGTGATGGACGGCTGCCGGATCGGCGGCGATGCGATGCTGGCCGCCGGCGCGATGCTGACGCCGGGCAAGACCATGCCTTCGGGCCAGCTCTGGGGCGGGCGGCCTGCGCAGTACATGCGCGACCTGCCCGAACCCGCGATCATGGGCATGCGCATGGGGGTGGCGCATTATGTGGAGAATGCCAAGGCGCACAAGTCGGCCTGCCGCGAGCCATGACGACCTGGCATGAGCGTTATCCTGATCGACCATCTCCCGTGGATGTGCGCACTGGTGGCGACACTGGCAGCGCTCGAGCTGCTGCGTCGTCTGCGGCTGGCAGAGCGCGAGCGGCATGCACTGAGCCTCGACAATAACCGGATCGCGCTGTCGCTCGACCTTGCGCTGTCGGTTGGCCGCATCGGCAACTGGCAGTTTGAACGCTCGGAGACATCGCTGATCTGGTCCGATGAGGTCTTTGCCATTCACCATCGTGACCGCAGGCGCGGCCAGCCGGCGCTGCACGAGGCCATCTGCTATTACCATCCCGACGACCGTCTGAAGGTACGCGACGCGGTGCAGCGATCGCTCGACCAGGGCGAGGATTTCGATTTCCACGCCCGCATCGTGACCGATCTGGGCGAGATGCGCGACGTTCTGGTGCGTGGCACCTGCCGCTATGGCCGCGACGGCACCACCATTGGCGTGCTCGGCTTTATCATCGATCTTGGGCCCGCGACCGACCAGGCCACGGTCTGAGCCCGATTTCAGCCCCCGCGATAGTCGCGCGGCGGTACGAAGCGTTCACCGCGCGCCCGCGCCATCATCGCCTCGTCGGCGATCGCGGTCTTGCGCTCGACCGCCGCGATCCGCGTTGCCTTGCGCTTGGCAAAGCCGCCGCTTTCTTCCGTGATGGCATGCGCGATCTTGCGGATTTCATCGCCGCGCGTGCCGATGACCAATGCCATGAAGACCGATGCGAGCGAAATCGACAGGAACGAGATGAACAGATTGTCCGGTGACATGCTAACCCCCATTTTCTCGGTGTTTCAACGAGTTGTGATGATGGCTGGTTAAGCGCGAACTGCCATCAAAGGTTAAGCAGGCGTTGACGACAGATTTATCTTATCTTTACCTCCCGGAACGCTCCCGGCCCCGCCCATTCCCCCGAAAGCCGACCATGCCCAGCCAGATTGCCCCGACCTTGGTGCTGCTCACCATCTCGAACATCTTCATGACCACCGCCTGGTATTGGCATCTCAAGGGCGGCCCCGAAGCGGCGGCATCGCGGCCGCTGTTCTGGGTCATCCTGACCAGCTGGGGCATCGCGCTGATCGAATATTGCTTCGCGGTCCCCGCCAACCGCATCGGCTTCATCCACGGCTGGACGCCGGGCCAATTGAAGGTGGTGCAGGAGGCACTGGCGCTGACCATTTTCGGCATCTTCATGGTCACGGTCTTGGGCGAGGCGCTGAACTGGCGCCATCTGGCTGCCTTCGCCTGCATCATGGCAGGGGTAGGCTTTCTGTTCGTCGGAAAGTGATGCGCTTCGTCGCACCGGTAAGGCTTGGTTTACCCGGGCGACGCACGTTGCGGCCATGGCCCGTTCGCATCCCATCCTCCCCAGGCGCCGCGAGAGCTCGCGCACATTCCCGCTGGCGATCCTTCTCGCCGCTCTGGTCGGCTGGAATGCGCCAGACTGGATCGGCCGGGGCGCGAATGCACCGATTGCATTGCTGAGTCTGACCAGCGCCGTCCGGGTCAGCGCGGAGCAGGGCAGTGCCACCTATTTTCCGATATGCGGCGGCGGGCAGCGCGTCACCTGCGTGGTCGATGGCGATACCTTCTGGCTCGAAGGGCAGAAGATCCGCGTCGCCGATATCGACACGCCCGAGATCTCGTCGCCGCGCTGCGATGCCGAATTTCAGCTCGGCCAGCGCGCGAAGCAGCGGATGCAGCAATTGCTGAACGCCGGGCCGATCGCGCTGGAACCGGCGGACCGCGCGACCGACCGCTATGGCCGCGCGCTGTTCCGGGTCACGCGCAACGGGACAAGCCTGGGCGAAACGCTGGTCGGCGAGGGGCTGGCCGTCCGCTATGGCGGCGGCAAGCCGGACTGGTGCTGATCGTCAGATCCGCGCGCGATCGGGCCTGACCCGCGCGCCTTCGGGCATGTCGAACAGCACGCGGCGCTGCTTGAAATCGATCATCATGCGGTTGAACTGGCGGAGCGTGCTCATGCCCAGCAGCAGCGCGGGCGTCTTGTCCAGGCCTAGTTCGCGAAACGCATCGGCATCGGCAAAGACGATCGGGACATAGTCGAACTGCGCGCGTCCGATGCGGAAATCCTGCGCCAGGCCCGCATCCGCCATGATCGTCTGGCCGGTGACCGAGGTGAGGCTCGCCTGCTGCGCGCTCAGCTTGTGCGATGCGCCCAGCCGCTTGAGCAGCGCCATGTTGCCGATATTCGATTGCGCGCCGGTATCGATGACCACGCTGATCCGTTTGCCGCCCAGGGTCGCGTCGGTGAAGATCAACTGGCCCGACTTGCGCCGCGCGCTCACCACGATCTCGAAATCGCTGACCCGGGGCCGTTCGGTAATGTCTTCCACGGTGATCGCGTTGTCGAGAAAATCGAACAGGATGCGCTGGTCCTGCAGCCCGTCGAGCCCCAATATGCCGTCCGCGCCGATATGGTGCGCCTCCAGCATCGGCGCGACCAGCTCGCCATAATTGCGGCGGCCCAGCGTCACTTCGGGCAGGTACACGGTCTGCACCATCTTGCTGCCCGCGATGCTCACCAGCCGCGCAATCTCGGCCATTTCGAGCGACAGCACCGAGGCGATGTCGCTCGACACCACGGTGCGCTCGGATCCGGTGTCGATCATGAACTTGAACGGCCCGCGCCCGTCGATGCTCACCGGCACGGTCATGCGGCTGGCGCGGTCGCGGGCGAGCGCGATCCGCTCGGCTTCCTGGGTCAGGCTGTCGGCATCGGTGAGCGCCCCGACGGTGGTGTTGGCAAAGCCGCTCTCGGGCAGTGCCTCCTGCGCGATGGCACCGGGTTGGGCGCAAAGCGCCGCGCACAGGGTCAACGCACCGGCCAGCGGGCGATACAGCATCTGCCTGATCCTCTCACACCGCGATGGTCGCAGCATCTGTTTGTCGTGCAGATGTAACACGCCGACGCATCGGCTGGCAATCAGTCTGCACGCATCGCGGTGGCGGCAAGCGATTCCGCTTCCGTCAGCAGCGCATCGTCGGCCGACCCCTGCGCGACGTTCTCGCGCCCGATCATCACCAGCACCGGCACCGCGAGCGGGCTGACGCGTTCGAGCTCGACATGCAGCATGGTACCCGCCGCGCGGTCGAGCAGATCGCCCAGCCGCCCGACATCGGTCATCCGCGCGCGCGCATCGGCCCAGGCGGCTTCGAGCAGCACGTGATCGGGTTCGTACTTGCGCAGCACGTCATAGATCAGGTCGGTCGAGAAAGTGACCTGACGTCCGCTCTTCTTCTTGCCAGGATGCTGGCGTTCGACCAGCCCGCTGATGATCGCGACCTCGCGAAACGCGCGCTTCAAGAGGTACGAGCTTTCGACCCAGTCGGTGAACTCGTCGGCGAGGATATCGGCGGAGAACAGGTCGGCAGGGTCGGTTACCGGCTTGAGGCTCCACACCGCGAGCGCATAGTCGTTGGCGACGAAGCCCATGGGCTGCAGCCCGCGATCCTCCATCCGCCGCGTCAGCAGCATGCCGAGCGACTGGTGCGCGTTCCAGCCCTCGAACGGATAGCAGACCATGTACTCGCGGCCATGATGCGGGAAGGTCTCGACCAGCAGCTGGTCGGGCTCGGGCATGGCCGAGCGCCAGTCCTGCATTTCCAGCCATTCGCGCACGTCGTCGGGAAAGCGCGCCCAGCCCGCGCGGTCGGTCAGGAATTCGCGCACCCGCGACGACAGGTGCGTGGTCAGCGGCATGCGCGCGCCATTATAGCTCGGGATCTGCGTCGCCATGGCCGAGGCCTTGACGATCAGGTCGAGATCCTTGATCCGCTCGACCTCCAGCCCCATTCCCGCAAAGACGAAGGTATCGCCCGGTGCGAGCTGCGCGGCGAAATCCTCCTCGACCCGGCCCAGCGAGCGGCCGTTCCTGAAGCGCACGTCGAGCATCGGCGTGTCGACGATGATGCCCGCGTTCAGCCGATAGGCCTGCGCGAATTTGGGATGCGCCAGCCGCCAGGTGCCGTCCTTTTCGCGCACCAGCCGCTTGAACTTGTCATAGGCGCGCAGCGAATAGCCGCCATTCTCGACAAAGCCGAGCACGCGCAGGAACGCCTCGCGGGTGAGCGCGCTATAGGGCAAAGCGGACTGCACCTCGGCGCACAGATCGTCCTCGTGGAACGGCCCCGAACAGGCCAGGCCCAGGATGTGCTGCGCGAGCACGTCGAGCCCGCCTGGGCGAAAACTCTCGCCGTCGCGCTGGCCCTCGGTCACGGCATCGAACGCGGCCTGGGCTTCGAGATATTCGAAACGGTTGCCGGGGACCAGGATCGCCCTGGAGGGGCAATCGAGGCGGTGGTTGGCGCGGCCGATGCGCTGGAGCAGCCGCGACGAGCCCTTGGGCGCGCCCATCTGGATCACGCAATCGACATTGCCCCAGTCGACGCCGAGATCGAGGCTCGCGGTGGCGACCAGCGCGCGCAGCTCGCCGCGCGCCATCGCGCCTTCGACCTTGCGCCGCGCCTCGACCGAGAGCGAGCCGTGATGGATGCCGATCGGCAGGTGCTTCTCGTTCAACTCCCACAGTTTCTGGAAGATGAATTCGGCGAGGAAGCGCGTGTTGCAGAAGACCAATGTGGTCTTATTGCGCTCGATCTCCTCGAGCACCTGCGGAACCGCATAATGGCCGCTATGCCCGGCCCAAGGAACGCGATCGTCGGTGATCAGGATGGTCAGGTCCGGGTCCGCGCCCGGCTCGCCCTCGACCAAAGCCACCGTATCGATATCGCCGAACGGGGCGAGCCAGGCGCGATAGCTGTCGGCATCGGCGACCGTCGCCGACAGCGCGACGCGCCGCATCCCGGGGCTCAGCGCCTGCAGACGGGACAGCGACAGGCTGAGCAGGTCGCCGCGCTTCGAGGCGGCAAAGGCGTGGACCTCGTCGATGATCACGGTTTTGAGGCTCGCAAACATCTCCGCCGCTTCGGGGTACGAGAGCAACAGGCTCAGCGATTCGGGCGTGGTCAGCAATATGTGCGGCGGGCGCGCGCGCTGGCGCGCCTTGCGGTCCGAAGGGGTATCGCCGCTGCGCGTCTCGATGCGGACATTCAGCCCCATATCCTGCACCGGGGTCAGCAGGTTGCGCTGCACGTCGTGCGCCAGCGCTTTCAGCGGCGAGATATAGAGCGTGTGCAGCCCGTCGGGCGGGTGACCCTCGGCGAAATCGCGCAAGCTGGGCAGGAATCCGGCGAGCGTCTTGCCCGCGCCGGTCGAGGCGACGAGCAGCGCGTGCCGCCCCGCATCGGCCTGATCGAGCATCTCGAGCTGGTGCCGCCGGGGCGACCAGCCGCGCTGCGCAAACCAGTCGGTGATGATCTCGGGCAGCGCCATGGCCGCGATATAGGGGGTGGCAGCGCCGCGCTAAAGGGGCAGAGGCGTCACAGCCAGCGGAAGATTCCCGCCGCGCCCGCGCCGAGCGGCATATGTGCCCATTGCGCCGCCAGCCACAGCACGATTCCGCCGATCAGCGCGACCCAGCCGGGAAAGGCGAACCCGCGCCCGAACGGCACGAAGCTGGTGCGCGATTGCCAGTGCAGCCAGGCATCGCCCATCAGCACGAATTTCTTGCCGTCCTGCAGCTTCGCGCCAACCAGCGCGAGCGTGATGATCGCGCCGCACAGGATGAAGGTGTCGATCCTGGGCGCGATCAGGATATGCGCCACGCCCCAGAACGCAAAGCCCCACATCATCGGATGGCGGGTGATGCGGAACACGCCGCCGGGGTCCTTGACCGCAATCCGCTTGGCCGCCGCCTCGGGCACGGGCAGCGCCGGGTTGCCGATCAGCGAGCCGACAAAGAGGATCGCGGAAATCAGCATCAGCAGCGTCGAGACTGCCCAGAGCAGGTCGTTCGCTGCCCAGAACGGCGCGCTGACCGGCGCGCGCTGGAAGCCTTCGACCATCAGGAACAGCGTGCCGAAGGACACGAGCGTATAGACGATCTGGAAGCCCTTGTCGCCGAGGCGCCTGACCAGCCCGGCGCGCAAGGGGTGCGACATCGCGAAATGGCTGCCGACAAAGCCGACCGCTCCCGCCAACAGCATCGCATAGCCCTGCATCGCCGCTCTCCCCCGGTGTGCCGGGGCTCGCCTCGGCGAGTCCCCGTTTCACCGCATCTTAGCGTTCGTACGCCTTGGGCAAAGCCCCTTCCTGCGGGGTGCGATACCGGTCGCGCAGCCTCGCCTGGCGATTGTCGAGCGGCTGCTGCACGCCATCGATCATCACCGCGACGGGCGCGCTCGACAGCTCGAGCGGATCGCCGTCCCAGATCACGACATCGCCGGCGCGACCGGGCTTGAGGCTGCCGAGCATCGCGTCGACGCCCAGCGCCTGGGCCGGGCCGGACGAGATCGCGGCGAACGCCTGGTCCCAGGTCAGCCCGCTCGCGCCCGGAACGCGCTGCAGCGCGACGAGATTGCCCGCATATTGAGGCGAATAATGCAGCCGGTGCGCGTCGTTATCGTTGATCATGCCGATCGAGACGGTCACGCCCGCGCGCTTCATCCGGCCGATATTCGACTGGGTGGCGGCGGTCTTCTCGAACTCGGACGGCAGGTCGTTGAGCGCCGAGGCGATCACGGGCACGCCCGCCGCCGCAATCTGGTTCGCGACCAGCCAGCCTTCGGACACGCCCGCGAGCACGAGCTTGAGCGCGGGAAACTCCTCGCGCAGCTTGAGCACATTGAGAATGTCGGCAGCGCGCTCGACATGCACCAGCAGGCGCATCTCGCCATTGACCACCGGCACCAGCGCTGCGGCATCCTGGCGATTGAGCAGAGCATCGTGCGGATGCGCGGGCACCCCGCGCTGGCCATTGGCGAGCGCGCGCGCCTCGATCAGCGCGTTGCGGAACTCGAGGAACGCCGAGGCGCGGCTGCCGCCCGCCTTGGCCGATCCCGTCTCGCCCAGTTCGACGAACTGGAAGGCACGGGCCCGGGTGACGGCGTTGTAATCGTCGCCCAGATCGATCACCGCGCCCATGCCTGCGAAGATCGCGGCAGGGGCGATCGGCGCGACGACCGCACGGGTGATGCCGGCGGCGCGGTTGACCGCGACCGCGCTGACCTTGGGATTGATCGCGGGGGTGACATCGATCGCGGCGGAGAATTCGCCGCGGCTCGCACTCGAATCGTTGGTCTCGTTGACCGCCTCGACCTCGACCAGGCCCAGACGGCTGAAGCCTGCGAACAGCCCGGGGGTGACCCAGCGGCCCGAGGCATCGACCACCTGCGCGCCCGCGGGCACGGCGACGCCCGAGCCGGCAGCGACGACCTTGCCATCGCGCAGGACCACGGTGCCGCCCTCGATGGGGGCGCTGCCGTCACCGATCACGACCTTGCCGCCGGTGATGGCGACGGTCTGTGCGAGCGCAGGCGAGGCGAGCAGCGCGGCAGCGGCCACGCTCAGCGAAAAGAGGGATTTCATCATTTCGTGTCTCCCTCACCCGGCTGGCCCAGCTCGAAATCGCTCACCGGACGGCGCTTGGGATCATTGGCATCATAAAGCAGCGCGCCATCGACCCAGACCTTTTCGGGCCGGGCATAGACGGAGAGCGGATTGGCGTTCCACAGCACGACATCGGCCATCTTGCCTGGCTTCAGGCTGCCGGTCTGATCGGCAATGCCCATCGCCTTGGCAGGGTTGTAGGTCAACCAGCGGATCGCGGTGGCGTCCGAAATGTTGAAGCCCATGCGGCGGCCGTCGCCGAGTGCCTTGGCGGCTTCCTGGTTCAGGCGCTGGATCTGGTCCTGGTCGTCCGAATGGATGATCGTGCAGGCGTTCGCATTCTGGATGATCGCGGCGTTCTCCGGAATGCCGTCGTACGATTCCATCTTGAAGCCCCACCAGTCGGCCCAGACGGCGGAACAGATATTGTTCTCGCGCAGCAGGTCGGCGATCTTGTAGCTCTCGACCGCGTGGTGGAAGGTGGAGACGGTATAGCCGAACTCCTTGGCCATATCGATGACGATGGCCATCTCGTCGGCGCGATAGCAATGGTTGTGGATCTGGATCTTGCCTTCCAGCGCCGCCTTCAGCGTATCCATGCCGATGTCGCGCGCGGGCGGGGTGCCGCCCTTCTTCTCATACTCGTCCCAGCGCGCCTTGTATTCGGCCGCGCGTGCCCAGGTCTGGCGGTTGACGGCGAGGTTGCCCATGCGGCTGGCCGGCTTCTGGTTGCGGCTGCCATAGACGCGCTTGGGATTTTCGCCGCAGGCCATCTTGAGGCCATAGGGCGCGCCGGGGAATTTCATCGCCTGCATCGTGCGCGCAGGCACGTTCTTGAGCGTGACCGAACGCCCGCCGAACAGGTTCGCCGAGCCGGGCAGGATCTGAAGTGAGGTGACGCCGCCATTGGCGAGCGCGCGGCTGAAGCCGGGGTCCTGCGGCCAGACGCTGTGTTCGGCCCAGACATCGGCGGTGACCGGGCTGGTCGCCTCGTTGCCGTCCGAATGCGCCGACACGCCGGGCGAGGGATAGTCGCCGAGATGGCTGTGAATGTCGATGATGCCCGGCGTTACGAACTTGCCGCGCCCGTCGATCACCGCGATGTCCGCCGGGATCGGCGTATTCGCATCGCCCACCGCGGTGATCTTGCCGTCGGTGAAGAACACCACGCCATTGTCGATCTGTCCGCCTTCGCCATCGAAGATGGTGACGTTGCGGATCGCGGTCGGCTGGCCCGGATAGGGCTTGTAGGTGCTGGGATAGGGATTTTCGTTGATGCTGACCTTCTCGGCCTTGGCGGTGCTGCTGCTGCTCGTGCTGGCAGGCTTCTCTGCCGTCGTCGTGTTGGCGCACCCGACGACCGCAATGGCCGCCAGGGGCGCAAGATACCCGTATCGCATGTTCTTTCCCTGTCGCAGTTCGGAAGTGGTTTTGTCGTTGATATCAGGCACCGCGCGTCGCCGGATGCACGCCTGCCGCCTGGTTCTCGGCGAGTTCGTTCTCGCCCGCCAGCGGTTCGGCATCCTTGAGCGTATCGAGGTGCATCAGCTTCTTGATCAGCGGCGCGATGACGAGCACGCCGATACCGACGGCAATCGCGATCCAGCCGATCTGCGAATAGACGTCGAGCACGGTCTGCTGGCCTGCGCCTTCGCCGCTCGCCTTTTCCGAACCCGTCGCCGCCGCGATCAGGCCTGCCGCGAAATTGCCCGAGGCCGAGGCGAAGAACCAGGTGCCCATGATCAGCGAGGCCATATGCGCCGGCGCCAGCCGGTTCATCGCGCTGAGGCCCACCGGCGAGAGGCAAAGCTCGCCCATGGTGTGGAGCAGGTAGATGAGGAAGATGAACAGGACCGGGGTCGGCACGCCGGGTCCGGTCGCCGCCGCGCCCGCAACCAGCACCAGGAAGCCCGCGCCGAGCTGGATCATCGCCAGGCCGAACTTGGCTGGTGCGCTGGGCTCGAGCCCCTTGCGTCCGAGCAGCGTCCAGATGGTCGCGAAGATCGGGGCGAGCAGCACGATGTACATCGCGTTGACCGACTGGAAGACCGAGGCCGGCACGCCGCCGCGATCGACATAGCGGTCGGTATAGAGGTTGAGCGAGGACCCGGCCTGTTCGAACAGTGCCCAGAACAGCACCGATCCCAGGATCAGGAACATCGCGGCAAAGATGCGGTCGCGGTCCTCGCGCGGCAGCTTGGTCACGGCGGTGAGCAGGACATAGCCGACCAGCACGACGCCCGAGGCGAGCAGCAGCCAGCCGACGACTTCCTGATACTGGATCAGCACCCAGATGCCGAGCACGGCCGCCACGCCGATGGCATAGAGCAGCCATTCGAGCTTGAGGCCCATCACCGGCTTGGCGAGCGCAGCGGCGTCGGGCGCTTCGCCGCGTCCGCACAGCAGCGGCTTGCCCAGGATGAACACGACCAGGCCCAGCGCCATGCCGACGCCCGCCGCGCCGAAGCCGTAGGACCAGCCATAGACCTCGCCCAGATAGCCGCAGGCGAGCGAGCCCAGGAACGCGCCGAGGTTAATGCCCATGTAGAAGATCGTGTAGGCGCCGTCGCGGCGCACGTCGGTGCGCGGGTAGAGCTGGCCGACGATCACCGAGATATTGGCCTTGAGGAAACCCGAGCCCACGATGATGAAGGCAAGCGCCAGCCAGAAGATGCTGAGCGAGGCCGGATCCTGCCCGCCATTGCCCTCGAAACCCATCAGCAGATGGCCGAAGGTCAGCAGTACCGCGCCATAGGTCACCGCCTTGCGCTGGCCCAAATATTTGTCGGCGAGATAACCACCCAGCACGGGGGTGATGTACACCAGCGCCGTGTACGCGCCGTAGATGACGCCCGATTGCTCGTCCGAGAAAAGCCAGTGCTTGGTGAGGTAGAAGATCAGCAGCGCGCGCATGCCGTAATAGGAAAAGCGTTCCCACATCTCTGCGAAGAACAGCACATACAGGCCCTTGGGATGGCCCAGGAATGTGCCCTTGGAATCGCCGCTCACGGCATAACCGCTGGCCATTATCGCATTTCTCCCGTCGAATTTTTCAGTTGGCGGCCCGCCCCCAGGCCGTCCATAGCGTGGGCTGCAACCTAGACAAAAATGCGCGGGTGTGAAGCGCCTTGTTGCAGTTGATACCAGACTGCCGCCTTTCCGCCCCTCCGGAGCCTCAAGTGACCGAATTCAACGACCTGTCCTCGCTGCCCCGCTATCTCGCCAGCCGCCGCTCGGGTCGCCCGCGCGACATGATTGCGCCCGGCCCCGACGCCGCGCAGATGCGCGCGATCGTGGCCACCGCGCTGCGCACGCCTGATCATGGCAAGCTGAACCCCTGGCGCGTCGTGCATGTGGCGAGCGACCAGCGCGATGCGTTCGCGGCAAGGCTCACGAGCGCCTATCGCGCCGAAAAGCCCGAAGCCGGGCGGCTCGAGATCGAGGCGATGGAGAGCTTCGCCCGCCAGGCCCCCGAACTGCTGGTCGTGCTCTATTCGCCTCGCGAATCGAGCAAGATTCCGCTGTGGGAACAGCAGCTTTCGGCCGGGGCCTTCGTGATGAACCTGCTCCACGCCGTCCACGCGCACGGCTTTGTCGGCGGCTGGATCACCGGCTGGCCGAGCTACAGCGATGCCGTACGCGACCTGTTCGGGTCCGCGCCCGAGCAGATCGCGGGTTTCGTGTTCATTGGCACTGCAGGCCAGCCGCTCGAGGAACGGCCCCGGCCGGAGATGGGTGCGGTGCTGAGTGCGTGGGTGCCGGATGCCGGCTAGTCGATGATCGGCTGCCCGCCCTCCTGTGCGAGTCGGGCAAGTCCGTCCTTCATCGCCTGCACCATGTCTGGCGGATGGCCTTCCCAGCCGACGACCTCGGCCAGCACCCTCAGCGGGTGCTGCGAGCGATAGGACATGGTCGGGTTGCCGGGAAATTTCTTGTCGGTGACATTGGGGTCGTCAAAATGCGGACCGGTCGGTTCGACCAGATAGATGCGTTGCCGTCCTTCGCCCAGCGCAAGTTCGGCACCCCAGATGGCAGCATCGAGCGTGGAGGTGAAATAGACCCAGGACAAGGCACCGTCGGTGAGGAAATTGGACCGATAGCCGATATCGATCCTGTCTCCCGGCGCGAGATCGGCCCGCGTGCCGTGGAAGAACGTCGCTGCGAAGGCGGTAGGCTGGTTCCCCATGATCATCGCTCCTCCCCTCGGCCTCGTTTCCAAAGGACCCGAGGCGCAGAGGAGAAAACTGCTGCCTTTGCAAAGAGTTCCTGGCGAGAAATCAGGCTTGCAGGCATTCTTCAGTGTGAAGGCCAGGCGCGCGAAAGGCGGCCACGGCCTTCACCGGAGATGGTTGAGCGCCGGGGATCCTGCAGGGAATCGCCTCGCCTGACCGTCAGCGCAGCGCGGCAGCGATGCGCTCGTCAGGCGCCGGTTCGTCGTCCACCACACCGGCTGCGCCTTCCTCGGCGAATTCGCGAACGAGCGCAGCGTCGAGTCTGTCGAGCGGTTGCTGCCCGGCTTCGTGCTTCTGCGCGATCTTGGCCGCCGCATCCCAGGCCTTGGCTGCATCGAGCGCGATGCCTTGACGGTTCTTGAGCGGTTCGCTTTCGGCCTTGGCGATCTGCAGGCTTTCCTGCTCGCGGCAGAATTTTTCGGTGAAACGCATCGATGCTCTCCTCGTCGGACTTCCAGACGATCAGGCAGCAGCGCGCGCGGTTGCACGCGTTATCGGCGATCCAGGTTATCGGATAGGCCGACCCTAGCACGCCTTGATGGTAATTGCGAACGATCCTCTCGCCAGGCGTGGCATGGTGCTTCCGGCTGACGTTTCACCCGGCCTGCGCCAGCGCCAGCGCCCAGCGCCCAGCGCGCGATGGCATCGGCCACCCCGGGATCGCTGTCGCTCTCCAGCGCCATGGACCGCATCGGTGTCATGCCCTTTGGCGCCTGTTTGTAGAAATGGGTGAGCTCCTCGAAAAAGGCCATCCGGGTCGGAAGCGTCGCGCGAGCCGCGCGCAGCTGATCGGCATGGGCTGGTGGCACGGAATCGTCGCGACCGCCCTGCACGATCAGCACCGGCTGCTCTACCCGTGCGATCTCGGCCAGCGGATCCACGGAATCGACGCTGCGCAGATACGCATGGGCCGGCGGCGGCATGCTCGCCAGCATCGTGCTGGACGGATCCGCCAGCGCTTCGGCGGGGACCGGCTCGTCCGCGCGGATTGCTGCGACCGTGCGGTCGAACATCGCCAGTTGGGGCGGAACGCCCGGCGGGGCCATCGCGGCGACCTGGTCGCGCATCAGCGTCAGCAACCGCAGCGCCGGGCCCGACAGGCTGACCACGCCAGCCAGTTGCGCGCCAGCCGGACCTTGCGCCAGAAGCGAGGCAACCACCGCGCCTTCGCTATGCCCGGCGACGAGCAGGGGCGAGGCTGTCACGGAGCGTTGCAGCAGATCGAGCCCCGCCTCTGCCACCACCACCCGCATGGCAAAATCCCGGTGCTTCTGGGCTGCCTCCGCATCGATGACGCGCGATCCTGTGCCGGGCCCGATCTTGGCCATGCGCAGCGATGCGAAACCCCGGGCAGCCAGTTGGCGCGCCAGATCGGCATAGGCATGCGGGCGCAGGTTCATCGCGGGATAGTTGCCATCGACATCGCTGTAGAGCGATCCGGGCAGGATGAGCACCGCACCCTTGGGTGCGCCATCGGCAAGGCGGAGGCGGCAGGCCACCTCCACGCCCGATACCGTTACCAGCGCATCGCTTTCTGCGGGTGCCGCTTTGGCTTGCTCCGTCATGGTTCCCATTGCTCCCATCGTGCCAGCGGCGACCAGAAATTCCCGGCGGTTCACTGGTCCGGACCTTGCAGCCGGACCTGGGCATACACCGCCATCGCCGCAGCCAGGAAAGCGGCAAGATGGGGGTGCAGGCCATCATACATGTCCCGGAAATCACCCTGATCGCAGTAGAGCTGACCCAGCGCGGCATAGGCCTGCGCATCGGGCCGCCACGACCGGCACACCCAGTCGTAATGCTGCGCCGTCAGCGCCTGTGCCGCTGGGGAGCCGGGCGTTCCGCCCGCCTCGATCAGCGTGACAAAGGCCTGGTGCAGCCTGTCGATATCGCGCCGCAGCGCCAGAAAGTCCTCGCTGCTCAACGCCGCTACCGCGGCCTGGCTCTGGGCGATCGTTTCGGCCGCCTGTTCGCCATAGCGCTCGACGATCTCGGCCTCCCAGGCCGCCTGCTGCTCGCGGCTCACCCCGTCGAACAGCCGCTTCTCGTCCAGTGCCTTGCCTGCATCGAGCAGTGACAGGGTATGGTCGATGGTCCGCGCAAGGTCGCGCCGCTGGCGGATTTCGCCTTCCACCCGCCGGCGCAGATCGATCAGCGCGCCGCGCGTATCATAACCTGGGTCGTCGAGGATGCGGGCGATCTCGGCCAATGGCACGCCCAGCTCGCGATAGAACAAGATCTGCTGCAGGCGCAGCATGTGCTCCTGCCCGTAAAGCCTGTAGCCGTTCGCGCCGGTCTCCGGCGTCAACAGGCCGATATGGTCGTAATGGTGCAGCGCGCGGACACTGACGCCCGAAGCCTTGGCCACCTGTTTCACCGTTCGCATGGGTGCCTCCCGAATCGCCGATACCGGCCTTATGCGGGATGACGCTGCGTCAGGGTCAAGCGGCGATGCTGCGGCCTGCCGTCATTCCTTCGGCGGACGCCCCCGGGGGCGCTGCTCCGGCGGCGCGAGCCGGATGCCGCGCCGGCTGAGCGCCTCGCGCAGCAGGATCTCGATCTCGGCATTCACGCTGCGCAATTCCTGCGCGGCTGCGCGCTCGATCGCCGCATGGAGCGACGGATCGAGGCGCAGCGCGAAGGATTTCTTGGGCGGCGGACTGGGCATGTCTCAGGTCAATAGAGCGACCCGGCATTGACCACCGGCTGGGTGTCGCGCTCGCCGCACAGCACCACCATCAGGTTGGAGACCATCGCCGCCTTGCGCTCGTCGTCGAGGTGCACGACGTTCTTCTCGCTCAGCATGGCAAGGGCATGCTCGACCATGGTCACCGCACCCTCGACCAGCCGCGAGCGCGCGGCGATCACCGCTTCGGCCTGCTGGCGGCGCAGCATCGACTGCGCGATCTCGGGCGCATAAGCCAGGTGCGTCAGGCGGCATTCGTCGATCTGCACGCCCGCCGTGCCGACGCGCTCCTGCAACTGCTTTTCCAGTTCGTGGCTCACCTCGTCGGCATCGCCGCGCAGCGTCACCTCGTCGGCGTTGAACTCGTCATAGGGATAGCGCGCACCGATGACGCGGACCGCGCTCTCGATCTGGATATCGACGAACTCCTGGTAATTCTCGACATCGAACAGCGCCTTGGCGGTATCCGCCACGCGCCAAACGACGTTGGTCGCGATCTCGACGGGGTTGCCGCGCAGGTCGTTCACCTTGACCTTTTCCGAGGTGACGTTGTGCACGCGCACCGAAATCTTCTTGCGGCTGAGCCACGGCCAGCGCCAGCGCAGTCCGGTGTTGCGATCGGTGCCCTTGTAGCTGCCGAACAGCTGGATCGCCGCCGCCTCGTTCGGGTTGAGCATGTAGAAGCCGCTGATGATGAACAGGAAGGCGATGCCGCTGGCAATGGCCAGCACCAGGCCCCGCATGTCTCCGTCCTTGAGCATGCTCACGCCCAGCACCGGCAGCAGCATGGAAATCAGCAACAGGAGCAGGAAGATATAGCCGTTGAATGTGCTGGCCGCGTTTTCGGTGCTCGCGACCATCGCGCCGCTGCCCGGGGTGCCGTCAAAAGAGGAATTCTGCTGCATCTGAAACGCCCTCCGATTCGATAATCATGATATCATAATTATATCAAATGTTATGCGGCGCAAGCCGCTTTCGTTGTGGAGCGTTCAGGAAGATCATGCTGCCCGTCACAGCGCGTGGGGATAACGGGAATAGATATGCGGTGAACGGTTTATCGTGGAAGGAAACCGTTCTGCCGCCCGTGCGTAAGGCATGGGACCGATGAAGGACGTGAAGCCATGACGATGCACTATGCCCGCCCCGCCTTTGACCCCGCCCATGTGCTGGCCGCGGGACACAGCTTTGCGCGACGCATTGCCGGACGCGGGTTCATGCCGCTCTATCATGCCGGCGATGTCAACCATTGCCCCGGCTGTGGTGGCAAGCACTGGCATGTCGGCCGGATGAGCGCCGAGTGCGCAACCTGCGCCACCGCCATTCCGCTCGCCGATGTCGCCGCGCAGCCCATGCAGCCGCTGTTCCACGTCACGCGCAGCCGGACCGCCTGGGTCGAGTGATCAACGCCGCGCGGGCAGGCCGAATATCGCGGGGTAGAAGACCTGCTCTTCCCAGCGCACGCGCGCCTTCAACCGGTCGTTGAGACCTCGGAACGTCGAGAGAAATCCCGCGCGATCTTCCGCCACGCGTCGTTGCGGCCAGTTCGCATTGCAATCCATCAGATCGCCACGCCACATCAGCAGTTCATCATGAAAGCGGCGCAGCAGCTTCGCCTTTTCGGGATCCTTGTCCATCTCCGCTGCCCGCGTGTTGACCATCCGGATCTCGACGCTGCAATGGCTGTTCACCAGCCGTGAGAAGCCGAGCCGCAACCCTGGCAATTTGCGCAGCGCCGCTTCTGTTCCGACGGTGACGGCACCCAGGATCGCATCGGCCTGGGCCAGCAATTCACCATGCTGTTGGGCAAAATTCTGCATGCTCATGAAGCGGGCGACCCGTTGTAGAACCTCAGATCAAGGTCAAGCGAATTCAGGCGTTTAGGTCGATTCGGTTTACATCGTGTTACGCATTGCAACTTTGGCGGCGCTGGTTCAGCCTGCCGCCGATTTCCATGCTGCTGCGAGGCCGAGAACCATGTCCATTATCGATTCCGAAACCGCTACCCCCAGCCGCCGCACGATGCTGCGCTCTGCCGCGCTGCTCGGCTCCGGCATGGCCTTGACCGCCGGGGGTGGGGCGGCGCTGGCAGCGGCGGAAAGCGAGATGGCGCGCATCCGCAAGGCGGCGGAAAGCAACCGCGAGGTCGACATCAGGCGCATCCAGGACTGGATCAGGCTGCCCTCGATCGCGGCGGAGAACCTGAACATGGCCGAAGGCGCGGCCTATATGGCGGACCTCGCCAGATCCGCCGGCTTTACCGGCGTCGCCACCGTGCCGTCGGACGGCCATCCGGGGGTGTTCGGCGTCATGGACAATGGCGCGAAGCGCACGCTCGGCATCTATTTCATGTACGACGTCAAGCAGTTCGATCCGGCGGAATGGTCGTCGCCGCCGCTCGAGGCGCGGATCGTCGACAAGCCCGGCTGGGGCAAGGCGATCATGGGGCGCGGCGCGGTCAACCAGAAAGGCCCCGAAGCGACGCTGCTCGCCACGCTGCACGCGATGAAGAAGGCGGGGGTCAAGCCGCCGGTCAACCTCGTGCTGCTGTGCGAGGGCGAGGAGGAGATCGGTTCGCCCCATTTCAAGCAGATCGCCACGCAGCCCGATGTGCTCGCCGCGCTCAAGCGGTGCGAGGGCATCTTCATTCCCGCGAGCTGGCAGGGCGCGAATGGCGAGGTGCAGGTCAATCTCGGCTCCAAGGGGGTGATCGAGCTCGAACTGGTCGCGAGCGGCGAGAAATGGGGCAGGGGGCCGAAGGGCGACATCCATTCGAGCTACAAGGCGATGGTCGATTCGCCCGCCTGGCGGCTGGTCCAGGCGCTGCAGACGCTGGTCACGCCCGATGGGAACAATGTCGCGATCGGCGGGTGGAGCGACAATGTCCGCCCGCTGACGGACCGCGAAAAGGCGCTGATCGCAGAAGCCGCGAAGGGTATGAACGAGGCGCAGATGAAGCAGGCGTTCGGGCTCACCCACTGGATCGACGACCTGCCGTTCGAACAGGCGCTGGTGCGCCTCGCGCAGGAGCCGACCGCGAATATCGAGGGTCTGGTCGCGGGCTATACCGGCCCCGGCGGCAAGACCGTGCTGCCCGGCCGCGCGGTCGCCAAGATGGACTTCCGTCTCGTCCCCAACCAGACCCGTGCCGAGGCCGAAGCGAAGCTGCGCGCGCATCTCGACAGCCGTGGCTTTACCGATATCGAGGCCAATGTCTCGGGCGGCTATGACCCGACCGAGGTCGCGGAGGACAGCCGGGTGATCAAGGCGGAGCTGGCGGCCTATGCGAAGCTCGGCGTAAAGGCGAACCTCAACCCGCGGCTCGCCGGCTCCTGGCCCGGTGCGGTGTTCACCGCGCCGCCGGTCAGCATCCCCGCCGGGCATTTCGGCATCGGCCATGGCAGCGGCGCGCACGCCCCGGACGAATATTATGTGGTGGAATCGACCAATCCCAAGGTCGCCGGAATCACCGAGGCGACTTTGGGCTATGCCGAGATCATGTACCAGCTCGCGTCTGTTCGCTAGTCGGGCGAGGGGGCGGCGCGGCGCTTGCGGGCGCGCGGGCGAGACGGCATGAGGTGAGGCATATGAAGATCACCGCGACCATTCTCGACCGCATCGGCCACAAGGGCCCCTATGCCACCACCCGTCCGCTGCGCCTGGCCGAGGTCGATCTCGCGCCGCCGGGGCCGGACGAGATGCTGGTCAAGATCGAGGCCGCCGGGCTCTGCCATAGCGACCTATCGGTCATCAACGGCGACCGCCCGCGCCCGATGCCGATGGCGCTGGGGCATGAGGCGGTGGCGACGGTGCTCAAGCCGGGCGCAATCGCTGCGCAGCATTTTGCGCCCGGCGACCGGGTAGTGCTGAGTTTCCTTCCCCTTTGCGGGCACTGCCCCAGCTGCCATTCGGGCGAGGGCTATTTGTGCGGCAACGGTGCGGCGGCGAACGGCGCGGGGACTTTGCTCGGCGGGGAGCGGCGATTGTCGGAGAACGGCGTGCCGGTGCAACATCATCTCGGTTCCTCGGCCTTTGCGAGCCATGCGGTGGTCGACCGGCGTTCGGCAGTCAGAATCGATGGCGACATTCCGGTCGAGATCGCCGCCTTGTTCGGCTGCGCGGTGCTGACCGGCGCGGGCGCGGTGCTCAACGGCGGTGCGTTGCGCGCGGGCGAAAGCGTCGTGGTCTATGGCCTGGGCGGCGTGGGCCTTGCCGCGCTGATGGCGGCGATCGCGGGCGGCGCGCATCCGGTGATCGCGATCGACCCCGTTCCCGCCAAGCGCGCGCTGGCGCTGGAGCTGGGGGCGGTGGCCGCCGTCGATCCGCAGGATGCCGAGGAAGCGGTGGTCGCCGCCCTGGGCCGCAAGCCCGATCTGGTGATCGAGACCGTCGGCAAGGCGCCGGTGCTGGCAAAAGCCTATGGCCTGGCGCGGCGCGGCGGGCGGATTGTTACCGTCGGCCTGCCCAACCCGGCGGACATGCTCTCGATCCCGGCAGTCTCGCTGGTCGGCGACGGCAAGACGCTGATGGGCAGCTATATGGGCAACGCGATCCCCTCGCGCGACATCCCCCGCTACATCGCCCTCTGGCGCGTCGGCCGCATGCCGGTGGAAAAGCTGCTGACCTCGGTGAGCCCGCTGTCCGAGATCAACGCGCTGTTCGATGAACTGGCGAGCGGGACGGCGATCCGGCAGGTGGTGGTGCCTTGAGGGGTGGCAGCTCTGAAATCAGATTGGCTGGTAGACTATTTTGACTGGTCTGACGGTTTCGCTTTGATTGAAAATCCGCGCCTTGCGAGCGTATCTGATCCGGACGCGATTTGCCGATAGCCAGTTTATTTCCGCCCAAGGGCCTTCCCAAGCTCCAACCCGGGCATTTCCGTGATCGTCGTCGGCCACGAATGCATTGCCGCGGCCTGAAACCTCCTCGCCAGTTTCAACCACGGATATCTGAGTGGTGAAGCCAGTTGTCGCGCCGCAGTCGCGCTGAAATAGAACGGCTTCATGCTTGCCGTCAGGAGAAAGCAACCGTTCAACGACAGTGTCTTTGCAATCGGCGGTGCAACCCTCGAGCACGAACAATGCTATGACCGCGAACAGCTTTTTCAACATGGAATGGCAATAGCCCGATTTGATATTCATAGCCACCCACCTCCGCTCAGCCTGAGCCTGTCGAAGGCCCCGCTATATGGTCAGCGTGGGTGCGGGTCCTTCGACGACGCGGGCTGCGCCCGCTGCTCAGGATGAGCGGGGCTGGGTGGCGGGACGTTATCCAGCCTGAGCGGGTCATAAATCGACTGGGGGCGAGACTTTGAGCTTAGCTGGATGGCGGGCCTGGAGATCGCGCAGCACATCACACCAGACCTGCCTGTCTCTTGCTGGCAGTTGCGATAGATCCCGGTTGCGAATTGTCAGCTCGATATCGCTCCACTGTAGCCGGTCATCGAACATTTCAATAAAGGCATCCCAGCCGCTGAAGGTACCATACCCAAGATACGCAACGTCTGTAACTCTGCTGAAAAGCTTGTCACACGTGTCAATTGACGAGTCGATGTCGACAGCGAATACTTCAGTCGGCTTGGTTTTGCGCATAGCTTCTTTTATGCCCAAGCCTTTGCCGCTACAAGCTGCTCTTGCCCTCTCCCCTTCAGGGGGGAGGGTTGGGAGGGGGGCTGCGCTGCCGCA
>AYSC01000056.1 GCA_000503195.1 Blastomonas sp. CACIA14H2
CGCCACCGGGACCGCCCGGCGGCGGACCGCCCGCTCCTTGCCGGCCGGGACCACCGGGGCCGCCAGCGCCACCGCCGCGCGCCTCGCCGCCGATCCGTTTCGAGAAATTGATGCCATAGCGCAGCCGGTCGCTGGTCACGCGGTCGTAGTTGATCGCGCGCTGGTCGATCGCGAGCAGCGTGCCATCGGTATCGCGGATGATCCGATCGGGAAATGCCGCCTCGATCTCGGGCGTCAGGATCGGGAAGGACGCGGTGGTGCCATAGCTGCGATTGCGGATGAATTCGGCGAGGAAATCGAGCCCCTCGACGAACGGAGGACGATAGCTCAGCGACACCTTGACGTCGCGCCGCTCTTCCGCCGTGAGCAGCGGATTGCCGCCCGAAATGATCGTCGCCAGCACGGTTTCGTTGCGCGCAAGGTCGAAGGTGCTGACATTGGGGGTGACGATCTGCGGATCGCCCAGCTGGCCGATGCCCGGGGCTGCCTCCTCGCCGATCAGCGAGGCCTGGATCGTGAGCGTGTCGGTCGGCGACCAGTTCAGGCCATAGCCGAAGCTCAGCAGCCCGCCGATATCGCTGAGCTCGCGATAGCCGAGATTGCCGTTGACCGAGAGCTTGCCGAACCAGTCCGACATATAGGTGTCGACCAGAGGCACATCGATGTTCGCAGAAACATTGGCCTCGCTGCGGGTCAGCGAGACGCTGCCCTGCCCTGCCCTGCGACTGTCGGTCGAATCCTGCAGACGCCGGGCAAAGCCGCCGACCAGGGTCAGGTTGACCGGGCCGGCGGGAAGATCGGTCAGCTTGCCATTGGCGGTGAACTGCGCGTTGAACAGCTGGTTGCGGCTTTCGGCGGAATCGCTGACCAGGCCCGGCAACAACGTGCCGAGTGTCCCGGTGAACGGGTTGATCGCCCCGGTCGTCCGCGAGATCGCGGCCTGCACCGCGCTGGTATCCACGGGCTGGTCGATGATCGTCAGCGTATCGATGCGGGTATAGTCGCCGGTCAGTGCCCATTTCCAGTTCGCGGGCAGCACGCCATTGGCATTGAAGCCGAGCGAATAGGTGTCGGTATCCACCGTCCGCGTGATCGCGCGCGGATCGCCAAACGCGGTGAGCAGGCTGACATCGCGCCCGAACGGGTTGAACGGGTTGGCCGCGGGCACGGTGAACGTCGCGGTATTGAGGCCGAGCAGCGAGGTCGCGAAATTGTTGGTATAGGTCGCGTTGACCTGGACATTGGTGTCGGGCCCGAGATTGCGGGCATAGGTCGCGTTCGCCTGGATACGGTCCGAATTCGGAATGAGCGTGCGGAATTCGCCCAGATCGGTGGTGTTGGGCGCATTGGTAAAGGCCGAAAGCGCCGGGGCGCCGGTCAACCCCTGCGGCACGCCCGCCAGCGTCACCGGCCGCCCGGCAAGCGCGCTCAGCGCCGGGCTGATCTCCGCGCCCGTTCCAAATGGCGATGCGCCGACATTCCCTCCGAGAGCGAAGGGTGCGCTGCTGTCCGGCTGGACGATGCCGCGCTCGCTCTCGCGCAGCGCGGTGGCCATTTCATATTCGACATCGACGATCAGCCGGGTGTTCTTGCCCAGCTTGGTGAAGGTGCCTTCGAATTCGGTCGTGCCATAGCCGCCCTGGGTCGACAGGCCATTGTCGACCTCCGCTGCCAGGCTCTGGTAATTCTCGACCAGGACGAAGTTGATGACGCGCTGGTCCGGGCGGAAGCCGTATTTGAGCGCGAGCTCCTCCGGAAACACCTCGACCTTGGCGATGGCTTCGGGCGGAATGTCGCGGATCGCACGGAAGCCCGAAACGCGCTGGCCGTTGAGCAGCACGACCGGGCCATCGCCGCCGCGCCCGCGCGCGCTGCCGGTCTGCGGCGCGATCTGCTGCAGCAGTTCGGCGAGCGACGAGGCGCCATAGCTGGCGACATCCTGCGCATCGAGTTCGGTGACCGGCGGGATGTCGGTCTGGATCGATCCGCGCAACCGCTCGGCCCGGACGACAATGGTCTCGCCGTCATCGTCGGGCTCGGTATCGGGCGGCGGCGGGTCGGCGGGAGTTTGCGCTGCATCCTGCGCCTGCGCGACGGTGGCGCTCGCGGCCTTCGCATCGACCTCGGCCCCGTCCAGCGAAGCCGCCAGCGCGGCAGGGCTCGTCGCGATCAGCAGTGCCGACGCAAGGGACAAGCCGAACAGGCGGCGCATGGCAACGGCATCGTCGGACCTCAGGGGGAGCGAAGGGGTCATGGGGAACAGCATCTCTTTGTCTTCGGCACGGGGGAAGCGCCTGGGGGGATTTATCTGTTGCAGCGCAATATGATGCGCCGACCCGGATTGCCCAGTCATGAATTGTAACAATTTTTAGCTGCGCTCTCGGTTCGGCGCGTCGCCCTGCCCCTTGCAAACTCCCGTCTTTTCTTTTGCACGCTTTGTCTGTAAGGCGCGCTGAACTTTGCGCGGCCTCATGGGTGTCATGTCCGCGCAGACAGGTGGTGCGGAACGTCGTGCCGCCACAACGCAAACCACATTGCAGGGGCCGAATGGCAAAAGAAGAACTTCTCGAAATGCGCGGCCAGGTGGTCGAACTGCTTCCCAACGCCATGTTCCGCGTGAAGCTGGAAAACGATCACGAAATCCTGGGCCATACCGCCGGCAAGATGCGCAAGAACCGCATCCGCGTGCTGGTGGGCGACGAGGTTCTGGTCGAGCTGACGCCTTATGATCTGACCAAGGGCCGGATTACCTACCGCTTCAAATAATGGTGCCGCTGATCCTCGCATCGGCCAGCCCCCGCCGCCAGCAGTTGCTGGCGCGGATCGGGGTCACTGCGGACGCGGTCATTCCTGCCGATATCGACGAATCTTCCCGCAAGGGCGAGCTTCCACGCGTCTATGCGCGGCGCATGGCGGCGGAAAAGGCGGCAGTGATCGCCGCACAGCATCCCGAAAGCGCTGTACTGTCTGGCGATACAGTCGTCGCTGCCGGGCGGCGCATCCTGCCCAAGGCCGAGAGCGAGGCCGATGCGCGCATGTGCCTCGACCTGATTTCCGGGCGAAGGCATCTGGTCCTGTCCGCGGTGACGCTGATGCTGCCCGGCGGACGCGCGCTGCACCGGCTTTCCGAAAGCATCGTGACCTTCAAGCGGCTGCATGCCGACGAGGTGGAAGCCTATATCGCGGGCGGCGAATGGCAGGGCAAGGCAGGCGGCTATGCCATCCAGGGCAGCGCCGAGGCGCTGATCCGGTCGATATCGGGCAGCTATAGCGGCATCATGGGGCTCCCGCTGTACGAGACCCGCAGCATGCTGCTCAGCGCCGGCCTGCTCAAGCCCTGACATGGCCCACTGGCTTTACGAAGACGGCATCGGCGAAGAGCGCGCAGCGCTGATCGCGCGAGGCCGGATCGTCGAAGCCCGCATACAGCGACACGATGAGGCACATGCTGTCGGCGCCGTGGTCGATGTGAAGCTGCTCGCCAGGAGCGCGGGCGGCCATCGCGCCCGGGCGCAGCTGCCCGATGGCCGCGAGGCGATGCTGCAGCCCGTGCCCAAGGGCGCAAGCGAGGGCGCGACGATCCGCGCCGAGATCGTGCGCGAGGCGATGATCGAAACGGGTACCCGCCGCGCCAAGCCCCCGCGCCTCAGGCCCGTCGCCGCCGAAACGCCGCTGCGCGCGGCACCGCGTCTGATCGACCGGCTGAGCGCCGAAGGCATCGAGATCACGCACTGCATCGCTGGCGGCCCCGACCGGTTGGCCGAAACAGGCTGGCATGAGCTGATCGAGGAGGCCGAGACCGGCCAGATTGCCTTTGCCGGCGGGCTGCTCACCTTCTCGCCCACACCCGCGATGATGGTGGTCGATGTCGACGGCGATGTCGCGCCGCGCGCGCTGGCGCTCGCCGCGGCCCCCGCGCTCGCTCAAGCCATCCGGCGGCACGGCGTCGGCGGCGGGATCGTGATCGATTTTCCCGCGCTCGACGACAAGGCCGATCGCAGCGCGGTGGTCGAAGCGTTCGATGCGGCCATGACGGTGCCGTGCGAGCGAACCGCGATCAACGGCTTTGGCCTGATGCAGATCGTCGCACGCCGCGCCCGCGCTTCGCTGATCGAGCTGCACGCCGCCGATCCGGTGCGCTGGAGCCTGCTGGGCCAACTGCGCAGCGCCGAGCGCGCGGGCGGCACCGGACCGATCGCGCTCGCGCTGTCGTCGGCCGAATCGGCGCTGCTCGCCCACCAGCCTGATTGGCTCGACGACCTGCAGCGGCGCACCGGGCGACCGGTTGCAGTCGAGGCGCACCAGCCCTAGATGCAGCCGTGATGACCAGCCCCCGTCCCTGCCCGCTGTGCAAGCAGCCCGCACGCCCCGATTTCGCGCCCTTTTGCAGCAAGGCCTGCAAGGATCGCGACCTGCTGCAATGGCTCGGCGAAGGCTATCGCGTGCCCGGTCCGCCCGCCGACCGGCCCGATGCGGAATATGATTGAACGGCAATCGCGGGCAGGTGATTTTGCTATGGACAAGCCTGCCCAAGCCTGCCTATAGGCGGCGCTCCAAATCGCCTGTCTGGCGATGAGCCTTGAAAGCCCACCCCCAAGCGGTGCGGCGCGGCCCGATGCCCGGGTAGCTCAGTTGGTAGAGCATGCGACTGAAAATCGCAGTGTCGGCGGTTCGATCCCGTCCCCGGGCACCACTTTCCCCCATCGCACTGCCTCCCCTGCACAGCTCCGATTCGCCGCAGCATCGAGCACCCGGCTCAGCCTGCGCGACGCACCAGCTTCTTGCCGCGCTCGAATATGATCGGTACGGCCGATCGGCGTGCCACTTCGCGCAGGACGAAACTGCTGCGGATCTTGGCGACGTTGGGCAGGTTGGATAGTTCGCGGCGGTAGATTTCATCATATTCGTCAAGCGAACTCACATGGATCATTATTATGAAATCCGTATCGCCCGAGATGAATCCGCAATAGGATATCGAAGGGCATTTGACGACCTCGCGCTCGAATTCGTCGAGGATATGTTCTGCCTGCGACCGGAGCTCAACCATCACAATAACGACTCCGGAAAACCCCAGCTCCTGCAAGGACAGGCGGGCGCTATAGCCCATGATTATTCCGGAATCCTCCATGATCCGGCGTCGACGTGCCACCGCAGTGCTCGAAAGATTGATCATTTCGCCCAGAGCGACATCCGATATGCGCCCCTCGGCCGCCAGCACCTCGAGGATTCGGAAATCGACCCTGTCCAGCTCGAGCGCAGCGGATTTCATCCATTTTCCCCATTTTCGGTTGATATTCCGCACATATGGCGGACAATTTTGGCGAATTTCGCTGTTTATTCTGCCCGCTTTTCTGTTAGCCTGCAAGGGCGAAGGGGCAGCATAGCCCCCGCGATCAGGGAACCAGGCCGACAATCTGCATCAAGGCGCGACAGAAAATTACTTTCTGTCCGCGCCCAAGCCGTTGTCGTTGCCTGAATGCAAGGAAAAGACATCATAAAATAACAAAATGGGGGAGGATGACGAAAGGCCCTGCAAACCAGATAATTGGGGGGTCATTCATGGGGTCATTCGACACAGTCAATTCGCGACATTTACTTCGGACCAAGGCGCTGCTCGCCTGTGCGGTGGCGTTTCCGGCGCTGACGGCGACCTCTGCCGCGCTGGCCCAGTCCGCAGGCGATCAGGTTTCGGAGCAGGCGGCCGAGGGTGAAGGCGAAGCCGAGAAGATCATCACCGTTACCGGATCGCGCATCGCCCGCGACGGCTATGATGCCCCCACCCCGGTCAATGTCGTCACCGAGGCCGAGCTCGATGCCGAGCCCCAGGCGAATATCGGCGATTATGTCAGCACGCTGCCAGCAGTGAAGGGCAGCCAGTCCTCCTCGACCAATTCGGGCTCGCTGTCGAACGGCCAGGCCGGGATTGCCACGGTCAACCTACGCAATCTGGGCGCGAACCGCACGCTCATCCTCATCGATGGTCAGCGATCGGTCGCCTCGGCCACGGTCGGCTTTGTCGATGTCCAGACCGTCCCGCAGGGGCTGATCAAGGGCGTCGAGGTCGTGACCGGCGGTGCCTCGTCGGCCTACGGATCGGACGCCGTGGCCGGCGTGGTCAACTTCATCCTCGACAAGGATTTCACCGGGCTCAAGGCCGAGTACGAATATGGCATCACCACCTATGGCGATGTGCCGAACCATCTCGTGCGGCTGACCGGCGGCACCGATTTCGCCGATGGCCGGGGCAAGCTGCTGCTCGCCGGCGATTATTTCACCCAGGAAGGCGTCGATACGATCGATCGAAAATGGCAGCAAAGCGGGTTCTTCCAGATCGACAACCCCGCCTATGCCGTGGGCAATGGCCAGCCCGAGCGCCTGGTCGCCGCAGGGATCGGCACCTATCAGTTCACCCCGGGAGGCATCGTCAATTCGGGTCCCTTGCGCGGCACCTATTTCGGATCGATCAACCCGACCACCGGCCAGGCGAGCCTGAACCAGTTCACCTATGGCCCCAATCGCGGCCAGTGGATGCAGGGCGGCGATTTCCGCATCAGCCGCGAGGGCCATCTCAATTCGAACTCGCTCGCGCCCGACGAGAAGCGCATCAACGTGTTCGGCCGCGCCAGCTATGAATTCTCGCCCGCGTTCGAACTGTACGGCCAGATCTCCTATTCGCGCTATGAAGGGCAGAGCTTCTACCAGAAGACCCCCTCGCCCTCGGTCGTGATCCAGCGCGACAATGCGTACCTGCCCGATGCGTTTCGTGCGCTGATGGTGGCCAACAACCTCACCAGCGTCACGATCGGCACCGGCAATTTCGGCATTCCGGCCCAGGGCAGCGACAATACGCGCGATGTCTATCGCTATGTCGCGGGCCTCAAGGGCGCGTTCGACACGGGCAGCATCGCGTGGAGCTATGACGCCTATTACCAGCTCGGCATCGCCAAGACGCTGGAGCGGCTGACCAACACCTGGGTGACGTCGCGCCTCGCGCTCGCCACCGATGCCGTGCGCAATTCGGCGGGCACGATCGTCTGCCGCTCGACACTGACCAATCCCACGAACGGCTGCGTCCCGATCAACCGCATCGGGCTTGCCACGCCCAGCGAGGCGGCACTCAACTATATCTTCAACGATGGCCTGCAGCCCTCGCGGCGGCAGCGACTGCAGCAGGATGTCGCCGCGATCACCTTCCAGACCGCCAGCCTGTTCGAGAACTGGGCGGGCCCGGTCAGCCTCGCTTTCGGCGTGGAATATCGCCGCGAGGAGGTCGATGGATCGCTCGACCCGGCAGCGCCGAACAATCTGGGCTTTCTGTACGGCAATTACCGCGTCACCACGGGTGATTACGACGTGAAGGAAGCTTTCGTCGAGACGGTGTTCCCCGTCTTCAAAGGGGCCGACCTCAACGGCGCGCTGCGCGTCACCGATTATTCGACCTCCGGAACCGTCGTCACCTGGAAGCTGGGAGGCACCTGGCAGATCATCGACGATTTCAAGCTGCGCGTGACCCGCTCGCGCGATATCCGGGCGCCCAATCTCAACGATCTGTTCGCCCCGGGCACCGCGCGCACCAACACCGTCAACGTGCCGGTGGCGGGCGGCGGCACCCGCGCCGACACGTTCCTCGAGCAGATCACCGGCAACCTCAACCTCGCCCCCGAGGTCGCGCGCACCTGGGGCGTCGGCGGGGTGTTCATGCCCAGCTTCCTGCCGGGCTTTGCCGCCTCGGTCGACTATTTCGACATTTCGCTCAGCGGCGCGATCGCCACGCTCACCGCGCAGACCACCGCCAATCTGTGCTTCGAACAGAATGTCGCGTCGCAATGCGCGCAGATCGCCTTTGCCGCACCGAACGACATCAGCACGATCACGCTGGTTCCGTTCAACTTCTCGTCGGTCAAGGTGCGCGGCATCGATTTCGAGGCGAGCTATCGCGCGTCGATAGGCCCCGGAAACCTGACGCTGCGCGCGGTGGTGTCGCACTATATCGACAATATCACCGACAACGGCATCAACGCGCCGATCGACCTGGCCGGGCAGAATGCGGGCGGCGGCGATGCCACGCCCTCGTGGAACTATCGCCTTTCGGCCAATTACGACACCGAAAGCTGGTCGTTCAACCTGGTCGGTCGCGGCTTTTCCGACGGCGTGTACAACAACAATTTCATCGAATGCCAGAGCGGCTGCCCGCTCTCGACCCCCGATTTCCGCACGATCAACACCAACCATATCGACGGCCAATGGTATCTCGACCTGTCGGTGACCAAGCGGTTCCAGATCGCCTCGTCCGAGGCCGAGGTGTTCCTCTATGTCCGTAACGTCTTCGATACCGACCCGGTGCTCGTCGGCAATGGCCCGACCGGCGACAATACCCCCGCCTATCCGCAGACCAACCGCAGTCTCTATGACGTGCTCGGCCGCGTCTTCCGAATGGGGGTGCGCTTCAAGCTGTGACATGCAGACACGATAGGGCACGCTTGCTCCGCTGCATCGGGCCCTATCGTGACCAGAGCGAGCCAGATCCGAACCCACGTCCCGAAAAACCAGGAACACCAAGACAATGAAGCATGCCAAGAAACTGCTGACCGCCCTGCTCATGGCCTCGACACCGCTGACCGCCCAGGCCAAGGCGCCTGCCGCGATGAAGAAGGAAGCGATGGCCGAGGTCGACGAGCAGGCCAAGCTCGTCCAGGAAATGGTCGATTCCGTGTTCAGCTTTCAGGAGCCGGGCTTTCAAGAATATCAGACCGCCGAGTATCTGACGAGCATCCTCGAGAAGAACGGCTTCACCATCACCAAGGGCGTGGCGGGCATCCCGACCGCCTGGACCGCGACGTGGAGCAACGGCGATGGCCCGGTGGTCGCGCTGGGCTCGGACGTCGACGGGCTGCTGGGCCTGTCGCAGATGCCCGGCGTTCCGCAATTGAAGCCGATCGTGCCGGGGGCGCCCGGCCATGGCGAAGGGCATAATTCGGGCATGCCGCTGATCGTTGCCGCTGCGATCGCCGCCAAGGAGGTGATGACTAAGCACGGCATCAAGGGCAAGCTGATGCTCTGGCCCGGCGTGGCCGAGGAACTGCTCGCGACCAAGGCCTATTATGTCCGGGCGGGAATGTTCAAGGATGTGGACGTCTCGATCTTCACCCATGTCGCCTCCAGCTTTGGCACCAGCTATGGCGATTCGGGCAATAACGGCATGGTTTCGGTCGAATACACGTTCAAGGGCATCACCAGCCATGCCGCTGGCTCGCCCTGGTCGGGGCGCAGCGCGCTCGATGCGGTGGAACTGATGAACATCGCCTGGAACATGCGGCGAGAGCATCTGCCGCTGACGCAGCGATCGCATTATGTGATCACCAATGGCGGCGGGCAGCCCAATATCGTTCCGGGCGAGGCATCGGTCTGGTATTATTTCCGCGAGCAGAATTTCGCCTCGATCCGCGATCTCTACAATACGGGCAGCGACATAGCCGAGGCGGCCGCCAAGGCCACCGGCACCTTTGTCAGCCGCCGGGTGCTGGGCTATGCCGCGCCCAATTACGGCAACAAGCCGCTCGCCGAAGCGGCGCAGGCCAATATCGAGATGGTCGGCATGCCCAAATGGTCGCCCGAGGACCAGGCGTTCACCAAGGCGGTGCAGGAGGCGCTGAAGTTCAAGATCGCGCCGCTCAAGATCACGGTCGAGCCGCTGTCGACACCGGAAACGCGCGGTACGTCGACGGGCGGGGGGTCGGACGATATCGGCGACATCATGTGGACGGTGCCGACGATCACCATCCGCTTCCCGTCGAACATCCCCAGCATGATCGGTCACAACGTCACCTCGGCGATCGCGATGGCGACGCCGATCGCGCACAAGGGCGCGGTCGCAGGCGCGAAGGCGGTCGCGCTGACCGTGCTCGACGTGATGACCACGCCCAAGCTGGTCAGCGACGCCAAGACCTATTTCACCACGGTGCAGACCAAGGACCAGAAATACGATCCGGTGCTGACCCCCGAGGACCAGCCGGCGATCCACCTCAACAAGGAGCTGATGGAGCGCATCCGGCCGGAGCTGAAGAAATATTATTACGATCCCAGCAAATACGGCTCGTATCTCGAGCAGCTCGGGATCAAATATCCTCAGCTGACGCCCCAATAGGCCTGGCACAGGCTCTCGAAGCCTGATCCGCCTGCACCGGACCGTCCCTTGCGTCGGATCGCAAGGGGCGGGCCGGCGTTCCGGAGCACTCCACTATCGGCGAATGAAATCCAGGATGTCGGCGTTGAGACGATCCGCGTTGACCGTCAGCATGCCGTGCGAAAGGCCTTCATAGATCTTCATCTCAGCGTGCGGCAGAAGATCCGCCTGCAGCAGCGCGGCATTCTGGTAGGGCACGACCTGGTCGTCATCGCCGTGAAGCACCAGCGTCGGCACGGTCATCGCCTTGAGATCGTCGGTCTGGTCGGTCTCGCTGAACGCTTTTATGCCCTCGTAATGTGCCTTGGCACTGCCCATCATCCCCTGCCGCCACCAGTTCTCGACCACGGCCTCGTCGGGCTCCGAGTCCTCGCGGTTGAAACCGTAGAACGGGCCCGAGGCGACATCGCGAAAGAAGCTCGCGCGATTGGCGGCGAGAGCGGCGCGAAAACCGTCGAATACCTCGATATCGAGCCCGCCGGGATACCGATCGGTCTTGAGCATGATCGGCGGCACCGCGGCCACAAGCACCGCCTTGGCGACGCGGCCTTGCGGTATGCCGTGCTGGGCGACATAGCGCGCCGCCTCGCCGCCGCCGGTCGAATGGCCGATATGGACAGCGTTTTTGATGTCCAGATGCGCGGTCACGGCGGCAGCGTCGGCGGCATAATGATCCATGTCATGCCCCTCGCTCACCTGCTCCGACCGGCCATGGCCGCGCCGGTCATGCGCGATCACACGGAAGCCCTGCCCCAGGAAGAAGAGCATCTGTGTGTCCCAGTCGTCCGACGAGAGCGGCCAGCCATGGTGAAACATGATCGGCTGGGCGTCTTTCGGCCCCCAGTCCTTGTAGAAGATCTGCGTGCCATCGGATGCGGAAACATAGGCCATGGTGGTTCTCCCGTTGCGGACAAGCAGCATAGCTGCGGAAAAGGTTGGAAAGATGACGCCGATATGGTGCTATTCAACCAACCCCTTCCCCTGGTAGCCGGCGCGCAAATCAGTCCCGGCCCGGCATCGTTCCGGGACGCAGATAGGGCAGCAGGTGCCCGACATAATCGATCTTGCCCAGCGGGGCGCCCTGCGCGCGGAGGATGGCATAGGCGGTCATCACGTGGAAATAGAACTGCGGGATCGCCCAGTCGCGGGCATATTGGACCGCGGTAAAGTCGAAGATCATGCCCATCGGCAGTTCATGCGCGATCGGCTCGTCGTCCGCGACATCGGCCAGACCATCGGCGGCTGCCTCCACGATGGCAATGGTATCGGCAATCCGTGCCTGGGCATCGGCAATGGTCCAAGGCCCTGTGCCCGAGTCCACGCCCTCACCGCGCAGCGCCGCGATCGCGGCCGGAAAATCCTGCCCCTGCAGCCGCGCCATCGCCTCTTGCGCCTGGACGCAGGCAAAGCACACCTGGGTGAACAGCGGGAACATGTCGGGCGCCAGCCGCGCCTGCATGATCTGCGCCGATTGTTCGGGCTCGAAATGCTGCTCGGCCTTGCCCAGCCAGGCCGAAAGCGCGCCGAGCATCTGCACGAACGTGGGTACGAGGGTATCCTTGAGTGTCATCTGGCTTTCCTTCCTGCGATGCCGCACCTTAGCCGCGACGCAGCGCAAGCAAAGCCTGCGCATTGAAAATAAACTGTTCTTTCTTTGTTCCACACCCTATATCCGGGGAATGAGCGAAAAACCGATTCTGCAGAAGCTGGCCGTGCTCGCCGATGCGGCGAAATATGATGCCTCGTGCGCTTCCTCGGGCACGGTGCGGCGCGATTCGACCGGTACCAAGGGTATCGGCTCGACTGGCGGCATGGGCATCTGCCACAGCTATGCGCCCGATGGCCGCTGCATCTCGCTGCTCAAGATCCTGCTCACCAATTTCTGCATCTATGACTGCCGCTTCTGCATCAACCGCGCGTCGAGCAACGTGCCGCGCGCGCGGTTCAACCCCGCCGAGGTCGTCCGGCTGACGCTCGATTTCTACAAGCGCAATTATATCGAGGGGCTGTTCCTCTCCTCGGGCATCATACGGTCAGAGGATTACACGATGGAGCAGCTGGTCGAGGTCGCGCGGCTGCTGCGCGAGGAGCATCGCTTCGGCGGCTATATCCATTTGAAGACCATCGCGGGGGCCTCGCCCGAGCTGATCGCCAAAGCGGGTCTGTATGCGGACCGCCTCTCCACCAATGTCGAGTTGCCGACCGAGGATGGCTTGAAGAGCTTTGCGCCGGAGAAGAAGCCGCAGACCATCCGCAAGACCATGGCCAATGTCCGGGTCGGCGTCGAGGATGCGGTCGAGGCGCGCAAGGACCGGCTGCTCAAGAAGGCCAAGCCGCCGCGCTTTGCCCCTGCGGGACAGTCGACCCAGATGATCGTCGGCGCGGATGGCGCGCGCGACGACGATATCCTCGCCTCGGCCACCAGCCTCTATTCGGGCTATCGTCTGCGCCGCGTCTATTATTCGGCCTATAGCCCGATCCCCGATGCGAGCAGCGACCTGCCCCCGGTGCGCCCGCCGCTGATGCGCGAACACCGGCTGTACCAGGCAGACTGGCTGCTGCGCTTCTACGGCTTCGATCGCGCCGAGATTATGGCCGGGGCGAACGAGGGCATGCTCGACCTGTCGATCGATCCCAAGCTCGCCTGGGCGCTGCAGCGGCGCGAGAGCTTTCCGGTCGATATCAACCGCGCCCCGCGCGAGATGTTGCTGCGCGTGCCGGGGCTCGGCACCAAGGCGGTCGATCGCATCGTCGCCGCACGCCGGCTGGGAGCGATCCGCATCGGTGATCTCGCCCGCCTCACCGCCTCGGTGAAGAAGGTGCTGCCCTTTATCACCACGCCCGACTGGCGGCCCGGCGGGCTCACCGACAGCGCGAATTTGCGCGCGCGCTTCGCCCCGCCGCCCGAACAGATGAGCCTTGCGCTTTAAGGCAGATGGCGATGCGCGAGATCATCCTGCAGCATCCGGGGGAGTTCGACGAATGGCGCGGTCATGCGCGCGGACTGCTCGCCGCGCGCGTGCCGCCCGAGGATATCGTCTGGCGGTCTGTCGGCGACAGCGCCTCGCTGTTCGCCGATCCCGCGCCGCTGCAGCCGCAGCGCACCGTCAGCCTCCCCCGCGAACTGGTCGCCATCGCCGACCGGGTGATCTGCCATCGCGATGAGAGCGTGCCTTCGCGCCTCTATCGCGTGCTGTGGCGCGCGCTCGACGATCGCAAGCTGCTCGAGCGGCGGACCGACACCGATACCGACTGGCTGATGCGCGCGGAGAAGGCGATCCGCCGCGACCTGCACAAGATGCACGCCTTTGTGCGCTTTCGCAGGCTGGGCGAGGATGAAACCGGGCGCGAGCGCTTCATTGCCTGGTTCGAGCCCGAGCACCGCATCCTGCGGCTGGGCGCGCCTTTCTTCCGCAAGCGCTTCTACGGCATGGACTGGGCGATCCTGACCCCCGATGCCCGCGCGATCTGGCATGCCGAGGAACTGCATCTCGGCCCCGGCGGCACGCGCGACGAGGTGCCCGATCACGACGTGGTCGAGGACCAGTGGCGGACCTATTATGGCGCGATCTTCAACCCCGCGCGCGTCAAGATCGCCGCGATGCGCGCCGAGATGCCCAAGAAATACTGGCACAATCTGCCCGAGGCGCAGGACATCGCGCCGTTGATCGCGGGGGCCGAGGCGCGGGTGGAACGGATGCGCGAGACAGCCGTCTCGCTTGCAAACCCCCGCAGCGACAAATGGCGCGCGCGCGGCGAAGCGGAGACGGCCATGCCCGAAGCCATCACATCGCTGGAGGACCTGGGCCAGGCGGTGCGCGCCTGCACGCGCTGTCCGCTGCACTGCAACGCCACCCAGGCGGTGACCGGCGAAGGCCCGCGCCAGGCGCGGATCATGGTGGTCGGCGAACAGCCCGGCGACCGCGAGGATCTGGAAGGCCGTCCGTTCGTCGGACCGGCGGGACAGTTGCTTGACGAGGCGCTGGAAGAAGCCGGGCTCGACCGCTCGACGCTGTACGTCACCAACGCGGTCAAGCACTTCAAGTTCGTCGCGCGCGGCAAGCGGCGGCTGCACCAGAATCCCAGCACCGGCGAGATCGATATCTGCCGCTGGTGGCTCGATCAGGAACGCGCGCTGGTCCGGCCCGATATCATCGTCTCGCTCGGCGGTAGCGCGCTGCGCGGGCTCACGGGCCGGTCGAGCAGCATCTCCTCGATGCGGGGCACCGCACACGCGCTGGACGACGGCGCGCGGCTGGTCTCGACGGTACACCCCTCGTTCCTGTTGCGCCTGCCCGACCGCGAGCGCGCCAGGATGGAGCGCGCCGCCTTTGTCGCCGATCTGGCGACAGCGGGACAACTCGCCAGGGAGCTGCATCGATGATGATGCGCAACCGCTTGGCCCCAGCAGCGTAACCCCGGCATGGCTCAAACGTGCATTACCAAAGACCACCCGCTGGCGGAGCGTTTCCGCTCGTTCATCCAGGATCGCAACTTCCCCTGTGTCGGCGCGAAGTCGGCGCTGGCGAAGGGCAACATGCGGATCATCGTCGGGCGCGACCTGCGCTCGGCCTGGGACGACCTGCGCATCCACCCCGCGCTGATGGAGATCGCGCGCGATTATGCGCTCGACCCCGCGCCGTTCCAGTCGCTTGCGGTGGTCTTCGAAGAGGATGCCGGGCTCGACGAGGCCGGGTTCGAGCGGCATCTGTGGCAGCGGCTGCAATCGCTGAGCGACAAGGACGACTGGCTCGGTCAGCCGGTCGATCCGCGCGTCAGCGGCGATCCCGACGACCCGCATTTCTCGCTCAGCTTCGGCGGGGAAGCCTTTTTTGTCGTCGGCCTGCACCCCGGTGCCAGCCGCCCCGCGCGGCGGTTCGACCGGCCTGCGCTCGTGTTCAATCTGCACGACCAGTTCGAGCAACTCCGCGCCACAGGCGTGTACGAGAAGATGCGCGGGACGATCATCGAGCGCGATATCGCGCTGGCGGGCGATGCCAATCCCATGCTGGCGCGGCACGGCACCGTTTCCGAGGCGCGGCAGTATAGTGGCCGCGCCGTGGGCAGCGAATGGCGATGCCCGTTCCGTCCGAGAAAGGCCGCTGAACATGCCGCATGAAATTCCGCCGCGCTCGGGCACGGCGTTCACGCTGAACAGGGGCCAGACCCTGACCGTCACCGATGTGCTCGGCGAGCAGGTGGCCGATCTGCTGGCCTTCAACCGCCATGATGTCGGCGAGGTCATCTCATCGGGCCGCACGCTCGATTATGCCAGCAAGATCTATCTCTCGACCGGCGACCTGCTCTATTCGAACCGCAGCCAGGTGATGCTCGAGATCGTCGCCGACGATGTCGGTCGGCACGACTTTCTGCTGACTCCCTGCTCGAAGGACACGTTTCGCATCATCTATGGCGATACCGATCCGCACCGCGGCTGTTTCGGCAATCTTGCCGCGGCGCTCGCGCCGCACGGGGTGACCGAGGACATGATCCCCGTGGCGTTCAACTGCTTCATGAACGTGCCCGTCGACGGCACCACCGGCGAACTGCGCGTCGATCCGCCGCTCAGCAAGGCGGGGGATTCGATCACCTTCCGCGCCCATATGGACCTGGTCATCGGCCTTACCGCCTGTTCGGCGCTGCAGTCGAACAACGGATCGTTCAAGCCGATCCAGTATGCGGTAAGCGATTGATCGTCAGTGCTTGCGCGCTGCAAGATAGAACCAGTCCCCCATGCCGATCTTCGGCCCCGCCCAGGCAAAGGGCGCAAAGGCCAGCGCATAGGCCAGCCGCTTGGCGCTGCGCGACAGTTCGCGCGCAGTCCCGAAGGTATAGGCCAGGTCGATCGCGGTGTGGTGCGTTCCCAGGCATTCGAACCCGCGCGCCTCGAGCATGGCCGAAAGGGTGCGTACCGAGAACTGGTAGAGGTGCCAGGGCGGCTCGACATGCGGCCAATAGCCGAGCGGGCGCGCCAAGGGCTCCGACATGCGCGGAAACAGGCCATCGATATTGGGAGTCGACAGGATGAACAGCCCGCCGGGCTTGAGCAGACGGTGCGCCGCGAGCATGTCGCGCGCGGGATCTCGGACATGCTCGATCACGTCGAACATCGTCACGATGTCGAGCAGGCCATCGGCATCGTCGATCGCGTGAATGTCGCCATCGGTCACCGAAAGGTGGAAATGCTCGCGCGCGAACCGCGCCGATGCGGCGGAGAATTCGACCCCCGCCACGTCGAACCCGCGACGCCGCGCCTGGTCGAGGAAGAGTCCGGTCGAACAACCGACGTCGAGCAACTGGCCGAAGCTGGCAAAGCGCTCGACAAAGCGCAGATGATGGCGGGCGATGGCCGTCATTTTCGCGAAGGCATCGCTCGCCGGGTCGAGCAACTGGGTGTGATAGTCGTTGCTTGCCTGGTACATCGCGGCCAGCGCCGTCTCCGATGGCGGATCGGTGACGAAGGCCAGGTCGCAACGCGCACAGCGTTCGAGCCAATGGCCATCGATCCGCGCGACTGGGCGCGTTTCGGTCGATCCGCAGTGATTGCAGGCAAGGTACGGCCTGGGCTGCGCCATGTCAGTGTCCCATCGCAGGAGGCAGGTCTGAACGAGGTCGCAGCTCGTCGGAGCCGTCACTATAGGGGGCACGTGAACATCGGGTAAAGCCCCGCACGCGCAGCCGGGTTCAAGCGATCTTAACCCTGTGGCCTTACCACACCCATCACCCTTCCCGCCTCACCGGATGACCGCCGCATGACGCCCGTTGCCACCGATATCCGCTTTCTGCTGGGTGATCGCTGCATCCTGCGCGCGCGGCGGATGCTGGTGCCGCTGGCTTACGGGCTCGATGCGATCCTCGCCGATCGTCCGCTCACCCCTGCCCCGCTGCCGGGCGATGCGGACGGCTATCGCGTGCAGTCCGCACCCGCAAGCCAGCTCGCCCGGCTCGACCAGCAGTTTCCAGGCTTTCTCAAGTCTCCGCCGCAAGTCTATGCGCGGCATTATATCGACATGGCGCTGGGTCATGACGGCTATATGGCGCAGTTCTCATCCAAGACGCGCGCGACGCTCAAGCGCAAAATGCGCAAGCTCGCCGACGCCGATGGCGGGACGCTCGATATCCGCAGCTATCATGCGCCCGATCGGCTCGATGCGTTCTTCGCGGCCGCGCTGCCGCTATCGAACCAGACCTATCAGGCACGGCTGCTTGATGCCGGGCTGCCGGGCCATGCCGCCTTCCGTGCCGAGGCAGAGGCGCTGGCCCGGGCCGACAACCTGCGCGCCTGGATCCTGTTCATGGCAGGCAAGCCGATCGCCTATCTCTATCTGCCGGTGGTCGATAACGTGCTGATCTATGCCTATCTCGGATACGATCAGGCACAGGCGCCGCTTTCGCCCGGCACCGTGCTGCAGATGCACGCGCTCGAAGAACTGTTTGCCGAAGCGCGCTTTCGCTATTTTGATTTCACCGAGGGCGATGGCACGCACAAGGCGCTGTTCGGCACGCATCAGGTGCAATGCGCCACGGTGTTCCTGCTCAAACCCAGTCTGGCCAACCGCGCGGTGCTCACCGGACATCGCGCCTTCAACGCTGGCGTCGAGGGTACCGGCGCCTGGCTCGACCGGATCGGCGCAAAGGCGCGGATCCGCAAGCTGCTGCGCGGCTGATGCCGATCCGGCGTCAGATCGCGACGACGCTTTCGAAGGCCGCGATCTCATTGAGGAGCAGCGTGGACGCGATCCCGGCCTCGTAGCGAATGCGGCTTACCGCCTGCTCGCCATAGCGCAGCGCGGTCCGCACCAGATTGGCGGGGACAGCCCGCAGCGAGGGCTTGCACAGCGGCTCGAGCGCATGGAAACCCGTCCCCTCGAGCCGGGTCTGCTCGGCGATGTTCAGGCACATCGAGTCAAAGCGCCGGGTGATGATGGGGTTCACGCGGGTACGGTCGCGGCTGAGCAGCTCGAAACTGTGGCTGACGATGGTGAAGCACGGCCAGCCGTCCTCTGCCGCATGGGCCAGCGCATCGCGCATCTCCCAGGCGGACAGCGCGCAAAGCTGCGCGGCGCGAATGCTGCCGGGACGATCCTCGATGACGCTGACCGGAATGATGCCGACGCCGAGATGCTCGGCGAAGGGCGGCGTGTCGGCGGGCAGATCGATCGCGCATTCGCCCGCCAGAAATGCGGGGTTGAAGCTGCTGTCATAACGCACGTTGATCGCGTTCAGCGCGCGCAGCGTGTCGTCATTCGCGCCGAAATTGCCGGCGCGAAACGCCGTCGGCTTGGGCGCCCCGGCAATCATCAGCAGCGCGCGCGCCTGATCGAGCAGGCGGATCTGGTCGTCGAGCGGAAAGTCGGCGATGTTGCGGCCGCGCAGATGCTCAAGCTCGTGCCCGCGCGCAAATTCGAGCCATTCGGTGTGGATGTGCAGCTGTACCTCGTGCCCGCGCTTCAGGATCGGCTCAACGATCCTGGCGATCACGCCGGGACCATAGACCAGCGCCGGAAAGGGATCGACGAAGAAGACGCCCTTGAGCCCATAAGCCTCGAGCCGGTCCATCTGGTAGAAGATGCCGAATTCGCCATCGCGGCACTTGCCCGCAATCGAGCTGTCGAAATTCTCCTGCGCACTGGCCCCTTCCTGGAAGAGCTTGAGCGACAATTCGGTATCGACGGTGTACTGAACTTTGGTGGCCATCGTTCTACCCTTATGCCCGGCGGGTTAAGACCCGCTTACCCTCGTCGCAGCCTGATCGGCGCTAGAGGAAATAGTGTATCATGTCTATCCCATGTTAATTTTCCGCTGTGCCGCAATGGAGCATCCTGCCGCCATTGCGGTCATTTTCCGGACCGGCGACCGGTCATCGGGCGCCTTATTGCTAACAGTTTTCAGTTGCACAAATAATTGGGTTTCCCGGGCTTTTGAAGGTTGAAAAGCCCGTCCAAGCGGCCTAGGCAGGCCGGCGAGCGCGATGACTCAGGCCGTGCAGGCCCGGTGCGCGCCCATCCGAGGTCGTGAAACGGACAAGCACATCACAAGGTTTTCGCTGAGGGCCGGATAACTGTTCAGGGAACGCACACGCACCACATAGCACCTCCGCATTTTCTGACAGGCAGTTTCGGCCGGACAACTATTTTCGGAAAGGATTGACCATGGCACGCAACAAGATCGCGCTGATCGGCGCAGGCAATATCGGCGGTACGCTGGCGCATCTCGCAGCCATCAAGGGCCTTGGCGACATCGTGCTGTTCGACGTCGTCGAAGGCGTGCCGCAGGGCAAGGCGCTCGATCTGTCGCAGTGCGGCCCGGTCGAAGGCTTTGACGCCAAGATCACCGGCACCAACAACTATGCCGACATTGCGGGCGCGGACGTCATCATCGTCACCGCCGGTGTTGCGCGCAAGCCGGGCATGAGCCGCGACGACCTGCTCGGCATCAACCTCAAGGTCATGAAGGCCGTGGGCGAAGGCATCCGCGACAACGCGCCCGACGCGTTCGTCATCTGCATCACCAACCCGCTCGACGCGATGGTCTGGGCGCTGCGCGAATTCTCAGGGCTCCCCGCCAACAAGGTCGTCGGCATGGCCGGCGTGCTCGACAGCGCGCGCTTTGCCACCTTCCTCGCCTGGGAATTCGGCGTCAGCGTCAAGGACGTGAACGCGTTCGTGCTCGGCGGCCATGGCGATACCATGGTGCCCGTGCTCAGCTATTCGACGATCAACGGCATTCCGGTGAAGGACATGGCCAAGATCAAGGGCGTGTCCGAAGCGCGTCTCGACGAGATCGTCAAGCGCACACGCTCGGGCGGCGGCGAGATCGTCGCGCTGCTCGGCACCGGTTCGGCCTATTACGCCCCCGCCACCAGCGCGATCGCGATGGCTGAAGCCTATCTCGGCGACACCAAGCGCATCCTGCCCTGCGCGGTGAACGTCGAAGGCAAGTATGGTCTTGATGGCCTTTATGTCGGCGTGCCCGTCGTCATCGGCGCCAATGGTGCCGAAGAGGTGGTCGAGATCGATCTGACCGACGAGGAGAAGAGCAATCTTCAGGTCTCGGTCGACGCGGTGAAGGAACTGCTGGGCGTCTGCAAGACGCTGGACCCGAGCCTCGCCTGATGCTCGCGTCCGGTCTCCTGATCGGACTTTTCGCGCTGGCGGCAGCCCAGGACGAGGCGCCGCCAGCCGAAAACCCCTATCCTGCGCGCGAGGTCCTCGCCGCGTTCGCGACCGCCTGTTCGGGTATCGAGAACCTCGCCGTCGCCAAAGCTTCGATAGCCGCTGCCGGATGGCAGGCCATCCCCGCCGATGACAAGGGCGCACTGCGCCAGCTCGTCGATTACGGCAAGGCGAAGCTCGCCGAGAGTGATGCCGAGGCAAAGCTGCTCGACGGCGGCGAATATCGCATGACTGTTGCGGGCCGCGAGCTCAGCCTGGCGCTGTCGGGCGTCGATCTGGGCGACATGCAGAGCCATGGCTGCCGCGTCTATGATTTCGCGGCCCCCGCCCCCATATCGGCAGAAGACCTCGAAGGCTGGGCAGCGCGCAAACCCGGCAGCTCGACCGATCCCTTGCCCGGCTTCACCAAGAATGTCTGGAACCCCGGCCTGAAGCCCGGCCATATGGAAATGGAAGTTTCGTACGCCGCACCCGGCGCGCTCGCCGCCACCGGCATCCCCCTTACCGGCCTTGTTCTCACGGCCACAGCAGTGGAGTTTCGCAAGAAATGAGCATTCTCGTCAACAAGCACACCAAGGTCATCACGCAAGGCATGACCGGTGCGACCGGCACGTTCCATACCGAACAGGCGCTCGCCTATGGCACGCAGATGGTCGGCGGCGTGACCCCCGGCAAGGGCGGTACCACGCATATCGGCCTGCCCAACTACAACACCGTCGCCGAAGCCAAGGCTGCGACCGGTGCGACCGCGACCTGCATCTACGTTCCGCCGCCGTTCGCTGCGGACTCGATCCTCGAAGCGATCGATGCCGAGATGGAACTGATCGTCGCGATTACCGAGGGCATTCCGGTGCTCGACATGGTGCGCGTGAAGCGTGCGCTGCAGGGCAGCAAGTCGCGGCTGATCGGCCCCAACTGCCCCGGCGTGCTGACCCCCGACGAGTGCAAGATCGGCATCATGCCCGGCAGCATCTTCAAGAAGGGCTCGGTCGGCGTCGTCTCGCGCTCGGGCACGCTGACCTATGAAGCCGTGCACCAGACCACCGCCGTCGGCCTGGGCCAGACCACCGCGGTCGGCATCGGCGGCGACCCGGTCAACGGCACCAATTTCATCGACGTGCTCGAGCTGTTCCTGGCCGATGACGAAACCAAGTCGATCATCATGATCGGCGAAATCGGCGGCAGTGCGGAAGAAGAAGCCGCGCAGTTCCTGAAGGACGAAGCCAAGCGCGGCCGCAAGAAGCCGATGGTCGGCTTCATCGCCGGTCGCACCGCACCTCCGGGACGCCGCATGGGCCATGCCGGCGCGATCGTCTCGGGCGGCCAGGGCGGCGCCGAAGACAAGATCGCGGCGATGGAAGAAGCGGGCATCCGCGTCTCGCCCTCGCCTTCGCTCCTCGGACAGACGCTCGCCGAGCTGCTGGAAACGGTGTGATTTGATTTATCCCTCTCCCCTTGCGGGAGAGGGAAAGCATCGCGGAGCGGTGCGAGGGAGAGGGCCAGGAGCACGCCGGTAGCGTCGCTTCCCNCCNCCA
>AYSC01000057.1 GCA_000503195.1 Blastomonas sp. CACIA14H2
TCGCGCACCGGCACCGGGCTGCGCGGCCGCCGGTGCGGCAGGCGCTGCGGCGGGGCGCGGCGATCCGCCGCCGCCCGGCTGGAGATCGGCCAGATCGGTGGTCAACGGATAGGCGCCGCCCGGCATCCATGTCACGTCCACCAGCTTCCAGTTGCCGCCGTTCGACGCGCGGGTCGTCGCGATGAACTCTTCCAGCTCCTTGCGGTCGGCGCGGGTGTAGCAGGTCTGCCCCAGCACCGTCTCGCCGGTCTGGGCCTTGACCGCCTTGGCAAAATCGGCGGTCAGCGCCGCATCGGTGATCAGATAGCCTTCGGGCGGCGTGCCGAGCGACAGGTAGAAGCCCGATGACAGGAACATGCTGTTGCCGCCGGCGCCCACGGCGATGCCCTGGCAGAAGACCGGGTAATAGCTCGTCTGCGCCTGGGCGGGCGAGGCGGCGGCTGAACCCAGGCCGATCGCGATGGCAGACAGGATGACGGCAATTTTCACGGTTCGGGCTCCAGCCGGTGGCCTCGCGCACCAAGCGGAGCCGAGGCGAGATAAATCAATCGCTTGGCTGGGCGCACCCGTTGCCATAACAGTCCCGTTTCATTATCCATGGGAAAAAAGGTCGTCAACATAACCGGCAGGATCGCAAAGGGGTGTGCGATGGACGATCGACACGGAAAAGTCTGTTTGTGCGGCAGGCATCACCACGGCGGAGACGGGCATCGCGCCGAGGGCTCGCTCGACCGGCGCACGGTGATGGCCGCGCTGGTCACGTTTCCGGCGTTGGGGGCCAGTCCGGCCTGGGCGCAGGACCTGCTCGATCCCACGCGCCTGCGCAGCAGCCGGGTGGGTACCGAAGCGCTGGCGACCCGCAGCAATCGTCCGCCCGGCTGGCTCGGCCCCGAATATGCGCGCGACATGGCAAGCAGCGTCACCAGCGCCATTCTCTCGCTCGTGCGCGCCTATGGCGCCACGGCCGACCAGATCGGCAAGCTGCAGGCCGAAGAGAAGCAGCTGACCGACAAGCTCAACGAGGCGATCCGCAACAAGGAGGCGATCCTCGACGAATATCGCCAGGGCCTGTTCTGTTCGGGCTGCGGGCGGACCAAGTCGGACATCATCTCCAAGGGCGAGCAGTTCCCGCATTCGGGCCAGACCATCATCAAGCCGACCCCCGAACAGATCGCCGCCAAGGAGCGCGAACTGCAGCAGGGCATCGATCGGCTGGCGCAACAGCTGCGCGATGCGAAGGCAAAGCTGGCCAAGCTGTCGCCCGATATCGATGCCATTCGCAGCCAGCTGTTCGAGGGCATGGGCCTGTGGCGCACGGCGACCAGCATGGAGCGCGGCATCATCCGCCAGGAATTCGCGTTCGATGCGCAGGATTATGTGCAGCAGCGCACCGTCATCAGCCGCCAGATCGACACGGTCATCAGGGAGGCCGCAGCGGCGCAGACCATCCCCGCGTTCCAGGCATGCATTGCCGATGCCCGGACCTGGAGCGATGCGCTGGCAAAATGCGAGGATCGCCATGCCGACGATCGCGGGCGAATGATGACCGGTCTCACCAACAACGACAATAGCGCGCAGCGCCAGACCGCGAGCGTGCAATCGACCGCGAACGAGGTGGCTTCGAAGATCACCGCGTTCGGCCTGGCGGGCTATCTCAACATCCTGACCACGTTGATGGGACGCGGCAGCGACGGGACCAGCATCGCCGGCGCCGGCTATACCTTCCGCATGGGCAAATATGATGCCGCCGGTTTCGGCGAGATCCTGCCGCGCGTCGCGGAGTTCATCTCGCGCGCGAGCAGCCTCGTCATCGGCACCGCTCCGGGGTACAACATGCCGGCCAGCCAGGAACTCGCCAAGCTCGACCGCGCGCTGGCGCAGGTCGAGCCGAAACTCGCGGCAGCGCTCGAGCTGCGGCGCCAGCAGGAAGCCGCTGCAGCGCTCGAGCGACAGCAGGAGGAGGCGCGCCGCCAGGCAGAGGCGCAGGCGCGCGAGCAGCAGCTCGGCAATACGCCCGGATCGGGCAGCTGATCGGATGAAGGGACGCAGCATGCACCGCCAGCGGCTCGCCGCGCGCCTGGCCCCGATGGCGCTTTGTGCCCTGGCGATCTCGGGCCTGCCGGGCGGGGCGCTCGCGCTTCAGGGAGCAAATGACGTCCAGATCGAGGCGTCGAAGCAGCTTCTGTCCGAGGACCGCTATATCGAGGCGCTGGCGGTCGCCAAGGATGCGCTGCGGGTCGATCCGGCGGACTATCGCGCGAGCTATTATGTCGCCATGGCCTATATGGGCTTGCAGCAATATGACGCGGCAGAAACCCAGGCCAATCAGGCACTCGCCCAGGCCCCGGCCAGCGCACGGGCGGCGGTCGAGAAGCTGGTCTTCACCATCCGCTCGCTGAAGCAGGGCAACCAGAATGTCGGTGCCGCCGATGCGGCTCTGGCCGAGGGATTGATCGGCAAGGCCGCGCGGCTGTACGAGGATGGCTGGGCGGCGGGGCGCAACGCACCGGATTATGCGCTCAAGGCGGCAGAACTCTATTCGGGCCGGCTCAACCAGCCGGTCGATGCCGCGCGGGTGCTGCGCCAGGTGCGCGAATCCCTGCCGGGCAGCCCCGCGGCCGACAGCGCGGAGGCCGAGCTCGGCAAGCTCCAGCCCGTGCTGCGGCAGATCGCGACGGCCAAGGTGCAGGAGGCGGCGGCGCTGCCGCTGGAAGAGGCGCGCGCTGTGCTCGCCGCCGCGGCGGCCGCAGACCCGAGCTATCCCGAAATCTATCGCACCCAGGCGCAGCTGGCCGCCGCATCGGGGTCTGCCGGCGAGCTGGAAGCCTCGCTCAAGGAGCTTGCCCGCCGCAATCTGGTCGATCTCGATTTTCTCGCCGCCCTGCCCGGCATGGCGGGCCTGCTCGAGGATCCGCAATTCCTGTTGCGCCTCACCGATATCATCGGCGCAAGCCAGGCCGACATGCTGAAGACGGCAGCATCGCCTGCCGGCAGGGTCGCCTATCTCGCGCGGCTCGCGCGCGACGGCAAGCTCGGCTTCTTCATGGGCGCGCGGCAGGTCAAGGGGACCAGCAACTATCGCTTCTGGTCGCGGCGCAAGGTCTCGGGGCTGCAATATGCGGCTTCCGGCTGCGAGATCGTCGTCTCGCTGTCGGACCAGCTCGGCGCGAGCGCGGACGCCTATGGCTATATGCCCGCGTCGCGCATCATCGATCTTCGCCCGCCGACGGCGCTGGCGGTGCGCAACAGCAGCGCGCTGGAGCTCGGCCCGACTAATGACGGGTGGCAGATCACGGCGCTGACCGTGGCTGACGCTCCGCAACTCGCGCTGCCGGTCTGGTCGGCGCTGCGCCAGCTGCATGCAGCCTGCCCCCGACCGGTTAGGAAAGCGCGCTAGCGCTTCGCGCCGTCCACCGGCCCATTTGCACGGCCTGCGGCCTAGAAATCATAGGTCACCGACAGCTTGAAGGTGCGCGGCGCGCCCAGCTGCAGATCGGGGCGGAAGCTGTCGAAGGCCGAGGCCCAGTAATCGGCATCGGCGATATTGTCGATATTGCCGCGGAAGGTCAGCGGCCTGCCGCCCACCACCGCGACATAGCGCGCGCCCAGGTCGATCCGGGTCCAGTCCTGGAGGAACAGCGTGTTGCCGATATTGGCCGCCTGCTCGCCGGTATGCACCACGCGGCCGGTCAGGGTGAGCGCGGGAATGAAGGGCACATCCCATTCGACATTGGCGTTGAGCGTGTATTCGGGCACGCCCACCGCCTGCGCGCCATCGCTGGCGCCGTTCTGCGTCCGGCGCAGCTTGGCGTCGATCACCGATCCGCCGCCGATCAGGCGCAGCCCTTCGGTCAGTTCGCCCGCCAGGGTGAACTCGATGCCGCGATGGCGCTGGATTCCGAACGGACCGAATTCGAGCGCGCCGGCATTGTTTGGGTCGAGCCGCAGGATCGAACTTTCGCGGTCGATCTGGAACAGCGCCAGCGAAAGGTCGACAGCGCCGAGCCTCAGTTTGCCGCCGATTTCATATTGTTCGGACACGAAGGGCGGCAGGATCTGGCCTGCATTGCTGACCGGCAGCGCGGCCCCGCCCGAGGGGTTGGCTCCAGTCTGCGGTGCCGCGGCGCCCTGGACCAGCCCCTCGATGCGGTTGGCGTAGAGCGACAGGTTTTCGGTCGGCTTGATCACCAGTCCGAAGACGGGCGTCACCTTGTCCTCGTCATATTCGCTCACCAGCGCACCGGTGGCGTTGGAATAGGATTTGGCGTTGATCACCTGCAGGCGGAGACCTGCGGTGATCAGGATGCGGTCATCCCAGAAACCGATGGTGTCCGAGAAAAAGGCGCTGGCCAGCTGCGTGCGCGAGATCGGGAAAGGATCGTCCAGATTGCCGCCGACAAAGGTAACCCGGGTGGAGGGTGTGACCTCGACCGGGGCGTAGAGATTGGTGCGCTGCGCCGATATGTCGAAGAACCGGAAGGCATTGCGGTTGACCAGCCAGTTCATCGACCCGCCGAAATTGAACTCGTGGGTGATGCCGCCGCCGCTCAGCTTCGCGCGCGCGCCGATGGTCGCCGCCTCGTTATTGTCGGTGCGCGGGATGAACGAGCTGCTGACGGTGATGTCTCCGTTCAGGTTGACCAGGGTGGGGGTGCTGTACACGCCCGTTTCCGATCCGTCGCGCGCGCCGAATGCGGCATAGACCATGACGTCCTTGGCGACGTCATATTCCAGGCGCAGCTGGCCGAAAATGTCGCGCAGCGTGGTGTACTGCCAGGGCTGGCCATAGTTCGTCCCCGCATCGGGTGCGCGCGGAATTTGGGTCAGCGTGTTGACGCGCAGCTTGGGCCGGAAATGCGATACCTTGACCCGCTGATAGGCAAGGTCGAGCGTCGCACGGAACGGGCCCGAATTGTAATCGATGGCCGCTCCCAGAACATAGGTGCTGCGGAATTCGTCGTCGATCGATGCGTCGCCGGCGCGCGCGGTTCCGTTGATGCGGATGCCCCATTGCCCGTTGCTGCCCATCCGGCGCCCGACGTCGAAGCTGCCGCCGACATGCTCGGGCCCGGTAAGGCCGATCGTTGCGCGGGTGATCGGCACGGGCATGGCGCGCTTGGGGATGAGATTGACGCTGCCGCCGATTCCCGTGCCGCCGGGTGCCGCGCCGTTGAGAAACGCGCTCGCGCCGTTGAGCACCTGCACCGATTCATACAGTTCGGGCGCCACGAGCTGGCGCGGGGTGATGCCGTAGAGCCCATCGAAGCCGATATCGTCGCCCGCCAGCGCAAAGCCGCGGATGACGAAAAGCTCGCCCGCAATGCCGAACCCGGTGGTGGTGCGGATGGTCGGGTCGTTCTCCAGCACCTGGCCCAGCGTCTGCGGCTGCTGGTTGAGGATCAGTGCGGCGTTGTAGCTGCGGATGGCGAACGGTATGTCGGCCGCATCCTTGTCGCCCAGCACCCCGGCGCTGCCCTTCAGCTCGACACCCGACTGGTTCTGGCGCTGCGCCGTCACGATGATCGTCTCGCGGTCGTCCTGCGCCTGCTGGGCGAGGGCGGGGCTGGCAAGGCCCATCGCACCCGATGCGGTGGCGACAAGCAGGGCGTGGCGGATGGAGGTCTTCACGGTCTATCGTTCCCTGGATCAAGAAAAGGCGAGAAAGTCAGGTCCTGCGCGCGCGCATCGCCCAGATGGCGGCGGCGACCGGGGCGCTCAGCGCCGCCCATGAGGCCGCATCGCGCCAGCCGTCGCCGGTCAGCGCGATGACCAGCCCGGCGAGGCCAGTGATGAAGATCGCCAGCGGCCAGGCGAAGATGCTGCGAAGAGGCCGGGCGCCGCTCATTCCGCCGGCTCCGCAACGGGGCTTGCCGGGCGTACGCGGGCGGGCGCCGTCGTCCTGCTCTTGGCCAGCCACAGGTAGAGGCCCGTGCCCAGCACATGAACCGTGAACAGCGTCAGCACCGCCCAGAGCAACTTGAGCGGCAAGCCGCCATAATCGCCGAAATGCAGCGGGCGCGAGAGCGACAGCGCCTGATAGTACCAGGGCATCTGGCGCGCGTCGGTGAAACGCCCCGTCTCGGCATCGATCAGCGCGGGCGTGAGCAGCCGCTCGGTCAGCGGCGTATCGCCCTGGAAGAACACGGCATAATGATGGTTGGAACTGAAGGTGCCGCCGGGAAAGGCGATGAACTGCGGATTGTTGTCGGGCAGTTCTGCCCGCGCTGCCGCCATCGCCGTGTCGAGCGACCCGTAGCGCGAGGGATCGAGCGGCTCGCGCCCGGCATAGGCGCGCGTCATGGATGCCAGCTCATCGGCCTTCCACAGCTGCTCGATCGGCACCGCAAAGGCATTGATGACGCCCGTCAGCCCCACCACCAGCATCCAGGCCAGCCCGACGATGCCGAGCAGGTTGTGATAATCCAGCCATTTGGTGCGCGCGCTGCGGCGGGTGCGCAGCGTGCCGAAGTCGAGCTTGCGCATGAACGGCGCATAGAGCACGACACCCGAGACCAGCGCCGCGACAAAGGCGACGCCCATCGCGCCCAGAAACAGCATGCCGGGCAGGCCGAGGAACATGTCGGTGTGCAGCTTGAGCAGGACGTGCATCACCCCGCCATCGCTTTCGGCCGCCTTGCCGATCAGCTTTCCGGTCGACCGGTCGAAGGACTGGATGGTCATCTCGGCACCCGGCGAATCGGGGCGCGGCCCGGTCGTGATCGTCATCGACGGCTGGTCGTTGTCGAACGCCATGTAGAGCGGAACTTCGCCCGGGCGATTGGCGAGCGCCCGCGCGAGCATGTCGTCCAGCGACAAGAGCCCCGCCGACGTGCTCGACGACCCGATGCCGGGCATGCCGAACACCGGCTGGGTCTCGGTCAGATGGTCGATCTCGTCATGGAAGATCAGCGGAAGGCCGGTGATGCACAGCATCAGCAGGAAGATCGTGCAGACCAGACTCGTCCATTTGTGAACCGCCGCCCAGAGCTTGATCGAGGCCCGGTTCATGCTGCGGAAGCGGCGCAGGCGAGCACGATCGGAAGCGACACCCCATGCTCGAACGACGGACAAACCATTGCCTTACCCCGATTTCGTCACGCTGTGCGGGTATCGGAACGAATTTCTGTCGTCAATGAAAATCATTCGCATTTGGATGCGGCGAATGTGGTGCGAACGGCACGCAGCATCGTTAGATCGATTGAGGCGTGGCTGAAAGCGATGGGGGGATCGTGGGGCGGTAGGGAATCATGCGTCTGCTGCACGACGAGCGATCGCGCCTGTCACCCCTGTTGGGGGTCTATGCCTGCCAGCTGCAGCCTGCGCTCCCATGTCGCGGATTGTCATCCGGGATTTGCATCGCTGTCCGGAGGTCCGCACAATCATCGCCTGATCGGATCGCGCACCTGGGCAGTCGTTACGCATTGTTCGCGCGCGCAACAGCGCCTGCGCCTCGTCTCGCGCTCGCGTCTCAACGGCCACGCAATTGCTGAGCCACCACGCGCCTCGCGCGGCATCGCGCCCCCGCCTGGGCAGGCTTCCGAACCAGAAGCGCCCGTGCAAATGCCAATCATTGAAAAACTGGCGCACCCGACAGGATTCGAACCTGTGACCTCTGCCTTCGGAGGGCAGCGCTCTATCCAGCTGAGCTACGGGTGCATCGCCAAGGGGCAAGCCCTTAGCAAGCCGACTGCGCCGCCGCCAGTCCCTTTGTGCAGCGAACATTGACCCTGCGGCCCCTGCGGCGCTATAGCTTGGGCCCGCACGCTGGCGGCCCTGGTTCATGGGGTCGCCTTTTTACTTTTGGTGCCGTGGTCCCCGTGCACCGGGTGAATGCGCAAGGCGCGTGCTGTTTTGTCAGGGACCCGCGAAGAAGGAAGGACAAGGCTGCCATGACGATCACGCCGCTGATGCCCGTTTACCCCCGGTGCGCCGTGCGCCCGGTGCGCGGCGAAGGCTGTTACCTGATCGGAGAGCGTGGCGAGCGATATCTGGACTTTGCCAGCGGCATCGCGGTCAACCTGCTCGGCCACGGCCATCCGCACCTCACCCAGGCGATCCAGAAACAGGCCGAGACGCTGATCCACGTCTCCAACCTCTATGGCAGCCCGCAGGGCGAGCATCTGGCGCAGCGGCTGGTCGATGCGACCTTTGCCGATACCGTGTTCTTCACCAATTCGGGCGCCGAAGCGGTCGAATGCGCGATCAAGACCGCGCGCGCCTATCACCAGTCCGAGGGCGGCGATGCCAACCGCACGGTGCTGATCACCTTCAGGAACGCGTTCCACGGCCGCACGATGGCGACGATCAGCGCGTCGAACCAGGAGAAGATGCACAAGGGCTTCGCGCCGCTGCTGCCCGGTTTCCGCTATGTCGATTTCGACGATCTGGAAGGCGCCAAGGCCGCGATCGGCCCCGATGTCGCGGGCTTCCTGGTCGAGCCGGTCCAGGGCGAGGGCGGCGTGCGTCCGGCGTCGCCGGAGTTCATGCAGGGCCTGCGCGCGCTGTGCGACGAGCACGACCTGATGATGGTGCTCGACGAGGTGCAGTGCGGCGTCGCGCGCACCGGCACGCTCTATGCGTATGAGCAATACGGTATCGAGCCCGACATCCTGGCGACCGCCAAGGGCATTGGCGGCGGCTTTCCGATGGGTGCGTGCCTCGCCACCGAAAAGGCCGCGCGCGGCATGGTCGTCGGCACCCACGGTTCGACCTATGGCGGCAATCCGCTCGCCATGGCGGCCGGCGAGGCGGTGCTCGACGTGGTGAACACGCCCGAATTCCTCGCGCATGTCCGCAACATGGGCGAGCGGCTGCGCGGTGCGCTCGAGCAGCTGATCCCCAATCACGACGAGATCTTCGATTCGGTGCGGGGCATGGGGCTGATGCTCGGCCTGAAGCTCAAGGACCGGGCGGAGAGCCGCGCGTTCGTGGCGCATCTGCGCGATCATCACGGGCTGCTGACCGTGGCGGCAGGCGAGAATGTCGTGCGCGTGCTGCCGCCGCTGGTGATCGAGCAGGCGCATATCGACGAGTTCATCGAGCGCCTGTCGGCAGGCGCACGAGACTTCGCGCTGCCCGAGGCGGCTTGATCGTCATGGTCCTCCCCTTCACGGGGGAAGGATAGGAAGCCTTGGCGCGGCACGCGCCTAGGCGCACTTGGAGAGGGCGCGGCGGTTGCAAGCCACCCTCTCCCAGCTACGACTAGGGCCTGGCAAGCCAGGCCCAAGTCTTCGCAACCCTCTCCTGTCAAGGGAGAGGGGGAAGGGACACCAATGACCCGTCATTTCCTGAACCTGTCCGATGCCGGACACGATGCCATTGCCGCCATGCTCAACGACGCGATCGACCGCAAGGACGTGCGCCATGGCTGGCCCAGGGGCAAGGCCGATCCCGATGCGCCGCTCGAAGGGCACACGCTCGCGATGGTGTTCGAGAAGAACTCGACCCGCACGCGCGTGTCGTTCGACATGGCGATCCGCCAGCTGGGCGGCACCAGCCTGATCCTCGATGCGGGCAGCACCCAGCTGGGGCGCGGCGAGACCGTCGCGGATACCGCGCGCGTGCTCTCGCGCATGTGCGATGCCATCATGATCCGCACCGACGACCATGCCAAGATCGAGGAAATGGCGCATTTCGCGACCGTTCCGGTGATCAACGGCCTGACCGACCTGTCGCATCCGTGCCAGATCGTCGCGGACCTGCTCACCATCATCGAGCATCGCAAGGCGCTGCCCGGGCTGGTCGTCGCCTGGCTTGGCGATGGCAACAATGTGCTCAACTCGATCATCGAGGCTGCCGGGCTGATGAAGTTCACCGTGCGCATCGGCTGCCCCGACGGCTATGATCCCGACCCGGCGTTCGTCGCGGCGGCGCGCGCGGCGGGTGGCACGATCAGCTTCCACCGCGATGCGGGCGAGGCCGCGTCGGGCGCGGACGTGATCGTCACCGACACCTGGATCTCGATGGGCCAGTTGCACGCCGAAGAAAAATTGAAGGCGATGATGCCGTTCCAGGTCAACGATGCGCTGATGGCGCGGGCGAACAAGGACGCGCTGTTCCTGCACTGTCTGCCCGCGCATCGCGAGGAGGAGGTGACGGGAAGCGTCATCGACGGCCCGCAATCGGTGGTGTGGGACGAGGCGGAGAACCGGTTGCACGCGCAGAAATCGGTGCTGCGCTGGGTGTTCGGCCAGCTCTGACGAAAAGGCCCCGGAAGCGTCGCTTCCGGGGCCTTTTTTCGCAAAACCGGCGGGATCAGCTCGCGGTGATCAGATCGCCGTGCTTCTCGGTGAGCTTGTAGGCGCGCTCGTACCATTCGGAGCCGGGATAGTTCGCGCCGAGCACCGCAGCGGATTTCTTGGCTTCGGCGGGGATGCCGAGCGCCAGATAGCATTCGGTCAGGCGATAGAGTGCTTCGGCGGTGTGGCTGGTGGTCTGGTATTTCTCGACCACCTTGCGGAAGCGCAGCGTCGCGGCCAGCCAGTTGGAGCTGCGCTGATAATAGCGGCCGATCTCCATTTCCTTGCCGGCGAGGTGATCGTTGACCAGATCGACCTTGAGCCGCGCGTCGGAGGCATAGCGGGTGTTGGGATAGCGCCGCATCACCTCGCCCAGCGCCGCGAGCGCCTGCTGGGTGATCTTCTGGTCGCGGGTCACGTCGCTGATCTGCTCGTAATAATTGAGCGAGATCAGGTAATAGGCATAGGGCGCGTCCTTGTTGCCGGGATGGATGGCGAGGAAGCGCTGCGCCGACTGGATCGACTTGTTGTGATCCTTGGCGAGATAATAGCTGAACGCGCTCATCAGCTGCGCGCGGCGCGCCCAGGGCGAATAAGGATGCTGGCGCTCGACCTCGTCGAACAGCTCGGCGGCGATCTTGTTCTGGCCGCGGTCGAGCCGGTCCTTCGCCGCCATGTACAGCGTGCTGACATCGCGCGCGATATAGTTGGTGTTGACCTTGTTCTTGCCGCCCGCGCAGCCGGACAGCACGGTCAGCGCAGCCGCGCTTGCCAGAGCCAGTTTGATCGCCTTGTTCATGGCCGCAACCCTTATCGGCTAAGCACCCGTGCGCCAAGCGCAAATCCTGGGGGGCGGGAAGGATTCGCCGCACGGGCTTTCGCGTAGTTTTCGCCGGCTGTATCGCGCATGAACCGGTGGGGGTCAGAAGCTGCCGTTGATGTCGAGCCGGACGACGGGTCCGAAAAAGCGGTCGCGATCCTCGACGAACGCCACCGGCCCGTCGCGCCGTGCGACATAGAAGGTGCGGCGGAACGCCTCGTTGGTGCCGATCAGGTTCGACAGGCCCAGCCGCACGGTCAGCCCGCGCACGTCCTTGTTCTCGACATAGAAGCCGAGGTCTCCGCCATCGATCGGGAATTCGGCAAGCTGGCTGAGGCGCACCTCGTCCGCCTGCGAAAAGTCGAAATAGTTCGCGCCGACCGCCCAGTTGCCGCCGGGAATGTCGTAGCGGAACTCGGCACTGAATTCGTGGATCAGGTCGCCCGAGATGCGGCGGCGGATGCCGGTGAGCGGATCGGGCAGGCTCGACTTGCGATAGGTATAGTCGATGTCGAAGCGCACTCCGGTCCAGCCGATCACGTCCATCTTGAAGGTGGAATCGATCGAGAAGCCCCAGATGGTCGCGCTGTCGATATTGCCCGGCGCCTCGCCGGTCGCGCCGATCGGCACCTGGTCGACAATATCCTCGACGAAATTGACGAACGCCTTGGCGTTGATCGACCCCAGCGCGCCGAGATTCTGGGTCGCCTGGAAATCGACATTCCAGCTCTGCTGCGGCACCAGATCGGGATTGCCGCTGTTCTGGTTCTCTGCACCCAGGTCCGCCGAGGCGACGAAATCGAAGAAATTGAGCTGGCCGACATCGCGCTGCAGGCGCAAGCTCAGGTCGAGCGACTTGACAGGCTTCCACGCCAGCGAGACGAAACCCTTGGGGCGGATGAAGCTGCGGGTGAGGCCGTTGGGGCCGCTCTGCATGATCTGCGAATATTCGCCGCCGATCGAGGTCTGCAGCGTCAGGTTGGACGCGAGCGGGCGGCCATAGCTGAGCCCCACTTCCGCGCGCTTTTCCTCGACCGTCGCGTCCGATCCGGGGAGCGGCACCGGGTTGAACCGGCCCGCCGTGTCGAGCAGCTTCAGCTCGGCATCGGTGTCGAGCTTGTTGATCGCGCCTTCCAGGCTGAACTGCCAGTCGGCCTTGCCTGCCTTCCAGCCATATTCGGCGCGCGCGATCGTCTCGGTCTCGTCGATCCGGGTCGCCAGGCTGTTGCCCTCGCGCGGGCGGCGGTCCTCGAAATCGAGGAAGATCCGGGTGAAGAACGGGCTGTGCTCGAACCGGCGCAGGCCGATCAGCTTCAGATTGCCGCCCCAGAGCGGGAACAGATAATCGCCGCCGATCTCGTAATTATATTCCTTCTCGGTCTCCAGATAGTCGCGGTCGCGCACCACCTCGCCGTCCGAATCCTCGGTGATCCGCACCCAGCGCCGCTGATAGGCCAGGTTGAGATTGCCGATCTGCCCGGTATCGCCGGTATATTTGATCCCCGCCGCAATCCGCGGCTCGTCGCCATTGACGTACAGCTCCTCGTAGCGCCGGTCGGTGACATTGCCCGCCGCATCGAGCACGCGCTCGGTCCCGGCATTGCCGTTGCGGAAGCTGTTATTGGCCAGGCTCAGCGTATAGGCGATCTTCCCTGCCTTGCCGCTGACCGAGACCTCGCCGTTCAGCACCTGCGGGTCGGTGCGGCGGAAGCGCACGCGCGGGCTGTAGCGGAACTGCCCGGTGAGGCTGTCGACCTTGCTGACGATGTTGACCACCTGTCCGGTCAGGCCGGGCAGGTTGAGCGTCGCGCCGTCGATCAGCTCGATGCGGATGACATTGGCCGCGCCGATCCGGCCGAGTTCGGACACGACATCGTTGCTCTTGCCCGAAAAGCGCTCCCCATTGATCAGCACGTTGCTCGACACCTGGCCGAGACCGCGCCGGTCCTCGCCCTCGGCGATCGAGAAGCCCGGGATCTGGCGCACCATGTCGAGCGCGGTGCGCGGAGCGAACTGCGCGAAATAGGCGGGGTCGAAGCTGCGCAGCGGCGTGGTCGTCTGGCCCGCCGGAGCGGGCACGGCGGGCGCGGCATCCTGCGCCCAGGCGATGGCGGGCATGCCCGCCAAGGCGATCGCCGCCACGGATGCAAGATACTGGATTTTCACGAAATTTCCCCTGGCTTTCCGGATGCCGCCCGATTGTCGCAGCCGTGCAACTACACCCGTAGTCGTTCCCTGCGTCCGATCGCATCTGCAATGCGCTGCAGCTTCGACCGGCGCACCTCCGGCTTCGACGAAATGCACTTGCGACCAACGGCATGTGCAATCCCGTTTACCCGCACGCACAGGGCGGTTAAGACCGGTGCGCCAGGGGGAGGGAGCGCGCCATGGACCCGCATGACATTATCGAACACCGCCCGATCGAGCCGCGCAGCGCCGTGCGTAGGATGGAGGGCGTGCCGCGCATCGAGTTTCGCTCGTCGACCTTTGCCTGGCTGTTCCAGTCGGGCACCGGCTGGATGATCCTGGCCGTCGCGCTCGCGCTTCTCGCGGGCGGCATCTATGCCGGCTATGGCTGGCAGACCGGCGCGGTGCTCGCGGTGGTGCTGGGCGCGTGGATCGGCTGGAACGCGATCGAGAACCGCGCGAGCCTGTTCTGGATCGACGACCAGCGGTTGTTCATGCGGCGCGGCATCCTGATGCGCAGCGAGGAAGAGATCGAGCTCTACCGGATCAAGGACGTGAAGGTCGAATTCTCGATCATCCAGCAGATGTTCGACAACGGCACCATCTGCATCAGCTCGTCGGATTCGACCGGGCGCGCGGCCTCGGCGGCGCCGCATCCGCGCACGATGATCGAGGTGACCAATGTGCGCGACGCGCGCGCGATCCGCGCGGAACTGCGCGACCGGGTAGAGGCGATCCGCCAGCGGCGCGGCGTGCGCGAATTCGACATAGGTTAAGGGGTATTTGATGACATTCCGGACTTTCGCACTCGCTGCCGCCACCGCGCTGGCGGCCTGTTCTGCCCCCGCCCTGGCCAAGCTGTCGCCCCAGGAGGCGAAGATGGTCGCGGCGGTGGACAAGGACCACGACCGCTGGATCGGCGTGCTCGAGGCGATCACCCGGCAGAACAGCGGCAGCCGTAATATCCCCGGCGTCAAGAAGGTCGCCGAAATGGTCACGCCCGAGCTCGAAAAGCTGGGCTTCAAGGTCGAATGGGTCGACCAGAGCGCCGCCAAGCGCGCCGGCCACCTGATCGCGACGCGCACCGGGCGCCCGGGCAGCACCAAGATGCTGCTGATCGGGCATCTCGACACCGTGTTCGAACCCGATTCGCCGTTCCAGAATGTCCGCCGCATCGATGCGAACACGCTCGAAGGGCCGGGGATCGAGGACAATAAGGGCGGCGTCATCACCATGTTCGCGGCATTAGACGCGATGCAGAAGGCGGGCACCTTGTCCGCCGCGACCATCACCATCGTGCTCACCGGCGACGAGGAGGATGCGGGCGATCCGATCGACATCGCGCGCGCGGACCTGATCAAATGGGGCCAATGGGCCGATGTCGCGCTCGATTTCGAGGGACTGTCCCAGGTCGACGGCAAGGACATGGGCTCGATCGCGCGGCGCTCCTCGTACAGCTGGCAGGTCAACGCCACCGGCAAGGAAGGGCACAGCTCGGGCATCTTCTCGGCCAGCGCGGGCCATGGCGCGATCTACGAGCTCGCGCGGATCATCGACCAGTTCCATGACGAACTGCCCGAGGACAAGCTGACCTTCAATGTCGGCCTGATCGCGGGCGGATCTGTGGCGCAGCTTGATACCGATCTCGTCCGCGCGCAGGCGGCGGGCAAGACCAACATCATCCCCGCCCAGGCCATCGCGCGCGGCGATTTCCGCACGCTGAGCGACGAACAGTCCGAGCGGGTCAAGGCGAAGATGCAGGCGATCGTCGCGCAGCATCTGCCCGGCACCAGCGCCGAGATCATCTTCGAACAGGGCTATCCCCCGATGGCCCCGACCGAAGGCAACCGCGCGCTGCTCAGGAAGCTGAACGGCATCAACGCCGACCTCGGCCTCGAGCAGATGGCCGAACTCGATCCGCTGAAGCGCGGCGCCGGCGATATCTCGTTCGTCGCACGCTATGTCGACGGACTGGTCGGGATGGGGCCAGCGGGCGAAGGTGCCCATGCTCCCGGTGAAACGGTCGACCTGCCGAGCATCAAGCGCCAGGCGAAACGCGCGGCGATCCTGATGAGCCGGTTGGCGATGGAGAAGCGGTGAGGGCGGTATCAGACGGGAGCATCTGCCTTACTGTCGGGAGTGGAGATCACCGAGCTGGGTCATTTTGAACCCGCCTCCACTCTCCGACCAATGCAGCGACGCCGATCGCGCTAATGATTGGTGTTGATGCGTCAACAAGGACCGAGATAAATTTGAAGGCATCCCAAGCGTGTGGACTGAGATAGAGTCGCCAGAACATGTCGGAGGCCAGCAAGGTCAAGCCGAAAATAGCCAAATCCAACCAAGGAATTGTCGCCGTTCTCATCGACCGGCGCGCCACTGCGATCACAACTACAGCGAATATGCTCCACAATGTTAGGCCAAGCACATCCTGCGCGATTGAGTTGATGAGGGAGCCATAGAAACCGGAGCCACTGTAACTCATCGCCGTGAACCACAAGGCGAAGGCGACATTAAAGGCGATAGTAAGAGAGTTTCTGCGGGCGCTCACGAGGGCAATATCAGACAATTGGATTGTAACTGCAATGAGTCCATGGAAACGCAGTGGCATTTTCCTTCAATAACTCAACCCGCACCTCACCCCGCTCAGCCTGAGCTTGTCGAAGGCCCCGCTATACGGCCTGCGTGGGCGCGGGTCCTTCGACTTCGCGGGCTATAGCCCGCGGCTCAGGATGAGCGGGGGGTTGGGGGTAGCGAATTGTCGCTGTCCTTGCGTGCAGGAACAACCGTCGAGAGATGGGCCCCTGCCTTCGCAGGGGACCGGTGAGGGGGGGCAGGACCTCTTCGCGTCTTCGCGTGAACCGATTTGCTCACGCGAAGAAGCGAAGCCGCGAAGGGATGCCGGAGGTAGCCAAAACGGTTGTACGCACGTCCCTCGACTTCGCTCGGGAACTCGGGGAGGTTGAAGCGCACTGTAGCCCACCCGTTTGTCCCGAGCGAAGTCGAGGGACGTATGCGCGCGGCTATCCGGAAGGTGGGCTAGTGGAAGCCGGACGCCCCGATTGCTAGCGGGCAACGAACGGGTGGGGCATCCGGCTTCCGCCACAGGGTTAACGCTCGGTTCACCGATTCGCTGTGACGCAGTTCACACCCAATTCAGCTTTGCGCGCATAGCCCACCCGTGCATTTTCATCGACGAACCGTGAAGGGACTTTGATCACATGGCCAAGGAACGCAGCCCTGGCTTCAAGCTGGGCATGACCGTGCTGATCGGCGCATTGCTCGCGATCCCGCTGTTCATGGTCTATGCGCTGGTCTGGGACCGGCAGAGCCAGTCGGAGACCGCACGCGCGAGCGTTGCCGAGGGCTGGGGCGGACCGCAGATGCTCGCGGGTCCCGTGATGGTCATCCCGTACCGCCAGCAATCGGTCGAGACCGTCACCGAGAACGGCAAGGCGACGACGCGCGCGGTCACCATCGAGCGCGAGCTGTTCCTCGCGCCCGTCACCAACACCGCAGCGGTCGATGTTGAGCCCGAGCGGCGGACCAAGTCGATCTACGAGACCGTGGTATATGAGGCGCGGGTCAAGGGCACGGCGCGCTTCGCGCTGCCCGAGGACCTCGCGCGCTTCGGGGTGCGGCCCGAGGAGCTGCTGCTCGACCGCGCCGAAATCCGCGTCGGTATCTCGGATGCGCGCGGGCTGCTCGCCGATAACAGCCTTGCCATGGCCGGCAGGGCCTTGCCCTTGCGCCCCGGCAAGGGGCTGGGCTCGACCAATGGCTCCGGCTTCTTTGCCTTTGCCGACTGGTCGGACAGCGCCGGAGCGCCGGTGGATGTCGCCTATCGCTTCGGCGTGCGCGGCAACGGTCAGCTGATGCTGATCCCCGATGGCGAGGCGACCGACTGGACCGTGCGCTCGCACTGGCCGCATCCGAGCTTTGCCGGACAGTTTCTGCCCAACACCCGCCAGGTGTCCGACAAGGGTTTCACCGCGCGCTACAAGATCAGCAACCTCGCGCTCGGCCGCGCGATCGTACAGCTGCCCCAGCCGGGCGAGCAGGTCGCAGCCGGCGGCCAGTTGGCGCAGATCGACCTGATCGAGCCGGTCAACCTCTACAGCCAGGTCGATCGCGCGGTGAAATACGGCTTCCTGTTCATCGGTTTCACCTTTCTCGCGTTCCTGATGTTCGACATCATTGCGGGGGCGCGCGTCGCGGCGGCGGAATATCTGCTCACCGGCGCAGGGCTGATCCTGTTCTTCGTGCTGCTGCTCGCCTTTGCCGAGATCATCGGCTTCACGCTCGCCTATCTGCTCGCCTCGGGCGCGATCATCGGCCTCATCAGCGCGTATAGCGCCGCGGTGCTGGGCAGCACCAAGCGCGCCGGCTTTATCGGCGGGTTGCTGCTGGGCCTGTACGCACTGCTCTATGTGCTGCTCAACCTCGAGGCCTATTCGCTTCTGATCGGATCGGTGCTGCTGTTCGTGGCGCTGGCGGCGGTGATGTATGTCACGCGCCGGGTCGACTGGTCGGGGCTGGGCAAGCGTGACGAGGTCGCCGCGACCGCATAACGCTTGCCCAACGCGTAAAGCTGTCCATAGTAGCTCCTAACGATAATGTGAGGATGCTGTCATGGATTTCACGCTTTCCGCAGAGCTGACCGCCTATCTGGCCGAGCTTGACGCCTTCATTGTGAAGGAAATCAAGCCGCTCGAACAGGCGGACGACAATATCCGCTTCTTCGACCATCGCCGCGAATGGGCGCGGACCGATTTCGATAACGGGGGCCTGCCGCGGCACGACTGGGAAGAGCTGCTGCGCGAGGCGCAGCGCCGCGCCGATGCCGCCGGGCACTGGCGTTTTTCCGCCCCGAAGAAATATGGCGGCAAGGACGGCTCCAACCTGTGGATGGCGGTAATCCGCGAGCATTTCGCGGCCATGGGGCTCGGCTTGCACAACGATCTCCAGAACGAACATTCGATCGTGGGCAACTTCCCTTTCGTCGCGATGTTCGAGGAATTCGGCACCGAGGCGCAGAAGCAGGAGTTCATCCTCGGTGGGTTCGATCGCACGCGGATCACCGCCTTCGGGCTCACCGAACCCCATCACGGATCGGACGCCACGCATATGGAGACGCGCGCGGTGCGCGAGACGCGCGATGGCGTGCCGGGCTGGCGCATCGATGGCGAGAAGATGTGGATCACCGGCATGCATGTCGCGACGCATTGCGCGCTGTTCGCGCGGACCAGCGGCGCGGATGGCGATGCGCGCGGCATCACCTGCCTGCTGGTGCCCACCGACACGCCGGGGCTGAAGATCGAGGAGTATCTGTGGACCTTCAACATGCCCACAGATCACCCGCGCCTGTCGTTCACCAATTGCTGGGTGCCCGAAAGCGCGATGCTCGGCGAGGAGGGACGGGGGCTCTCGCTCGCGCAGAGCTTCGTCCACCAGAACCGCATCCGCCAGGCGGCATCGTCACTCGGCGCGGCGGTGTTCTGCATCGAGGAAAGCGTGAAATATGCGCGCGAGCGGCGGCCCTTCGGCAAGGCGCTGGCGGAGAACCAGGCGATCCAGTTCCCGCTGGTCGAGCTCGCCACCCAGGCCGAGATGCTGCGGCTGCTGATCCGCAAGACCGCCTGGGACATGGACGCCATGCCGCACAAGGCGATCGAACGCGAGCTCTCGGACAAGGTCAGCATGTGCAACTATTGGGCGAACCGGCTGTGCTGCGAGGCGGCGGACCGCGCGATGCAGGTGCATGGCGGCATCGGCTATTCGCGCCATACCCCGTTCGAGCATATCTATCGCCACCACCGCCGTTATCGCATCACCGAAGGGTCGGAGGAGATCCAGATGCGCAAGGTGGCGGCCTATCTGTTCGGCTTTCTGGGGCCGCGGCGCGCGCTGTTCGAATAGCGCCGGGGCCGCGAGCCACCGTCCAACAAAACCTTGATTTCCGCATGCAAAACAGCCATCTGCTAATCGGAACGATTCACTCCGATTAGCGGGAGCGATGCATGCGCCTGTCCAGTCTTGCCGATTATGCCGTGGTGCTGATGAGCGCCGCTGCGCGCCATTGCGGCGGCATGCGCTGCAATGCGCGCGCGCTGGCCGAAGAGACTGGCCTGCCGCTGCCCACCGCGCAGAAGCTGGTGAGCAAGCTGTCCGCCGCCGGGCTGATCGAATCGGTGCGCGGCGCGGGCGGCGGCTTCCGCCTGTCGCGCCCGCCCGCCGCGATCACGCTCGCCGACATCGTCGAAGCGGTCGACGGCCCGATCACCATCACGGTCTGTTCGGGCGAGCATGCCAGCGATTGCGCGATCGAGGGCAGCTGCCATGTCCGCCCGCACTGGCAGATCGTCAACCGCACCGTCCGCGCGGCCTTGGCCTCGGTCACGCTCGCCAGCCTCGGCCAGCACATTCCGGACCCCCGCCGCCCCGAACATGCTCTTGATTTCAAAAGGACCGTATCGTGACCGACGACAGCAACACCGCTGACAGCAAGGTGCGCGATGCCGACGCCTGGGCCGCGGCCGAGAAGGTGGGCACCTATGAATGGGGCTTCACCAGCGATATCGAGCAGGAACTCGCGCCCAAGGGGCTGAACGAGGACACCGTCCGCTATATCAGCGCCAAGAAGAACGAGCCCGAATGGATGCTCGACTGGCGGCTCAAGGCGTTCCGCATCTGGCAGGAGATGCCCGAGCCCGACTGGGCCAAGCTGCACTATCCGCCGATCGACTATCAGGACGCCTATTATTACGCCGCGCCCAAGGCCAAGCCCAAGCTGGGCTCGCTCGACGAGGTCGATCCGGAAATCCTGCGCGTCTATGAGAAGCTCGGCATCCCGATCGAGGAGCAGAAGGTGCTCGCCGGGGTCGAGGGCGCGCGCAAGGTCGCGGTCGATGCGGTGTTCGACAGCGTCTCGGTCGCCACCACCTTCCGCGAGGAACTGAGCCGCGCCGGCGTCATCTTCATGTCGATCAGCGAAGCGATCCGCGAGCATCCCGAGCTCGTCAGGAAATGGCTCGGCAAGGTCGTGCCGGTGCGCGACAACTATTTCGCCTGCCTCAACTGCGCGGTCTTTTCCGACGGCACCTTCGTCTACATCCCCGAAGGCGTGCGCTGCCCGATGGAGCTTTCCACCTATTTCCGCATCAACGCGGAGAATACCGGCCAGTTCGAACGCACGCTGATCGTCGCCGACAAAGGCAGCTATGTCAGCTATCTCGAAGGCTGCACCGCGCCGCAGCGCGACGAGAACCAGCTCCACGCCGCCGTGGTCGAGCTGGTCGCATTGGACGATGCCGAGATCAAGTACTCGACCGTGCAGAACTGGTATCCCGGCGATGCCGAGGGCAAGGGCGGCATCTACAATTTCGTTACCAAGCGCGGGCTGGCACAGGGCGCGCGCAGCAAGATCAGCTGGACGCAGGTCGAGACCGGCTCTGCGGTGACCTGGAAATATCCGAGCTGCGTGCTCAATGGCGAGGACAGCGTCGGCGAATTCTATTCGGTCGCAGTGACCAACAATTACCAGCAGGCCGATACCGGCACCAAGATGATCCACAACGGCAAGGGCAGCCGCTCGACCATCGTGTCCAAGGGGATCAGCGCCGGCAAGAGCAACAACACCTATCGCGGTCTGGTGCGCGTCGCCCCCTCGGCCGAGGGGGTACGCAACTTCACGCAGTGCGACAGCCTGTTGCTCGGCGACCAGTGCGGCGCGCACACCGTTCCCTATATCGAGGTGCGCAATCCTTCCGCGACGATCGAGCACGAGGCGACGACCAGCAAGATCAGCGACGACCAGCTGTTCTATGCGATGCAGCGCGGGCTGAGCCAGGAGGACGCCGTCGCGCTGATCGTCAACGGCTTCGCGCGCGAGGTATTGAAGCAGCTGCCGATGGAATTCGCGGTCGAGGCGCAGAAGCTGCTGGGGATCAGCCTGGAAGGCTCTGTCGGATGATCGCGCCAACCCAGATCCTCCCCTGCCAGGGGAGGTGGCAGGCCGCAGGCCTGACGGAGGGGTGTCA
>AYSC01000058.1 GCA_000503195.1 Blastomonas sp. CACIA14H2
TGCGTTGCCCCAGCCCCTCTCAGCTACGGCTAATCAGCAAGCTGATAAGCCTTCGCATCTCTCCCCCATGGGGGAGAGAGCAATTGCGCGTCACTCCGGCGCTTGCGTCTCCGCCAGCGATTGTCCGGTCTTCGTCGGGATCGACCAGATCACGACGTTCGCGATCATCACCACCGCCAGCACCAGCATCAGCGCAGGCTGCTTGCGCTGGCCGCGGCGGAAGAGCGCGATCGCGCCGAACACGAGCGCGATCGAGGTCAGCATGGCGATGGAGAGGACGAAGCTGGTCATGCTTCCCTGTGTCAGTCGAGCCCCGGCACCGTCAAGGCGGCATCGCGCAGGCCGCGCCAGACACGCGCGGCCTGGACGGTTTCGGGGACGTCATGGACGCGGACGATCTGCGCCCCGCTGCCGATCGCGCTCATCGCCAGCGCGACCGATCCGCCGAGCCGGGCATCGACCGGGGCCTCGTTCGACAATGCGCCGATCAAACGCTTGCGACTCGCACCGAACAGGATTGGCTGGCCGAGCGCGTGGAACAAAGGCAGCGCGTTGATCAGCGCGAGATTGTCGGCAAGCGACTTGCCGAAGCCGATGCCCGGATCGACGATCACCTTTTCGCGCGCCACGCCCGCCGCGACCACGGCGGCGACGCGCGCCTCGAGCCAGTCGAAGACATCCGTCACGACATGGCCATAGCCGCCGCCCGCATGCGGGTTAGCCCCCTGCGACGGCGCGTGCATCAGCACCACCGGGCAGCCCGAACGCACCACGACATCGAGCGCCTGGGTATCGTACAGCAGCGCCGAGACATCGTTGACGATATGCGCGCCGGCCTCCAGCGCCGCCTCCATCACCGCCGCCTTTCGCGTATCGACCGAGAGGATCGCGCCGCTATGCGCCAGCGCCCTGATCGCGGGGACGACGCGCGCGATCTCGTCGCCTTCCCACACCACCGGCGCTTCGGGCCGGGTGGATTCGCCGCCGATGTCGATCAGCGAGGCACCCGCGGTCAGCATCGCGAAGCCCGCATCCGCCGCCTGCGCTGGATCGTCGGTAAAGCGCCCGCCGTCGGAAAAGCTGTCGGGCGTCACGTTCAATATGCCCATGACCTGCGGCTGGTCGAAGCGCAGCACGCGTTCGCCCAGGGTCAGCGGGGCATGCATCCGCGACAGGTTGGCGAACTGCGCCTGGGCGCGCTCGGCCTGATCGGCGGGCAGCATATTCAGCGCCTCGGCAAAGCGATCGACCGGCACGATGTGCCGCGCGACCAGCCTGCCGCCCTCAAAGCTTTCCAGCGCCAGCAGATGGCACCAGACCAGGCTGTGGCCGAGCCGGATCGTCGCGCCGTCAAAGGTCTGCGGACTTTCCGCCAGCCCGACGGGCCGCACATAGACGCGCGCCGCGCTCATCACGGTTCGGTGGCGAGCAGATAGGTCTGGCGCAAGCTGTCGAGCGGTTTCAGGCCGTCATCGGTCTCGATATGCCACCAGGTCCAGCCGTTGCACGACGGCGCATTCTGCAGCAGCGCGCCGAGCTTGTGGATCGATCCGCTCTGATCGCCGGAGAGAAGCGAACCATCGGCGCGGATCGTGGCGAAATGCTTGCGCGCCTTGTCGCACACCCTGGTGCCGACGGGCACATAGCCGGTCTCGACCAAAGTCCCGAAGGCGACGCGCGGCTGGCTCTTGGGCGACTGCATGGTCTTCAAGCCCGATTCATCGAGCGGCAGCGCGGCGGCGATGCGCTCTTCGGCGACCTCGCAATAGATGGGATCGCGCTCGCAACCGATCCAGTCGCGGCCGAGGCGCTTGGCGACCGCACCGGTGGTGCCGGTGCCGAAGAACGGATCGAGCACGACATCGCCCGGATTGGTGCAGGCGAGCAGGATGCGATACAGCAAGGCCTCGGGCTTCTGCGTCGGGTGCGCCTTGGTGCCCCCGCGCTTCAAGCGCTCCTGGCCGCCGCAGATCGGCAGCACCCAGTCGGAGCGCATCTGCAGCTCGTCGTTGAGCGTCTTCATCGCGCGATAGTTGAACGTGTATTTCGATTTCTCGTCGCGCGAGGCCCAGATCAGCGTCTCGTGCGCATTGGTGAAGCGCGTGCCGCGGAAATTGGGCATCGGGTTGGCCTTGCGCCAGACGATGTCGTTGAGGATCCAGAAGCCCAGATCCTGCAGTGTCGCGCCGCAGCGGAAGATGTTGTGATAGCTGCCGATCACCCAGAGCGAGCCGTCGGGCTTGAGGATGCGGCGCGCCTCGGTCATCCATTCGCGGGTGAAGCGGTCATAGGCGGCGAAGGTGTCGAACTTGTCCCAGTCATTGTCGACCGCATCGACGCGGCCGCCTTCGGGGCGGTAGAGATCGCCGCCGAGCTGCAGGTTGTAAGGCGGATCGGCGAAGATCATGTCGACCGACGCGGTCGGCAGGCGGCGCATCTCCTCGATGCAGTCGCCTTTCAGGATCTGGTTGAGCGGCAGCGGCGGACGCGGTGACACGCGCAGGCGCGGCGGCGCCTTGGCCTTGCGCGCCACAGGTGCCATCATTTCGCCGATCTGAACCATATTCTACCCCCCGCAATCCCTCGGAACAGGGCCCTGCATGAGTCCTTGGCGACCATCGGTCAAGGCCAAAACCCTAGGGAATCCGGGTGTTCAAATGGTTAACGGGGCATTGTCCATGCGGAACACAATGAGTCCAAATCCACATATTGAGTCCCGTTAACGAACCGGGACTCAACCACTGGTGGTGTTGCCGCGAAGACTCGCCGCCGAAAATTTTACGATCAGAGCAGGCATGCCTGCGCCACCGGAGCGAAGCTGCGGCGGTGGAAAGGCGTCGGGCCGTGCCGACGCAATGCCGCCAGGTGCTCGGCGGTTCCATAACCCATGTTGCGATCCCAGCCATAATGCGGGTGTCGGGCAGCGGCAGCACGCATCATCCGGTCGCGCTCCTGCTTGGCCAGGATCGATGCTGCGGAGATGCACGGGTGCAGAGCATCGCCTTTCACGATGGCCTGCGCGCGGTAGCGCCACTTGGGCAGCCGGTTGCCGTCGACCAGCACGTCCTGCGGCTCGCGCCCCAGCGCCTCGACCGCCCGCGTCATCGCGAGCATCGTCGCCTGCAGGATGTTGATCGCATCGATTTCCTCGACGCTCGCCATGCCGATGCCGAACGTGCAATGCTCGCGGATCAGCGCTTCGAGTTTCTCTCGCCGCGCGAAGCTCAATGTCTTGCTGTCGGCGAGGCCCTTGATGCCGTCGGGGCACAGGATCACCGCCGCAGCGACGACCGGCCCGGCCAGCGGCCCCCTGCCCGCCTCGTCGACACCCGCGACAATCGTCAGATTATCAAATGTTGGGGAACCGGCTATCGTCATGACGCGTCTGTGCCGCATGGCCCTTGCGACCGCAAGACCCGGCCAACATTGAGAAACTCTACCCGAATCGTTTGCAATCTCCCCCCGGATAGCGATGATCGACCCCATGATGAACGGAGTGACCCAGATGCACCGACTGACCCTTTGCGCGGCGCTGCCGCTCGCCCTGATCGCCTGCAACAGCAGCGACAAGGCGGTGGCCAGCGGAGACGAGACCGAGGCCGTGGCGACGATCTCGCCGATCGATACGGTTCCCTTCGAGACTGCGGTGGTCGGCCAGTTCGACGAACCCTGGGCGATGACCTTCCTGCCCGATGGCCGCGCGCTGGTGACCGAGAAGAAGGGCAAATTGAAGCTCGTGACCTTTGCCGCCGACGGCAAGATCAGCAGCGTCGATGTCAGCGGCACGCCGACCGTCGCCTATGGCGGCCAGGGCGGGCTGGGCGATGTCGTGCTCTCGCCCGATTTCGTCAATGACGGCTATGTGTATCTGAGCTTCGCCGAGGCGGGCGATGGCGATACCAGCGGTGCCGCCGTTGCGCGCGCCAAGCTGGTGATGGCGAATGACGGAGCGGCCTCGCTCAAGGACATGCAGGTCCTTTGGCGGCAGGAGCCCAAGGTTTCGGGCAAGGGCCATTACGGCCACCGGATCGCCTTCGGTCCCGACGGCATGATGTACATCTCTTCCGGAGAACGGCAGAAATTCGATCCCGCGCAGGATCTCGACCAAAATCTCGGAAAGGTCATCCGGCTGACGCCCACCGGCGGAATCCCCTCGGACAATCCGATGTACGATCAGGGCCGGATCAAGGCGCAGGCCTGGTCCTGGGGCCATCGCAACCCGCTGGGCCTCGCCTTCGACGGCGCAGGCAATTTGTGGGAGCTCGAAATGGGCCCCAAGGGTGGCGACGAGCTCAACCTGGTCAAGCGCGGCGCGAATTACGGCTATCCCAAGGTGTCGAATGGCGATCATTATGACGGCAAGGACATTCCCGATCATGCCCCCGGCGACGGCTTCGAGCCGCCCAAGGTGTTCTGGACCCCCGCCATCTCGCCGGGCAGCCTGATGATCTATTCGGGCGATCTGTTCCCCGCGTGGAAGGGCAGCGCGTTTATCGGTGCACTGGGCGCGCAGGCGCTGGTTCGCGTGAAGCTCGACGGGGACAAGGCCGAAAAGGCGGACAACTGGACGATGGAAGGCCGCATCCGCGAGGTCGAACAGGGTCCAGATGGCGCGATCTGGCTGCTCGAGGATGGCGCGCGCGGATCGAAGGGCCGGCTGCTCAAGCTCACCCCGCCGGAATGATGGCCTGCGCGGGGCGCGCAAAAGAAATTTCAATTCGCAACCTATCGCGGTACACCTTGGGGCAAACAGCTAACCGGGAGACGATGAATGGCGACTTTGGCAGACGCACCGCTCAGGGCGGACCAGCTTGAAGAGATCCTCGAACGGCAGAAAAAGGCTTTTCTTGCCGAACTTCCCGTGCCGATGGCCGCGCGCAAGGATCGCATCCGGCGGATGATGAAGCTGGTGCACGACAATGGCGACGCGCTGGTAGCCGCGATGAGCGAGGATTTCGGCCATCGCAGCGCCGACCAGTCCAAGATGACTGACATCGTCGCGGTGCTCAATTGCGCCCGGCATGCGCTCAAACACATGGAAGACTGGGCCAAGCCCGAAAAGCGCCCGGTCCAGTTCCCGCTCGGCCTGCTCGGGGCGCGCGCGCGCGTCGAATATCAGCCGCTCGGAGTCGTGGGTGTGATTGCGCCTTGGAATTTCCCGATCCAGCTGTGCCTTACCCCCGCGATCGGCGCGCTGGCGGCGGGCAACCGGGTGATGATCAAGAACAGCGAATATACCGAGACCACGTCGAACCTGCTGGCCGAGCTCGGCCCGCGCTATTTCGATGCGAGCGAGGTCGCCTTCTTCACCGGCGGCCCCGAAGTCGGACAGGCCTTTTCGGAACTGCCGTTCAACCATCTGCTATTCACCGGCGCGACCAGCGTCGGCCACCATATCATGCGCGCAGCCGCCAAGAACCTGGTGCCGATCACGCTCGAACTCGGCGGCAAGTCGCCTGCGATCATCGGTCGCGGCGCGGACAAGGCCAAGGCGGCGCAGCGCATCACCATGGGCAAGATGATGAATGCCGGGCAGATCTGCATCGCGCCCGATTATCTTTATGTCCCGCGCGAGGACGAGCGCGAGATCATCGAGAATATCCAGCAGTCCGCCGCGACGCTCTACCCCACGCTGCTGACCAACGATGACTATACCGCCGTGGTCAACGAACGGCACCACCAGCGCCTGACCGGTTATCTCGACGACGCGCGCGAAAAGGGTGCGGAGGTGATCGAGGTCAACCCGGCGAACGAGGATTTCAAGTCCGCCAACAGCCGCAAGATGCCGCTGCATATCCTGCGCAACGTCACCGACGACATGAAGGTGATGCAGGATGAGATATTCGGCCCGATCCTGCCGGTGAAGACGTACTCGACGGTCGACGAGGCAATCGATTTCGTCAATGGCCGCGATCGTCCGCTCGCGCTCTATTATTTCGGCGAGAACCAGGACGAGGCGAAGAAGGTCACCGATCGCACCGTATCGGGCGGCGTGACGCTCAACGACACGATCTTCCACGTCGCCATGGAGGACCTGCCGTTCGGCGGGGTCGGACCTTCGGGCATGGGCAGCTATCACGGGATCGACGGCTTCCGCACCTTCAGCCACGCCAAGGCGATCTACAGCCAGCCGCGCATCGATGTCGCCAAGCTGGGCGGTTTTCTGCCGCCTTATGGCGATGCAACCAAGAAGGCGATCGCGCGCGACTTCAAGCTGTAAGGCCAGGGAGCACAGCGGCTTTTGCGCCTTGCCTGTCACGGGCAAGGCGCTATAGGCTGCGCTCCACACGCGGGCGTGGTGAAATGGTAGACGCGCCGGACTCAAAATCCGGTTCCGCAAGGAGTGTCGGTTCGAGTCCGACCGCCCGCACCAGCTTCCAGACATCAATGCAGAGAGAGCGCATTTGCCGGACGCACCGGCAAAGCCCTTGCACTTGGCCGGGGAGCGATTAGGGCCGCAGCCAGTCTTTGATGATCTGGACGGCAACATGACTCACCCGGTTTCCCCGCTCGCACTCCCTTCCCCCATCTTCCGGCGATTGCTGGCGTTTGCCCACGCGTCGCCCGTGCGCGCTACAAGGAATGGGACCGCTGTGACCTGAGCTACGTCGAGCTGGCACCGGGAACCAGCGTCGCGGGGGTGACCACCACCAGCAAATGCCCCTCGCCCGAGGTCGAATGGTGCCGCGCCGCGCTTCCCCAGGGTCAGGCGCGCGCGCTGATTGTCAGCGCGGGCAATTCGAATGCGTTCACCGGCGGCAAGGGCCGCGCCGCGGTGCAGCTGCTGGTCGAAACCGCCTCGGCCCGGCTGGGCTGCGCGGCGGAGGAGATTTTCGTCTCGGCGACAGGTGTGATCGGCGTGCCGCTTCCGCAGGACAAGGCGCGCGCCGGGCTCGCGGCGGCCTTCAGCGCAGAGCCCTGCGACTGGCGCGCGCTGACCGATGCGATCGGCACCACCGATACCTTCCCCAAGGCCGCGACGACGAGCGCGATGATCGGCGGCACCAGGGTGCACCTCGTCGGCGTGATCAAGGGTTCGGGCATGATCGCGCCCGACATGGCGACGATGCTGGGCTATGTGTTCACCAACGCGAATATCGCGCCCGGCTTGCTGCAGCAGATGCTGAGCGCCGCGAACGCCCGGACCTTCAGCTGCATCACCGTCGACAGCGACACCTCGACCAGCGACACCGTGCTCGCCTTCGCCACCGGCCAGGCGGATCATCCGCGCCTCGAAAGCATGGACAGCACCGGCGCCGACGCGTTTGCCGCCGCGCTGGCCGATCTGTGCCGACAGCTGGCGCATCTGGTGGTGCGCGATGGCGAAGGCGCGAGCAAGTTCATCGAGATTCGCGTCACCGGCGCGGTGTCGGACGAGAGCGCGCACCGCATCGCGCTGTCGATCGCCAATTCGCCGCTGGTCAAGACCGCGATCGCGGGCGAGGACGCCAATTGGGGCCGCGTCGTCATGGCGGTCGGCAAGGCGGGCGAACCCGCCGAGCGCGACCTGCTGTCGATCCGCTTCGGCGGGGTCGAGGTCGCCGCTGAAGGCATGGTCGTCCACGGCTTTGACGAAGCGCCGGTCGCCGCGCATCTCAAGGGCAGCGACATCCTGGTCGAGGCCGATATCGGGCTGGGCCAGGGCCGCGCCACGGTGTGGACCTGCGACCTGACGCACGGTTATATCTCGATCAACGCCGATTACCGCAGCTGAGCCATGCTGACCATCTGGGGCCGTCTCAACTCGCACAACGTCAAGAAGGTCGTGTGGGCGGCCGAGGAGATCGGTCTCGATTATGTGCGCCACGATGTCGGCGGCAAGTTCGGCATGGATGCGGCCTATCTCGCGCTCAACCCCAATGCGCTCGTCCCGACGATCGAGGATGAGGGCCTTGTCCTGTGGGAATCGAATGCAATCCTGCGTTACCTGGCCGAGGCCTATGCACCGCAGCTCTGGCCTGCCGACCCGCGCACCCGCGCGGCGGCGGACAAATGGATGGACTGGCAGTTCGCCTATGCCGATGCCCAGCGCGAGGTCTTCCTTATGTTGGTGCGCAAGCCGCCCGAAGCGCGCGATCCTGCCGTGATCGCACGCGGGATCGAGGAGACCGGCAGGATGATGACCCTTCTGGAAGCGTGCCTGGCACGCCCGCCCTGGCTAACGGGCAACGATTTCGGCATCGCCGACATTCCCATGGGCACTTATGCGCACACCTGGTTCGCGCTCGACCTGGCGCGCGGCGACTACCCGCATATCCGCGGCTGGTACGAGCGGCTGATCGCTCGCCCCGGCTATGCCAAGAACGTGATGATCCCGCTGACATGACCCAGGCTCTCCACGCCCCCGTGTCTGCCCTGATCCGCACCGTCGCGCGCGAGGTGGTGCTCCACCATTACCAGGATCTGGCGCAGCATCAGATCGTCGAGAAGACGCCGGGCGAGTTGGTGACGATCGCTGACAAGGAGAGCGAGCGCCGGCTCAGCGCCGGGCTGGCCGCGATCCTGCCGCAAGCCAGCATCGTCGGCGAGGAAGCGGTGGCAGCGGACCCGGCACTGATCGAGCGCGTCAACGACAGCACCGTCTGGATCGTCGACCCGATCGACGGTACGCATAATTTCGCGCACGGCCATCCGCCGTTCGGGATCATCATCGCGCTGGTCGAGGGTGGCGAGACGGTGGCGGGATGGCTGTACGACCCGCTGGCCGATCGCATGTGCCACGCGGTCCTGGGGGGCGGTGCGTTCATCAATAACGAGATCGTGCAAGCGCGCGAGAGCGGAGAAACACTCCCGGTCGCGGCGATCTCGACCGTGTACATCCCCGAGCCGCGCCGCGCGGCCCTGGCCGCGGCGATTGATGGCAGGTTCACGATGGTCGACATTCCGCGTTGTGCGGCAGAGCAATATCCCCGGCTGGTGCTGGGGCAGAATGACGTGACCCTGTTCGAGCGCACCCTGCCCTGGGATCATGCCGCGGGCGTGCTGTTCACGCTCGAAGCCGGCGGCAAGGCGGCGCGGCTCGACGGATCGCCCTACCGCCCCGGCGACCAGCGCAGGGGCATGCTCGCCGCCGCCAGCCCCGCGATGTGGGACAGGGCAGCGGCGATCATCGCTTGAGCTGTCAGGCGGGCAGAGCGCCTTCGAGCCAGCTCTTGAGCGCGCTCTTGGGGGCAGCGCCGACCTTGGTCTCGACGATCTGCCCTTTGTCGAACAGGATCATTGTCGGGATGCCGCGCACGCCGTACTTGGCGGGAGCATCGGGATTGTCGTCGATATTGATCTTGGCGATGGTGACCTTGTCGGCGAGCTCGTCGCTGATCTCCTCGAGAGCCGGGCCGATCATCTTGCACGGGCCGCACCATTCGGCCCAGAAATCGACCAGAACGGGCTTGTCGGACTTCAGCACATCGGCTTCGAAGCTCGCATCGCTGACTGCAGTGGTGGCCATGGGGGTAAACTCCTTGTTCGTGACTTGGTTAGGGATGTAAGCGCTGGGGCAGCGCGGCTCAAGCCAGCTTGGCCCAACTAAACATATCGTACGATTCAATCCAGCTTCGTGGCGGCCAGCAGTTCGTCGGGCAGCAGGAAAAGTTGCGGACTGGACGTGTAGAGCAGGCCCGCCTGAATGGCCCGGCCCGGAAAGATCAGGCGCAGCGCCGCGACATAGGCCGCCATCTGCCGGACATGCGCGACCGGCAATTGCTCGAGCGAGGCGGGCGGACGGCGGCCGGTCTTGAAATCGACCACCAGCACGCGGTCTTCCTCGACCAGCAACCGGTCGACCGTGCCCGAGACGACATTCGGCCCCACCACCGCCGCGATCGGCGCTTCGGCGAGTGCGTCCTCGCGGAACACATCGGCGAACTCGGGATGATCGATCACCGCGCAGACCGGATCGATGATCGCGTCGGCCTCGGCCGCATCGGCGATGCCATGCTGCCGCGCCAGCCAGCGCCGCGCCGCCTCGCGCCGCTGGTCAGGGGCAAGCGCCGGAAGTCGCTCGAACAGGCTGTGCATGATCAGGCCGCGCTGCGCGGCGCGCTCGCGATCGGGTCCGGTGAGCGGCGGGCTCGCGACATCGTCCTTGCCGAGCGACGAGGGCGCGAGCGGGATCGGCGGGCGCTGTTCGGGCGCGGCAGGCATGAGCGCCCAATCGGGCAGGCTCTCGGCTGATGCTGCTTCCACTGCCTCAGGCTCGTCTGCGCGCGGAATCGGCACGGCATCGCTGCCGAAGCGGCGACAGGCCCCCTCGCCCATATCGATCCAGTCGCAGCCGAGCGTCATGAAGCTGCGCTCGATCGCGGCGTACCAGCTTTCCTTGGGCGGCTCCTTGGCCTTCTTGCCCAGCGTGCCGCCAACATAGAGCCGTTCGGCCGCGCGCGTCATCGCGACATAGAGCAGCCGCCAGTGCTCCTGCATATCGGCCTCGCGCGCGATGTCGTGCGCCTCGGCCAGCGGCCCGATCCGCTGCGCCTTGGGCAGCGAATAGACTGGCAGTGTCACCTGCGCGTCGCGACCGATGATCTCGACCGGCCAGTCGAAGCTCGAATCGACCTTGCGCGTCGGATCGACACAGGCATCGGCGAGGATCACGATCGGCGCCTGCAGGCCCTTCGATCCGTGCACGGTCATCACGCGGACCATCTCGGATTGCCCGGCGAGCTCGCGCTTGATCTCCTCGTCGCCGGCATCGAACCAGTGCAGGAAGGCCTGCAACCCGCCATCATGGCTGACCGCGAATTTCTGTGCCAGGCCAAGCAGTTCGGCGATCGGATCGAGCGCCTCTTCACCGAGCCGCGACACCAGCTTGGCGCGGCCCTGGATCGGCCCTGTCAGCACCTGTTCGAGGAAATCGTACGGCGTGCCGAAATCGGCCATGCCGAGCAGCGCGTAGAGCGGTTCGAGCTTCGCGCGCAGCGCCGGATCATGTTCCGCCAGATCGCGCAGATGCGGCCAGAGCGCGCGCTTCTCGGGCCGGTAGCCGTGCGCCAGCAGCTCGTCCTGCGTCCACCCGCCCAGCGGCGACACCAGCAGGGCAGCGCAGGTCAGGTCATCGAGCGGCTGCAGCGCAAAGCGGATCGCGGCGATCAGGTCCTGCACCGCGAGCGGCTGGCCGAGCCGCAACCGGTCGATGCCTGCCACCGGCACGCCCGACGCGTACAGTCGCGCGACGATCAGCGAGGCGAGATCGCCGCGGCGGCGCAGCAGCACCATGATATCGCCTGCGCCGGCCCAGCCCGGCTTGCCGTCGGAGCGCCGCTCGAGCCAAAGCCGCGTCGGCGATTGCGGGTCCAACCAGCCCGCGATGCGTTCGGCGAGCCCCTGCGCGAATTTGCGATCGGCGCCCGAAAGCCATTCCTCGGCATCCTCGCCCTCGCCACCTTCGTCCGGGTCGTCGAGCCCTTCGCCGATCGGACGCCACAGCTCGACCATGCCCGGTCCCTGGCGTCCCTCGTGCAGCGGGAGCGTGTCGTCCATGATGCCGAGCGCGGCTGGCCCCAGATCGCCCAGCACCGCATCGACCATGTCGAGCACCGGCTGGGTCGAACGGAAGCTGCGATCGAGGCTGAGGTCGAGAAACGGCTGGCCCGCAGTTTCCGCCTGCGCCCCGATGCGCAGCCGCGCGGCAGCATAATATTGGGGACTGGTGCCCTGGAAACCGAAAATCGCCTGCTTGAAATCGCCGACGGTGAACAGGGTACGGAACCGGTCCGGCTTGCTGCCCTGTCCGCTGAAATAGTCGTCGATCAGCCCCTTCACGATCGCCCATTGGCTGGGATTGGTATCCTGCGCCTCGTCGACCAGCACATGGTCAAAGCGCTGGTCGAGCTTGAACGCGATCCATTGCGCCATCGTCCGGCCCGAGAGCAGATCGGCCGCCGCACGGATCAGGTCGTCGAAATCGAGCAAGCCTGCCTGCCGCTTGGCCTCGGCAAAGCGCCAGGCGAAATCGCGCCCGACCTCGAGCGCGCGGGCGAACTCGCCCGAAAAGGCGACGAGCGCGGCATGGTCCTTCAGCGCCCTGCAGTCGCTGTACAGGCTCTCGGCCTTGTCGAAATAATCCGGATCGACCTTTGCCGAAAAGCTCTCCCATTTGCGGGGATCGCCATCCGCCTTGGCGACGGCGAGCCAGATCAGGTCGAGATGTTCGAGCCGCGCGGCTTCGTCCATGTCGAGCCAGGCCTGAATCTTTGCAGCGTTTTCGAGCCCGGTCTTGGTGCCCCAGCGGATATTGCTGTCCTGCAAGGCTTCCAGATTGGCGATATCGAACAGCGCGTCGCTGCACAGCCGGGCAAGGTCGCTGCCGTCCTCGTCGGTCTTCAGCCCGAGCGCGGCGTTGATATAGGGGCGGATGTCGCCGACCAGCGCATCCATCGCGTCGGGCTTGGCGGCGCAGCGCATCAGGAAGGCTTCGGTCGCTTCCGCGCCGAGCTTCAGGCTCAGCGCCTCGAGATTCGCGGACAGCCGCGTGTCACCGCGCTGCGCGGCATCGACCAGCATCTCGCCCAGCGTATCGCGCGCCAGCTGAATGCGGTCGCGATCCTCGATCGGACGGAAACCGGGGGCGAGCCCCGCCTCTTCGGGAAAGCTCGCGAGCAGCGACTGGCAGAAGCTGTGGATGGTCTGGATGCGAAGCCCGCCCTGCGGTGCATCGAGCACGCGCGCGAACAGGCGGCGCGCGCGGGTGAGCGTGTCCTTATCGACCGCTGCGCCGATGCTCAGCAGGTCCGCCGCCAGTGCCGTGTCGCTCATCCGCACCCAGGCGGCGAGCTGGGCATTAATGCGGTTCGCCATCTCGCTCGCGCCCGCCTTGGTGAAGGTGAGGCACAGGATCGCATCGGGGTTCACCCCGGGCTCGAGCAGCAGGCGGAAGACGCGCGCGGTGAGCACCTGGGTCTTGCCTGTGCCGGCAGATGCGCTCAGCCACACCTGATCGGCGGGCGAGACCGCGAGCGCCTGATCGCCCTGCAGCGGCGGAAGACCGGATTTGCCGCCGCTCATTGCCCGCTCCCCTGGCGGCCATACCATTCGGCGAGCCGCATCAGCTGGTCATATTCGGTATAGATCGCCTGATCGGGCACCAGCTTGGCGTTGAACGGCGCGTCGCCCAGAATCCAGGTGTCCAGCGCCTCGCGCAGAAAATGCTCGGCGGTCGGCAGCATATTCTCGGCAGTCAGCTCGCTGTTCTTGCGCCCCACCGGAGTCTCGCGATAGCCGAAATCGCCGGTCTTGCTGCGCGTGAGCGACCAGTATTCGAACGCTGTCGCCCTGCCCGCGATCTTGGGCTGGTTGTCCTTGGCAGCAAATCCGCCGCGCTCGGCCATCATGCCGAGCAGACCCAATTGCAGTGCATAGCCCGCCTCGACCTGGCGCGCGCTGGGCGGCTTGCCGGTCTTGTAGTCGACAATCGCGAGCGTGCCATCGGGCAGACGGTCGATGCGGTCGGCCTTGCCGCGAATCTCGACGCCCTCGATCATGAAGGTGCCGCTGCGTTCGGCATCGATCATCCTCCGCCCCTCGGCGACCAGAGCGAGTGTTTCCCCGGCGATCCAGTCGAGCGCGGCGACCAGACGCGGCCGCCACAGGGCCTTGATCAGCGGATGGACGTTGGCCTCGTCGAGATAGCGGCAGGCGCGCGGCACCAGGCTGGCGGCATCGAGCACGTCCTCGCGATGCCAGTATTCGAGGATTTCGTGCACCAAAGTCCCGCGCCAGGCCGCGCTCGGCTCGGCATCGACCGGGTCGAGCGAGGGCAGCGCGAGAATGCGCTTGGCATAAAAGGCATATGGATCAGCGCGCAACCGGTCGAGTTCGGTCACCGACAGCCGCTTGACCCGTTGCTCGGCGCTGGGGCGCGGTGCAGGCTTCTCGATCCGCTCCACGGGCAACCGGCGGTCGAGCCTGCGCGCCAGCGCCAGCGTCTCATGATCCTCCATCTGCCGGTCGGGCGCGACCGCCTGCAGGCGCAGCAGAAAGCGCGACGCAACCGTCGGCGCGCTGCCATCGCGCCGCGCGCGCGTCAGCACCACCTCGGCCGAGGCAAAGCCACCGGCCAGGTCCTGTGCCGCCAGCCCGACGCGCATTTCGAGCGGCGGCAGGCCCAGCGCATTGCGCACCATCGGCGCGAGCCACGGGTCGGGCGACGGAATCTGCGGCCAGACGCCCTCGTTGAGCCCGGCGCAGATCACCAGGTCGGCGCTCTGCAGGCGCGCCTCGAGCAGGCCGTAGATCGCGACGCGCGGGTGCTTGCCATAAGGCGGACGCACCGCCTTTTCGCGCATCAGCCGGGCGAGGATGTTGACCGCCTGCGCCGGCGTCACCAGCGGATCGTGCGCGCCGGTGCGCGCGAGCAATTGCTGCACCAGATCGGACGCGCAACGCCCGGCAAGTCCGGTCCATACCGCCTGGTTGCTCAAGCCGTCGGCGGCGTCAGCAATCGCCTGGATGGTCGCGGACAGGGGCTGGGGTTCGCGGGGCCACCGGGCGATCGGATCGAGCAGTGCCTTAGCTTCCTGCCACCAGCTCTTCAGTTGTCGGTTGCCGATCAGCGCATCGATCCCTGCCAACCCTGGTGCCGGGCGCGGGCCGCGCAGCAGCCGGTCGAGCGCGCGCACCTCGTCGAGCCATTCGCGGCGCGTCTCGCCCGCCTGCGCCAGCGGATGCTTGAACAGGTCGAGCAACGGCACCGGCGCGAAATCGTCGGCCAGGCATTGCGCCACCGCGAGCAGAAAGCGCCCGGGCGGCGTGACTGGCAAAGCCTCGCCCGCGCTGTCGTCCGCCTCGATGTCCCAGCGCCGCAGATGCGCAATCACGCGCGCGGCCAGGCTGCGATCGGGCGTCACGATGGCGACGCGGCGTGCCGGAATGTCGAGCGCTTGGCGCACCAGCAGCGCGATCGCCTGCGCCTCCTCGTCGGGGTTTTCCGCCTCGACGATACGGACGCCCCTGGTCCGCCGATCCGCTGCCTCGAGCGTGACCCAGCGATCGCTGAGCCGTGCGGGCAGGAAAATGCTGCGCAGCAATCGTGCGCGATCGGCGGCGAGACCCGTCCTGGGTTCGGCCTGCCAGGGCTCCACCTCGGCGCGGCCGACGCTCATCGCGTGGAGCAGCTGCTTGAGATGATATTGCGGATGGGTGATCGCGGGCCGCTCGACCGGTTCGCCCCCCGGCTGCGGGGGAGCCGTCACCGGATTCCCCAGCGCTTCCCAGAGCGCTTCGTCCATGTCGAGATCGAGCCCCGGCAGCACCACCATGCCCTGCGGCAAATCGGCAATGCTACGCAGCAGCCGCGCGATCGCCGGAGCCGATGTGGTGATCCCCGCCGCGATGACCGGCGTCAGTGGCGGCTGCTCGCGCCAGCGCCGTGCCGTCTTGTCGAGCAGCCGGTTGCGGCGGTCCGCCGGGTCGATGCAACCCATGGCGGCAAGCTCGCCCTGCCAGGCCCGCCCGACGCGCAGGAACAGGTCGCGCGCCGCCGCCCAGTGTTCGGCCAGGTCCGCCTCGACATCAATCGTATCGAGCTGGTCGAGCGTCTTCTCCTCGACCTGCAGCTGGTCGAGCACGCGCGCATATTCGCAGGCGAGGCGCAGCGTCTCGGCGGGATCGTCGGCCCCGGCCCTGCCGGCCCCCTCGCGCGCGATCAGCGCCGCCAGCCGGAAGCGCCGTTCGAGCGGATCGACCGCCGGCGGCACCTCCGCCCCCTCGCCCAGCGGATCGAGCAGCGCGCCGAGGCTCTCGTCGAGATCGATATCGCCGATCAGCACCATGCGCGGCAGCAGCAGTCCATCGGCAGCATGGCGCACCAGCGCCTCGGTGATCGCGCGTCCCGCGCGATGGTTGGGGATCAGCAGCGTCGCGCGCGCTAACCCCATCGGATCGCCGCCGAAGCGCCGGAGCAACCCATCTGCCAGAACATCCGCAAACCCGCGCTGCGCCCCGATGGCATAGACAGCAGGCTGGCGCGGCTCAGGCATCCAGCAGCGCCTCTGCGGTGGGCTGGATCGCGGCGGGCGTGCCGACATCGAACCAGAGGCCAAGATGCGATATCCCGTAGACACGGCCTTCGGTCATCGCGCGGTTCCACAGCACATTGGTCGAGAATGCGCCCTGCGGCGGATCGGCGAGCAGGCGGCGCGAGAGCAGCTGGATGCCGGTATAGATATAGGGCGCGACATGGCCCGGCTTGCGGCGGCGGATGCGGCCCATCTGGTCGAGATGGAAATCGCCGACGCCCTTGTAATTGTTGGCACGGCTGTGCGGCACCAGCAGCAGCAGCGCATCCATCCGCTCGTCGTCCCAGGCGGCGCGCAGCTCGTCGAAGCACGAGCGCGCGCTTTCCAGCCAGACATTGTCGCTGTTGAGGCAGAAGAACGGGTCTTCCTCGATCATCGGCAACGCCTTGACCAGCCCACCGCCGGTTTCAAGCAGCAGGTCGCGCTCGTCCGAGATCAGCAGCTCGAATGGCCAGTCGCGCGCCATCAGATGCGCTTCGAGTGCGTCGGCGAGATAATGGACGTTGACGATGACGCGCTGCATCCCCGCCTCGCCCAGATGATCGAGCACATGGTCGATCAGCGGCTTTCCCGCGACGCGCACCAGCGGCTTGGGGGTGGTGATGGTCAGCGGGCGCATGCGCTTGCCCAGCCCTGCGGCCATGACCATCGCGGTGCGGGCGAAGGCGGGGGTGGCGCTCACAGGTCGAACCTTCCGCCGAGAACCCCCGCCGGGTCGCGCAGATCGGCAGGGATATTGGCCTCGAACCACGCTGCGACGGGGCCGAGCGCGGGGTGCTTCAAGTCGCGCTCCATCGCCTTCCACACGCGCGGGATCATCGTGGGGTAACGCGGCTTGCCGTCGCGCTTCCACAGCCGCACGAAAATGCCGATGATCTTGGCATTCCGCTGCGCGCCCAGCACATGATAGGCGGTCTCGAAATCGTAAGCGGGCTTCGCCAGGTCGCGATAATGCGCCAGCATTTCGGCCTCGACCTCTTCGGACACGTCGCGCCGCGCGTCCTGCAGCAGCGAGACAAGATCATAGGCCGGATCGCCGACCAGCGCGTCCTGAAAATCGATCAGCCCCTGCGACCCATCGGGCGGCAGCATGATGTTTTCCGAATGATAGTCGCGCAGCACGGTGACCTTGGGCGCAGCCGGGTCCATGCCATCGAGCACCGCATCCCAGGCCTTCGCATAGCCCTGGGCGTCGACATCGAGGCCGCGTGCCGGGCAATACCATTCGGTGAACAAGGCCGCCTCGCGCTGATAGACCGCGCGGTCATAAGGCGGCACGTCGGCGGGCGGGCGGAGGTGAAGCTCGACCTGAGTCTCGATCGCCTTGCGATAGATCGCGCGCTCGGTCTCGGCATCGCCCGCGTCCACGGTCTCGCGCATCCGTGCGTCGCCGAAATCCTCGAGCAGCACCAGCCCGTGCCCTGCATCGACACCGAAAATCTCGGGCGCGCGCAGGCCCTGCGCGGTCAGATAGCGCGCCACATGGATGAACGGCTGCGGGTCCTCCTCGGGCGGCGGCGCGTCCATCAGGATCGCGCGGCGCTCGGGCTCGACCACACGGAAATAGTGCCGGAACGACGCGTCTCCCGGAATCGGCAGGATTTCGGCCTCCGCCCAACCCTGCGCATCGACAAAGTTCCGGATCAGCTGTTCGCGTTCGCTCAAGACCATCTACCTGCAATCTGCTGCCAGCGCGCCTGCCAGTTCTGGCCGGGCTGCGCGTCGATCCGGCGCTCGCTAGCATCGCTTCCGGTGATCCGCAATTGCAGCGTATTCTGCCCCGCCAGCCCACCCACGCGCTCGGGCCATTCGGCGATCAGCAGCGCAGGATCGCCCGCATCGAGCCCCAGTTCCTCGAGCTCCATCGCGCCGTCGAGCCGGTAGAAATCGGCGTGGATGACCGGGATGCGAACCTCGGGCGGGTCGTAGGGCAGGATCAGCGCGAAGGTCGGGCTGGGTACCTCGCCCGCAAAGCCCAAAGCGGTGAGGATCGCGCGCGCGAGCGTGGACTTGCCCGCGCCCAGATCGCCCGACAGGGCGATGGTATCGCCGGGGCGCGCAGCATCGGCGAGCTGCTGCCCCAGAAACTGCATCGCATCGATCGAACCGACGGTCAGCATCACGGCATCAATATGGTGACGATGGTGCCCGCGCCGGGCTCGCTGACCAGTTCCATCCGCCCGCCATGCGCCTCGATCAGGTTCTTCGCCAGTGGCAGGCCCAGGCCCGACCGTTTGGTCACCGGCTTGCCGCCCGCCTCGTCCGCCTGCAGCACGCCATCGAGCGCACGCGCCTGCGCGCGCGCATCGAGCCCGGGGCCGTTGTCCGAGACGACGATGCGCAGCTTGTTGCGGAACCGGTCGCCGAGCAGCAGCACGCGGCCGCCCTCCTGGGTGTAACGCAGCGCATTGTCGACCACCGCGGTGATCGCCTGGGCAAAGCGCTGGCGATCGACCTCGGCCATGCCAGGCCCGCCATTCACGTCGACCTCGAGCGCGATGTTGCGCCCGCCCGCGAGCCCGGCCACGCCCTTGGCGACATCGACCAGCAGCGCACCGATATCGGTCGGCTCGCGCTTGAGCGGCAACGTGCCGGCCTGGCTCTGGCTGAGATCGAGCACCATGTTGATCTGCGCCGACAGCCGCTCGACCGAGTCGATAATGGCCTTGGCATAGTCCTGGCCCTGTTCGGACAGCGGCCCCGCCACCCCGCTCGCCAGCAATTCGGCAAAGCCGCCGATCGAGGTCAAGGGCGTACGGAATTCGTAGCTCATGTTGGCGAGGAACTTGGTCTTGATGGCATCGGCTTCGACCAGCGCCTCGTTGCGCTCGCGCAAGGCGTCTTCCATGCGCTTGGCGTCGGACACGTCGATCATCGTGAAAAGCGCGCTCGAATCGGGCAACGGAATGCCGACGAAATCGAACACCCGGCCATCCTTCATCACCAGCTGCCCGGCACGCTGCGTCCGATCGAGCGTGGCCGAGCGGATCACCTCGCGCAGCGCGGAGATCTGCGCGGGGCGCTTGAGCTGCGGCGCGATGGCCTTGAGCAGTTCGTCGGCGCGCGGATGCTTGGCGAGCTCGGCCTCGTCCACCTCCCACACCGCGCCGAACCGCGTGTTCCACAAGTGCAGCCGCCCGTCCGAGGTGAACACCGCCAGCGCCTCGTAGAGGTTATTGAACGTCGCGGTGCGCACGCGCAGCAGCGTATCGCGTGCGCTGGCCAACTGGACCTGCTCGGTGCGGTCCTCGAAGATCAGCAGCAGGCCATTGTCGGGCGTCGGCTGGGCAATCGCGCGCAGATGCGTGCCATCGGCGATCAGCCAGCTATCCTCGACCGGCGCCGCCGACTGGAACCATTCGCGCTTCTCGTCGCGCCAGGCGGGGAAATCGCGCACCTGCGGAACGCGGCCCGCCTCGCGCATCCGGTCGATCAGCCGCTCAAATTCGAGCCCGTCCTGCAGCCATTGCGGCTTGAGCTGGAACATGCGCACGAACGGCTGGTTGACGAAGATCAGCCGGCGCTGCGCATCGAACTGCGCCACGCCCGCCGACAGATTGTCGAGCATATCGCGCTGCGCATCGCGGAAGCGCTCGGTCGCCTGGCGCGCCAGGATCAGGTCGTGCACATCGATGGCATAGCCCGCGATGCCGCGCCCCTTGATCGGAAGATCGACCACCTCCATCGCGCGCCTTGTGCCCGCGATCGTCGTGGTCACCGTGCGGCGGGAGGGCGTGTTGCTCTCGAACGCACGCGCCGCCACCGCGAGCGGGGTGAGCCCATCGACCGTCTCGACCAGTTCCTGTCCGGCTTCGACCACATCGGCGGCGCTGGTGCCGCCCACCGCCTCGACATAGGCGCTGTTGACGAGCAGCAGCGACAGGTCCTCGCGGCGGAACCACATCGGGATCGGCGCGGCCTCGATCAGCCCCGACAGCGCGTCGAATGCGCGCTTCGCCTCGGCCTCGGCCTCGACCAGCGCCGCCATGCGCGTCTCGCTCTCGGTCGCGTCGTAGAACCACAGCAGCACCGCGCCGGGTGCGATCGTCTGCGGATCAGCAAGCCGGCCCTCGATGCGCAATCTGCGGTTCGATCCGGCGGCGGCCACGGCCATCGCAAACGGCGCGCCGCTCTTCTGTGCGGTGGTGATCTTCTGCCCCAGTTGGTCGAGCGTCTCGCGCTGAAGGCCGCGGGCCTCCTGGCTGAGTTCGGCGAGATAGGGCGGCAGCTTTTCCAAGCCCAGCCAGCGCGCCACGCGCTCGGGACCTTCGATCCGTGAATCCGATCGCACGATCAGCGGGATCGCCGGGCCGGAATCGATGAGCCGGGTCAGCCGCCGCAACTGCCGCCGTGCGGTGCCCGCGGCGCGGCGCATCTGCAGTCCGGTGATCAGCGCCCAGATCGCGGCGCCCGTCCACAGCGCCAGCACGAGCGCGATGACGAACAGGCCGCCATTGCTCACCAGCATAAGCGACTCATCGGTTCAGGGGGTGAAACAGGCGTCCGCGTCATCGTGATGGGCCGTAGCGCAGATTGGGGTTGGTGCAAAACCGGCTGTGGAGAAAATCCGCATTCGGTAAATCCTCCCCCAGCTCGCTGGGGGAGGGGGACCGCCCGCGCAGCGGGTGGTGGAGGGGCAGCGGAGTGCGCATTTCGGACCACCC
>AYSC01000059.1 GCA_000503195.1 Blastomonas sp. CACIA14H2
CCTGACCACCGTCGGCGCAACCCCACCCCGCCCTGCGGGCACCCCTCCCCGGCGGGGAGGGGAGAGGGGTGGCGCTCTGCTCTGATTTTTATCCGTCACCCTGAACCCTTCGATGGCGCTCAGGACAGGCTTGTTTCAGGGTCCATTTTGCCTCACGCGGTTTCGGTTTTTTGCTGCACGATGGGTCCTGAAACAAGTTCAGGATGACGTTGCCTTGGGGTGCGAACAGCGCGCGTCGATGGACCCGGCTCAGGCTGAGCGGGGGATGTGCGGGGGCGTTGCGTCTTCAGGCCCAGCCTTGCCCATCCCCGGCATTTCCTTGATGTACAAATCCCTCTGCGGGAACGGGATCTCGATGTCGTGTTCCTTGAACAGCGTCCACACGCGCATCAGCACGTCGCCGCGGATATTGCCCATGCCGCCCTCGGGATCGCTGATCCACGCGCGGATTTCCCAGTTGACGCTGTTGTCGCCGAAATCGGTCATCCAGATGCGCGGGGCGGGGTCCTTGAGCACGCGCGGCGCTTCGTCGACCGCGCGGTAGAGCAGTTCCTGCACCAGCTGCATGTCGCTCGAATAGCTGACGCCGAGCGGGATGCGCATGCGCACGTTGCGGTCCGAATAGGACCAGTTCTCGACCGGCGTGGTCATCAGGTCCTCGTTCGGGATCAGATGCTCCTTGCCGTCGCGGGTGATGACCGAGACCGCGCGCACGCCGATCTTGTTGACCCAGCCGAAGCTGTCGCCCACCGCGATGACATCGCCTGGCTTGATCGAACGGTCGAGCAGCAGGATGATGCCGGCGAACAGGTTGCCGATCGTCTTCTGCAACCCGAAGCCGATCGCGAGCCCGAACGCGCCCGAGAAGAAGCTCAAGGCGGTGAGATCGATCCCCAGCGTGTCGATGCCGATGAAGAAGGCGAGCACGATGACCACGACGCCCGCGATCTTCTGCCCGAGCAGCTTCTGCGTCGGGTCGAGGCTGTCGCTGCTGCCGATGATGTGCCCGGCGATGCGGTTGACCACGCGTGCGGCGGTGTAGAGCACCAGGATGGTGATCGCGATCGTCACCACCCAGAGCAGCGAAAAGCGCTTTTCGCCAAGGTCGAAGCCGACGCGGTCCATCGCGGTGGTGATCGGATCGAGCCCGCCGAACATGCTGGCAAGGATCGAGATGAGTGTGGCGAGGCCTAGGAAGGTGCCCAGCCAGTCGGGCATGCGCACGCCGCGCACCAGATCGTTGACGAACAGCGCGAGCGAGATCGCGAGCGTGAGGCCGAAGATGACCGAGGCGATCAGGCTCCAGTCGTAGAGATTGAGTGCCATGCCGATCAGCATCGCGGTGGTGAAGCGGCGCACCATGTCGCGGATGCGGCGGCGCGCGAGCTGGCTTTCATAGCCTGCGCGGCGCTCCCAGATCGCGGCGAGCCGCAGATAGATCAGGCGGCTGAGACCCCAGCCGATGATCAGCGCGGTGGTGGCGATCAGCGCGGCGAGGATGCCTTCGAGATATTGCAGGTCGTCGGGGCGCTCGATCCAGCCCCAGCGCATGAACAGTGCGGATATTCCTGCCGTCATGCCGCCATGGTAAAGGCGTGAAGCCCCTTGGCAAGGTCGGCGATCAGATCGTCGGTGTCTTCGAGCCCGATATGCAGCCGCACGGCGAGCGCGTTGGCATCGCCTTCGGGCGGCCAGGGCGTCGCGCTGCGGCAACGCGCGGGGTCGACCGGGATGGCGAGGCTCTCGAACCCGCCCCAGCTATAGCCGATGCCGAACAGGGTGAGCGTGTCGATCAGCGCCGCGCGCGCCTGGTCGGTGCCGCCGTTGAGCACGAACGAGAACAGCCCGCTCGATCCCCTGAAGTCGCGCTGCCACAGCCTGTGGCCGGGGCAGGAGGGCAAGGCCGGGTGCAGCACGCGCGCGACCTGCGGCTGTTCGGCCAGCCAGCGCGCGATCCTGAGCGCCGAAGCCTGGTGCTGGCGCAGCCGCACGTCGAGCGTGCGCAGGCCGCGCAGCGCGAGCCAGGCATCGTCGGGCGAGACGACATGGCCGAGCGCCTGCGCGGTCTGGCGGAGGCGCGGATACCAGCGCTCGGTCGCGCTGACCGAGCCCAGCATCACGTCCGAATGGCCGACGATGTACTTGGTGCAGGCCATGATGCTCATGTCCGCGCCGAGCTCGAGCGCGGGCAGGAACAGCCCCGTCGCCCAGGTATTGTCGATCAGCAGCGCGATGTCCGGGTTCGCCGCGCGGGCGGCGGCGCAGATCGCGGGGACATCCTGCACCTCGAAGGTCAGGCTGCCGGGGCTTTCCATCAGGATGGCGCGGGTGCGCGCACAGATTTCCAAGGAAATTCCGGAGCCTGTCAGCGGATCGTAATAGCGGGTCTCGATTCCGAAGCGCTTGAGCAGGCCATCGGCAAAGCTGCGCGAGGGGTCATAGGCGCTGTCGGTCATCAGCAGCACGTCGCCCGGCGACAGCACGCTGAGCAGCGCGCCGGTGATCGCGGCGACGCCCGAGGGGTAGAGCATGGTGCCGTGCGCTTGCGGCTCGAGCTGGGTCAGCGCCTCGGCGAGCGCCCATTGCGTCGGCGCGCCCCTGCGGCCGTAGAAAAAGCGCCCATCCTCATTGGTTTGCGGGCCGGACTTGAGAGCGGCTGTATCGGGATAGAGATGCGTGCTGGCGCGCCAGACCGGCGGGTTGACCACCGCGCCCGGCTGCTCCGCGGTCCCGGTCCATTCCGCGCGGCGGCCACCGGTGACGAGGCGGGTGGCGGGAGATGGCCGGATAGGGGGCTTGGGCATGGACTGAACTCCGCCCTCTCCCCTTGCGGGAGAGGGCAACGCGACTTGGACCGCAAAGCGGGCCTAGTCGCAGTGGGAGAGGGGATTGGGCCCTCTCCAACGCCGCCTAGGCAGCAAGCTGCCAAGGTTCTGTTTCCTCTCCCGTAAAGGGAGAGGATAAGGTCAGGTCAACCCGTCACCTTCGGAGCATCGGCATCGGCGCCCCATTCGGCCCAGCTGCCGTCATAGAGCGACACGTCGGTCTTGCCGAGCAGGTGCGCGCCGAAGGCGACGACGCTGGCGGTCATGCCCGAACCGCAGGTGGTGACGATCGGCTGGGCGATGTCGATGCCCGCGCCTTCGAACGCAGCCTTGAGGTCGTCGCCGGTCTTCCAGGTGCCATCGGCGTTGAACAGCGCGCTGTGCGGCAGGTTGACCGAGCCGGGGATATGGCCCGAGGCGATGCCGGGGCGCGGATCGGCTTCGGCACCGGTGAAGCGCGCGGTCGGGCGCGCGTCGACCACCTGTTCGGCCTTGCTGTGCAGGTTGGCGAGCATGTCGGCCTTGGTGCGGACGTTCTTGCGGTCTTCCCACACGGTGAAATGGCGGTGACGCAGGCTTTCCTTGCCCGACTTGAGCGGACGGCCTTCGGCCTTCCACTTGGCGATGCCTCCATCGAGGATTGCGACGGCGTGCGCGCCGAACATGTTCAGCATGAACCAGGCGCGGGCCGAGGACTTGAGCGGGCTGTCATCGTAGAGAACGATGCGGCTGCCATCGCCCAGGCCCAGCGACTGCATGCGGCTGGCGAACTTTTCGGCAGGGGGGAGCGTGTTCTCGACCGCGGCGTTGCTGTCGACCAGCTCTTCCAGGTCCATGAACACCGCGCCGGGGATGTGGCCGGCTTCATATTCGGCGAGCGCGTTGCGGCCGTGATCGGGCAGGAACTTGGTCGCATCGACGATGCGGAGATCCGAAGCGCCCATCTCGTTGGCGAGCCATTCGGTTGAAACCAGCGAATCCATCTTGGATAGTCTCCCTCTGCGATTACGCGCCCGGTTATCGGCATCTTCCCGACTTTTTAGACGTGAAACCCGGCTGGTTGCCCGGCCGGGAATGCCTGTTTTTTGCGCTGCACCATCGACATTATCGCGTTGCTGCTGGCGCGTCGAGTCGCAACGGAAAGCCGCCGTGCGATTTTTTGCATATGTTGCATGCGTGTTAAACCGGCGGTGGTACAGGCGGTTGCTTCGGGCTAGGGGACCCGCGAACCTCTAGTCCGGAGACCCGATATGCGCATCCTGTTGACCAATGACGATGGTGTCCACGCGCCGGGGCTGGCGGTGCTCGCCGAGATCGCGCGCGCGCTGTCCGACGATGTGTGGATCGTCGCGCCGGCCGAGGAGCAGTCGGGCGCGGGGCATTCGCTCACCATCACCCGGCCCTTGCGCGTCCACCAGCATGGCGAGCGGCATTATGCGGTAACCGGCACGCCCACCGATGCGGTGATGATGGCGGTGGCGCGGCTGATGCAGGACAATCCCCCCGACCTGATCCTCTCGGGGGTGAATCGCGGCGCGAACCTGGGCGAGGACGTGACCTATTCGGGCACCGTCTCCGCCGCGATGGAGGGCGCGCTGGCGGGCATTCCGTCGATCGCGCTCAGCCAGGTCTATGCGCGCGAGGGCGCCGGGCTCGATGTCTCGTTCGACGCGGCGACACGCTGGGGCGAGCAGGTCATCCGCAAGATCATCGGCCAGCCGATGCCGCCGCGCACCCTGGTCAATGTGAACTTCCCTGCCTTGCCCGCCGATCGGGTGCTGGGCGTCAAGGTCGTCAATCAGGGCTTTCGCGATTACGGGCGGCTGAAGATCGTCACCAATACCGATCCGCGCGGGTTCGAATATCACTGGTTCGGCCTGGGCGCAGCCGAGGCGAGCCCGGCGCACAGCACCGATCTGGAAGCGGTGGCCGACGGCTATATCGCGGTGACCCCGCTGCATCTCGACCTGACGCATCACCAGTCGATCGCCGCGCTGACCGCGACCTTCGCGGCGGAATGAACCGCGAAACCCTTGTAACTGAGAGCCTTGTAAATCCTGCGTTGCCCGGTGGCAAAGCCTGCAAACCGTGCTAGACATGCTCTCATGGTGTGGGGACACGGAAGGATCGACAAGCGGCTGGCCTTGCTGGCGGCATTGGGCGTGGCGGGCTGCATACCCGGCGGCATGACGCCGCAATCGCTCGAACCCGAGATTACCGAGGCGGGCCAACCGGCAGCGCCGCCGCTGGCCGAGCCGGTGGCGGGCAGCGATGCGCCGGTCTGGGAAAGCCGCAGCGTCGCGCCCAATGCGGCGGACGTGATCGGCACCACCTATACCGTGCAGCCCGGCGATACGCTGCGCGGCATCGGCAACCGCACCGGCGCGGGATCGGAGGCGATCGCCGCCGCCAATGGCCTGACGGCACCCTATATCCTCCGGCCCGGCCAGCAGCTGACCATTCCCGGCGGGCGCTATCACGCGGTCGCGCAGGGCGAGACCGGCATCGCCATCGCCCAGGCGTACAAGGTCGCGTGGAGCGATATCGTCGCGCTCAACGGCTTGGAAGAGCCCTATATCCTGCGCATCGGCCAGCGGCTGAAGCTGCCCGCGGGCGCGCAGGCCGTCGCGGCCGCCTCCGCGACGCCGACGCCCAAGCCGGGCAAGCCGCTCAGCCGTATCGGTGCCCTGGTGGTCAATATCGACGATGTCGTGACCGGCAGCCAGCCCGCGATCGCCGAAGGCACGGCCGTTCCGCCCGCCAGGCCCGCGCGCGCGCCGGTGGCCGCCAGCGTGCCCGTCGATGTGCCCAAGGGCTTTTCGGGCAAGTTCGTCTGGCCCTTGAGCGGCACGCTGCTCACCCGCTACGGGCCGGTCGGCAAGGGGCAGATCAGCAACGGCATCGATATCGGCGCGACGCGCGGCCAGCCGTTCCGCGCGGCGGCCGATGGCGTGGTCAGCTATGCCGGCAGCGAGGTCGCGATCTATGGCGGGCTGATCCTGGTCAGCCATGGCGGCGGCTGGGTCAGCGCCTATGGCCATGCCGAACGGATCGACGTGACCCGCGGCCAGGCGGTCAAGGCGGGCCAGGTGCTCGGCGCGGCGGGCCAGAGCGGCTTTGCCGAAACACCCAAGCTGCATTTCGAGCTGCGCAAGGACCGCAAGCCGGTCGATCCTCTGCTCTATCTGCCGCGCGGCTGAGCCAGGCGGATGGGCGATTCCGAGATCAAGCCACGCGCGCTGCTGAAACGCGCGGCGCGCCTGCCGGTCTGGGCAGACGTGACGCTGCGGCTGAGCATCGCCTTCTTCCTGATCGGGTTCGTCATCCTGATCCACTGGATCGACCGCGCGGGCCTCAAGGACAATGTCGACAACCATATCAGCTTCCTGGATGTCGTCTATTTCACGATGATCTCGGTCACCACCACCGGCTTCGGCGATATCGCGCCGGTATCGGACCGCTCGCGGCTGATCGAATCGGTGCTGGTGACGCCGGTGCGCGTGCTGGTGATCTTCATCTTCGTCGGCACCGCCTACAGTTTCGTCATCAAGCGCACATGGGAAAAATGGCAGATGAGCAGGATCCAGCAGCGCCTGAAGGGGCATATCGTGGTGCTGGGCTTCGGCACCAGCGGGTCGGAGGCGGTGCGCGAACTGGTGGCGCGCGGCACCGACCCGTCGTGCATCGTCGTGATCGACCAGTCGGAGGAATCGCTCGCCAAGGCCGAGACGATGGGCTGCAACGTGCTCAACGCCGATGCGACGCGCGACGAGACGCTCAAGGACGTGCATATCGACCGGGCGTGCTCGGCGATCGTCTCGGCGGGGCGCGACGATACCTCGATCCTGATCGTGCTGACGATCCGGCATCTCGCGCCCGACGTGCCGATCAGCGTGGTGATCCGCGCGGGCGACAACGAGCTGCTCGCGCGCCAGGCGGGGGCGAGCACGGTGATCAACCCGGTGAGCTTTGCCGGACTGCTGCTCGCGGGATCGTGCAGCGGGCCGCATATCAGCAGCTATCTCGCCGATCTGGCCTCGTCGAGCGGGCGCGTGGTGCTGATCGAGCGCGCGGTACGCACCGAGGAAATCGGCATTCCCTTGAAGGACATCAAGGACGGCATCGGCGTGCGAATCTACCGCGAAGGCAAGCCCTATGGCTTTTTCGACGATGAAAGCGCCAGCCTGCGCGCGGGCGACACGATCGTTGTAATCACCCAGGGCGATGGCCGCCCGCCGGTGACGATGCAGGCCGATTGAACCAGATCCGGGCGGGGCGAACCGGCCGGTTCGCCCGCCGGGCTCATTTCCGGATCGCGAAACAGGCCTGGCCGCTGCGCGCGACGCTGTCGCACGCCTTCTTGGCTGCTGCCTGGGTGGCGAACGGCCCGGCCTGGAGCTTGGTGATAGCCCCCGCCTTGACCAGATAGGGCTGCAGCCCCGCGAGCGCCTGGTTCTGGCGTTCGAGCCCGCTCCACAGCGTGCGCGCACGGCCCTCCTCGCTGAACGCGCCGAGCTGGATGCGCCAGTCGCCCGACGCGGCCGCGGCCGGTGCGGTGGTGGCGGCTGCGGCGACCGGGGCAGCAGCCGGCGCTGCGGGCCTGGGCGCCGGAGCGACGGGGGCAGGTGCCGGAGCCGGAGCGGGAGTCGCTGCCGAGGGCGTGCCCATCGTCGCGAAATCGACGCCCGCGCTCGCCGCAGCACTGTTGGGGCTGGAGGGCAGGGTGGGGATCACCGTGCCATTGGCGCGCGAGGGCGGAAGGTCGGTGGTCTGGATCGTCGATCCTGCGGCCGGGCGGGTGAGCGCCGGCGCGGGCTTGGCAGCGGCGGTGACGACCGGCTTGGCGGGGGCTGTCGCGCCCGTCGCGGTATCGGCCACCTTGAGGCCGGCGGCAGCGCCCGCCAGCTTCTGCCGTGCGGCCACCGCGTCGCGCTCAAGCTGCGCGGCGAGCTGCGTGCCCTTGGTGCGCTCGGCAAGCGGGATATATTTGTCCATCGTCGCCAGGCTGCGCGAGGCCTGGGGAAGCCCCTGCGCCGAGGCGCGGGTCATCAGCGCATAGGCACGCACCCAGTCCTTCTCGGCAATGTCGCCGTTGAACATCGCGGTGCCCAGCACATATTGCGCGCGCGGTTCACCCCGGTCGGCCGAGGCGCGGATATAGGGCATCGCCTCGTCGCGGCGGTTGTCCTGGAACAGCACCAGCCCGTAATTGTCCGCCGCCTGGACGTGACCGCGATCGGCGGCCTTCTTGTACCAGGCCTCGGCCTGTTTGAGATCCATCGGCACGCCGCGGCCCAGCTTGTAGGCCTGGCCCAGGTTGAACTGCGCATCGGCATCGCCCTTGGCGGCGGGATCGCGCCATTCGGCGACGGCCTTCGCGAAATCGCCCCGTTCCCAGGCATCGACCCCGGCCTTGACGTCGGCCAGCGCCGGGCTGGACACAGCGAGCGCCAGCAAGGCAGCGCCCAGGACGGGAAAATTGCGGGAAATTTTTGTCGAACGTGCCATGCGGGTCTTGCTCCATCGCATATGGTAAAGCTGTGCACCGATCCTATCAGGCGCAAAGGCCGCTGCAAACCGGACGCACCGGCCTTTGCATGCGTAAATTGCCATAGCTAACGACACGTTAGCAAAGCGTTTACGCGGGCATCAAGAGTGCTCGCACGCCATGCCAAAGCCCGATTTTCCGGGCGTGTGCGCGCCATGGGGAGCGCGGCGTTAACTCAAAATTAGCTGCCTCCGCGCATTTTCCCCTTAACCGAATGGACCGGACAGGGGGTTTGGAGTGCGCGTACTCGCTTTGGCATCTCAAAAAGGAGGATCGGGCAAGACGACCCTTTCGGGTCATCTGGCCGTGCAGGCGCAGCTGGCAGGCGATGGCCCGGTGGTGCTGATCGATATCGATCCGCAAGGCTCGCTCGCCGACTGGTGGAACGAGCGCGAGCCCGAATATCCGGCCTTTGCGCAGACCACGGTCGCCCGGCTTCCCGCCGATCTCGCGATCCTGCGCCAGCAGGGGTTCAAGCTCGCGGTGATCGACACGCCGCCCGCGATCACCATGGCGATCCAGTCGGTGATCTCGGTCGCCGAGCTGATCGTGGTGCCCACCCGGCCCAGCCCGCACGATCTGCGCGCGGTCGGCGCGACCGTCGATCTGTGCGAGCGCGCGGGCAAGCCGCTGATCTTCGTCGTCAACGCCGCCACGCCCAAGGCGCGGATCACCTCCGAAGCCGCCGTCGCCTTGTCCCAGCATGGGACAGTCGCGCCGACGACGCTGCACCATCGCACCGACTTTGCCGCCTCGATGATCGACGGACGCACGGTGATGGAAGTCGACCCCAACGGCAAGTCCGCCGGCGAGGTGCGCGCGCTGTGGACCTATATCTCGGACCGGCTCGAAAAGAATTTCCGCCGCACCGTGTTCGCCGTGCCCAACGCGCCCGTCGCGCCCGGTGCCATCCGCCCGATGGGTGGCTTCGGTCGCCGCGTGGCTGGATCGTGATGCAGTTACGGGGGCAAGGATGAGCTTTATGGCCGAACCCAAACCAATGGCATCGCTTTCGTCCGGGCTGCTCGCGCGCAAGGGGGCCGCGCGCCCCGCAATGCGCCGCCAGGGCATGGACGGGCTCGGCACGCTCGGCACCGCAGGGCTGACGCCGGGCGGGCACGGCCTGCACGACGATCTGGGCTGGAACGACATGGGCTATGATGTCGATCCGGCGCACGAGGAGCGCGCGCCGCATTACGGCAACCTGCTCGCGGGCGCGATCCCCGATACCGTCCCGGTCGAGGCTGCACTGCCGCCCGTTCCGGCGCCCGTCATCCCCGATGTCGTGCGCCAGCAGGCCGAGATTGCCGAGCGGCTGGCCGAACCGGTCGAGGCTCCCGAGCCCGCACCGGTGGCGATGCCCGAGCCCGCGCCCGTTGCAGCGCCCCGTCCGGTTGCCGCCGTCGCGCCCGAACCGGTGGCCGCTGCCGAAACGGTACCTGTGGCCGAACCTGCGTCTGCGCCGGTCCTCTCTGCCAAGCCGCGCAAGCGCAAGCAGGCGGTGATGGAGGAGGTGGTCGCGGCCGCGGTCCAGTCCTCGGCCCGCCGCGCGGCCTTCACCTTGCGGCTCGACAGCGAGCGCCATCTCAAGCTTCGGCTGGCCAGCGCGGTGAGCGGGCAATCGGCGCAGCAGCTCGTCACGGCGGCGCTTGACGAATTGTTAACCAAAATGACCGAAATAGAAGACCTGGCAGGTCGCGTGACGCGATCAGCAACGCTTTGAGGGCGAAGGCAGGCAGGTCGGGGCCGACGAAAAGGGAACAGGGCTATGGCAAGCGGAGCTAAGATCAACCGGGCGCTGGCGCTCAAGCTGGCAGCATCGACCATCCTGGTCGGCAGCGTGCTGGTGAGCTGCTCGGCGCACTCGGGCGCTGGCCGTCCGCAGAGCCTGTCCTCTTCCGCGCAAAAGGCGCTGGCCTCGGGCAAGTCCGACAAGGCGCTCGAAAAGGCCGAAGCCGCCGTCGCGCTCGATCCGCGCAATGCCGAGCTGCGCAAGACGCTCGCCCAGGCCTATCTCGCCAATGGCCGCTTCGCCTCCGCCCGCCAGTCGCTCGACGATGCGCTGGCGCTGGGCGATGCGAGCGCGCGCACGGTGATCAGCCTGGCGCTGATGCACGTCGCGGAGGGCCGCACCAACGCCGCGCAGGCGCTGCTGCAGGAACACAAGGACAGCATTCCGGCGGGCGATTACGGTCTGGCGCTGGCGCTGGCCGGCGACACCAAATCGGGCGTCGAAGTCCTCGGACAGCTCATCCGTTCTGGAGAAAATACCGCCAAGGTGCGGCAGAATCTCGCTTTTGCCTATGCGCTCGACGGGCGCTGGCGCGAGGCGCAGATCATGGCCGGACAGGATCTCGATCCGCAGGTCGCGCAGGACCGCATCGCCGAATGGGCGCGCATCGCGCATCCCGATGCGCATGCGCAGCGGGTGGCATCGGTGCTCGGCGTGACCCCGGTCGCGGGCGATCCCGGCCAGCCGGTGATGCTGGCCTTGTCGGCGACGCCTTCGATGGCTCAGGTCGCGACCGAAATCGGCCAGCAGGCGATGGCATCCGCGCCCGCCGCAGGGCCCATCGAACTGCCGCCGGTGCAGGATGCGCCGATGGAGCTCGCCGGTGTCGAATCGGTGCCGGTTCCGGCCTCCGAGCCTGCGCCGGTCTATGCTGAGGCCGCGCCCGCTGTCGCGCCCGCACCGTCGGGTGCGATCGTCGCGCCGCTGCTGACCGCGCGCGAGATCGTCCAGCCGCTGCCCGCCAGCTATCGCCGCAAGGCCGTGCGCAAGCTGCGCCCCGAAATGGTCGCGAAGCGCCAGATGATCGTCGAGCGGGAAAAGGTTCAGGTCGCTTCGGCTCCTGCGCCCAAGGCCGCGCCTGCGCCCGCCAAGCCCGCCATCGCCCCCGCCGTATTCCAGAAGGCGAGCTTCTCGCCGGTGAGCGGCGGCGCCTTCGCGGTGCAGCTCGGCGTGTTCTCGAGCACGGCCAATGCCAACCGCGCCTGGGTCGGCTATAGCGCCAAGCACAAGGATCTCGCGGCCTTTTCCAAGGTCGCTGTGCCCGTCACCGTGGGCGGCCGCGCGCTGCACCGCCTGACCGCAAACGGCTTTGCCGACGAGAAGAGCGCCCGCGCGATGTGCGCCCAGGTCCGCTCGGGCGGCGGCGAATGCATCATCGCCCGCGCGACGTCCACCAAACCCGCCGGCACCCAGATCGCCGCCCGCCGCTGAGACGAGGGGGCTTCCATACCCAACCCCACGTCATTCCCGCGAAAGCGGGAATCCCGCTGCTTGCGCCAAAGGGATGAGGCCGCTTCGGCGGGTTCAGACGGCTGTCAGCGTCCGGTTTAGGGGCGCAGTGCAGCAGGTGGGGATGGCCGCTACTGGGTAATCAGCTGCCGTTCATTCACCAATATTGTTGTGGCTAAGGAGTTTACCTGTCTCGTTCGAGAAGCATGAAATGCTCGTGCCACCCTTAACGCCCCAGCGCGGTCTCAACTCCACACAATCACGATCTGGGAAAGAAACGGTCACAGGAAAAAGATGGGCTTCGATCTCACTCACGCTGCTACGTTCGGAACGAGCTTTCGCTTGATAGGCTCTGCGCTCTAACGGCGCATCAAGCGGGTAACGAACTTCTTGTTGTAACTGACGAAGGCGACTTTCAGCGCGCAGCCAAAGAATCGCAAGCATTACGCAAGCAGCCAACGCAATACCGCAAACGGTGGATATCCAACGGCCCATCAGCCATCTGAACACGGAGCGTGAATGTCCGCAATGGGGTCATTTGGTGAACGGCATGTTTGTCTTCCGCAGTCCCAGATCCACCCCATCCCCGCTCAGCCTGAGCTTGTCGAAGGCCCCGCGAAACCGCTATTCTGGGCTATGGCCTTTTACGCGTATCTTTTGCGATGCAGCGACGGCAGCTATTATGCCGGGCATACTGACGACCTCGAACACCGGATGTCCCAGCATGCCAGCGGCGCATGCGGGGGCTATACTGCGAAAAGACGGCCTGTTGAACTGGTCTGGTCTGAGGACTTTCCCTCGCGCGAGGATGCGTTCGGGGTGGAGCTACAGATCAAGGGCTGGTCGCGAGCGAAAAAGGAAGCGCTGATCGCCGGAGATTGGGAACTGATCTCGCGGCTTTCGAGGGGGGCGAATTATTTGGCCAGAGATAGTGCGGGGCCTTCGACAAGCTCAGGCTGAGCGGATGTGGTGCGGTTGTCGTAAGGCTTCGACTGGCTCAGATTGAACGTCGCTTGTCCACCCACCCGATCCCATCCAGCCCGCCCCCACCGCGCGCGCGCCCGCCTGCGCGGGGGTGACGGGGCAGGGTCGGGGCTTGGGGCGGCGCTGCTCACCGCCCCGCCCACCGCTCACCGCTCACGCGGCGAGCGGTCGTTCTACCTCCGCCATGTCGCTCTCCAGCGCATATTCCTGCGCCATGGCTTCATAGCCGCGCCCGGCGCTGAAGCGGGGGCGGGTGGTGCCGGTGGGGACGAAGCCCAGCCGTCGCAGCACTGCGCCCGAGGCCGGGTTGTCGATGTAGTGGCTGGCGACGATCCGCCGGTGGCCCAGCGCCCAGGCGTTGGCGATCACCGCGCGTGCGGCCTCGGTGGCATAGCCCCGGCCCCAATGGTCGCGCGCGATCCAGTAGCCGATCTCGACCTCGCCGCGATCGGTACGGCCCAGGCCGCAGCTACCGATCAGCGTCTGCCCGGCATCGCCCGGCAGGGTGAGCAGATAGTGGGGCACCAGCGGGTCCTGCGCGCGCGCGGCGAATTCGCGGGCGTCTTCAGGGGTGTAGGGCCAGGGCGCACGGGCAAGATTGCACACGATGCGCTCGTCGTTGATGGCCGCGAACAGCGCCTCGGCATCTTCGGGCCAGACCGGCCGCAGCAACAATCTTTGCGTTCTTGCAAACATTATGTCTCTCCTGTGTTGTCCGCGCCCATGCCAGCCAAACATGACAGGCTGGAGTCAGCGCGGTGACAGGGAGACAAAAAGAAAGGGAGACGGGACGGACCCCATCTCCCTGTCATCTGGTCCGGGTGTTTCACCGGCCGGGGTCATCCCTGTGAGAGGACGACCCGTCATCGATCGTCCGTTATTCGGCGGCTTCCGCCATCGCCGGGGCGACTACCGATACGTATTTGCGGCCGAGGCGACCTTCGTGGAACTTCACGCGGCCTTCGGTGAGCGCAAACAGCGTATGGTCCTTGCCCATGCCGACATTGGCACCGGCATAGACCTTGGTTCCGCGCTGGCGGATGATAATGTTGCCGCCGATGACGGGCTCGCCACCGAACTTCTTCACGCCGAGACGACGACCTGCGGAATCACGACCGTTGCGCGACGAACCGCCTGCTTTCTTATGTGCCATTTCTCAAAACTCCTTGGGTTCGCGCGCGATCAGGCGTTGTCAGCCGACGAATCGGTGTCAGCGGCCTTCTTGGTGGCAGCCTTCTTGGCCGGAGCCTTCTTCGGTGCAGCCTCGGCAGCGGGGGTTTCGGCAGCAGCTTCGACCGGAGCTTCGGTCTTGGCGGCAGCGGCCTTTTTCGGCGCAGTCTTCTTGGCTTCCTCGCCCACGGCGACGATGCGCAGGATCGTGTGCTGCTGACGATGGCCAAGCTTGCGGCGATAGTTGTGGCGACGTTTCTTCTTGAAGATCACCACCTTTTCTGCCTTGGCCTGCGCGATGATCTCGGCGGAGACGACCACACCGGCCACATCCTTGACCTCGCCGCCGTCACCGGCGAGCAGAACGTCGTTCAGCGCAATGACATCGCCAGCCTCGCCGGCCAGCTTTTCCACTGCGATTTTGTCTCCGGCTGCAACGCGATACTGCTTGCCGCCTGTGCGCACGATAGCGAACATGGGTTGTCTCGTTTCTGTTAGCTTCAATCGGGTTCCGGGCACGCAATTTGCGGCGATCATCTGCTTCGTCATGCCTGTTGCCAGACCCGAATCGGCAGAGTGAAAACCACTGCCCTGCGACGGGATGTCCCGCGCCGGAAAGCCATGCCCGTTAGGTGAAAGCGCCGGTCCTGTCAACCGCTGCGGCGGCTTTTTTGGCCCAAGGCCCGCGCTGCGGCGCGCCGCTCCGGCAAGCCGGTTGCCGATGGCGTGCACCTGTCCTAGAGCCTTGGACCATGAAAGTCACCCCGGCAAAGCTCGCCCGTTCGTTCACGCTCCTGTCGCCTGTGCTGCTGACCGCCTGTCTGCAGCCGATGGCCGAACTGCCCTCGCTCGAGCGGCGCGAGGTCGAGTTGCGCGATCGCGAGGCCGAGGCCAAGGCCCCGCCGCCGCCGGTCGAGAGCATCACCGATCCCGCGCTCGCGCGCGAGCTGACCGCGATCCTGGCGCGCGCCGACAAGGCCGAGGCCGATTTTGCGCTGGCTCGGTCCGCCGCGCAGCAAGCTGCCGGCGCGGCGCGCGGCAAGGAGGTGGGCAGCGAGGACTGGTCGGTCGCGCAGACCCGGATCAGCGCGCTCGATGCGCCGCGGCGCGAGCTGGCGCAGATCCTCGGCGACCTCGAGGAGCTCTATGTCGCGCGGCTGCAGAAGGAAGCGGCGGGCGAGGTCAAGCCGGGCGGTAGCGACCAGATCGAACAGGCGCGGACATCGGTGCTGGCGCTGCTGGAAAACCAGGACGAGGTGATCGGCCGGCTCAAGGCCAGCATCGCCGGTTGACACCCTTTTACACGAACCGCGGCTCGGTTCGTCGCAACCCTCGTTGGCGCGGCACGTAGTGCGTGCATCGTTCAACAAGGAATTTGCGCCATGAAGTCACTTTATACCGCCACCGCCGCTGCCGCGCTGATGCTCTCCGGCAGCGCCGCGCTCGCGCAGACCGATACCGGCGCGCAGGACCAGCAGCGTTCGCGTCAGCAGGAGCGGCTCAACTCGATCTTCGGCGCATTGTTCGGCGACCGCACGGGTTCGACCCAGTCGATCGAGGCGCAATGGTCGTTCGGGCGGACGCCGCTGGCGACGCAGCGTGCGCAGTTCGAGGCGCGGGTCGATGCCGATGTGCGTTCGGGCCAGATCGACCGCCGCACCGGTGACCGGCTGAAGAGCGAATATTATGATCTGGTCCAGCTCGAGGCGCGCTATGGCGCCGACCGCCGCTTTACCGTGCAGGAGCGCGAGGATCTCGCCGAGCGCTATGGCCGCCTAACCCAGGTCATCGCCGATGGCAGCTATGGCGACGAGTATGGATCGGATATCGGCATTTCGGTTGCCGATGGCCAGACCGAGTTCAACCAGCGAGTCGATGCGCAGGTCACCGCGCGCCGGATCACCCGCGTCGCGGGCGCGCGCCTGAAGACCGATTATGCCGCTCTGGTCCGCACCGAAGCCACGTATCTGCGCGACGGCCGCATCACCGATCAGGAACGCGATGACCTTTATACCCGTCTCGAAGCGCTCGATGCGCGGGTGGGCGACATGGCCACGACCGGCGGCGGCAGCGCGGTGCAGACGCCGCGCGCGCGCCTCGATGCCATCGCGCGCGCGCTGCCCGCAAGCGGCCTGTCCGCCAGCGCCCAGGCGCAGCTGCGCGTCGAGCATGAGGACCTGACGCGTCTCGAAGCCGCCTATGCGCGGTTGACCCCCAGCGCCGACGAGCGCGCCTATCTCGACCGCCGTCTGGGTGATCTCGAAACGCGCGCCCGCGTGCGCCGCTGAACCAACCGTTCGATCAGCCTGATCCAGACCCGATGGGAGCATCTGCCGGCGCGCAGATGCTCCCATTTCTGTTTTACATTTGATGATTGCTCCCGCGCGCGGGACTCGATAGCCTCACCCTACCAAAGCGGCGGGGAGGGCGGTGATGGTCGACGATCCGATATGGCAGGCGCTTGTCCAGATGCGCATCGAGCCTCCGGGCGCGGCGCTGAGCTTCACCCGGCGGCTGGCGCGCGAGAACGGATGGTCGCGCAGCCATGCCGAAGCGGTTTGCCATGAATATCGCCGCTTCCTCTATCTCGCCGCGACCGGCAGCACCGAGGTCACCCCGTCCGATCAGGTCGATCAGGCCTGGCACCTGCATCTCGCCTATACCCGGCATTACTGGGAAGAACTGTGCGCGCGGATCATCGGGCGGCCGCTGCACCATGGCCCGACCGCAGGCGGCGCGTCCGAGGGGCGCAAGTATCGCGCGCTCTATGCCGAGACGCTGCAGCGCTATCGCGACACGTTCGGGGAGGAGCCGCCGAGCGATATCTGGCCGCCATCGGACATCCGATTCGGCACGCGCTATCAATGGGTCGACCGCACGCGCCATTATCTGCTGCCGCGCAAGGCGGTGTCGATCGCGGGGATGACCGGCGGCGCGGCGCTGCTCGCCGCGTGCACCGCGCTCGTGGCGAAGACCGCGCAGCCCGTCGCGCCGACGCCGGTCGATGGCGTGCTCGATTTCGCCTTCGGATCGGATTTCGGCTTTTTCCTGACCATCGCGGTACTGTTCGTGGCGGTGATCGTGATCGCGAGGATGATCGAGCGGCTGCGCGGGCGCGGCCGGGGCCAGACGGCAGAGCGGCGGCGACGGCGCGGCGATGACAGCTCGGACAGCTCGGGCGGCTCGTCGTTCGAAGGCTGGTCGGATGCGGGGGGCGGCGCCGCAGCAGCGGGCGGCGCGGCCTTTGTCGCGGGCGGCGGCGATTTCGGCGGCGGCGGCGCGGAGGCGAGCTGGGACGGCGGCGATTCGGGCGGCAGCGATTCCGGCGGCGACAGCGGCTGCAGCAGCGGCTGCGGAGGCTGCGGCGGCGGGGACTGACCCCCGCCGCGCGCAGGTGCAATAAGCTCAGGCCTTGACCAGGCCGATCTCGACCAGCCGCTCGTGCAGATAGTCATCGGCCAGAATCGCATCGGGATAGCGGTTGGGCCGTTCGGCGGTGATGCAGCCTTCGAGCGTGCGGATCGGGAAGTCCGATCGCAGGTGCAGGAAGAAGGGCATCGAATAGCGGCTGTAGCGCGCGCGATCGCCCGCGGGATTGCGCACGCGGTGCGTGGTCGAGGGCAGCACATGGTTGGTCAGCCGCTGCAGCATGTCGCCGACATTGACGACGAGCGCGCCTTCGGGCGGACGCATGTCGATCCAAGATCCGTCCTTCGCCAAAATCTCGAGCCCGCCTTCCTCGGCGCCCAATAGCAGCGTGATCAGATTGATGTCCTCGTGCGCGCCCGCGCGAATCGCGCCTTCCTCGCCCTGGCTGGCGTCCATCGGCGGATAGTGGAGCAGGCGCAGGATCGAATTGCCCTCGTGCACCGCCGGTGCGAACCAGTCCGCATCGAGCCCCAGATAGACCGCGATGCGCGACAGGATGATGTTGCCCACGCGGTCGAACTCGGCGAACAGTGGTTCAAAGGTCTCGCGGAAACCTTCGGGGCGCTCGGGCCAGACATTCTTCGGCATGGTGTGCGCGATCGGGCTCGCCGGATCGATCTCGCGCCCGACATGCCAGAATTCCTTGAGATCGTGCGCCTTGGCATCCTTGGCGATCTCGGTGCCGAACGGGGTATAGCCGCGCTGGCCGCCGGCCTCGCTATCGTAATAGCGGCGCTTTTCCTCGGTGGGCAGCGCGAAGAATTCGGCGGTCTTGTCCCAGCCCTGGCGCACCAGCGCGGGGTCGAGGCCATGATCCTTGATCATCGCGAAGCCATAGGTCGAGAAACTGTCGCCGAGCTTCTGCGCGAGCGCGGCAGGGTCGTCGGTGAGCGAGAGAATGGGCAGTTGTATCATCGTGCAGTCCGCAATAGCTGAGTCTCGAATATCGAGCGATGCGTTTCTCTAGGCGCTCAGGCGGGAAAAATCATGACCCAATATTGGCTGATGAAGTCCGAACCCGAAGAATATGGCTGGGCCGATCTGGTCCGCGATGGCGAAGGCACGTGGGACGGGGTGCGCAATGCGCAGGCCTCGAACAACCTGAAAGCCATGCGCGAGGGCGATCTGGCGCTGTTCTATCACTCGCGTACCGGGCTGGAGGTTGTGGGGATCATGCGGGTCAGCCAGACGGCCTTTCCCGACCCCAAGGACGAGAGCGGGCGCTGGGTCGCGGTCAAGGTGCAGCCGGTCGAGCCGCTGGAGCGCGCGGTGTCGCTCAAGGCGATCAAGGCCAATCCGAAACTGGCCGAGATGGCGATCCTGCGCCAGTCGCGGCTCTCGGTTGCGGCGGTTACTAGCGATGAATGGAAGGAAATCCTGAACATGGCGGGGAACGGGTATTCCTGACCTGCGTAAATACTCCGAAGGCAAGCCTCACTGTCTTGCTGAAAAGAAGGAGCGAAACCATGGGTGAACTCAAAGACAAGGCCGCAGGCGCTGGCAATGATCTGGCCGGTAAGGTCAAGGAAGGCATTGGTGCCGCGACCAACAACCCCGAACTCGAAGCCGAAGGCGAAGCGCAGCAGCTCAAGGGCAAGACCCAGAAGCTTGCCGGTGACGTCAAGGGCGCGTTCGGCGACAAGGTGTGATTGGCTGATCTGCTTTGGCTGATACCAAGAAACCGGCTCTCCTACGCTAGCAGGGGGGCCGGTTTTTTTGTGCGCGCAGGGTATTCAATCCCTCTTCCTCGATGGGAGAGGGCTGCGAAGACCTATGAGCGAAGCGAATGAGTCGAAGCGGGGTGAGGGTGAAAATGCGCCACCGCTAGCGCAAATCACCCTCATCCAACTGCGCCTAGCCAGCAAGCTGGCAAGGCTTCGTATCCTTCTCCCATCGAGGGAAAAGGTTTGTTCGGACCGCGCGCCCTTGCCCCTCTGCCTTCGGAGGGAGAAGGTTTGCGTCGTGCACACCCTGGCCCCTCTCCCCTTGAGGGAGAGGGGTGCGCAGGCTTGGCAGCTTGCTGCCTAGCCGAAGCTGGGAGAGGGGGTAGATGCGCCATCGCCAGCGCGCATCACCT
>AYSC01000060.1 GCA_000503195.1 Blastomonas sp. CACIA14H2
GGATCGATTCGACCATCCTGCTGCGCCGCCCCGATGTGCTGCAGGCCGAATACGAGCTTCGCGCGGCCAATGCCGAGATCGGCGCGGCGCGCGCGGCCTTGTTCCCGCGCATCACGCTGACGGGGCTCGCGGGGCTGGCGAGCAATGCGCTCTCCAGCCTGTTTACGGGCGCGGCCTTCAACTATTCGGTGGGCGAGACGGTGCGCTATTCGATCTTCGCGGGCGGCGCAGCGCGCGCCGGCGTCGCGCAGACCCAGGCGCAGCGCGATGCGGCATTGGCAGGCTATGAAGGTGCGATCCAGGCGGCATTCCGCGATGTCGCCGATGCGCTGGCGCGGCGCGGGACGATCACCGAGCAGCTGCGCGCCAACCGCTCGTTCGTCGATGCGGCGGAGGACAGTTTCCGCCTGACCGACATGCGCTATCGTGGCGGGCTCGACAGCTTCCTCACCAGCCTCGATGCGCAGCGCTCGCTCTACCAGGCGCAGCGCACGCTGCTGACCACGCAGCTGATCGAGGCGAGCAACCGCGTGACGCTCTACCGCGCGCTGGGCGGCGAGACGGTGGAGCGTCCCGACGTCTCAAGGCCCTGATGTCGCGCGTTCCCCTCCCCGGAAGGGAGGGGTAAGGGGTGGGTCAATGCGGAATGAAAGCGCGGGTGGTCCTGTAGGGTCCTACCCACCCCCCGCCCCTCCCTTGCAGGGAGGGGAGAGGGTTGGCTGGACCCGGCAATCCATTCGAACCCCTCAGCCCTTGGGGCGCTTGGCGAAAGGCTTGCCGCCGGGCTTGCCCGCCGGACGCGGTTTGCCGTCGAAGCGCGGCTTGCCGCCGGGGCCACCGGCGCGCGGGGCGTCGCTGCGTGGTCCGCGCGCGGGCTTGTCGGCAAAGGAAGCGCGATCGGCCTGGGTCTTCTTGTCGCCGAAGCTCTTGCGGTCGCCGAAGGGCTTTTTCTCGCCAAAGGGCTTCTTGTCCCCGAACGGCTTCTTCTCGCCGAACGGCTTGCGCTCTCCCGCGGGCTTGCGGTCACCATAGGGCTTGCGCTCGCCATCCTCGCGCGGGGGGCGGCGGTCACCATCGGTGCGCGCTTCGTAACGCGGCCTGAGCGGTGCGTTGCCGCGTCCCTGCTTGCCCGATCCCGATCCGTCGCGGCGTTCGCCGCGCGGCGGCGGGCCCGAGCGCGGGCGATAGGCGGGCGGACCATCGGCGGCGGTGATCATCACGCTGCCCTCATCGCCGTCCTCGCCGCCCGAGGTGCGCTTGACCGCCTCGGCAAAGCGATCCGCGACGGCGCGCGGAATCTCGAAATGGGTACTGTCGTCGCCGAGCCGGATCGCGCCGATCTCGCCGCGGGTGATATGCCCCCGGCGGCACAGCAGCGGCAGCAGCCAGCGCGGATCGGCATTCTGGCGGCGACCGATGTTCATCTCGAACCAGATCGTGTCCTCGAAGCCGGGGCGGGGACCGCGCTCGCGCTGCGGCGGCGGGGCCGAAGCGTCGATCAGCTCTTCGGGCGCGGGCATCTGCGCACGGTGCGCCTGGACGAGCATGACCGCAAGATCCTCGGCACTGCGTTCGGCGAGCAGCGCCTGGGCGAGTTCGCGATCGGCGTCCTCGGCCTCGACCGGCGCGCGCAGCCGCTCGAGCAGCCGCTCGCGATCGGCCCGGTGGATGTCCTCGGCCGACGGCGGGTTGATCCACTGCGCCGGGATGTTCGCGCCGCGCAGCATCTGCTCGAGCCGACGACGGCGGGGATAGGGCACGATCATCAGTGCGGTGCCCTTCTTGCCCGCACGGCCCGTGCGGCCCGAACGGTGCTTGAGCGTATCGGCATCGCGCGGCAGCTCGACATGGATAACCAGCGACAGGCCGGGCAGGTCGATGCCGCGTGCGGCGACGTCGGTCGCCACGCACACCCGGGCGCGGCGGTCGCGCAGCGCCTGCAGCGCCTGGTTGCGTTCGTTCTGGCTGTGCTCGCCCGACAGCGCGACAGCGGAAAAGCCGCGCTCGATCAGGCTCGAATGCAGGTGGCGCACATTGTCGCGCGTCGCGCAGAACAGGATCGCGGTTTCCGCCTCGTACAGCCGCAGCAGGTTAACCACGGCATTCTCGGTGTCCGACGGCGCGACAGTGCAGGCGACATAGTCGATATCGCCATGGCCGCGCTCTTCGCTGACGGTCGAGATGCGGTGCGCATCGCGCTGATAACGCTTGGCCAGCGCGACGATCGGCTTGGGCATGGTGGCCGAGAACAGCAGGGTGCGGCGGCCTTCTGGCGTTGCGTCGAGAATTTCCTCGAGGTCCTCGCGAAAGCCCATGTCGAGCATCTCGTCGGCCTCGTCGAGCACTGCAACCTTGAGCGCCGAAAGGTCGAGCGCACCGCGCTCGAGATGGTCGCGCAAACGGCCCGGCGTGCCGACCACGATCTGCGCGCCATAGCCGAGGTTGCGCCGCTCGCGCGAGGCGTCCATGCCGCCGACACAGGTCGCGATGCGCGCGCCGGCGGGGCCATAGAGCCACATGAATTCGCGGCTGACCTGCAGCGCCAGCTCGCGCGTTGGCGCGATGATCAGCGCCTGCGGGGCCGTTCCCTGCATGACCCGCCCGTCTTCGCCGATCAGCTCGGCGGCCATCGAAAGCCCGAAGGCGACGGTCTTGCCCGATCCGGTCTGCGCCGAGACGATCAGGTCGCGGCCCTGCGCCTCGGGCTCCAGCACGGCCTGCTGGACGGGGGTGAGCGTGTCATAGCCGTGCGCGTCGAGCGCGTCCGACAGAACGGCGGGAACGGTATCAAAAGGCATGGGATTTCAATTCGTGTCGAAGATGCGAAGGCTCCGCATCTTCGGCGAAACCGCGCGCGAGGCCCAAAATCCGGCATCGCTGCAAGCCTGCGCCCTTAGACGTTTTGCCCCGGTTGCACAATCTTATTCGCCGGGCCTTGTCCGGCACCGCGATTGAGACAGTCCGATCATGGGTGTATCCTGGGCCGAAATAACAGGGAGTGAGGATATGGCGATGAGGCACAAGGTGATTGCGACGGTCGCGATGGTGGCGGCATTTGCGCTGCCCGGCGGTATGGCCGCGCAGGAGGTGGGCGACTGGGTGCTTTCGCCCTGGCGCGGCAGCAGCGTGCTCTATCCCGGGGTCATCGAATCGCGCACCGGCAGCATCGTCACGATCCGCTTCGACGATGGCGATGTCGAAACCCGGCAGGCGAACACGGTGCGCCCGTTCGACTGGCGGCCCGGGAGCCGCATTGCCTGCCTTTGGAGCGACAACAAATGGTATGCGGCGACCGTCCGGTCGATCGCGGCGGACGGCTTCACGATGCAGATTCGCTATGACGATGACGGCGTGATCGAGAACACCAATACAGGTCGCTGCCGCACCCGCTGACTGGCCCAGCCGGATGCAAGTCCGGCCTGGAGCCCTCACGATCAGGCCGCGCGCGCGAGCACAGGCGAGGCCGTGTGGACGCCGCTCTGAAGCAGGCGGAAGCGGCTGATTTCCTGCGCCAGCGTCCGCGACTGTTCGGCGAGCGAGCGCGCGGCGGCGCTGGTTTCCTCGACCATGGCGGCATTCTGCTGGGTGATGCTGTCGAGCGCGCCGACCGTGCCGTTGACCTCGCGCAGCTTCGCCGCCTGGCTTTCGACCGAACCGGCGATGGTCGACACGAACTCGCTGATCTGCAGGATGCGCGTGGTGATCCGCTCGAGCGTCTCGCTGGTTTCGCTGACCACCGACACGCCGAGCGCAATCTGCTCGTTCGACGCGCCGATCTTGGTCTTGATGTCCTGCGCGGCGTCCGCCGAGCGCTGCGCGAGCGCGCGCACTTCGGACGCGACCACGGCAAAGCCCTTGCCCGCCTCGCCGACGCGCGCCGCCTCGACCCCGGCATTGAGCGCGAGCAGGTTGGTCTGGAACGAGAGGCCCTCGATCACCTCGATGATCTGATCGATCTCGCGCGCCGAATGCTCGATATTGGTCATTGCCACGCGGGCACGCTCGACAATGCCCGCGGACTTTTCGGCCTCGCCCTGCGCCGCGTCGAGCACGTGCCGGGCCTCGACCGCGCGGTTGGCGGTGTCCGAAATGGAGTCGCTGACCGTGCGGATGGTGTTCACGGTGTCGTGCAGCGTCGAACTCTGCCGCTCGGTGCGATCGGCCATGTCGTTCGAGGCATGGCTGACATCGCCGGCGCTCTCGTCGATGCGCGTGGCGACGCCCGAAATCTTCTCGAGCGACTGGCGCATGCCTTCGAGCGCGTCGTGATAATCGGCGCGAAGCTGTTCATATTCCTCAGGAAAGGCTTGGTCGATCCGCGCGGTGAGATCGTTGCGCGCCATCGCCTTGAGCCCCTGGCCGAGCGCGCCGATCACCCGGTTCTGCTTGGCGGCGATCGCGTCGCGGGTGCTCGCGGCTTCCTGCTCCAGCCGTTCGGCCTCGCGCCGCGCTTCGGCCTGGCGCTCGATCATCTGCTCGAGCCGGAGCGAGATCTGGATGAGCACCGCCGCCTCGATCAGCACGATCACCGCATGCAGCAGCACGCGCGGCAGATCCGCGCCATCGGGAAACACCCAGGCGGGGATCAGCAGATTCGCGCCCAGATGGTGGACCGCAATGACGGCCGTTCCGGCGACGATCGCGCGCCAGTCGCACATCACCACCAGGGTGGCGAGCAGCGCGAAGAACACCATGTGCACATCCATCTGCAGGGTGCTGCCGGCGGCCTGGTAGAGCATGATCGCGGGATAGACGGGCAGGGTGCCGCCCAGGATGATGCGCGCGGTGCTGTCGGCACGGCCGCTGCGCACGATCAGGCTGGGGATCAGCGTCACGGCCACCGCGATCGCGACCGGCGCCCAGCCGCTGCCAGCGTAAACGCTGATGCCGGCGATGACCGCGACGCACAGCCAGGCGATGACGATCAGCGCGAAGGCGCCGTTCTTGCGAATTCCGGTCAGTTCCATGCGACGATCAACTCTTCCTGGGTGTAGAGGACAAACTGCCGCAGAAAATTGCGGGTGCCTTGACGACGATGCTGTTGTGTTGCCAGGCGGCTTGCGTCACCTGCTTGCGCTTGCCGTAGACCAGGACCGAGCCGGGCAAGGGGCCGATGCCCAGCAGGGCGAACCCATTACCCGATGCCCAGGCCATGGTCTGCGCCATCCGCCCACCATCCAGCGGAATGACCATCATCGGCCCTTCCTCCGGCGGCGCGAGAATGGCGGCCAGCAGCGCGAGCGTCACCACCGCCCCCTGCACGAGCAGGGCCAGGCTGATCCCGCTATCAGCTGGCCGTGCAGGGTCTTGTGGGGGAGGCAAAGACACCGACATCGCGGGTGACCATGGGACGCACTGGTAAATTTTCGCTTAGCCAAAGCGGTGCTGCGAAAAATATCCGTTATGGATGTAATTGCAAACGGTTGAATAACGGCGCTGGGCGGCTGAATACCACCGAAATGGTTCTAAATTGCCATCCCGGCGGCGTGCGCGCTCGCCCATGCCCATTGGAAATTATAGCCGCCCAGCCATCCGGTCACGTCGACCGCCTCGCCAATGGCGTAGAGGCCGGGCACCTTGCGCGCCGCCATGGTCTGCGACGACAGGCCATCGGTGCCGATGCCGCCGGCGGTGACCTCGGCCTTGGCAAAGCCTTCGGTGCCGTTGGGGTGGAAGGTCCAGCCGGAGAGCCGCTTCTCTGCCTCGCCGAGCACCCGGTCGGGCGTATCGGCGAGCCTGCCATCGCCGCCGCCGATGCGCTCGCTCAGCGTGGCGGCGAGCCGGTCGGGCAGCAGCGCACCCAGTGTGCTGCGCAGCGTCGCGCGTGGCTGCTGGCGTTTGGCAGCAATAAGCCAGCCGGGCGTGGCATCGGGCAGGAAGTCGATTGCCACCGCTTCGCCATGCCGCCAATAGCTCGATACCTGCAGGATCGCGGGGCCCGACAGTCCCTTGTGCGTGAACAGCGCCGCCTCGCGGAACAAGGCCTTGCCCGCGCGGGCCACGACTTCAGTCGCGACGCCCGAGAGCGAGCGGAACAGCGTTTCGTCGCCGCCCAGCGTCAGCGGCACCAGCGCGGGGCGCGGCTCGACCACCTTGAGGCCGAACTGCCGCGCGATATCATAGGCAAAGCCGGTCGCGCCCATCTTGGGGATCGAGGGGCCGCCGGTGGCGATGACCAGGGCCGGCGCCTCGGCGCTGCGATCGCCCCAGCTGACGCGATAGCGCCCATCGGCATGGTCGACCGCGCGGATCGCATGGCCGAGCGCGATGGTGACGCTGCCCTTGGCGCATTCCTCGAGCAGCACCGCGACGATCTGCTTGGCCGAGCCATCGCAGAACAACTGGCCCAGCGTCTTTTCGTGCCAGGCGATGCCATAGGCGTCGACCAGATCAATGAAATCCTGCGGGCTGTATCGGCCCAGTGCCGATTTGGCGAAATGGGGGTTCGCGCTGATGTAGCGGTCGGCCTGGGTGTGGACATTGGTGAAGTTGCAGCGCCCGCCGCCCGAGATCAGGATCTTCTTTCCCGGCGCATCGGCATGGTCGATCACCAGCACCCGCTTGCCGCGTTGCCCGGCGATCGCCGCGCAGAACAGCCCCGCCGCACCTGCGCCGAGGATGATCGCGCCATAGGAGGAGGTGGAGGGCATGGCGCGGGTCTATGGCGGAAGCGGAGGAGGAGGGGAAGGGGCGTGATGAAATGCCTTTCCTTGCTCCTATCGTCACCCTGAACTCGTTTCAGGGTCCATTTCTCCCCACGCGGCTTCGGCGGCTTGGGCACGATGGATCCTGAAACGAGTTCAGGATGACGGGTAATGTGCGCTGGCGATCGCTCAGATCAACCCCATCGACCGCATGCTGCTGTGCCCATCCAGCCCGATGATGATATGGTCGTGCACGCCGATGCCCAGCCGCTTGCCCGCCTCGATGATCTCGCGGGTGATCTGGATGTCCTGCTTGCTCGGCTGCGGATTGCCGCTGGGGTGGTTGTGGACGAGGATCAGCGACACCGCGCCGAGATCGAGCGCGCGCTTGATCACCTGGCGCGTGTAGATCGCCGCCTGATCGACCGAGCCTTCGGACATCACGTCGTCGCTGATCAGCATGTTCTTGGCGTTGAGGAACAGCACGCGCACGCGCTCGCGCGTGAGATGCGCCATATCGAGCCGCAGATAGTCGAGCAAGGCCTGCCAGCTCGACAAGATGGGCTGGCGGCGGACGGGTTCGCTCACCAGCCGCCGGGCTGCAACCTGAACGATCTTCAGCGCCGCCGCGCTCGTCTCGCCCATCCCGGGCACCGCGCGCAGCGAATCGCCATCGGCGGTGAGCACGCCGGCGAGTGAGCCGAAATGATCGATCAGCTGCTTGGCGAGCGGCTTGGTGTCGCGCCGCGGGATCGCCAGCGTCAGCAGATATTCCACGATTTCATGATCATGCAACCCGGTTCCGTCGGTGTTCAGCAAGCGATCCCTAAGCCGGGCGCGATGCCCTGCGCCATGATGCCCGCCCGCGGGCGGATCGGGCAGTTCGGCATCGGCCAGCAGGGGCAGCGAAGAGGGCATGGCTTGAGGTTAATCTTTCGCCCCCAGCCGGGCAAACGCTTTGTCGGAACGGCTTTGCCGCTGCGTCGTTGCAACGCGATGCTTTGCAAGCCATGCAGGTGATGATGACCGACCCCGATACAGAGGCCGAGGCGATCCCGCCCGAGCGGCAGGTCCGCGCGTGGCGACGGATGGCCTGGCCGCTGCGCGCGGCGCTGTACGGTGTCGCGCTGCTCGGTCTGGCGGGGCTCGTCGCCTGGACCCAGCGCGAGGATATTGCGCGCAACCTGATCGGTAACGAGCTCGAGGCGCGCGGGATAGAGGCGCGCTACGACATCGAATCGATCGGCGTCGGGCGGCAGACGGTGCGCAATCTGGTGCTCGGCGATCCGAAGCGCCCCGATGCGACGATCGCGCGGCTGAGCGTCGATGTCAGCGGCGGGCTGTTCGGCCTGCGCATCGACCAGGTGATCGTCGAGGGGCTGCGCGGCTATGGGCGGCTCGACGAGGGGCGCGTCAGCTTCGGCAGCCTCGACAAGCTGCTCTATACCGACAGCCAGGAGCCGTTCCGGCTGCCCCGGCTCGATCTGACGCTGCGCGACGCGCGCGTGCGGATCGAAAGCCCCTATGGCACGATCGGGGTGAAGGCCGACGGGCAGGGCAATCTGCGCGACGGCTTCAAGGGTCAGTTGGCAGCGATTGGTGCGCGCCTCGCCTATCAGGGCTGTGCGCTCGATCGGCCGAGCCTGTTCGGCACGGTCAGCATCGCCGACGAACGCCCCAGTTTTCGCGGGCCGATGCGCTTTTCGGGGCTGGCCTGCGATCGGGGCGGCGTGGCGGTGGGACGATCCGTCGTGGCGCTCAGGGCCGAAGGCAATGCGGCGCTCGACCGGGTGCAGGGCGCGCTGATCCCCGCCATCGGCGCGATCCGGGCCGATGGCTTTGCCGCGCGCGGGCTGGGCGGGCGGCTGGGCTTTGTCGTGGCGGGTAAGCAGTTCGATGGCGATATCGACCTGGCACTCGACGATCCGGCCGTTGCTGGCCTCGGTTTCCGGCGGTTCGATGCCAAGGGCAAGGCGGTGGCACGGCTGGGCGGCGCGTCTCCCGATCTGCGGTTCGAGGGCGATCTGCGCGGCGAGAGCCTGGTCATGGCGCGCGAGCGGCTGGTCGGGCTCGATGCGGCGGTGAAAGCGAGCGCGCGCCTGCCGATCGCGCCACTGGTGCAGCGCATGGCGAGCGCGGCGCGCCGGGCACTCCCCGGATCGGACCTGGCGATGACGGTCGACGCGCGCACCCGCAGTGCCGACACCGCATTCGCCATTCCGCGCCTGTCGCTGTCGGGTGCGCGGGGCGAGCGGCTGGTCGGCGGCAACAGCCTGAGCGTCCGGCGCGTGGGCGATGAATGGCAACTGGCCGGCAATCTCGCGACCGGCGGGGCAGGCCTCCCCGTCGCGCAACTGCGCATCGTCCCGCGCGGGCAGGGGGCCTATGCGCTCAAGCTGGCGATGGACGCCTATGGCGCGGGCGACGCCTTGCTGGCGCTGCCGCGGTTCGAGGCCTTGTGGAACGGGCGCGGCGGGCTGAGCTTTACCGGCGCGGCGCGGCTTTCGGGGCCGCTGCCCGGCGGCCGGGTCGACGGGCTCGCGCTCCCGCTCCAGGGGCGCTGGAGCCAGGCCGGCGGCCTTGCGATGTATGATGGGTGCCAGACCGTCCGGGTCGAGCGCTTGCGCGTCTCGAATTTCGTCAGCGGGCGGCAGGCGCTCACCCTGTGCCCCGATCGCGGCGGATCGATCGTCCGGACGGGGGCGCGCGGCCTGCAGATGGCGGCGCGGCTTTCAGGGCCGACGCGGCTGCAAGGCAAACTGGGTTCTTCCGACCTGTTGCTGGCAGCAGGCGCGGTACGGTTCGATTTTCCGGGCAGTGCCCGCCTCAGCGACGTCGAACTGCTGATCGGCCCGGCGCCATCGGGCACGCATATCACTGCGGGCGATTTCAGCGTCGATCTCGGCGGGGCGCTCGGCGGGGCCTATGCCGATGCCGAGGCGACGATCGGCGCGGTACCGCTGCTGCTCACCCGGGGCAGCGGGCGCTGGTCTTTCGCCGATTCGGTGCTCGACGTGCAGGGCGAGGAATGGCTGCTGCGCGACCGCCAGGCGCCCGCACGCTTCCAGCCGCTGATCACCGACGACATGCAGCTGACGCTCGCCGATGGCCGGATCGCGGTGACCGGCATTCTCGACGAGCCGCAGACCCTGCGGCCCGTCGTCCGCGTCGCGATCGCGCATGACCTCGCCAGTGTGACGGGTCATGCCGATCTGTTCGTTGATGCCCTGACCTTCGATGACCGGCTCCAGCCCGAGATGGTCAGCAATATCGTGCTCGGCATCATCGCCAATACGCGCGGGCTGGTGACCGGGCAGGGTCGGATCGACTGGTCTGCGCAAGGCGTCACGTCGAGCACCGGTCGCTTCCGCACCGATTCGCTCGATTTCGCCGCCGCGTTCGGCCCGGTCACCGGACTGGCGGGGGACATCGCGTTTACCGATCTGCTGGGCTTCGAGACGGCTCCCGGACAGACGGTCAGGCTGGCGCAGGTCAATCCGGGCTTTGCGGTCTACGACGGACTGATTAGCTATCAGATTCTGCCCGGCTTCAGGATGCGCGTCGAAGGCGGTGAATGGCCCTTTGCCGGCGGAAGGCTGTTGCTCGATCCGGGCATGGTCGATCTGGTAAGCGAGGAGCCGCGCCGCCTGGTCTTCCGCGTGGATCGGGTCGATGCGGCGCAGTTCCTCGCCGGATTCGATTTCGAGAACATCAACGCCACCGGCCAGTTTACCGGGGTCATCCCGATCGTATTCGACAAGGATGGCGGCCATGTGCGCGGCGGCCGGCTCGAGGTGATCGGCGATGGCGGCACGCTCGCCTATGTCGGCGAGCTGACCTATGAAGACCTTGGCACGATGGCCAATTTCGCCTTCAACGCCTTGAGATCGCTGCGCTATCGCTATCTCGTCGTCGAGATGGACGGCGATCTGGCGGGCGAGGTCATCACGAAGATCCGCTTCGACGGCCTCAGCCAGGGCGAGGGGGCATCGCGCAATTTCCTCACCCGGCAGGTCGAGAAGCTGCCGCTGCAGTTCAACGTGACGATCGCTGCGCCCTTCCTCCAGCTGATCACCTCGGCGCGCTCGCTGTACGACACGCAATATATCACCGACCCCGGCGTGCTCGGGCTGTTGCCGGGTCAGGTCAACAATCCCGGTCCCGGCAATCGTTCCGGGAATTCGACAACGCCAGCAAAACCGGGCATTCAGCCCCCAGAAAGCGAGGATCGTCCATGAAGGGCACGACAAGGATGGCGATTTTGAGGAACCTGCGGGGGCAGATGGCGGTTCTGGCTTTGGCCACCGCATTGCTGGGCGGGTGCGTGACGGTGACGGCTCCCGACAAGCCGATCGTCATCAACCTCAACATCAATATCAAACAGGAAGTCGTCTATCGGCTCGATGGCAAGGCCAAAGAGGTGATCGACGAGAATGCGGAGATTTTCTGATGAACAGGGCGATTTTGAAGGCAGGCCTGCTGGGCGCGGTGGCGCTGGGACTGGCCATGCCCGCGATGGCGCAGCGCGACCCGGCCTATGAAGCCGCGCGCGAGAACGGCAGCGTCGGCGAGAAGCCCGATGGCTATCTGGGCCTGGTCGGCGGCGGCGATGCACAGCTGCAGAAGCTGGTCAGCGACATCAATCTCAAGCGCAAGCAGGTCTATACCGAGCGCGCCTCGGCCGAAGGATCGACCGTCGAGCAGTTCGCTTTCACTGCGGGCTGCAACACCATTGCGCGCACCAAACCGGGCGAAAAATACCAGGCGCCCGATGGCAGCTGGAAGACTCGGGATGCCGGTCCGCCGGTGCGCGACGCACGCTGCCCCTGAGCCAACGCACGCAATTAACGCAGATCAAGCCCGGATTTCTTCGGAAATCCGGGCTTTTTCGTGCGGCTTCTCGCACCGCAGCATGACCATTGACTTGGGCACCAGCCCTTTCTAAACGGGCCGCGCCTTGGCGGGTCCGCTCGCTGCCGGTTGCGTGCTTTTTGAACATCGTAGGCCCAGGCCCGATAACAGGGAGTAAAGCACATGGCAGAGAATGAACCCGGGCAAGACCCTGTCGGCGGCGACGCGCGGATCGATCAGATTGGTGATCGGCTTCGCGATATCACGCAGCGGGAGCAGGCCGAAGCGAGCGGCAAGGGGAGCGGGGTCGATGCGAATTATCGACTTGGCAACCGGGTGCTCGCCGATCTGCTGGGGGGAATTGCAGGTGGTTTGCTGTTCGGCTGGCTGTTCGATCGCTGGCTGGGCACATCGCCCTGGCTCCTGATCACGTTCCTCGCTCTGGGGATCATCGTGGCCTTCAGGAACATCATCCGGGTTTCCAACGCATATTCGGCGGGGCTGAAAAACCAGCAGTCTCCGCAGGATAAGCCTGAAGATTAAGACGAAGAGGTAAGGTTGTGGCAGCCGAGTCAGGCAAAATCGACCCGATGCACCAGTTCGAGATCGCGCCCATCTTCAATGGTGGGTTCGAGCTTGCTGGCCAGACCATCACCTTCACCAACAGCGCCCTGTGGATGCTGTTGACGCTGGTCGCGGTCTGGGTGTTCATGCAGGGCGGCATGAAGCGCGAGCTCGTGCCCGGCCGCTGGCAGCTGATGGTCGAGGGCTTTACCGGCTTCATCGACGACATGATGACCGCCAATATCGGCGCCGAAGGTCGCAAGTACGCGCCTTATGTCTTCTCGCTGTTCATGTTCATCCTGTTCGCCAATATCCTCGGTCTGATCCCCATCGGCGTGATCGGCGGACATCCGTTCACTGTGACCAGCCACCTGACGATCACCGGCGTTCTCGCCATCGTCAGCTTCTCGATCGTGCTGATCGTCGGCTTTGCGCGCCACGGCTTCCACTTCTTCTCGCTGTTCGTTCCGCACGGCACGCCGCTCCCGATGATCCCGTTCATCTTCGTGGTCGAGCTGCTCTCGTTCCTGGTGCGTCCGTTCAGCCTCGGCCTGCGACTGTTCGTGGCGATGACCGCTGGCCACATCCTGCTTAAGGTGCTGGCCGGCTTCGTCATCAATTCGACCAATGCCGGTATCGGCTACGGTCTGCTGGTCGGCCTGCCCAGCCTGACGCTGATGGTCGGCATCAGCGCGCTCGAAATCCTGGTCGCCGTCGTCCAGGCCTATGTCTTTGCGCTGCTCACCTCGCTGTACATCAACGACGCGGTGAACCTGCACTGAGCCTTTTTCTTTTCGCTGAAATTTTCCATCCAATCGAGTTTCTTAAGGAGTATTACAATGGACGCAGAAGCTGCAAAACTGGTCGGCGCTGGCCTGGCTGCAATCGGTGCCGGCATGGCCGCCATCGGCGTGGGTAACGTGTTCGGTTCGTTCCTGGAAAGCGCTCTGCGCAACCCGGCAGCCGCCGACGGCCAGCAGGGCCGCCTGTTCATCGGCTTCGCCGCTGCCGAACTTCTCGGCCTGCTGGCGTTCGTCGTGGCGATGATCCTGATCTTCGTTGCCTGATTTGTGTCGGACCGGGGCCGGTCATCGCATCGGCCCCGTCCACACCCCAAGATTCTGATCCACGGATAGCTTCGATATGCCCCAGATAGACCAGATCATGACCACTTACGGGTCCCAGCTTTTCTGGCTGGTGATCACGTTCGGGCTGATTTACTTCGTGATCGGGCGTTCGATGTTTCCCAAGATCCAGGGCACGGTCGATCAGCGCAAGGCGAAGATCGCCGGCGACATCGCTGCTGCCAAGGCGGCGCACGCGCGCGCCGACGAGATCGAGGAAGAATATCGCGTGGCCCATGCCCGGGCCCGTGACGCGGCGCTCGCCGTGACCGCGGAAGCCAAGGCCAAGGGCGCGCGCGAGGCCGAAGCCAAGGTGCGCGAGGCCGATGCCGGCATCGCGCTGCATCTGGCCGACGCCGAAGCGGCGATTGCGGCCCAGCAGACCGCCGCGCTGACCGAGATCGAGGCAGTGGCCGTCGAAGCCGCCCAGGATATCGTCGCCCGGCTGACCCCGGCAAAGATCACCAAGCCGCAGGTCAATCGTGCGGTCAAGGGAGCGCTGGCCGATGCTTGATATCGCCATTCTTGCCGCTGCGGCGGGCGAACATGCCGATCCCTCGGTGGGCGGCGTCCATCTGCTCAACGCCACTTTCTTCGTCTCGGCGGCGATGCTGGTCCTGATCGGCATCATCCTGTGGAAGAAGGTTCCCGCTGCGGTCGCCGCGTCGCTCGACGCCAAGATCGCCGGGATCAAGGCCGAACTCGACGAGGCCCAGGCGCTGCGTGCCGAAGCCGAGAAGCTGCGCGCCGAGTACGAGGCGAAGCTGGCCTCTGCTTCGAAGGAAGCGGCGGACATGAACGCCCGCGCCGAGGCCGAAGCCGAAGCCGTGCTCGCCAAGGCGCGCACCGATGCGGAAAACCTGATCGCGCGGCGCCAGAAGATGGCGACCGACAAGATCGCCGCCGCCGAACGCGCTGCCGTCGCCGAAATCCGCGAAAAGGTCGCCAAGGCCGCCACCGGCGCCGCCGCCAGGCTGATCGCCGAAAACCATGGCGCAGAGGCCGACCAGGCGCTGGTCGACCGCACCGTCGCCGAGCTGGGCACCCGGCTGAATTGATGCGCCGGCACCTTCTCCCTTGAGGGGAGAAGGATACGGAGCCTTGTCGGCGTAGCCGAATAGGCACAGTTGGATGAGGGTGAGGCAGAGGCACCGTAGTGCTGCTTCCCCCTCTCCCAGCTCCGACTAGGCAGCAAGCTGCCAAGTCTGCGCAACCCTCTCCCGCGCGGGGGAGAGGGTATCGGTTTCACCCCATTGACCTCCTGACCCTGCCACGCCACATGCACGCTCATGGCAGGTCGTCCCGCTCATCCCAATGACAGCAACCCGCGCGCGCCCGACCGCTTTCTGGAGGAAGCGGCGACGTACAGCGTGCGCGGTGCCGATGCGCCCGATCTCGACACCGGCATCGCCGCGATCCGCAGCACGCTGAAAACACTGCCGACGCGCCCCGGCGTGTACCGCATGCTCGATGCACGCGGCGATGTGCTGTATGTCGGCAAGGCGCGCGCACTCAAGAACCGGGTGATCAATTACACCCAGGTCGACAAGCTGCCGCGCCGGTTGCAGCGCATGGTCTCGCTCACCCGGTCGATGATGATCGTCACGACCAACAGCGAGGCCGAGGCGCTGCTGCTCGAGGCGCAGCTCATCAAGCGCTATCGCCCCGCGTACAACGTGCTGCTGCGCGACGACAAGAGCTTCCCCTATATCCTGCTTCGCGAGGACCATGACTTTCCGCGCATGTCCAAATATCGCGGCGCGCAGAAATACAAGGGCCAGTATTTCGGGCCGTTCGCCAGCGCAGGATCGGTGACCAGCACGCTCAACTCGTTGCAGAAGCTGTTCCTGCTGCGCTCGTGCTCGGACAGCTTCTTCGCCAACCGTTCGCGCCCGTGTCTGCTCTATCAGATCAAGCGCTGCTCCGCGCCGTGCGTCGACCGAATCAGCAAGCAGGATTATGCCGCGCTGGTCTCCGATGCGCGCGCCTTCCTCACCGGCAAGTCGACCGAGGTGCAGGCCAAGCTGGGCGCGAAGATGGAGGCGGCGGCCGAGGCGCTCGATTTCGAGAGCGCGGCGGCCTATCGCGACCGGCTGAAGGCGCTGACCTTCATCCAGGGCAGCCAGGCGGTCAACGCGCAGGGCATTGCCGATGCCGATGTGTTCGCGATGGCGAGCCAGGGCGGCACCGTCTGCATCCAGGCCTTCTTCATCCGTGCCGGGCAGAACTGGGGCCATCGCAGCTTCTTCCCGGCGCACGTCCAGGACATGGACGAGGCGGAAATCCTCACCAGCTTCCTGATGCAATTCTATCAGGACATGCCCGCGCCCAAGCTGATCCTGACCGACCGGCAGCCGTTCGAATGCGATCTGATGCTCGAGGCCCTGTCCGCCAACCGAACGGGCAAGCTGGAACTGCTCGTCCCCCAGCGCGGCGAACGCAAGCGGCTCATCGACCAGGCGCAGCGCAACGCGACCGAGGCGCTGCAGCGCCGCGTCGCCGAAAGCGCCAGCACCGCCAAGCATCTCACCGAAATGGCCGAACTGTTCGGGCTAGACGGCCCGCCCGACCGGATCGAAGTCTATGACAACAGCCATATCCAAGGCACCAATGCCTTGGGCGCAATGGTGGTCGCGGGGCCCGAGGGCTTTCGCAAGGCGGCCTATCGCAAGTTCAACATCAAGCGCGCCGAGACCGTGCCGGGCGACGATTATGCGATGATGCGCGAGGTGTTCGAACGCCGTTTCGCCCGCGCCCAGAACGAGGATCCCGATCGCAGCAGCGGCGACTGGCCCGATCTGGTGCTGGTCGATGGCGGCAAGGGTCAGCTCAAGGCGGCGATGGAGGCGCTGGCGGGGCTGGGCATCGACGATGTGCCGCTGGTCGGCGTTGCCAAAGGGCCCGAGCGCAATGCCGGCCGCGAGACCTTCTTCCTGCCCGATGGCCGCGAATTCACGCTGCCGGTGAACAGCCCGGTGCTGTTCTATCTGCAACGCCTGCGCGACGAGGCGCACCGCTTTGCCATCGGCGCGCATCGCGGCAAGCGCAAGAAGGCGATGACCACCAGCCCGCTCGACGACGTGCCCGGCATCGGCCCGGCCCGCAAGCGCGCGCTGCTGATGCACTTCGGCACCGCCCGCGCGGTGCGCAGCGCCAGCCTGGAGGACCTGCAAAAAGCCCCCGGCGTATCGAAGGCGATGGCGCAGAGCATCTATGATTTCTTCCTGGGATGATGTAACGATCAAGTTCAATTTCTGGCGGATGATGTTTTATGGGACTGGATGTAGTTGTTGGCTGGCTCGCTCAATCCCGCCAAGAGCTTTCGGATGAAGAATTTCAGCCGATTTTTGAACCTTTTCTGGCCCTGAATGAAGTTCTTGTCGAAGCAGGCCAACCCCCGCATCACGAACCTCTGGAAATCGCGGATGGCGATGTATTCGAAGCGCAGATGTGGGGTTATAACGGTCTACACATGGTTCGCCGGCTCGCAGCGCATTGGGTAATTGAAGGTGCATTGCCTCCACCAGTGCCTCATGCCGATATCGATCAGATGCCCCTTCTGGACCAGCTTTATGCCCAGCATAACGCGTATATCGCGGCAACTGAGAGACGCGGGCTGTTTTCACGTTTCGTGAAGCCAAGGACGGCACCGCCGTTTGCTCATTTGCTTCTGCATTCCGACTGTGAAGGCTTTTATCTTCCACGGCGACTGGAGAACGTCATTTTTGATCGCAGTGTGCCGCAGCGCGAGGGTGTCGGTTACATGGTGGGCTCTGCGCCCATTTTGTGGGAAGAGTGCCATTTACTGGCGTCGCTGATCGATCTTCCTGAAGGACTGACAACGCAAGACGAGCAGCTATGGGAGTTTGCGGATAATCCTGCGCTAGAAGGGCCGCTCTGGCAGCAATACGGGGTGGAAGCCTATTGCCTGACGGTCTTGATGCGCGCTGCCGAGGCCTCGTCAAGGTCAGGTGCGGCAGTGGAATTCGTCTAAATCATTGCATCCATTTTCGAGCCGACTGTTCCGGCGGACCTGTATTCTTGTAGGCTGATCGCCTACTTTCGCTTTCGTTGCAGGATTGCCTCGATAGGCAGGAATGAGGTGCGAGTGGCGGCGAAAGATCTCGATAGGGTACGTGTCGTTCTCAATTTGCCCCCGGCAATGAAGGGCCGACTTGATCTGGCTGCTGAAAGGCGGGGCGTTTCTATCAAAGCGCTCATCAAGGTGTGGGTCGGCGACAAGCTGGATCGGATTCCTGATCTGGATTAGGTGGGGGCATGCCCGTCATCCGCACCCCTGCCATAATCTGCACCGTGCGGCGGCATGGGGAGCATGGAGCGGTGGTGCGGTTGTTCACGCCCGATCATGGGCTGCAATCGGGCTATGTGCGGGGAGGGCGGTCGACGGCCCTGCGTCCGGTGCTGATGCCCGCGAACCTCGTCACGGCCGAACTGCGCAGCCGCGTGAACGATCAGCTTGCCGGGCTGACGGTCGAACTCGCCGAGAGCCGCGCGCCCTTCTACAGCGAACCGCTCGCCGCCGCGGCGTTCGAATGGGTGACCCTGCTCACCGCCACCGTCGCGCCAGAGGATCAGCCGTTTCCGCGGCTGTATGCGGCACTGGCGGCCTTGCTCGATCTGGTCTGCGCCGCCCCCTCGGCCCGGTGGTGGCTGCGCGCGATGGTGCGGTACGAGGCGCTGCTGCTCGCCGAACTGGGCTTCGGGCTCGATCTGGAGCGCTGCGCGGTGACCGGCGAGCGCGCGGACCTCGCCTATGTCAGCCCGCGCACCGGGCGTGCGGTGTCGGTGCATGCCGCCGGGGTCTATGCCGAAAAGCTGCTCGTGCTGCCGCCATTCATGACCGGCGCGGAAGAACCTGATTGGGAGCAGCTGATGCAGGGCTTTGCGCTGACCGGCCATTTCATTGAGCGCCAGTTCTTCGCCGATCGCCGCGCCGATGCGCTCGCCGCGCGCGCGATGCTGCTGGACCGGGTGCGGCGCATGGCGGGCTGAACTTGGCCCAAGCAAAACAATGTTGCGGAAATGCGCTGCCGGACGCTATGCGCGCCTCCACAACAGACAGGATGACCCCATGAAAATTGCCATTCTCCCCGGTGACGGCATCGGCCCCGAAATCATGGCCGAGGCGGTGCGCGTGCTGCGCGCGCTCGATCTGCCGGGGGTGGAATTGCACGACGGGCTGGTCGGCGCTGCCGCCTGGCGCGCGCATGGCCATCCGCTGCCGCCCGAAACGCTGGCGCTGATGCGCGAATGCGATGCGATCCTGTTCGGCGCGGTGGGCGATCCGGCGTGCGACGGGCTGGAGCGGCATCTGCGCCCCGAACAGGCGGTGCTGGGCATGCGCAAGGAGCTGGGTCTGTTCGCCAACCTGCGCCCGGCCAAGGTGTTTCCGGGACTCGAAGCGCATAGTTCGCTGCGGCCCGAGGTGGCGGGCGCGATCGACCTGATGATCGTGCGCGAACTCAATGGCGATGTCTATTTCGGCGAAAAGGGCATGCGCGCCACCGCCGACGGCCAGCGCGAGGGCTATGACATCATGTCGTACAGCGAGAGCGAGGTCCGCCGCATCGCGCATGTCGCGTTCCGCACCGCCCAGGGACGCTCGGGCCGGCTGTGCTCGGTCGACAAGGCCAATGTGCTCGAGACCTCGCAGCTGTGGCGCGACGTGATGATCGAGGTCGCGGCGGACTATCCCGATGTCACGCTCGAGCACATGTATGTCGACAATGCCGCGATGCAGCTGGTCCGCGCGCCGGGCAAGTTCGACACCATCGTCACAGGCAACCTGTTCGGCGACATATTGTCCGACCAGGCCAGCATGTGCGTCGGCTCGATCGGCCTGCTCGCCTCGGCCTCGCTGGGCGCGGAGCAGACCGCGTTCGGCACCAAGGGCGCGTATGAGCCGATCCACGGCAGCGCGCCCGACATTGCGGGCAAGGGCCTCGCCAATCCGGTCGCGATGATCCTCTCCGCCGCGATGATGCTGCGCCACAGTTTCGGCCTGGAAGCCGAAGCTGCACGGATCG
>AYSC01000061.1 GCA_000503195.1 Blastomonas sp. CACIA14H2
AGGATGCCGTTGCGCTCGGCGACAAGGCAATCGCCTCAGGCTTCCATGCGACCGCGATCGGCGGCGAGGCGGTCGCCTCGGGCGTGGGCAGCCAGGCCTTTGGCTGGCAAGCCAACTCGTCCGGACGCACGGCGGTGGCGGTGGGCCATCAGGCCAATGCCGCTGGCCTTGAAGCGACCTCGGTCGGCAAGAGCGCGCAGGCGGGCGGGGCGAATGCCTCGGCGCTCGGCAGCCGTGCCAATGCCTCGGGCGTGAACTCGCTCGCGGCAGGCAACGCAGCGGTGTCGGCGGGCATCAATTCGATCGCCATCGGCAATGGCGCGGCGACCGCAGACGGCACTACGCCCTCGGGCGCCGCCTCGCTGGGCACGGCCGTGGCCATCGGCAATGCCGCGCAGGCGACCAATGAAGACGCGGTCGCGCTGGGCGATCTGGCCAACGCATCGGGCTTCCACTCGACCGCGATCGGCGGTGAATCGGTGGCCTCGGGCGTCGGCAGCCAGGCGTTTGGCTGGCAGGCCAATGCTTCGGGCCGCACCGCGCTGGCAGCGGGCCATCAGGCCAATGCCGCAGGTTTCGAAGCGACCTCGGTCGGCAAGAGCACCCAGGCGGGCGGCGCGAACGCGACCGCTGTCGGCAGCCGCGCGAATGCGGCAGGGATCAACTCGGTCGCCATCGGCAACAACGCGGTGACGGCAGACGGCACCACGCCTTCGGGCGCAGCCTCGACCGGCACGGCGGTGGCCGTCGGCAACGGCGCGCGCGCGACAGCGGAAGATGCGGTGGCGCTGGGTGACCTTGCCAATGCGAGCGGCTTCCATGCGACCGCGATCGGCGGCGAATCGGTCGCTTCGGGCGTGGGCAGCCAGGCGTTCGGCTGGCAGGCCAATGCCTCGGGCCGTACCGCCGTGGCGGTCGGCCACCAGGCGAACGCCGCCGGGCTCGAGGCGACCTCGGTCGGCAAGAGCGCGCAGGCCGGCGGAGCCAATGCGACCTCGCTCGGCAGCAGAGCCAATGCCGCTGCCGACAACAGCGTCGCACTGGGCAACGCGGCGAGCGCCACGGCCGCCAATGCGGTCGCGCTGGGTTCGGGTTCGGTGGCCGATCGCGCCAACACCGTTTCGGTGGGAGCAGCGGGTGCTGAGCGGGCGATCACCAATGTCGCGGCGGGCACCGCGCTCACCGATGCGGTCAATGTCGGCCAGCTCAACGCCGTCGCCGCTTCGACCAATGCCAATAGCGCCCGCCTCAACTATTTCGCGGTGAACAGCACCCAGGCAGGCGCGACCGCGACGGGCGCTTCGGCGATCGCGGCGGGGGACAATGCCCGGGCCGAAGGCGTGGATGCGCTGGCGATCGGCGGCGATGATGCCGGAACCGGTGCGCGCGCGATCGGCAATTCGACCGTCGCGATCGGCGGCGAGGCGGATGCCTTTGGCCCCGGCGCGACCGCCTTCGGCTGGCGCTCCAATGCCGATGCCGAGCGCGCGCATGCGCTGGGCCACCTCGCCAACGCCACGGGCGTGCGCTCGCTGGCGGTGGGTGAGGCGGCCAATGCGACCGCACTGACTGCGGTTGCGGTTGGCAACCAGGCGAGCGCCACCGACGAGGATGCGGTGGCGATCGGCGATCTTGCCAATGCCAGCGGCTTCCATGCCACGGCAGTGGGCGGCGAATCGGTCGCCTCGGGTCGCGGCGCGCAAAGCTTCGGCTGGCAGGCGGTCGCCTCGGGCGAATTGTCGCTGGCCGCCGGCCATCAGGCGCAGGCGACCGGCGTACGCTCGACCGCAGTCGGCAAGAGCGCGGTGGCGTCTGCCACCAATTCGGTCGCGATCGGCAACCAGGCGACGACCAACAGCACCAATACCGCCTCGCTCGGCACCTCGGTCGCCATCGGCAACCTTGCCAGCGCGGGCGACGAGGACTCGGTGGCGATCGGCGATCAGGCCAATGCCTCGGGCTTCCACGCCACGGCGGTGGGCGGCGAGTCGGTCGCTTCGGGCCGCGGATCGCAGACCTTCGGCTGGCAGGCGCGGGCGACGGGCGAACTGTCGCTGGCGGTTGGTCACCAGGCGGTAGCCGGCGGCGTGCGCTCGCTCGCGCTCGGCAAGAGCGCGACGGCCAGCGGCGATTTCTCGATCGCGATCGGCAATCTCGCGTCGACCGGTGCCTTCACCAACTCGATCGCGATCGGCAACGGAGCCCTTGCTACCGCGAACAACCAGTTCGTGTTCGGCGCGGCCAACCACACCTATCGCTTCGCGGGGCTTGCGGGCATCGTGCCTGCGGGCCAGCAATTCTTCCTGACGATCGATTCCGCGGGCAACCTGATCGCGGTCGCGGCAGCGCCGCCGGGATCGGGCATCGGCACGGGCGTTGACAGCACGCAGGTGGGCGTCGGCGCGCGGGCGAGCGCGGAAGATTCGGTAGCGGTCGGCAACAGCGCGGTGGCGAGCGCGGTCGATGCGACCGCCATCGGCACCGACGCGCAGGCATTGAGCCCCGGCGCGACCGCGATTGGTGCAGGCGCCATCGCCTCGGGCTCGACCGCGGTCGGCGCGGATGCGCAGGCGCTGGGGGCCGGATCGGCGGCCTATGGCTCCAATTCGCGCGCGACCGGCGCCCGCTCGATCGCGATCGGCGAGGACGGTGACGATGCCGACGGCCTGGGTGCCGTGGCTTCGGGCGTCGGGGCGATCGCGATCGGTAACGATGCCCGCTCGACCGGGCTCGAAGCCGTCGCCGTCGGCCTCAGCGCCTCGGCGACCGCGGCCAATGCCTCGGCGCTGGGGGCTCGTGCGACGGCGACCGCGCAAGGCGCATCGGCCTTTGGCTGGCAGGCGAGCGCCGTGGCGGAGCGCGCGACCGCGCTCGGCCATCTCGCCAATGCCACCGGCGTGCGCTCGACCGCGGTCGGCTCTTCGGCCACCGCCTCGGGTGAGGTCAGCGTCGCGATGGGCAATCTCTCGGTCGCCAGCGGCACCAATGCGGTCGCCATCGGCAACACCGCGATTGCCAGCGGCGGCGATGCGATCGCGATCGGTGGCAACCGCGACGGTGCCTCGGGCCGCGCGACCCAGGCGACGGGCGCATCGACCACTGCGGTCGGTGGGCAGGCGCTCGCCACCGCAACAGCCGCAACCGCCTATGGCTGGCGTTCGGAAGCGACGGCGGAGCGGGCAACCGCTCTGGGTCACCTCGCCGTCGCATCGGGCGTGCGCTCGGTCGCGGTGGGTGAGGCCGCCGTGGCGTCGGGCGCAGGCGCCATCGCCATCGGCAACCAGACCTCTGCCGCCTTCGCCAACTCCGGTCGCGATCGGCAATGGGGCCACGGCCAACCGCGCCAACCAGATCAAGCTGGGCGGCACGGGCAGTTCGGTGACCATCGGCGATCTCGCGGCAAGCACGGCGGCGCAGTCGGGCACGACCTCGATCGTCACCACCGATGCCAGCGGCACGCTGGGCGCGGGTCCTGCGGTCAACACCTTCGCCACCAATGCGCAGATCAACACGCTGACCGGCCAGGTGAACACGCTGTTCGACCTGACCGAGATCAACCGTCGCGCGATCAACCGGGCGAACGAGGGTGTTGCCATGGCGCTGGCGATGGAATCGCCCTCGCTGCCTGCCGGCACCAATTTTGCACTGTCGGGCGGCGTCGGCTATTATGAGGACCAGGCTTCGCTGACCATGGCCATCACGGCCCGGGTCGGGGAGAATGCTTCGGTTTCCGCCGGCATCGGTGCCGGTTTCAACAGCGGTTCGGTGGGCGCTCGCGGCGGCTTCCAGATCGCCTGGTAAGGACGGGTATGACAGGTTCGAACTTCTGGCCGGGGCGTTTTGCTCCGGCCTTTTTGCTTGCCGCGCTGGCGCTGGCGCTTCCCGGCGCGGCGATGGCGCAGACCGCTCCGCAGGCCGCGCAGCCGCCGATCTCGGTCGAACCCGTGCCGAGCGAACTCGAACTGGCCAAGCTGCTCTGGTCGACCATGACCGCGGTGCACCATGCCAATCTGTCGGGCAATTATTCGGTGCTGCGCGACATTTCCTCGCCCGGCTTCCAGGTGATGAACAACGCGGCTCGGCTCGGCGAGATCTTCGCCAGCATCCGCGAGAGCCGGGTCGACCTTTCCAATGCGCTGCTGCTGGCCCCCACCTATACCGAGCCGCCTTCGGTGGTGGAGCCCGGCGTCATCCGGGTGCGCGGCTATTTCGGCCTCAGGCCGACCGCGATCTTCTTCGACTTCTTCTTCCAATGGGTCGAGGGGCGCTGGCGGTTGCACGGCGTGTCGATCAGCCCGCAGGCGATCGCATCGGAAGAGGCGCCCGAGCGCGGGCGCACGTCCACTCGATAGTGTGGTCTGCAGCGTCCCTCGACTTCGCTCGGGACAAACGGCCGGCGGCACTATGCCGCAAGTCGTCCCGAGTTCCCGAGCGAAGTCGAGGGACGTTGCGCGACAGCACCTCTCCATAATTCCCGCTTCCCCCCGCCCGCATCCACGCGCATATAGCGCGCGGTTTTCCATCGTTCACAGGCTCCCATCATGAAGCGCAATTCCGGACAAGATCCCGCTATCACCAGCCGCTGGCGCCCCGCCACCCGCGCGATCCGCGGCGGCACCGCGCGCAGCGAGTTCGGCGAAACCTCCGAGGCGCTGTTCCTGACCTCGGGCTATGCCTATGACTGTGCGGAGGATGCTGCCGCGCGCTTCAACGGCGAGCAGGCGGGCATGACCTATAGCCGGTTGCAGAACCCCACGGTCGAGATGCTCGAGAGGCGCATCTCGCTGATGGAGGGCGCGGAAGCGACGCGCTGCATGGCGAGCGGCATGGCCGCGATGACCGCGGCGCTGCTCTGCCAGCTCAAGATGGGCGATCATGTCGTCGCCAGCCGCGCGCTGTTCGGATCGTGCCGCTGGCTCACCGATACGCTGCTGCCCAAGTTCGGCATCGAGACGACGATCATCGATGGGCGCGAGCTCGACCAGTGGGAAGCGGCGATCCGCCCGAACACCAGGGTGTTCTTCTTCGAGACCCCGGCCAACCCGACGATGGATATCATCGACCTCAAGGCCGTGTGCGAGATCGCGCGCGCGCATGGTATCGTCAGCGTGGTCGACAATGCCTTTGCCACCAATGTGCTGCAGCGCCCGATGGAATTCGGCGCCGATGTCGTCGCCTATAGCGCGACCAAGATGATGGACGGGCAGGGCCGCGTGCTCGCCGGCGCGGTCTGCGGCACCGAGGATTTCATCACCAACACGCTGCTGCCCTTCACCCGCAACACCGGACCGACGCTGAGCGCGTTCAACGCCTGGGTGGTGCTCAAGGGCCTCGAGACGCTCGACCTGCGCATCCGCCGTCAGAGCGACAATGCGCTCAAGGTCGCGCGCTTTCTGGAAGGCCGGGTCGAGCGGGTCAACTATCCCGGCCTCGCCAGCCATCCGCAGCACAATCTCGCGATGTCGCAGATGGAGGCCGCAGGCCCGATCTTCTCGCTCTATGTCGGCGGCGGCCGCGCCCGCGCGCACGCGCTGCTCAACGCGCTCGAGCTGGTCGATATCTCGAACAATATCGGCGATTCGCGCTCGCTGATGACGCATCCCAGCTCGACCACGCACCATGGCCTGGGCGAGGAAGCCCGGCTCGCGGTCGGCATCACCGAAGACATGCTGCGGCTCAACGTGGGGCTCGAGGATGTCGATGACGTGATCGAGGACCTGGACCGCGCGCTGGGCAAGGCGGGGCTCTGAGCCTTCCTGGTCGCGCAGGACCCACCCCCGGCCCCTCCCTTCCAGGGAGGGGAGCAGAAAGCGCAAGGGGTGAGCGTATGCGCGCGCCCCACTATGCAAAGCAGGAGCAGAAGGCGCGGACGTTGAACCCATGCGCGTTCCCCTCCCTGCAAGGGAGGGGTTAGGGTGGTTGGCGGCTGCAAAACCACCCTCGATCCGACCCGATCAGATTCACCGTTTACATCCGTAGTCGGACCGATTACACCCGTAGTCGTATCTCCTGCAACAAGGCGAAGGCGAATCGATGGCTCCCGAACGGATCAGTGATGCGGAACATGCGGTGATGGAGGTGCTGTGGCAGCGCGCGCCGCTCACCGCGACCGAGGTGGCCGACGCGCTGGCCGATGCGCGCGAATGGTCGTTGCAGACGGTCAAGACGCTGCTGTCGCGGCTCACCAACAAGGGCGCGGTGTCCTATGATCAGGACGGCCGCCGCTATCTCTACAGCCCGATTCTGGCGCGCGAAGACTATATCGGCGATGAATCGCGGCGGTTGGTCGATCGGTTGTTCGGAGGACGCGCCGCGCCGCTTATCGCGCATCTGGCAGAACAGCAGAAATTCACGGCAGAGGACCTGGCCGAGATCGAACGGCTGATCGGGGAGTTGAAGTCATGATCGGGGAATGGCTCGCATTTGAATCGCTCAGCGATTTCGCGCATGGCGTGGCCGGGCAATGGCTGGTCGACACATTGATCGTCACCGCCGCGCTGATGGCGCTGGTGCTGGTGCTGCGCCGCCCGGTGGCGAAGCATTTCGGCGCGGAACTCGCCTATGCGCTCTGGGCGATCCCGCTCGCGCGGCTGTTCATGCCGCCGCTCACCAAGACCATCGAAATTCCGGTCAGCGCGCCCGCTGCGCCTGACGTCGTCGATGGCGGCGCGGCGATCGTCCCGGCCGCGGTGGCCGCTGCCGCGCCTGCCGTCGACGCGATGCCCGAGCCCAGCCTGGTGCAGAGCCTGCTCGCCGATGCCGACTGGTTCGCGATCGGCGTGACGGTCTGGCTGTGCGGCGCGGCGATCTTCCTGATCGCGCAGCTTTCGGCCTATCTGCAGAACCGGCGCGAGCTGCTCGAGGATGCGGTCGAGGTGACCCGCATTGACGATATCCGCGTGATCGAGATCGCGGGCATTTCCGGCCCATTCGCCTTCGGTCTGTGGCAGCGCTATATCGCGCTGCCGATCGGCTTCACCCGCGATTACAACCCGGTGGAGCGCGAACTGGCGCTGGCGCACGAGCGCTCGCACCACCGCGCGGGCGATCTCTGGGCGAACTTCGCGGCGCTGGCGATGCTGTCGCTGCACTGGTTCAACCCCATCGCCTGGATGGCCTGGCGCGCCTTCCGCTTCGATCAGGAAGCGGCGTGCGATGCCCGCGTGCTGCGTCGCCGGACGATCGCTGAGCGCCAGGCCTATGCCCGCGCCATCGCCAAGGCAGCGACCGGCCAGACGCTTGCCTTTGCCAGCCCGCTCAACCCCAAGGAAAAGATTGTCGAAAGGCTGAAGATCATGAAGCAGTCGGAAGCGTCCAAGGGCCGCAAATGGCTCGGCGGTTCATTGATCGGCGGCGGTCTGGTCACCGCGATGGCGATGACCGCGACGGTGAGTTATGCCGTGCAGCCAGTGGCGCCGGAAGCTCCCGACGCGCCGCAAGCGCCGAGCGCTCCCGATGCGCCTGATGCACCGGAGGCTCCCGAAGCGCCTTCGGTCGAGGTCGATAACGGCGTCTATGTCTATACGCTGCGCCGCGATGACGGGAAGAAGGTGGTGCTGCGGCTCAACCGTCCGGCCCGTCAGAAGGAGCTCGACCGGATGGCGGCGGATGCCGAGCGCTCGCGGGCCGATGCCGATCGCATGATTGCCGATGCGGATCGGGCGGTTGCCGATGCCGATCGTGCGGTAGCCGATGCCGACCGGGCGGTCGCCGATGCCGAACGCGGCCGTGCCAACGCCTATGCGCATGCTTCTCGTGTGGTGGTCCGCAGCGGCAAGCCCGGCGACAATGTGATCGAACTGGGCGACGGCCACACGCTTCGCATCCAGACCAGCGATTGCGAGGGCAAGGCCAAATCCGCCGCGTTCATGACCCAGACCGAAACACGGGGTGGCCAGGTGACGCGCACCAAGGTCGTCACCTGCGGCCAGGTGATGCCCGACGAGGCGGAGATTGCGGCGCATATCGAACGCGGCATGATCGAGGGTCGCAAGTCGATGGAGCGCGCGCGCGCCGAAATCCGTCGCAACCCGCACCTGAGCAGCGAGGAACGCGCCGAGGCACTGCGCGACCTCGATGAGGGCCTGCGCGAGATGCGGCAGAGCCTGGCCGAAGCGCGCCGCGAACTGCGTCGCGACATGGCCGAGGCCCGGCGCGAGATGAGCCGCATTCCGGCGCCGCTCGAAGCGCCCGAGCCGCCCGCTCCTCCGGCGCGGACCTGGTGAGCGCGAACGACGGAACGGCTGAGGGGGCTGCGCGGCAAATGTTGCGCAGCCCCTTTCGCTTGCGGGTGATCGGTGCCACCTAGGGCGCATGGAACTGCCCGCTGATCTGCCCACCGGCCTTGCCGAGCCGCTCGAACCGCTTGTCCGCCGCGTGCTCGCGGGCAATCCCTCGCCCTTCACCTATACCGGTACGCAGACCTATGTCGTCGGCGACGGCGCAGATGTCGCGGTGATCGATCCGGGTCCGGCGGACGAGGACCATATCGCGGCGATCCTGGCGACAGTGGGCGAGGCGCGGATCGCGGCGATCATGTGCACGCACACGCACCGCGACCACAGCCCCGCCGCCGCGCCGCTCAAGGCGCGCACCGGCGCACCGATCATCGGTTGCGCCCCGCTGATCCTCGCCGACGATGGCCCACGCGCCGACGAGGCGTTCGACACGACCTACGCACCCGACCGGGTGCTCGCCGATGGCGAGCGCGTATCGGGCAGCGGCTGGACGATCGAGGCGGTGGCGACCCCCGGGCATACCAGCAACCATCTGTGCCTGGCGCTGGTCGAAAGCGGCGGGCTGTTCACGGGCGATCATGTGATGGGCTGGTCCACCAGCGTCATCTCGCCCCCCGATGGCGACATGGCCGCCTATATGCAAAGCCTCGCCAGATTGCAGGAACGATCGGACCGCATCTATTACCCGGCGCATGGTCCGGCGGTGGAAAATCCGGCGCAGCTGGTGCGCGGCATGATGGGCCATCGCAAGCAGCGCGAACGTCAGGTGCTGCGCCAGCTCGAAGCGGGTCCGCAGACCATCCCCGCGATGGTGCCGGCGATGTACAAGGGCATCGACACGCGGCTCTACGGTGCGGCGGGCCGGTCGGTGCTGGCGCATCTGATCGATCTGGAAAATCGCGGTGCCGTGGCCCGCGATGGCGAGCTGTGGCGGCTGGTCGCCGGCGCGCGCGAGACCGCAAACAGCGTTTCGTAAATCGCTGCTTCCGCGTTATGCTCCCGCCGGGTCCGGGGGGAGTCGAAACATGGCGGTTACGGGCGTTCTGCGGCAACAATCGGCTCGGGCCGAACCCTTTTATGCCTGGTCGGCGACGATCATGGCGCTGCTCCTGGTCGCGGGCTTCAGCCTGCACCTCGCCATGGGGCGATCAACCTTCGCCGCGCGGCCGCTGGTCCATGTGCACGGCGTGGTCTTCATGGGCTGGGTGCTGCTGTTCACCGCCCAGGCCTGGCTGGCCGTCCAGGGGCCGCACAGCGCGCACCGGCTGCTCGGGCGGATCACTGCCGTCTGGGTGGTGCTGATGATGGCACTGGGGTTCTGGATCACCATTGACGTCGTCCAGCGCGGCATCACCCCGTTCTTCTTCCAGCCGCAGCATTTCCTGATCGCCAACCCGTTCAACCTCCTGATGTTCGGATGCCTGATCGTCGCGGCGTTGCGGCTGCGCCACCGGCGCGACTGGCATATGCGGCTGCAGCTCTGCGCCATGACCAGCTTGCTCAACCCCGGCCTGGGGCGCCTGCTGCCGGCTCCGCTGCTGATCCCGCATGCCTGGGAAATCCCGCTGCTGGTCGCGCTGCTCTTTCCGATTGCGGGGATCGCTCGCGACCTGAGGCACGGCATCCGCTTTCATCCCGCCTATCTCTGGGGCATGGTCGCGATCGTGCTGCCGATCCCGGTGGTGAACCTGATCGCGCCGACTGCGCTGGGCGATGCCATCTATGCGGCGGTCGTCGCCGGACATCCGGGCGAAGCCATTGCAGGTATGGCATTTCCGCCGCCGCCCCCCATGTAACGGCGCAGCAACAGCAATTGCCCTGTCGCCGCCCGCCGTCTAGGGAGGGGCCGGGGGCATGGGTGCCCCCTTGTTGAGGAACTGCCATGACTGCACAACCCCGCGAGAACCTTTCCGGCCTCGACCTGCGCGCCGAGATCGACCGGCTGCGCAAGGAGAAGAACGCGGTCATCCTGGCGCATTACTACCAGAAGCCCGAGATTCAGGATCTGGCCGATTTCGTCGGGGATTCGCTCGAGCTGTCGCGCATCGCGGCGGAGACCGATGCCGATGTCATCGCCTTTTGCGGCGTCAAGTTCATGGCCGAAACCGCCAAGATCCTCTCGCCGGACAAGATCGTGATCCTGCCCGACATGGACGCGGGCTGTTCGCTCGAGGACAGCTGCCCGCCGGACAAGTTCGCCGCCTTCCGCGCCGAGCACCCGGACCATATCGCGCTGACGTACATCAACTGCTCGACCGAGGTGAAGGCGCTCTCCGACATCATCGTCACCTCGTCCTCGGCAGAAAAGATCCTGAGCCAGATCCCGGCGGACCAGAAGATCATCTTCGGCCCCGACAAGCATCTGGGCGGCTATCTCCAGCGCAAGCTGGGCCGCGAGATGCTGCTCTGGCCGGGCGTGTGTATCGTGCATGAGGCGTTCAGCGAGACCGAATTGCTCAAGCTCAAGGCGCAACATCCCGACGCACCGGTCGCCGCGCATCCCGAATGCCCGGCGCATATCATCGACCATGCCGATATGGTCGGATCGACCAGCGCGATCCTGAAATTCGCCAAGGAAACGCCGAGCGAGGTGGTGATCGTCGCGACCGAGCCGCACATCATCCACCAAATGGAAAAGGCGGTGCCCGAAAAGACGTTTATCGGCGCGCCGGGCGCGGACGGCAACTGCAACTGCAACATCTGCCCGTACATGGCGCTCAACACGATGGAAAAGCTCTATATCGCGCTGCGAGACCTGGAGCCGCGCATCGAGCTGGACGAGCAACTGCGCCTCCAGGCGAAGAAGTCGCTCGACCGGATGCTCGAAATGGCGAGCAGCACGGTGGGGCAGGGCGATCTCGGTCGCCCCGATCTCGCGCATCAGGGCTGATCAGCCCCGGCGGCGCCGGCGCTATTTGTGCACCGCATTGCGCCCCGCCATCGCCGAATAGAAGGCAAAGGCGGGGGCCATGTCCTGCTCGTAATCGCCGGTGGGGTGGATCACGGGGCCCAGCCCCGCGCGGCGGTTGCCATAATCCATGAAGCCGCAGACGATCGGCACGCCCGCGCCGAGCGCGATCCGGTAGAAGCCGGTGCGCCAGGCGTCGACGGACTTGCGCGTGCCTTCGGGCGCGATCGTCAGGATGAAGTCCTTGCGGGCGGCGAACTCGGCGATCATCTGCTGCACCATGTCGCCCGCCGCGCTGCGATCGACCGGGACGCCGCCCATCTGGCGCATGAAATTGCCGAACGGCCAGCGGAACAGCGAGGTCTTGGCCATGAAATGCGTCTGCAGACCGAGCTCGCGTGTCACCCCCATATAATTGGGAAAGTCCCAGTTGCTGGTGTGCGGCACCGCGATGATGACATAGCGCCGCTCGGGTGGCGGCGTGCCGACCGCCTTGAAGCGGTGGCGGCGATAGATGAACATCAGCAGCGCATAGAGCGCGCGCGCCATCCAGCCGAGATGCGCGGTCGATGGCTCGCGCGAGCGCGCAGCCTGGCTTGCCTTGGTCATCCTACCCCCGGTCGCGCCTTGCCCCATCCGGCGAGATAGCCGTAGCGGCAGGTGCCTATCGCCTAGTGACGCAAGCGCCGCGCGAGATCAACGGGACAGTTCGCGAAAATGCGGATCCCGATCCGCTGGAGCCGTTCTCCGATCTCGGTTAGCTTGAAGCGATGACACGCGCGCTTCTCCCGCTGCTTTCGACCCTGATGGCCCTGACCGGCTGTGTCGGCGCATCGGGGCGCGCAGGCCTCACGAGCGGCGCGCCCACCTTCGATGTCGCGCGCGCCTTTGTCGGAGCGAGTGTGGGCGAGGGGCGGCTGAAGATCGCATTCCGCAGGACGCGCCCGGTGCATGTCGAAAGCAGCGGCCATCGGGCCGAAGACGGGACGATCGTGGTCGACCAGGTGATCACCGAGCCGGGCCGCAAGACCAGCACGCGCCAGTGGCGGCTGCGCGAGGTCGCGCCGGGGCGCTATGCCGGCAGCCTGTCCGATGCCACAGGCCCGGTCGAGGGCGTGGTGCGCGACAACTGCCTCGAGCTGCGCTTCCGCATGAAGGGCGATCTGACCGCGCGGCAATGGCTGTTCGCCATGCCCGATGGCCGCACGGTCCAGAACCGCATGTCGATCCTCAAATCGGGCATTCTGGTCGCCCGGATGCACGAGACGATCACGCGAAGGGATTGATCGAAAAAAACGCGACTCAACGGGGTAGATATATTGTACACAATATAATCGCTTCCTATCTATCCGTCACACACGGACAACAAGGAGCAGACCATGAGCACTCTCTACACCACGCGCGTCAACGCCTATGGCGGTCGCAGCGGCACCATCAAGAGCGAGGACGGCATTCTCGACCTCGCGCTCGCCATGCCGAAGGAGCTGGGCGGCAAGGGCGGCGCGACCAACCCCGAACAGCTGTTCGCCGCAGGCTATGCCGCCTGTTTCGAGAACGCTGTCATCCATGTCAGCCGCAACATGGCCGACAAGGTGAAGGACAGCGATATCGAGGTCGCGGCCGAGGTCAGCCTGCTGCCGACCGAACAGGGCGGCTTCCAGCTCGCGGTCGCGCTCGAGGTCGAGATCACCGGGGTCGACCAGGCGAAGGCCGAGGAAATCGTCCAGGCGGCGCACGCGGTCTGCCCCTATTCGAACGCGATCCGCGGCAATGTCGACGTCAAGATCAGCGTGTTCGCGCAATGACCGGCAAGGTCGCAGCGCCGGGCGATGATCCGCTTCTGCTCGATCGGCAGGTGTGCTTCCCGCTTTACGCTGCCACCAACCTGCTTAATCGGCTGTACGGCCCGGTGCTGAAACCGCTGGGGCTCACCTACCCGCAATATCTGGTCATGCTGGTGCTGTGGGAAGAGGAGCCGCAGACAGTCGGGGCGCTGGGGGCGCGGCTCTATCTGGACAGCGGGACGTTGACCCCGCTGCTCAAGCGGATGGAGCAGGCCGGCCTGGTCAGCCGCACCCGCGATGCCGAGGACGAGCGGCGCGTGCTGATCGGCCTGACCGAGCGGGGCAGGGCGCTGCGCGCCGACGCGCTGCGCGTGCCCGAAACGATCGCGGGCGGACGTTCTCCCGAGGGGCTCGACGAGCTTCGCGAGGGCGTGCGGCGGCTGGTGGCGATGCTCGCCGCGCCCGGCGAGACCGGCTGACGCGTTCAGCGCCGTTTCGCGAACGGCCAGTCGGTCACCCCGCCGACCCACAGCGCCCACCAGATGATCAGCGGTTGCAGCATCAGCCGCGGACCATGATAGGCCCAGGGCAGGCGGTTGCCGCCGATGGCGATGTCATTGATCGCATGGTTGAAATTGGCGGGCCACACGCACAAGGCATAAAGCGCGAGCCCGATGCCCGCCGCCCGGCGCAGCCGTGGGATCATCAGCCCGATCGCGCCCGCGATTTCCGCGACCCCGGTCCAGAACACCACCTCGTGCGGGCTGGGCACCCAATCGGGCGTGATCGCGACAAAACCGCCAGGCGAGCGGATATGGATTATGCCCGCCGCGAAATAGATCAGCGCCAGCAGCCAGCGCAGACCGGTGCGGACGGGAGATGGCCGAGGCACGGGGCGTTTACCGCTTGCGGACGAACTCGGCGCGGAGCACCAGGCCCTTGATGCCGTCGAAGCGGCAGTCGATTTCCTGCGCGTCACCGGTCAGCCGGATCGACTTGATCAAGGTGCCGCGCTTGAGCGTCTGGCCCGCACCCTTGACCTTGAGGTCCTTGATCAGCGTGACCTGATCGCCATCGGCAAGCAGATTGCCCACCGCATCGCGGACCTCGATGCCCTCTTCGCCCGCCGCGGCTACCGCTTCGCCGGGCGCGATCCATTCGCCGCTCGCCTCGTCATAGACATAGTCCTCGCCATCGGGTGTCGACATGGGCGCTCTTTCAGCTCTTCAGGGTAACGATGTTCAGCCCGCCGGGCTTGGTCGTCGGATTGGAGGCGTTCTGGGGCTTGGGCTTTTCGGCCTTGGGCTTGCGGACTTCGCGGTTCGATTTCTTCTGGCCCTTAGCCATGGTCTGTTCCTTGTCCAGGCGGGGCGCCCGGATAGGAACCATAGACCGGATCGGCGCGCATTGCGCCCGAAATCGGTGGGTCAGCCGGATGCGACCGGTGCCGCTGTCTTCGCGGGCGCGCGCTTCTTTCGCGCAGGCGCGGGCTTGTTGGCGCGGTGCTTCTTGGCCGCCTTGGGGATCGGCGCATCGGGGCCGGCGGGCTTGGGCTTGAAGCGGCACAGATCGGCCACCGGGCAGCGCCAGCATTCGGGCCGCCTCGCCTTGCAGATATAGCGGCCGTGCAGGATCAGCCAGTGATGACCGTGCACGCGGAACGGCCCCGGCGTGCCCTTGTCGAGCGCCCTTTCCACATCGATCACGGTGCGACCGGGCGCGAGGCCGGTGCGGTTGCCGACGCGGAAGATATGCGTGTCGACCGCAAAGGTCTCCGCTCCGAACGCGGCATTGAGCACGACATTGGCGGTCTTGCGCCCGACGCCGGGCAATGCGGTCAGCGCATCGCGGTCTTGCGGAACCTCGCTGCCGTGCCGCTCGATCAGCGCCTCGGACAGCGCGATGACATTCTTGGCCTTGCTGTTGAACAGCCCGATCGTCTTGATGTGCGCCTTCAGCCCTTCCTCGCCCAGCGCGACCATCTGCTCGGGCGTCTTCACGATCTCGAACAGCGCGCGCGTCGCCTTGTTGACGCCGACATCGGTCGCTTGGGCGGAGAGGACTACCGCGACGAGCAGCTGGAAATGGTTGCCATATTCCAGCTCGGTGACCGGCGCGGGATTGGTCTCGGCGAGGCGGCGGTAGAATTCGAAAGTGTCGGCCTTGTTCATGCCGCGCCTTGTGCCAGAGTCAGGTCCACCGCGGCAAGGGCGTGCAGTTCGGTCGTGTCGAACAGCGGCACGGGGCTGTCCTCGTCGCGCACCAGCAGCATGATCTCGGTACAGCCGAGGATGATCGCCTGCGCGCCGGCCGCCGCCAGCCGCGCCATGATCGCGCGATAGGTGGCGCGCGACTCTTCGGTCACGATCCCGCGCACCAGCTCGTCATAGATGATGCGGTGAACGTCCAGCCGGTCCGCCGCTTCGGGGACGATCACCTCCAGCCCGTGCCGCTGCGCGAGGCGATCGCGCAGGAACGGCTGTTCCATGGTGAAGCCGGTGCCGAGCAGGCCGACGCGCGTCAGGCCTTGCGCGGCGATGGCGGACCCGACCGGGTCGGCAATATGCAGCAGCGGAATGCCGATCGCCGCCTGCACCGCATCGGCCATGCGGTGCATCGTGTTGGTGCAGACGACCAGCAGTTCCGCGCCGCCGTGTTCGGCCTGGCGCGCGGCGGCAATCATCCGCTCCGTCAGCGCGTCCCACTCGCCCGCATGCTGCAGCGCCTCGATCTCGGCGAAATCGACCGAGACCATCACGCTCGCGGCGCTGTGCGTTCCGCCGAGCCGCTCGCGCACCGCCCGATTGATCAGCCGGTAGTAATGCGCCGAGCTTTCCCAGCTCATCCCGCCGAGCAGGCCGATGGTGCGCATCACGGATTGGCGGAGGCGGCCGCTGGCTTGGCTGCAGGGTGTTTCGCCTTCCACTCCATCGCCCTGCGCACGCGGCGCTCGACCGAGGGGTGCGTATAGAACAGCATTTCCTGCAGCGGATGCGGGCGCGGATAGCGATATTCGGCGGTCTTGACGAGCGCGCCGGCCAGCGCGTCGGGCAGGTTCACCATCTGCAGCGAATAAGCATCGGCCTCGCTCTCGCCGATCCGGGTCAGCGAATTGGTCACCGGCAATGCCAGCGTGCTCAGGATCGACAGCACCAGCATCAGCACCGGAAGCCCCCGCGGATCGGATATGTCGCTGGTCGGGCTGCCCAGCGCGCGGGCAAGCCGCGGGTGCAGCCGATCGGCGAGGAAGAACAGGAGGATCGCGAGCAGGCTCAGCACGCCGACCGAGCGCCAGACATGGCCGAGCACATAATGGCCGATCTCGTGCCCGGTCACCGCGCGCACTTCGTCGAGCGAGGCCTGTTTCAGTGCGACATCCGAGATCGCGATCCGCGCGGCGCTGCCGATGCCCGAGACGTTCGCGGTGAAATTGTTCGACTGGCGCGATCCGTCATAGATGAAGATCCGGTCTTCCGGGATATCGACCTGCTTCGCCATCTCGAGCACCGCATCGCGCACCGGGCCCTCGGGAATCGGCTGGTATCGGTTGAACAGCGGCTCGATCAGCGTCGGCGCGAGCAGCAGCATCACCGAAACGGCGGCGGCGGCAAAGCCCGCAGACCAGAGCCACCAGCGCCTGCCGGTGCGGCGCATCAGCGCATAGACGCCGAGCAGGAACAGGCTGCCCATCACGGTGCTGATCGTCATCGCGATCGCGCCCTGGCTCAGGAAATCGCCGAGCGGCTGGCTGGTCAGGCCATAGCTCTTCTCGTGCCACCAGTCCGAATAGATCGTCCAGGGCAGGCTGAGCAGGGTAGAGGCGACCGAGAAGCCCGCCACCGTCAGCACGGTCCGCAGCGCCCAGCCCCGCCGTTCGAGGCGCGCCCAGATGCGGTCGGTAAGTTTCAAGCGGACGAGGATGACGGTAATGACCAGCGTGACGATCAGCCCGCCCAGGATCATCCATTCGCTCGACGCGGTATAGGCGGCGGACTTGGCCAACGCCTCTGCGCCCAGACCGTCGATATAGGCCTTGGTGGCTGCCTCGGGATTGAATGCCATGCTGCGCCCCGCTGTATTGGTTGAATAATACAGGCTTAGGCGGCGACGCGGCTGGCGTCAAGCCGATGAGGTCAGGCGAGCCCCAGCACCTGCGGCATGGTATAGCGCCCTGCCGGCTGGTTGTGCAGCCACAGGCACGCCTTGACCGCCCCGCGCGCGAACACCATCCGGCTTTCGGCGCGGTGGGTGAGCTCGATGCGTTCGTTGTCGCCCGCCAGGAACACGGTGTGATCCCCCGCCACCGATCCGCCGCGCAAGCTGGCAAAGCCGATCGCGCCGCGCGCCCGCGCGCCGGTCACGCCGTCGCGCCCGCGCTCGCTATCGCGTGCGAGGTCAAGCCCGCGCGCGCGCGCCGCCGCCTCGCCCAGCAGCAGCGCGGTGCCCGATGGCGCGTCGACCTTGTGACGGTGGTGCATCTCGGCAATCTCGATGTCCCAGTCCTCGCCGAGCCGGCTTGCCGCCTCGTGCACCAGATGCGCAAGCAGGGTGACGCCGAGCGAGGTATTGCCGGTCTGCAGCACCGCGATGCTGTCCGCCGCGCTATCGATCAGCCAGTGGTGGCGTTCCTCGAGCCCGGTGGTGCCGATGACGATAGGCACGTTCGCCGCGATGGCCGCGTCCAGGTTTGCCTCGAGCGCGGCGGGGACCGAGAAATCGACCAGCACGTCGCTCTCCTTCGCCAGCGCCAGCGGATCGCCGCCCTTGTCGATCCCGCCCGATACGCTCGCGCCTGCCTCGACAATCGCGCTTTCCAGCGCCTGGCCCATGCGGCCCTCAAGCCCGATAATCCCGATCCGCGTCATACGTCTTTCCTCAGACTGTAATTCGCCCGGCCAATGCCCTATTGCCTGGCTCATGGCAAAGATTCCCAGCATCGTCATCCTCACCGGCGCCGGCGTCAGCGCGGAAAGCGGCATCGATACCTTCCGTGCCGAAGGCGGGCTGTGGGAACAGCACCGGGTGGAGGATGTCGCAACGCCCGAGGCGTTCGCGCGCGATCCCGATCTGGTGCTTCGCTTCTACGACATGCGCCGCGCCGCGATCCAGACCAAGCAGCCCAATGCCGCGCACGAGGCGCTGGCCAGGCTCGATGCCGAATGGCCGGGCGAGCTGCTGATCATCACCCAGAATGTCGACGACCTGCACGAGCGTGCCGGGGCCACGCGGCTGCTGCACATGCACGGCACACACCTCACCGCATGGTGCCTCGCCTGCGATGCCCGACCCGAATGGCTGGGGCCGCTGATCGACCGGCCCGCCTGTCCCGAATGCGGCGTGGCCGGCCAGCTGCGCCCCGATATCGTCTGGTTCGGCGAGATGCCGTACGAGATGGAGCGGATCTACGAAGCGGTGGGCGCGTGCGACCTGTTCGTCTCGATCGGTACCTCGGGCGCGGTCTATCCCGCCGCCGGCCTCGTGCGCGAGGCGCGGGCCAGGGGGGCGATGACGCTCGAGCTCAATCTGGAGCCGAGCCAGGGCAGCTATTTCTTCCACGAATCGCGCCACGGCCCGGCGACGAAGCTGGTGCCCGAATGGGTCGGCGAGATGCTGGGGCAGCGATGACGCGCCCATAGCCCTCCCCCTCGATGGGGGAGGGGTTGGGTGGGGGTGATCGCGCCGCATTGCGCTACCCTCCCGATAGGGCGCTCAGTCGAACCCTCACCCTCACCGCTGCGACTAGGCGCCTTTGTCGCCAAGTCTCGCTGCCTCTCCCATCGAGGGAGAGGCGAAAAGATGGCGCATCATGCTTCTCCCATCCCCTTGGGGAGGGTGGCCGCAGGCCGGGGTGGGGCTGCGCCGCCGGTCGTGCT
>AYSC01000062.1 GCA_000503195.1 Blastomonas sp. CACIA14H2
TGACGATGAGGGTGTCTCGCGCCAGATCAACTCGCGATGCGCAAGTCGCTCTCGCGCTGCTGGTCCGCGCCGAGGCGCCTGTCCAGCAGGTCGCCGAAGCTGAGCGGCTGCGCGATCAGGCTGGGGTGCGGTGAATAGCCGTCGTGCCAGCGCTTGGGGGAGATCGCCTCGCGCGCCAGGCTCATGCTGAACAGCCGCCGGGGCTCAGCCGAGCGGTTGTCGGGGCCTGCGTGCAGCATGTCGCTCTGGTAGAGGATCACCGTGCCCTTGCGCGGCGCGGTGGAGACCAGCCGGAAGCGCCGCTGCAGCTCCGCGCGATGGCGGACGAGGTTCCACCAGCGGCGAGGCCCGAGCATGCGCAGGCTGAACTGCGAATTCTTGCCGAGCACGAAGCGCAGCAGATTGGGCTGGTGCTCGTCCCAGATGCGCGAGAATACCCGGTCGCGAAACTCGCCGGGGGCGAGCGGTGTTTCGCTGCTACCGCGCATGGCCCAGAGCTTGGCCAGATTGTGCCACAGGATGCGTCCGTTGCACCCGATGCGGAACAGCTCCATCCGCTCCAGCGCACGATCGTCATGCTTCGGCGCGGCGCCATCGAACAGTTGCGTGCCGGGGACGAAGACCGTGCCGCCCTGCAACTCGGACACGTCCTCCACCGCCGCGAACAGGCTGATCACGCCGCTGGGGTCGCGATGGATATACTGGTGAGAAGAGCCGCGATAGCTGGTCAGCGTGGTGACCTCGAGCAGGGGATGGGACCGGTCGCAATAATGCGCGAGCACCGCTTCGAGCCGCTGCGCGAGCGTCGCGACGAAATCGGTCACCGGCGGCGTGGCCGGCAGCGAGCAGAAATCGCGGCGCACGTAGCGATTGTCGGTCTCGCTGGCAAAGGCGCAGCGCTGGCGGTCCGGATCGTCGATGGTCCGGCGGATCAGCGCGAGCCCGGTATCGGCCTCCGCGTCGGACAGCAGGCCGGTGAGGATGACGAGCCCATGCGCCTCCATCCGCGCCAGCGCCTCGGCGGCGCAAGCCGCCGTGAGCCTGCCCTGCGCGTCGAGTTCCGCAGGCAGCTCGAAGGCGGATGTGTCGGTGGAGGTGTCGAGGTCCTTCATGCCCTTGCGCCCTGGAAATGCTGATGGTCCTTGCCCCGCCATCGGTCGCCATAGCAGGCGATGGCGCGACCCGAATTCGTCTCATGGCACAGAGTTTTCTAGAACGGGTTAATGGGAGTAGAAGCGCTATATTCTTTTAAAAACTGCTTCATTGAATTTTATCCCACAAAGGCAATACCCGACATACGTAGAAGAAATCTGGCCTCCCGGTGTATGTCAACTAATATCTGATCGTCACTTAAAATGCCTCCGAAAAAAGTAGCTAAAGCAGCAAGGTGCATGTCAATGACATGATTGGTCAACTTATTTTTATTTGAGCTGAAATTCCCAAGTCGGATACATCTTGTATAAAGGAGTGTCATGCAAATAGCATATCGAAATATAAAATAGTGAAATGCATCATCTCTCATTATAGGAAATGAGGTTTGTTGCACACCTGACTTTTTAAATAGCTCTCTTGAAACATCAAACATTATTTCGAGTAATTTATGCTGCGTGTCTTTAGAGTAGGGTATTCGTTTTCTAATATGATTCAGTTCTTCTTGTTGAAACATGTCTTTCATGTGCTGAAAAATTGGTTCAATATACCCTACATTTCTTTCAATTTCTTCAAGTTGAGCGTTTGCTTGCTTTTGCATTATCTCCAAATTAGTATCCACTCGCTGTTTTGAGTGGGACAGTCGGATGCTGTCATACCATTCTGGGAATCCAGAAGTTTGGCGTTTGTCGATCAGTTTACGAGTATTCGCAGCAGAACGGACGGGAATTTCGTAAATATTTGTGACACCATGAAGTACTACAACTTGCTTTGGGAATTCGCGAGCGATCTTTAAGCTATTTGTGATCGTTTGCACTGGCTCGCGCTTGTGCATCTCAACCAGAACCTCCTCCGCTAGCGCAATCCTATTGGACCGGCTTTTTGCCAGGTATTGGTGAAGCGCCGGCTTCCTTAGAAAGTTGCTGTCTACGATCGGGAGTCTCATAACATCAGACTAGTTCGTGAACCCATAAACATTAATGTCATAACGGTGGTTGTATAGCCGTCGGCTTGCGGCGAACCGGATTGCGGATTGCGGATTGCAGATGTGCGGTGCGGAGCTAAGATCGCATCATGCGCGAGCCAGATTTCGAAGCTGACGGGTGGTGCCTCGAAGATGGCGAAGCCTATCACAAGGAAGCGCCGGGCACCTTCTGGATACCCGATCGTGAAAAGCGGGAGGCTCTTCAGCCCGGCGATCTTGCCAAGCTCATCTTTCGGATCAGCGTGGACAATCCCGATGGTAATGTGGCGGTAGAGCGGATGTGGGTTCTCGTCCGAGAGCGAACGCCGACGGGATACCTTGGTTTACTCGATAATGAGCCGGACGCCATCGCCGAGAACGACGAGCTCTGGATAGGCACGGAATTGCCATTTTCCGCGAAGCACATCATCAACATTGAAGATCGAGACGCCAACACAATCGCGCTTGCGAACCAAGAGCCACGCAGGCGTTGGTCGTCATAGCATCTGGCCGACAAGCAGCTTTCATAGCGGGTCGAACTCTGATTCAGCGTTAACATGAGCCGATATAATCTGACCGACTTCGAGTGGCGCGTGATTGAGCCGCTGCTGCCCAATAAACCGAGAGGCGTGCCCCGCGTCGATGACCGTCGCGTGCTGAACGGTATCTTCTGGGTGCTGCGATCTGGCGCGCCGTGGCGAGACCTGCCCGAGCGTTATGGTCCGCGCACGACCTGCTACAACCGCTTCGTGCGATGGCGGAAGGCTGGGGTCTGGGACCGGATGATGGACGCCATCACCGCCGCCCATGACGGGGACATCCAGATGATCGACAGCACCTCCGTTCGCGCCCATCAGCAGGCCGCGACGGTAAAAAGGGGGATCGAGATCATTGTCTCGGTCGCTCCCGAGGCGGCCTCACCACCAAAATCCACGCTGTCGTCGATGCACAAGGCCTCCCGATCCGGCTCGGCCTGACCGCCGGTCAGACGCATGATGGGCAGATCGCCGATACGCTACTCAACCACCTCGGACCGCGCACTATCGTGCTGGCTGACAAGGCCTATGACGCTGACCGCATCCGTGCACTGATCGAAGAGCAAGGAGCCACGCCCAACATCCCGGCTAAATCCAATCGGAAATGGAAACCGTGCTTCAGCAAGCGGCTCTACCGCGAGCGCAACCTGATCGAGCGCTTCTTCTCCAAGCTGAAGCACTTCCGCCGTGTCGCCACCCGCTACGACAAGCTCGCCGCTAACTTCCTTGCCATGGTCCAACTCGCATCAGTGCGGCTGTGGCTTCGCGCTTATGAGTCTACGGCCTAGGTAGCAGTTACCTAATTGAACAGTATATATGCGGGCTTCGGCGACGTCGTCCCATCACCCCGCAACCGGCCGCGCCATCCATTCCAGCAGCGCGGCATTCAGCGCCTCGGGCGCTTCCATCGGGGCCATATGGCCCGCGCGTTCGAAAACCACCATCGTCGCACCCGCGATCGCCTCGGCGATGGGAACGTGCTGGTCGGGCGGGCTCCACAGGTCGAGTTCGCCGACACCGACCAGCGCCGGGCAGGCGATCTGCGACAGCAGCGGTGCGGCGTCGAGGCGGTTGATCAGTGCGGTGATCTGCTGGCGGTGGATCGCGGGCGTCATCCGCTCGATCATCGAATAGAGCCTCGCGCGCAGCGCCGGGTCGGCAGCGAGCAGGCCGGGGCGCACCATCGGCGGCAGCCACGCATCGGCGAGCGCGGTCATCCCTTGCCCTGCGCTGATGTCGAGCATCGCCTGGCGCTTGGGCAGTTCCTCGGGCGGGGCAGCATGCACGCCGGTGTCCAGCAGGCCGATCCGCGCGACACGCTGGGGCGCGAGGCGGAAGACCTCGAGCGTCACGCGTCCGCCCATCGAATGGCCGATGATCGAGAAGCGCTCGGGCACGCCATCGAGGATGTGAGCGGCCATGCCGGGCAGCGAATCGTGCCGGGTGAGGTCGGGCACGATCACGTCGTACAGCGGCGACAATGCGGCGAGCTGGTGCGTCCAAACATCCGCATCGCACAGCAGGCCGGGGACGAGAATGACGGTTTCGCGCGTGCTCATGGGCTCAGCCCATTATATCGGGCAGGGGCTTGCCGTCCACGATCCTGGGCGCCGCCTCGATCAGCACGAAAGCGATGCGGCAATTCTCGCTCGCTGACGGGTTGCGCCACAGATGGATGGTGCCGCGCTGGACGATGATGTCGCCCGTGTGCGCGGTGGTCACCGCGCCATCGTCGAGCTCCAGCTCGACCGCGCCCGACAGGACGATGCCATAGTCGATGCTGCTCGACCGGTGGAACGGCGAGACCCCGCCGGGCAGCATGTCGACGATGCGGATCACCGATCCCTGGTGCAGCGTCAGCCCGGCATCTCGGCTGCGTCCGTCGCTATCGTCGTTATTGTCCGCAGGGACGCTGGCCGTCGTCCATATCAGGCTGAACGCGGCATCGCCCGAAGGGATCGGGGTGACCGGCAGCAGGTCGTCGGCGGTGAACACCGCGCGCCCGGCCTCGTCATGGCCGGTGACGATGCGGCGGACGGGGGGCGAACCGGTCATCCCCTGACCACCTTCTGGTCGATGGCGCCGAACAGCAGGCCGCCGTCGCGCAGCCGGGCCTCCATGCGCACGGTGTCGCCGAAATGCATGAAGCTGGTGCGCGGCTTGCCCTCGTCGAGCATCTCGATGCCGCGCCGCTCGGCGATGCAGGCCGATCCGATCTCGCGGAAATTGCTGTTCGAGACCGTGCCCGACCCAATGATCGTGCCCGCGCAGAGCGAGCGCGTGCTCGCGGCATGCGCGACGAGTTCGTGGAAGCCGAATTCCATCGCGCCGCCTTCTGCATTGCCGAAACGTTCCCCGTTCCAGTCGACGGTCAGCGGCAGGTGAACGCGGCCCTCGCGCCAGGCGTCGCCCAGCGCATCGGGGGTGACGGCAAAGGGCGCGACCGAACAGGCGGGCTTGGCCTGGACCCAGCCGAAGCCGGTCTTCATCTCGACAGGCGCGATCGCGCGCAGCGACCAGTCGTTGATCTGCACCAGCAGCTTGATATGGCCGAGCGCCTGGTCGGGGGTGACGCCCATCGGCACGAAATCGGTGATGACCCCGAATTCGCCCTCGAAGTCGATGCCGTCTTCCTCGCGCGGCAGCGGCACGTCGGCGGTGGCGGAGAGGAACTGGTGCGACAGGCCCTGGTACATCAGCGGCCGGCCCGGCGGCGGCGGTTCGGTGCCGAACAGCGTCTCCATCAGCTCGCCATGGCTGCGATAGGCGGAGCCATCGAGCCATTGCCAGGCGCGGGGAAGGGGAGCCGCGAAGGCGACGCCATCGGTGCTGTCGCCTTCGCCCGCATCGAGGCGCGCGGTAAGTGCGCGCAGCGCCGGTTCGGCGTCACCCCAGCTCTCGATCGCGGCCTGCAGCGTAGGAATCGCGGCTGGCAGATGGCGGCTGCCATCCTTGCTGACGACGACGAGCGCGCCATCGGGCGTGCCGTTCTCGATGGTGGCGAGTTTCATGTTGGCGTCCTTTCGTGGATTACAGATCGGCGAGCGCGTGGGCGACCAGAGCGGCGAGGGAGCCATCGTGCGTCAGGCCCAGCGCGTCGGCGGCGGGGGTGGAGAGCGGCGGCTGCGCACCGAACGCGGCTTTGATCGCCGGATCGGGCGCATAGGCCGCGAGCGCGGTATCGGCCCCGGTCTGGCGCGCGACCTCGGCGACCAGATCGCCCATGCGGATGCGGAGCGCGGGCAGGTTGAGCCGCGCGCTGGCCAGGTCGTGCGGCAGATCGAGCGCGGTGACTATCTGAGCCACCAGCGCGCGGCGCGAGAGCAGCCAGCAGGTGGCGTCGCCCGAGACGGGCAGCGTGATCGAATCGCCGGCCTTGAGCGCATGGAACAGGTTGCTGAGGAAAGCCGATTTCATCCCCGACGGCGCGAGCGGGCGGGCAATGATGCCGGGCAGGCGCAGGGAGAGGCCGCGCACCGCGCTGCGCCGGGTGAGCGTCGCGATCCATTCCTCGAGCATCGCCTTGTGCGCGCCGTAAAGCAGCATCGGGCGCGCGGGCGTCGTGTCATCGACATGCGGCGGCAGCGGATCGCCGAATACTGCGATGCTGCTGGCGAAGAGCAGGCGCGGGGTGTTGCCATGCGCAGCCGCAGCATCGATCAGCGCCATGGGGGCGGCGACATTGATGCGCGCGGCCAGCGCCGGATCGGCTTCTGCCGCACCGCCCGGAATGGTGGCGAGGTGGATGATTCCACCGAGCGGCTCGGCGGTCAGCGCCGCGACCAGCGCGGGATCGTCGATCTCGCCCGGCAGCGCGGTGACACCGGGCAGGTCCGCACAATCCAGCCCCGTGCGGTCGGTCGCGACGATCGGCTGCGTCCCCGCCAGCGCGCGCACCAAAGCCTGGCCGACAAAGCCGCCCGCGCCGGTGATCAGGATGCGTTCAGCTGCCATCGGTGATCGAGGTGCCGCCATCGACGGCGATCTGCTGGCCGGTGATGAAGCGCCCGGCGTCCGAGGCGAGGAAGAGCGCGGTCGCGGCAATATCCTCGACCTCGCCGACCCGGCGCAGCGGCGTCATCTGCAGCCGCCGCGCCATGAATTCGGCATTGGCGATCAGGGGTTCAGACAATGGCGTGCGGATCAGCCCGGGCGCGATTGCATTGACGCGCACGCCCTTCGGCCCCCATTGCACCGCCAGGTTGCGCGCGAGCTGCGCGACGCCCGCCTTGGCGAGCGCATAGGCGTTGATGCTGCTATTGCCGCGAAGCGCGGACAGGCTCGACATCAGGATGACGCTGCCGGTGCCGTGCCCGGCCATGTGCGGCAGCGCCAGGCCGGTCAGCGCGACCATCGAGCGCAGGTTGATCGCCATCACCCGGTCGAAATCGTCGAGCGACCAGCTGCCCGCCTCGCCGGTGATCCCGGCATTGCACACCAGGATGTCGATGCCGCCGAAGGCCGAGCGCGTGCCTTCGACCAGTCCGGCCAGCGCATCGCTGTCGGTCACGTCGCAGGCCAGGCCGCGCACGCGATAGCCCTGGCCTGCGAGCACGGTCTCCGTCTCGGCGACGTCGGTCGCATCCTCGCTCGACACGACGACGTTCGCGCCGGACTCGGCGAAGAGCTGCGCGATGCCGAGCCCGATGCCGCGCGTCGATCCGGTGACGATGGCCGTGCGGCCCGCAAGATCGAACGCGCTGCCCTGCATCGATCAGTCTTCGATGATCGCCACCGCGCGCGTCCATCCGGCCGAGGCACCGCGGATCTTGTGCGGGAAGCAGCTCACCGTGAAGCCGTGCGAAGGCAGGGCTTCCAGGTTGTGCAGCTTTTCGAGATGGCAGTAGCCGATGTCGCGCCCCGCCTTGTGGCCTTCCCAGATCAGCGAGGTGTCGCCGGTCTCCGCCACCTTCTTCGCGGTATGGCTGAACGGCGCGTCCCAGCTCCAGGCGTCGGTGCCGGTCACGCGGATGCCGCGCTCGAGCAGGTACATGGTCGCCTCATAGCCCATGCCGCAGCCGATATTGACGAACTCCGGATTGCCGACCGCGCCGCCGGCGGCGGTGTTGACCAGAACGATCTCGAACGGCTGCAATTCATGGCCGATGCGCTTCAATTCCGCCTCGACATCGGCGGCGGTGACGACATAGCCGTCGGGAAAATGCCGGAAGTCGAGCTTCACGCCGGGGTTGAAGCACCATTCGAGCGGCACCTCGTCGATGGTGATCGCGCGCTGGCCGCCGTCCATGGTCGGGTGGAAATGCCAGGGCGCGTCGAGATGCGTGCCGTTATGCGTGGTCAGCGTCACCCATTCGGCGGCGGCAAAGCCCGCGCCATCGGGGGTCTGTTCCTGCGTCACACCGGGGAAGAAATGGCCGAGTTCGGCCACGGTATCGGCGTGCTGCTGATAGGTGATCTTGGGCCGCATGAACGGCGGATCGGTGATGACGTCGTTTTCCAGATAGATCGACAGATCGACGAAGGTGCGGGCCATGGGCTATCCTCTTGTCTTGTATTGGCCGGATGAGCCTAGCCGATCCGGCGGGCCAGGTCAGCCATCGACCCAGTTATAGGCCAGCGGAGCCTCGCGGAACGCGAAGCGGTCGATGTGCCGCTCGAGCGCGCCCTTCAGGCCGTCGCGCTGGCCTTCGGCGCTGGCGTTGATCGTGCAGACAAGCGTGCCTTCCTCGGCATCGAGCGTGACCAGCGCGTCGGCGGGCCAGTCCGCCCCACGCGCATCCCTGGCGAAGGTGATCTCGCCGTGCGCCTTGTCATAGGTCACGGGTAGATTGTGCTCCCAGTGCTTGCAGACCTGTTGCAGATACTTGGCAGCACTGGCCGTCGGAATGCGTGCGGTGGCGACGAAGCTCATGATGCGACCTTGCCGGTGATGTCGCCGCCCAGGGTGTCGGCGAACCAGTCGGCGATATAGTCGCAGCCATAGGACATGTTGTCGGCGCCCACATGTTCGACCCCACCTTCGCGCGGCGTGAAGATCTTGAGTTCGCGCCGGGGGCTGTTCGTCAGCTGCTCATAGCTCTGGTGCGCATAATCGACGCTGATCTGCCGGTCCTGCGCGCCATGCGTGACCAGGAACGGCACCTTGATCCGCTCCATCACGCCGTCGAGCGTCATGTCCTTCGACTTTTCGTGGAAATCGTCCATGTCCTTGGCGCCGAACACCCAGAGCACATGCGCCCAGTAATGCGGCACCGGGTTCTCGCCCTCGCGGCGCAGGCGCCTCTGCTGCACCTCGGCCCAGTTGTGGTTCGCACCCCAGACCGCGCCAGAGGCAAAGCGCGGCTCGAACGCGACCGCGCGCGGCGCGAAATGGCCGCCGAGTGAAATGCCGGTCATGCCGATGCGCTTGGGGTCGACATCGGGCTGCTTCTCGAGCCAGTCGACCGCGGGCGAGGCCCATTTTTCCGAATGGGGGGTTGCAGGCAGGTTGCTGATGCGCAGCGCCTCGCCGGTGCCCGGCTGGTCGACGCACAGGGTCGAGATGCCGCGCGCGGCCAGCGCCTGGGGCAGGTTCGACCAGTAGAGCAGCTCCTTCGAGCTATCGAGGCCGTTGCAGTACACCACCACCGGCTTGGGGCCTTCGCCCGGCGCGCGGACATAGAGCGCAGGATATTCGCTGCCCCCATAGGGAATCATCACGCGCTCGACTGGGTGGTTGCCCAGCTTCATCGCCTTGGCGAAGGTATCCTGCGCCAGCGCGAAGGTCGCGACGCGTGCGGGGTTGCCATGGCCCTGCATGCGTTCCCCGACCAGCAGGTAGAGCGCGGCACGCTCCAGCTTCTTGGAGGCCGACAGGGTGCGGCCGCGCGCCTCGTCCTCGGCGGCAAGCTCGATCAGCTTGTTGCCCATCGCCACCCATTGCTGCAGGAACTCGCCGGTGCCGGCATCCTCGCCATTGGCCGCCGCATCGCGGATCGGCTTGCACATGTCGATGATCTCGCCGATCTTGCCGCCGCTTTCCAGCGCGATCGAGACCGACAGGTTCCAGACATAATTGGGGAAATATTCGAACAGGGCCATGGGGCTCAGACTCCGGCAGGCTGGAAAAGGCCTGCGTCGGGCGCAGGGTGCGGCATGGTCTGCGGTCCGCCGACGCCGATGCCCCACTGGTCCATGACCATCGGGGCCGGGGTGTGCACCTTGGCTTCCCAGGTGGCGTCGTCGACTTCCTCGAGATCGGCGGTGTACTCGACCGCGAACCCGGCGGGCGTGGTGAAATAGCTGAACGTGTTGTTGCCCGCGGTGTGGCGGCCGGGGCCCCAGCGGATATCGGTGCCCTGCTGCTTCAGCCGGTGGATGCCGCGCATCATGTCGTCGACGCCCAGCATGTCATAGGCGACATGGTTGAGGCAGGGCGGCCCGGGCAGCAGCGCGATGCGGTGATGCCACTGGTTGCAGCGCAGGAAGCACATGAAATCGCCCAGCCAGTCGCTGACCTTGAAGCCCAGCACATCGGTGAAGAAGCGGACCATTTCCTTGTGGTCGGGCGAGTGCAGCACGATATGGCTGATCTTCTGCGGGATGCCTTCCCAGCGGGTCAGTTCGCGAGAGGTGCCGCGGGCGACATCGGCCGAAATCTCGAACGGCAGGCCGTCCTTGCTGAAGAAGCGGAAGCCATAGCCGCCGCCCAGCGTATCGAGCTCCTTCGGCGCGAACACGATCTGGCAGCCATAGTCGGCGACCTTGGCGTGCAGCGCATCGACATCTTCGCGGCTGTCTGCGGCCAGCGTGATGATGTCGATCCGCTGCGTGTCCGACGCGCGCAGACGCACGACATAGAGCTCGTCATTGCCCTCGGCTGCGAAGTGCAGCATTCCGTCCTTCTCGCCTGCGTCCTTCAGGCCCCAGACGTCGCGATAGAAGGCGGCCTCGGCGGCCAGATCGGTCACGGCATAGCCGACATGGCGAATTTCGTTGACACGTGCCATAATGGTAACTCCTTGATTTAAATGTGAAGAGGCGAGCGTCAGATCGGCTCCGCCACCTTCATGAACATGTCCCGGGTCGCCTCTGCATTGTCGACCAGCGGCCCCTTGCCGATCTGGCCGAAGCAGATCGCGCGCGAGGATTCGACGATATAGCGGCAGCGCTCGAAGCGGCGGTCGCGATAGGCGATGAGCGCAGCGTCGAGCGTGTCGGCCTTGACCAGTTCGTCGGCCAGCACCAGCGCATCCTCGATCGCCATGCCGGCACCCTGCCCGAGATGCGGCGTCGTGGCATGCACCGCATCGCCGAGCAGCACGACCCGGCCCTTGTGCCATGCGCCTTCGAGGAACATCCATTCGAGCGGCTTGTAGACCACCTCGTCATCCTCGGTGATCTGGCCGACCAGCGCCTGGATCGCGGGCGAGGGGACATGCGCGATCTTCGACCGCATCGTGCTCGCCAGATCCTCCTTGGCGTACCAGGGATTGCCCGGCTCGGGCGTGGTGACATACATATACATCAGCTCGTCCGAGAGCGGGACGAGGCCGATGCCGGTCTGGCCCTCATAGGCTTGCAGGCCGATGACATCGGGGGTGCGCTTGAAATTGTAGCGCCACACCGATTGTCCGGTGAATTCGGGCTTGGGGGCATCGGGGAAGATCATCCCGCGCGTCTGCGAATAGAGGCCGTCGGCGCCGATCACCAGGTCGAAAATGCCGCTCGATCCGTCGCTGAAGGTCACGGCGACGCCCTCGCCATCATCGACCAGCGTGCTGATGGTGATGCCCAGCCGGATGTCCGCACCGGCTTCCCTGGCGCGATCGCCCAGAACCTTGTGCAGCGCGCGACGGCCGATGCCGACATTGCCCGGATAGCCCTCGACCAGACGCGGGGTCGGAATGTCCGCAACGCACTGACCGGTGGGGATATAGACCTGCACCCGGTCGAATCCGAAACCCGCGCTGATATAGTCGTCGATCAGACCCAGCTCGGTCATCGCGCGGATGACATTGCCCTGCTGGATGATACCGACGCCATAGACCGACCAGTCGGGATCGCGCTCGATCACCTCGACGTCATAACCCTTGCGGCACAGCGCAATGGCGGAGGTCAGTCCGCCGATACCGCCGCCCACGATCAAGATTCGCATGTCCTTCATGCCGATATGCCTCTCCCCACCCGGAATCGCGTGACCGGGCCTGTTCATCCCGGTCTAGATAGGGCGAGATCGGTAAATCTGTAAATCTTATTGTATTGATCCATAGGTATCATTCCTATGGATGAACGGTGTCAATCCAGCGCGCTGGCGCGGCGGAGCTCGCTGCGCAGCCAGGTCAGTCCCTCATCGGCACTGCGGGCATGGTTGAACTGCATCATCTCGCGCATCGCCGGAAAGTCGAAGGGAATGGGGGCAATGGCCAGCGGAAACATTCGCGCCATGACCCGCGCCAGCCGCTCGTGCATCAGCGCCAGGCGGCTGGTCTCGATGATCAGCCAGGGGACGACGGTGAACGAGGAGGCGGTCATCTCCATGCGCCGGAAATGGCCGAGCTTCTCCATGATGCTGTCGGCAAAGGCGCTGGTGCGCTGGTTGCCCATCTGGATGCCGACATGGCCTGCGCGCAGCACGTCCTCCAGCGTCACCTCGCCGGCAAAGACCGGATTGCCCTTCCACCCGACGATGACATGGCGTTCCACGAACAGCAGCTCGGCGGGCTGGCCGGGATTGATGAACTCTTCGGGCGTGATCAGCAGATCGAACGCCCCCTGCGCGATCAGGTCGGCACTGCCGTCGGAGGGCAGTACCGTCTCCAGCCTTATGCCCGGCGCGACATGCGCAAGGCGGCGCGACAGCGGCGCGATGACCGCTGCGGTGATATAGTCGGAGGCGATCAGCCGGAACACGCGCTGCGAGGTGGCGGGGTCGAAACTGGTCGAGGTGGTGATCAGCGCGTCGATCCGGCGCAGCGTGTCCTGCACCATCGGCACCAGCGATTCGGCATAGGGGGTGGGGAACATGCGCTTGCCCTGCAGCACCAGCAGATCGTCGCCGAAATAGTCGCGCAGCCGCCCCAGCGCGGCGCTCATCGCCGGCTGGCTGAGATTGAGCTGTTCTGCGGCGCGCGAGACGCTGCGCGTGTCCATCAGCACGCTGAAGGCGACGAGCAGGTTGAGATCGAGTCCCTTGAAGCGCATGCGATTAACCTATCAGTGTGATTGCTGGATTATCATTAAAACAAAAGATTTCACCAATGGCTAGCATTTCTCGTACACAGGCTGCCGATACAGCCGGTGCCCGTGCAGGCATCGCGCACATATGGGGAGATACATGATGAAGGCATTTCTGCTTGCTACGTCCGTGCTCGCGGCTCTGAGCGTTCCCGCCACCGCCTTTGCACAGGATGCCAACCCTTCCGATCAGACCGAAGCGACCGAAGACCAGGGCCTGGGCGAAATCGTCGTGACCGCGCAGCGCCGCGAGGAAAGCCTGCAGCGCGCTGCCGTCGCCGTGACCGCGGTGGGCGGCGAGGATCTCGTCAATGCCGGGATCACCGAAACCGCCAATCTCGGCCGTCTGGTCCCCTCGCTGGTCGTCCAGCCGACCGGCGGCACCACCAGCTTCTTCCTGCGCGGCGTCGGCACCAATTCGCAGAACTCGTTCGCCGAGAACGCGGTCGCGTTCAACTTCAACGGCATCTATGTCGGCCGCCCGACCGCGCCTGCCGGCGTGTTCTACGATCTGGAACGCGTCGAGGTGGTCAAGGGGCCGCAGGGCACGCTCTATGGGCGCAATGCCACCGGCGGCGCGATCAACGTGATCCCGAAAAAGCCGGTGCTCGGCACATTCAGCGGCGAGGGCTTTTTCGAAATCGGCAATTACGACAGCCGCAAGTCCGTCGTGGCGCTGAACATTCCGATCGGCGAGACCGTGGCGCTGCGCCTCGCGGGCCAGGTCGTCGATCGCGATGGCTATATCTCGGACGGCTATGACGACGACCGGGGCGAGGCCTTCCGTGCGTCGCTGCTGATCGAGCCTTCGGATCGCTGGTCGATGACGCTGGTCGCGGATTATTACAACCAGCACGGCAAGGGCGCGGGCGCGGTGCTGCTGCCCGAAGCGCGCTATGCCGTGCCGCCGCTGGAAGACCGGGTCAGCATCTCCGATCCCGTCGCCCGCGCTGCGATCCGTCGCCTGGCATCGGGCATCTTCGCGCCGCCGTTCTGCGGTGGGCAGGGCAATTTCGTCAACAGCGGCTGCGTCGCGCTGCCGGGTACCGACGGGTTCCTCGATAACGAGTTCATCGGCGTCAGCGCCACGATAGTCGGCGACATGGGCTTCGGCACGCTGACCTTCATCCCGGCCTATCGCCGCTCGGACGTCAACCTGCTCACCTATCTGCCGGGCTTTGCCGGCACGATCCGCGATCTCGCCGAGCAGAGCTCGCTCGAAGTCCGTCTCGCCTCGAACGAGGATCAGCGGCTCCGCTACGTGCTGGGCCTGTTCTATTTCGGCGAGAACCAGGAGACGGAGAATTTCTTCCGCCAGGGCAATATCTCGACCACGCGCTTCACCCCGCGGCTGAGCACCGAGAGCGTCGCCGCCTTCGGTCAGCTGACCTTCGACATCACCGATACGCTGCGCCTCGTCGCCGGCGGCCGCTATACCAAGGAAGACAAGAAGCAGCTGACCTCGGTCGCCTCGGGCGGTCTGCCCGGCCCGATCAACCCGCCGCTCAGCGCGCCGTTCACCGGCGACCTGTCGTTCGAGAAATTCACGTGGAAGGCGGGTCTCGAATGGGACGCCGGTCCGCAGTCGCTCATCTATGCCAATGCGGCGACCGGCTTCAAGTCGGGCGGGTTCTTCGTCGCGCAGCCGCCGAACAACACCTTCGCGCCCGAGAACCTCACCGCGTTCACCGTCGGCGCCAAGAACCGCTTCTTCGACAACAAGCTGCAGCTGAACATCGAGGCCTTCTACTGGGACTACAAGGACCAGCAGATCACCTTCGTGGGCGGCGTGCGCACCGCAGGCGGCATTTTCGCGCAGGGCTCGACCACGGTGAACGCGGGCAAGTCGCGCATCTATGGTGCCGAGCTGGAGGCCCGGTTCGCGCCGAGCCGCAACGACCTGTTCAGCCTCAACGTCCAGTATCTCAACGGCAAGTACAACCGGCTCACCACTGCCAACTTCTCGCCCACCGGCGCGCCGGTGACGACGGGATGCACCACTCTGGGCAGCCGTCTCGCCAATCCGGGCGTCAACACCGCGCGCTTCTTCGATATCGACTGTTCGGGCCGCCCGACGGTCAACTCGCCGAAATGGGCGCTGAACCTGGGCTATGAGCGCACGTTCGAACTGACCGGCGATCTCAACCTGATCTTCGGCGCGCGCGGCAATATCGAAAGCAGCCGCTTCCTGAATTCGAACTATCGTCCGGAAGAACGCCAGGGCAGCTTCGCGATGGCCGACGCCTATGTGACGCTGGAAGATCGCGGTGGATGGAACATCACCGCATTCATCAACAACATCACCGACGAGGAAGTGCTGGCGCGCGCGGGCACCCGTCCGATCCTCGACTTCCCGGTCGGCACGCTGCGCCCGCCGCGGACCTATGGCGTGCGCCTCGGGTTCAATTTCTGATGCGCGGCTGGGCAGTCGCGCCGGTACTGGCGGTTCTTCTGACCGCGGTACCGGTCGGGGCCCAGCCCGCTCCAGCGGCCGATGGTTTCATCACGCTGGGCACGATGGGCGGGCCGGTTCCCTCGCCGGACCGGTCGCAGCCCGCCAATGCGCTGGTGCATCAGGGCAAGGTCTATCTGGTCGATTGCGGCGACGGCACCGTCCAGCAGCTCGCGCGGGCAGGGATATTGCTGCCGCGCGTGCGGGCCGTGTTCCTCAGCCATCTGCACGCTGACCATACCGGCGGTCTCTCTGCCGTGCTGGCGCTGCGCAACCAGACCAACCAGCGCGAACCGATCACCGTCTATGGGCCGCCCGGCACGCGCGAACTGGTTGCCGGCATGGTCGCCTCGATGCAGCCCGCCGCGCGCGTGGGCTACGGGATTCCCGGCCAGCCCTGGGCTCCGCCTGCCGATACGGTGCGCGTGATCGAGCTGGCCGATGGCGAGCGGCTGACGGTCGATGGCTTTACCGTCACCGCCGCGCAGAATTCGCATTATGATTTCGCGCCGGGCAGTATCGAGGATCGCAACTACAAGTCATTGAGCTTCCGCTTCGATCTGGGCGCGCGCTCGATCGTCTTTACCGGCGATACCGGACCCAGTGCGGCGGTGGAGAAGCTGGCGAAAGGCGCGGACTTGCTGGTCAGCGAAATGATCGACATGGGCGGGACGATGGCCAATGTCGCGCGCAATTCGCCCGACATGCCGCCCCAGGCGAAGCAGCAGCTCGAACAGCACCTGTCCACGCACCATCTGACCCCCGATGCCGTGGGGCAGCTCGCCTCGCGCGCCGGGGTGAAGGCGCTGATCATCACGCACTTTGCCGCTGGCACGCCCGATCCGGAGCGTACCAAGGGCTATGTCGCGCAGATCAGGACGCGTTTCGCTGGCCCGGTCACACTTGCGAACGATCTCGACCGCTTCTGACCCGGCCTCAATCCGCCCAGTAAAGCCGCATCGGATTGGCGACGAGCAGCTTATGCTGCAGCTCGGCCGTGGGCGCGATTTCGGGGATCGTGTCGACCAGATGCCCGTCATCGGGCAGCACCTTTTCCATGTTCGGGTGCGGCCAGTCGGTGCCCCAGAGCACGCGGTCGGGATAGGCTTCGACCAGCGGACGCACCGCGCGGACGAAATCGGCATAAGGCGGGCCGGCGGCATCGAGCCGGTCGGCGCAGGTGACCTTGGTCCAGATGTCGTCGCGGCTGTCGAGCAGGCGGCGGAACGCGGTCATGTCCGCGCCGTCGGGCCCCTGGGTCACATCGGGGCGGCCCATGTGGTCGATGACGATCGGCACCGGGATCGCGGCGAGGAACGGCTGAAGCTCTTCCAGAATGTCCGCCTCGAAATAGACCACGACATGCCAGCCGAGCCGCTCGATCCGCCGCGCGACATCGAGGAACTTGTCCTTGGGCGCGTCATCGACCAGCCGCTTGAGGAAGTTGAACCGCACCCCGCGGATCCCGCCCGCGTGCAGCGCATCGAGTTCTGCATCCGAGATTGCGGGATCGACCACCGCGACGCCGCGCGCGAGCCCGTTCGACCGGGCGATGCCGTTCAATGTCGCGCTGTTGTCGGTGCCGTGGCAGCTCGCCTGGACGATGACGTTGCGGGCAAAGCCCAGATGGTCGCGCAGCGCGAACAGCGCATCGGGTCCGGCGTCCTGCGGCAGGTACTTGGCCTTGGGGCTGAACGGGAACTCCGCCTGCGGGCCGAAGACATGGCAATGCGCATCGACCGCGCCGGGCGGCGGGGTGAAGCGCGGCTTGCTCGGCGCAAGGGTCCAGCTGCGAATGCGGCCATCGGCTTCGGTGGTGCTCATGCGAAAACCTCTCCATCCATCAGCTTGCGCGCGGTGCGCAGCATGCCCGCCTCGACCGGCTGGCCGTTCTCGTCCACGGTGACGACGCATTCGGTGACGCCGGTCGGGTGCTCGACGCCCAGCGTCTTGGTAAGACCATCGGGGACAGCAGCGACCTTGGCCGCGGGCGATCCCTCGATCAGGCAGGCGGTGGCGACGCTGACCGCTCCGAGCACGCCGATCGAGGCATGGACGCGGTGCGGGATCAGCGAGCGCACCGCGATCGCGCCGCCCTCGCGCGGAGCGGCGACGAGCATCATCTTGGGCACCGACTTGGCCGATACATCGCCCAGGTTCATCAGCGGCCCGGCCTGGAGGCGGATCGCCTCGACCTTCGCCTTCATCGCGTCATCGGCATCGAGCGTGTCGCGGTCCTCATAACCGCTGATGCCCATGTCCTCGGCGGCGATGACGACGCAGGGCATGCCGTTGTCGATCATCGTCACCGCGACGCCATCGATCTCGTCGACGCCATTTCCGGTGGGCAGCAGCGCACCGCACGACGAGCCAGCGGTATCGCGAAAGGCGAGCGGGATGGGCGCGGCTGTGCCGGGCACGCCGCTGATCGCCGCCTCGCCTTCGTAGGTCACCATGCCGCCGGGCGTGGCGACGCTCGCCACCGCAACCTGGCCGGTATTCTCCATGAAGATGGCGACGCGGGTGACATCGCAGGTCGGTGCGACCAGTCCGCGCTCGATCGCGAACGGGCCGATGCCGGCGAGGATATTCCCGCAATTCTGCGCGTCGGTGACGATCGCCTGGTCGACGAACACCTGCAGGAACAGGTAATCGACATCGACGCCGGGGCGCTCCGATCTGCTCACCACGGCGACCTTGCTGGTCAGCGGGTCCGCGCCGCCCATGCCGTCGATCTGGCGCGGGTCGGGCGATCCCATCACGCGCAGCAGGAAAGCATCGCGCTCCGCCGTGTCGGCGGGCAGGTCGTCCTTGAGGAAATAGCCCCCCTTGGAGGTGCCCCCGCGCATCCACATGCAGCGGGCCTTCACATTTCCTCTCCCATCGGGAGAGGGAGGGAGGCGCAAAGCGCCGGAAGGGTGAGGGTGATGCAGCGCATGTCGNCC
>AYSC01000063.1 GCA_000503195.1 Blastomonas sp. CACIA14H2
GAGAGGGCTTTCCATCGCCCGAGAGGCTCGCTCCTTAAAAACTCCCCTCCCTGAAAGGGAGGGGCAGGGGGTGGGTCAGCAACGCTGGCGATGGCACACCCACGGCGCGCTGACGCGCGCACCCACCCCTGACCCCTCCCTTGCAGGGAGGGGAACGCGCTCCGTTTCATTGTTGTGATCCGGCCATTTCGCAGACATGCCGCTAACCACCCCCGCTCATCCTGAGCAGCGGGCGCAGCCCGCGTCGTCGAAGGACCCGCGCCCAGGCTGGCCGTTTAGCGGGGCCTTCGACAAGCTCAGGCTGAGCGGAGGTGGGGTGCAGTCATGCTACAATGACGAGAAATCGATTATTCTTTAGATCATCCGCTTGCGGATGGGTGCAATTGAATTACCATCGTGATCATGTCCGTCCTCGCCCAAGCAATGTTGGCCATATTCATCGCTGCAGCGGTTGTGGCGATAGGCGCATGGGCATATGGCACACGATACTGGCTTCCGATGTGGGCGGCAGGTTTTCGCAAGACAGAATGGCGCAGTCTTTACATGCGGCGCGCCATCAAAGGATATTCAGGCTTTATTTTGGCCGTGGGCATCGGCTTTGCCGTTGGTGGCATTGCGGAATATTGGGGAGGCGGTTGGTAGCTGCGCGCCGCTGAGCAATTCGCTTTTGCCTGACGCAAAAATTGGCAGCTCCCTCAACTGCCGCCTCAAGCCTCCAGCTCGACATCCCAGTACAGCCAGTCGTGCCAGCTCTCATGCAGGTAGTTCGGCGGAAACGCGCGGCCGCGTTCCTGGAGCTGCCAGCTGGTCGGGCGGATCGGTTGGACCATCAGGCGCATGTTCGCTTGCGCCGGGGTGCGCCCGCCCTTGCGCATGTTGCACGGGGCGCAGGCGGTGGCGACGTTCTGCCAGGTGGTCTTGCCGCCCAGGCGGCGCGGGACGACGTGATCGAAAGTGAGGTTGTGCGGCGATCCGCAATATTGGCAGTGGAAGCGGTCGCGCAGGAACAGGTTGAAGCGGGTGAAGGCGGGATATTCGGACGGCTTCACATATTGCTTGAGCGCGATGACCGACGGGATCTTCATCTGGATCGTCGGGGAGTGCACCTCGCGCTCATAGGTCTCGATGACATCGACCCGGTCGAGGAAGATGGCCTTGATCGCGGTCTGCCACGGCCAGAGGCTCAACGGGTAATAGCTCAAGGGGGTATAATCGGCGTTCAACACAAGGGCGGGGCAGCTGTCCGGATGCCGGCCTATGTCCGGCTGCGGATCGCGTACCGCCCGTTCGATCAAGTCGGGATGAAACATGGTCGGCTCAAACCCTCTCCCATTCGTCCGCTGCGCTTCGTATAAACCCTGATGCGTGACAGCCCCGTGACAATCCTGAAAGTGCTCGATTTACGGTTAATCAGCATGAGCGTGCGGCCAAGGTCAAGGGGGCGATTCCACAATATATGGTGATAAGTCCGCATATTGCACCCAAGGGACGGAAGGGCGCGCGGTGATGCGCACCCGCTTTGCGCCCAGCCCCAATGGTGCGCTGCATCTGGGCCATGCCTATGCCGTAGCCCAGGCGCACGACCTCGCGCGGCAGCTGGGCGGTGCGTTCCTGCTGCGGATCGAGGATATCGACGGCGTGCGCTCGCGGCCCGAACTCGTCGAGGCGATCCTGGCCGATCTGCGCTGGCTGGGTCTGGAATGGGATGGCAATGTGCTGTTCCAGTCGTCGCGCCTAGATGCCTATGACGCGGCGCTGGCCGGGCTGAAGGCGCGGGACCTCGTCTATCCCTGTTTCTGCACGCGCAGCCAGATTGCCGCGGCCGGCGCGCAGCCGGGGCCGGAGGGGCTGGTCTATCCCGGCACCTGCCGCGCGCTCTCCATCGGGGTGCGCGCCGATCGCATGGCGCGCGAACCGCATGCCTGGCGGCTCGATGTCAGCAGGGCGCTCGCGCAGACCGGCGCGCTGGTCTGGTACGACATGGCCGCGGGCGAGCAGCAGGCGCGGCCCGCGCTGTTCGGCGATGTCGTGCTCGCGCGCAAGGATGCGCCCGCCAGCTATCATCTCGCGGTGACGCTGGACGATGCGCACCAGCAGGTCAGCCATGTCGTGCGCGGGCGCGACCTGTTCCTCGCGACGCATGTCCACCGGCTGCTCCAGGCGCTGCTGGGTCTGCCGGTGCCGCTCTATCGCCACCACCGGCTGCTCGCAGGGGCCGACGGGCGCAAGCTCGCCAAGAGCGAGGGCGCGGCCGCGCTGGCGCTGTTGCGCGAACAGGGGGTGGATGGTCCTTCGCTGCTGGAAAATTTGCGGAAAGGGCTTCTTCCGTCTGGCATTTCCTGGGCTGAGCCCTCATATAGCCTGCCATGAACGTCATCATCATCTTGGGCATTGTCGCTCTGGCAATCATGGTTCTGGTCAGCCTCGTGCGCGGCCTTGTCGCCTTCATCCAGATGACCGAGGAGGACCTCAAGAACCCCGGGGTCGGCCGCAGCCATCAGATGCAGAACAAGATGATGTTCGCGCGCGTCAAATATCAGGCGATGGCGATTGCCGCGGTCGCCGTGCTGCTGCTGGTCAACCGCTGAGCCCTGGGGGCGGCGGGGGCGCAGAACGATGGTCAAGCTCAACAAGATCTACACGCGCACCGGCGATGACGGCACGTCGGGGCTGGTCGACGGCTCGCGCATTCCCAAGCATTCGGCGCGCATGGCGGCGATCGGCGATGTCGACGAGCTGAACAGCGCGCTGGGTCTCGCCGTGGTCGCGCTGGGTGAGAGCGAATTCGCTGCGGATCTGGTGCGCGTGCAGAACGACCTGTTCGATCTGGGCGCCGACATTGCGACGCCCGGCGAGGATTTCACCCCCTCCGAAATGGTGCTGCGCATCGTGCCCAGCCAGGTGACCTGGCTCGAGGAGCGCATCGATGCGGTCAACGACAGCCTGCCGCCGCTGACCAGCTTCATCCTGCCCGGCGGCAGCCCCGCCGCGGCGGCGGTGCATCTCGCCCGCGCCATCGCCCGCCGCGCCGAACGCGCGCTCGTCGCCGCCGCGCACGAGGGATCGATCAACCCGCAGGCGCGTATCTATGTGAACCGGCTGTCGGACTATCTGTTCGTCCTCGCGCGCCGGATCAACAACGGCAACGACCCGCTCTGGGTGCCGGGTGCTTCGCGGTAGATTTTGCTGACCGCTCGGCAATGAGCGGGATACTAATTCCGACGTCACCCCCGCGAAGGCGGGGGTCCCGCTTTTATCCCGCCGACCAAGCAGCGGGATTCCCGCTTTCGCGGGAATGACGAAATGGGGGGTAACATGACCACCAGCACTTCACCGATCGTTCCGTTCGACGATAGCCGTCCTGCAGACCTGTCCGACCGCTTTCGCGGCGTCCGCACCCTCACGCTCGATCTCGTCGCGCCGCTGTCGGATGCCGACGCCACCGTCCAGTCGATGGACGATGCCTCGCCGGCCAAATGGCATCTGGCGCACACGAGCTGGTTCTTCGAGACCTTCGTGCTGCGCGATCATGTGCCGGGCTACGAGGCCTTCGATCCGAATTACGCCTTCCTGTTCAACAGCTATTACGAGGCCGAGGGCGCGCGACATGCGCGGCCCCGGCGCGGGATGCTGACCCGGCCCTCGCTCGACGAAATTCGCGCCTATCGCGCGCATGTCGATGCGGCGGTGCAGGCCGCCTTGCCAACGCTCGGTAACGAGGCGCTCGATCTGGTCGAACTCGGGCTGAACCACGAGCAGCAGCATCAGGAGCTCCTGCTGACCGACATCCTGCACCTGTTCGCGCAGAACCCGCTGCATCCCGCGGTCTGGCCTGCAGTGCCGATGGCCTCGGTCAAGACCGCGCTGCTCGAATGGATCGAGGGGCCGACAGGGCAGGTCGAGATCGGCCATGCGGGCGAAGGCTTCGCGTTCGATTGCGAAGGGCCGCGTCATGCGGTGCTGCTCACCCCTTATGCGCTTGCCAGCCGCCCGGTGACCAATGGCGAATGGGCCGCGTTCATCGCCGATGGCGGCTATGGCGACCCGCGCCACTGGCTGTCCGATGGCTGGGCCTGGGTGAAGGCGGAAGGCATCAGCGCGCCGCTCTACTGGCAGCAGGACGAGGACGGCGGCTGGATGCAGTTCGGGCTCGATGGCCTGCGCAGCGTCGATCCGGCCGCACCGGTCACGCATGTCAGCCTGTACGAGGCCGATGCCTATGCCAGCTGGGCGGGCGCGCGGCTGCCGACCGAGCAGGAATGGGAGGCGGTCGCAACGGCGCACGATCCCGCTTCGGGCAACCAGCTCGACCGAGCCGGACCCGTGCGACCGCGCGCCGATGCGGCGGCGGCGATGTTCGGCAATGTCTGGCAATGGACCGGCAGCGCCTATCGCCCCTATCCCGGCTTCCGGGCGGCAGAGGGTGCGGTGGGCGAATATAATGGCAAGTTCATGTCGGGCCAGTTCGTGCTGCGCGGATCGAGCTGTGCAACCCCGCGCGGTTCCGTGCGTCCCAGTTATCGCAACTTCTTCTATCCCCATCAGCGCTGGCAGTTCACCGGTCTCAGGCTCGCCAAGGACCTCAGCTGACCCCGCACAGGAGACTCTCTCTTGGCTACCCTGATCGACTCGCCCGAAGCCCAGACCGCAGCCGCATCGGGTGAAGCCGACCCCGCCTTCCGCGCCGACGTTCTCGCCTGTTTCCGCGACACGCGCCGCGCGGTCCCGGCGCGCTGGTTCTACGACAAGACCGGCTCAGAACTGTTCGAGGCGATCACCGACCTTCCCGAATATTACCCCACCCGCACCGAGACTGGCTTGCTCGAGCGCTATTGCGGCGAGGTGGCCCAGATGGGCGGCAAGGGCCGTGCGGTGGTCGAGTTCGGCTCGGGCTCCTCGGTCAAGACCCCGCATCTGCTGCGCGCTGTACAGGGCAAGCACTATGTGCCGATCGACATTTCGGGCGAGTTCCTGCGCGAATCCGCCGCTGCGCTCGCCAGTGACTTTCCGGACCTGGCCGTGCACCCGCTCGAGGGCGATTTCATGCGGCCGCTCAAGCTTCCCGAGGCGGTGGCAGGCGAACCCAAGCTGGGCTTCTTTCCCGGTTCGACCATCGGCAACATGGTCGCGCGCAGCTCGCTCGACCTGCTCCGCTCGATGCGCGAGACGCTGGGCGTCGGATCGCTGCTGCTGATCGGCATGGACCGGATCAAGTCTCCCGATATCCTGATCCCCGCCTATGACGATGCGCAGGGGGTGACCGCGCGGTTCAACCTCAACCTGCTCCACCGCATCAACCGCGAACTGGAAGGCACCATTCCGGTCGATCGCTTCCGCCATGTCGCGCGCTGGAACGACGGCTATGCCCGGATCGAGATGCACCTCGAAGCGATGGAAGACCTGAGCTTCACCGTGCTCGGCGAGCGCTTCTCGATGCGCCAGGGCGAGACCATCCATACCGAAAACAGCCACAAATACGGCCCTCGCGACGCGCGGCTGCTGCTGCGCGCGGGCGGCTGGACGGTGCGGCACGAATGGACCGATCCCGACGATTGGTTCGCGCTCATCCTGGCAGAGGCGAAGCCGTTCCAGACGGCGCCCTGATCGCGTTACCAGTCGAGCCGATTGCCCTGATAATCGAGAAAGGCGCCGCTATCCGCGACGCTGAGCCTGGCGATCACCTTGCGATAGCCGCCGATGCTGGTTGATGGATCGATCTGCGCGCCCGGGCCGCCCATATCGGTCTGCACCCAGCCGGGATGGATCATCGCCAGTGTCAGGCCGCTGTCCTTCCAGTCGATGGCCAGCGAGCGCCAGGCCGCGTTGAGCGCTGCCTTGGAACTGCGATAGGCAAGGATGCCGCCGCTGTCATTCGCGGCAATGCTGCCCAGGATCGAGGACAGCGCGACCATCTTGCGCTGGTCCGAGGCGAGCACATTGGGCTTGAGGCGCAGCGCCAATTCGGTCGGCGCGATGACATTGGCGAGGAACGTCTCGGACCATTTCTCCCGGTCGAACTGCTGCGGGCCCAGAATTCCGGCATTGGCGATCAGCACATCGATCGCGCGGTCGCCAATGGCGGCCTGCAACCCCTCCAGCGCTTGTGGGTCCAGGGCATCATAGGCGTGGATTTCAGCGCCGGTGGCGGCCAGCGCTTCCGCCGCTTGCGGATTGCGCGCGGTCGCAACGACGGTCCAGCCATCGGCGGCATATTGCCGGGCAAACTCCAACCCGAGACCGCGATTGGCACCGGTAATCAGCACTGTAGGCATGGACTTGCTCCTTGTGCGGGCGGAGATCAGCCCGCCAGCTTCTTCATGACCAGATACCAGTGGTCGAGACCCTTGTAGAAATCCTCGACCCGGATGCGTTCGTTGAGGCCGTGCGCAAAGATGTCCGCACTGCGCATCGCGGCATTGCCGATGCCCACGGTGTTCATCCCCAGCGCGCGATAGTGCATGCCGTCGGTGCCGCCCGACGACAGCTCGGGCACGATCGGAAGGCCGGGATAGCGCGCATCGAGGCTGGCCATGATCGCGGCGCGCACCTCGGGCGTCAGCGTGGATTCGGGGCTTTCGACCACATCGGTCATCAGCTTGAACTTCACGCCGTCATTGCCGATCGCCTTGGCGAGCGCGGCCTGGGTCGCTGCCGCGCCGCCCTCGCCGGGCATGATGCGGCAGTTGACCGTCGCGGTCGCCGATTGCGGCAACGCGTTTTCGGCATGGCCGCCGCGCAGCATGGTGGCAACGCAGGTGGTACGCATCTGCGTCGAGATGCCCGGATCGGCGAGCAGCTTGGCGCGCGGGGCGGGGTCTTCCGGATTGGCGGCAAAGGCCTGCATCGCCTGGCCCATCTCGCCCGGCGTCAGCTTGCCCATCGCGGCGAAATAGCTGCGCACCAGGGGGCTCGCATTGACCGGAAAGCGATGGGCCTGGATCTTGCCGAGCGCCTGCGCGAGTTCGTAGATCGCATTGTCGGCGCGCGGGCGCGACGAATGGCCGCCGGGATTGGTGACGGTGAGCTCGAACGTCGCGAAGGTCTTCTCGCCCGCCTGCACCTGGTACATGACCGGCTTGAAATCCTCGGTCATCGCCACGCCGCCGGCATCGCCGTTGAGCACCAGCGCCGGCTTGATCGTTTCCGCCACCATCTTTGCCTGCGCGCGGGTGGAGATCATGCCGGTCTCCTCGTCGCCCGAGAAGACGAGATACATATCGCGCTTGGGCGCCCAGCCTTCCTTTTTCAGCCGGATGAAATTGTGCGTGAGCGTCGCGACACCATATTTGTTGTCGAGCGATCCGCGACCGAAGAAATAGCCGTTTTCCTCCACGAGCTTGAACGGAGGGCGCTCCCAGTCCTCGGGCAGCGCCTCGACCACGTCCATATGGCCCAGGAACACGATCGGCCCCGCCTTGGGCTTGCCCTTGGCGGCATAGCGCACCACCAGCCCCTGGGTGGGCTCGCCCTCGCTGTCATAATCGGTGATCGTGATGTCGCTTTCGGCGAAACCGGCCTTGAGCAGCTGCTCCTTGAGATAGCCGGTCATCACGCCCATCTGCTTGTGCCCGCGCGCGGTGCGGATGCCGACGACATCGCTGTAGAGCTGGCGCGCGGCGAGTTCGTTGGGCGTGCGCTGCGGGGCAGGGGCCTGCGCCGTGGCAGGCAGGGTCGTCGCTGCTGCAAGAGCGGCCAGGCCCGTGGCCAGCGCCAGGTTCATCACGGTTTTCATGGTATTCAGCGTCCCCTTTTCTATCGCCCGCGCATCTCGCCAAAGCCGGTCGAAGCGACTATAGCGTCCGCATACTCTTGGAGAACAATTCATGTCGGCCCACAACCCCTCTTTGCGACCCTGGCGCGATATCGATCGGCGCAAGTGCCGCCAGATCATGGTCGGCAAGGTTCCGGTGGGTGGCGATGCGCCGGTCAGCGTGCAGACGATGACCAACACGCTGACCTCCGACGCGCGCGCGACGATCGACCAGATCCGCCGCTGCGAAGAGGCCGGGGTCGATATCATCCGCGTCTCGTGCCCCGATGTCGAATCCACCGCCGCGATGAAGCAGATCGTCCGCGCCTCGCGCGTGCCGATCGTCGCGGACATCCATTTCCACTACAAGCGCGCGCTCGAAGCCGCCGATGCGGGCGCGGCGTGCCTGCGCATCAACCCGGGCAATATCGGCTCTTCGGAGCGCGTGCGCGAGGTGGTCAATGCCGCCAAGGCCAATGGCTGTGCGATCCGCATCGGCGTCAATGCAGGGAGCCTCGAGAAGGACCTGCTCGAGAAATATGGCGAGCCGTGCCCCGAGGCGCTGGTCGAAAGCGCGCTCGACCATATCAAGCTGCTGCAGGACCATGATTTCCACGAGTTCAAGGTCGCGGTGAAGGCGAGCGACGTGTTCCTCGCGGTCGCCGCCTATCAGCAGCTCGCCGATGCGGTCGATTGCCCGCTGCATCTGGGCATCACCGAGGCGGGCGGGCTGATCGGCGGCACGGTGAAGAGCGCGATCGGCATCGGCAACCTGCTCTGGGCGGGCATCGGCGATACCATCCGCGTCTCGCTCTCTGCCGAGCCCGAGGAAGAGGTGCGCGTCGGCTTCGAGATCCTGAAATCGCTCGGCATCCGCACCCGCGGCGTCCGCATCGTCAGCTGCCCCAGCTGCGCGCGCCAGGGCTTTGACGTGATCCGCACCGTGCAGAAGCTGGAAGAGCGGTTGCAGCATATCAACACGCCGCTCTCGCTCTCGGTGCTCGGCTGCGTCGTCAACGGCCCCGGCGAGGCGCGCGAGACCGATATCGGCCTGACGGGGGGCGGCAAGGGCAAGCACATGGTGTACCTGTCGGGCGTCACCGACCATACGGTCGAGGACGAGGACATGGTCGAGCATATCGTCAAGCTGGTCGAGGCCAAGGCGGCCGAGATCGAGGCGGAGGCGAGCGACGCAGGCAATGCCGAGCCGGTCGCGGCGGAATAAGCGGACCCGACATGACCGTCCGTATCCGCCCCGCCCGCCCGGGCGATGAAGCCGCCATCCTGCGCATGGTCACCGCGCTCGCAGTCTACGAGCGCGAGCCCGATGCGGTAAAGGCGACCGAGGAATCGCTGCGCGCGACACTGTTCGGCGAGAATGCACAGGTGTTCGCGCATATCGCCGAATTCGACGGCGAGCCGGTCGGGCTCGCTTTGTGGTTCCTCACCTATTCGACCTGGACCGGCGCGCCTTCGCTCTATCTCGAAGACCTGTTCGTGGCCGAAGCCGCGCGCGGTACCGGAACCGGACGCGCATTGCTTACCGCCTTGGCGAAGGAAGCCAAGGCGCGCGGCTGTGCGCGGATGGACTGGGCAGTGCTCGACTGGAACGAGAAGGCGCGCGCGTTCTACACCCATATCGGCGCGCATCATTCGAAGGGCTGGGAGCCCTGGCGGATCGAGGGCGTGGCGCTCGACCGGCTCGCGGCCGGCTGACCGCCGGCACCCTGTACAGCCGTACAGGGCGGCCCGATTGCGCTTTGCCGCCGGGGCGCTGCCCCCTAGTTTCGCGTCCGGATCGCAGGGGAGGGCCTGCGACGGGATCGAGATGGGGAAATTGCGATGAAACCGATCAGCCTGCGCCTTCTGGGCGTGACGATGATGGCGTCTGCGCTTGCGGCGTGCGGCGGCGAAAAGGCGGCAGAGGCGCCTGCCGAGGGTGAAGCCACCGCCGAAGTGGCGCCTGCTGCCCAGGGTCCGCTCTGGGCGGTATCGGCCGAAGAGGGCAAGACCGTGATGTCGCTGGTGGAAGGCGCAGACAAGACGCTCGCGACGCTGAAATGCGCCAATGGCAGCAAGACGGTGGAGTTCGAAGTCCCCGGCTTCGCCCGCATCCCCGAGGAAATCGCGCTCACCCTCGCCCCTGATGGCGGCGAACCGGTGCTGAGCATCATGGTGCCCGCAGGTGGCGACGGCTTTGCCAGCGGCAGCGCGCCGCTGCCCGACAATTTCAAGGCCGCCTTTGCCGGCAAGCAGGTGCTGTCCTTCGGCATGAACACCATCAACGTCGACACGCCTGCCGAAGGCGAGGCCGACACGTTCGTCACCTTCTGCGCACAGGGCGAAAGCGAAGGCTGACCTTTTCCGGCAGATCCGGTCCCTGCCCGCGGGGGGCGCGGGGACCGGGTCTGCCGGCTTTCCAGGAGACGATCGATGCGGAATTCGTGGATGCTGGCCGGTGCGCTCAGCCTCGCCCTGGCGAGTTGTGGCGGCGGGGCCGACGACAAGGCGGCAGCAGGTGCGGACAAGACCGCCGATGCCGCATGCGCCGACGATGGCGAGAAGCTCAAGCTGACCGGCCTGTGCAAGGGTCGCGCCGTCAATTACATGAACATGGACGCGAGCGCATCTCCGCAAGCACCCGATGGTTGCGAATGGCAGGTGATGGAGGCCGCGCTCCCCGCCGACGAGGTGCTGCTCTATCGCGGTCTGGTCTGCGGAAGGAAGGCGGCGGAAATCGAGATCGCGGGCGGTGCCGAGCGCGCCGAGGTGAAGCTGATCAAATCGGCCATGTCGGACGAGATGCCCGAGCCGTTCACCATCGGCTATCTCTATACCGCAGAGGGCGAGCCGGCGCAGGCGATCACCCAGCGCGCGCGCTCGGTGATCGAGGATCCGAAGGAGGCGGCGAAGTGCAACGCCCGGCCCGCGAATATCGAAGGCTGGCCCAAGGATGCCTTTGTCGTCGATACCGACCCCAAGGGATCGAATACGGCGGACGGCAGCCCGGTCGCGGTGTGCGGCGACCTTGGCTATTTCGATGAAGGCTTCCGCTTCTGGCGCGCGGCGCAGGACTTTGCCTGGTTCTTCGACTTCGGACAGGATTTCGCTGAAATCGACCCGGGCTCGCTGACCATCGTCGCCAAGGATGCCGAAGGCAACTGGGGGGCTACCGACCAATAGGGTCCGTTGAGTCAGTTTGGGTCCTGTGATACCATGCAGGACCCAAGGAGGCACGCATGACCTATTCGGCCAAGATCATCAAGGGCGGCAAGATCGTCATCCCGGCGGAACTTCGCCGCGAGCTGGGCTTTGCGGAGGGTGATCGCGTCTACCTCGAGCGAAGGGAGGATGGCGGTATCATCGTCCGATCGCATGCGGACGTAATCCGCGACTTGCAAAGGGCGGTGCGGGAAAGCATCACCAAGCCGTTCACAGTTGACGACTTTATCGCCGAAAAACGGGCTGAAGCGGCGCGAGAGTAATCGTGGCTGTTTTCGACACGTCTGCCGTGTTGGCTATTCTGCTGGGCGAACCCGGCGGCGACACGGCAGCCGCGCAACTGATCGACAGCCTTGTCAGCACAGTGAATGTCATTGAGGTGCTGACACGCCTGGTCGATGGCGGTGCGACGGTATCGAAAGCAGAGGCATTCTTCCTGCAGCTGGGTTTGCAGGTTGTCGATCTCGATCATCACCAAGCCATCGACGCCGCAGGCTTGCGCGCAGCCACGCGCCATCGCGGCCTTTCGCTGGGCGATCGGGCCTGCCTGGCGCTGGCGCGGCGCGAAGGATTGCCGGTGCTCACCGCCGACCGGCAATGGGAAGGCCTGGATGTCGGCGTGGACATCCGTCAGATCCGCTAGACCGCTTTAACGCGATATTAGCAATCGCGGCGCATCCTTTGCCCATGCGCAAAGCCATCGCCATCGCCGCCCGCCCTTCGCAAGCCGATACCGGCTGGTTCGCGGTGCTGCGCTTCGTGCTCGTCTCGGGCTGTGCGAGCGCGCTTATCCTGGCGCGTTATCCGCTGCCCTTCTGATCGGCGAGCTTGCGCTCGATCCCCTGCCATAGCCTTGCATAAGCCTGCGCCGCCGGGCTTTTCGCGTCGAACGCCCCAACCGGAAGCCGCTCTTCCGCCATCCGCTCGACCGAGCTCGCCATCGGGATGACCGGCCAGTCGGGATAGGCCTCGAGCGCCTGCTTGTGCAGCGCGCGGCGGCGATCGACCATCACGAACACCGGCAGCATCGGCGCGTGGCGTCCGGACTTGCCGTCGAGATAATGCTGCACCTCGGCAAAGGCGCGCTGCGACAGCGGCGAGGGGATGATCGGCACGATCACCAGATCGGCGGCGCGCAGCACCTGATCCGAAGTCTCGCTGAGCCCCGGCGGGCAATCGAGCACGATCCGGTCGTAATGCTTGCCAAGCCCTTCGATCAGCTTTTTCAGGCGCTTGGCCTTGCCGATCTCGAACAGCATCCGGTCGAGCCCGCGCAACGAGTGGTCCGCAGCGAGCAGGTCGAGCCCCGGAATGCGCGAGGGCCGCACCAGCTTTTCGGGCGAGACATCGCGCGCGAAGATCGAGCGCGCCTCGTCCTTCATCGCCTTGTCGTCGCCGATCAGATGGCTCGCGGCCCCCTGTGGATCGAGATCCCATAACAGGGTGCGACGCGAGGACAGGACCGCCGAGCACCAGGCCAGATTGACCGCGCTGGTCGTCTTGCCCACGCCGCCCTTCAGATTGTAGACGGCCACGCTGTGCATCCGGTCCCCCATGTCAGCCCCTCGTTTGCGTTACCCCGGTATTGACAGGTGCAGCGGCAACAGGCGCAGTCACTGGGCTAGCGATGGATTGTGTCGCGGGTGTTGCAGTCCGGTTCAGACCCGTCTTTTCCAGCCACGCGCGGAAATCGGCCACGGTGCGCTTGGGGTCCTCCTCCATCGGGATATGGCCCAGATCATCATAGGTGACGAGCGTGTCGTTGGGCAGCTGCCGCGCGAACCAGGTGGCGTTGGCAAGCGGGATCAGCGTGTCCTTCTTCCCCCACAGGATCAGCGACGGCATGGTCAACCCGGCAAATTCGACGGCCGTCGCAGGCTTGCGCGGGAAATCGCCGCGCGCGACGGTCGCCTCGCGATTGCCCGGATGGCGCAACAGCCTCCAGTAGAGATCGACCATTTCGGGTGTGACCTTTGAAGGATCGCCGACGCTCTGCTGCAGGCTCTGCTCGATGATGCTGCGGGGGGTGAAGATCTTGAGGACCGGTCGCACTGCGGCGCTTTGTGCCAGTTGAAACCCGATGGGGATGCTGGTCGGCTTGGCCTCGGGCGCGCCCGAAGCATCGACCAGCGCCAGCCCGGCAACGCGCTGCGGATATTTCAGCGCGATGTTCCACGCGACCCAGCCGCCCATCGAATTGCCCGCAACGACATAGCGGTTGATGCCCAGCGCATTCATCACCTCCGCCCCAGTGTCGCGAAAGGCCTCGGTGCTGTAGTCGCGGTTGATCTGCGCGCCGGTCAGTCCGTGCCCCGGCTGGTCGTATCGCACGACGCGATAGTCGCGCTTGAGGTCATCGGCCCAGCCCTGCCAGGTGTGCAGCGAGGCATTGGAGCCGTGGATCAGCAGGATGGCGGGCGCATCGCGCGGGCCCTCGTCGCGGATATGCACGCTCTGACCGTTGGGCAGCTCGATGAAGCGCGAAGGGGGACCGCCATATTGCGCCTGCAGCTCGCTCGGCTCGATATCGGGCGCATAGCTCCAGATGCCCAGCCCGATAATGGCGACGACCAGCAGGATGAACAGCCATTTCAGGAATTTGAGCATCAGGTCAGGGTCCTCGCGCCATCAACGGCCAGATAGCATGCTAGTGCCAATGGCCCATCAAGGCCAGCGCCTTGCCTGCCTGCGGCCCGCGCGCAACGGTTCGTCGCAATTTTCCGTTGCAGTTAAGAATGCTTATCATTAGTGCGGCCGCGTTGAGAACGAGAATCGCTGCCAGACCAAGGCGGCGGCCATGAGGTGGTGTAAGATGCTCTTGAAGTCACGTTTGCTGGCGGCTGCCGGTGCGGTTTCGTTCCTTGCGCTCTCTGCGCCTGCTGTTGCGCAGTCCTCTGGCGATGCTGGCCAGGGCGAAGACGCGGCAGCGGGCGACCAGCGCGAAATCATCGTGACGGGGCGCAACGAGGGCTATCTCGCGCTCGACATCGTGCGCGCGGCCAAGACGCCGACGCCGCTGGTCGACATTCCCCAGGCAATTTCGGTCTATACGCGCGAACAGATCGAGGATCAGGCGCTGCAGGATCTCGCCGATGTGCTGCGCTACACCCCGGGTGTCTCGTCGAACCAGGGCGAGGGGCACCGCGACCAGATCTCGATCCGCGGCCAGGATACCACCGCGGATTTCTTCGTCGATGGCATCCGCGACGACGTCCAGTACTATCGCCCGCTCTACAATCTCGAGCGTGTCGAGATACTCAAGGGATCGAACGCGCTGCTGTTCGGGCGGGGCGGCGGTGGCGGCGTGATCAACCGCGTGACCAAGACCCCGGTACTGGGTGAATCCTTCTTCGGCGGATCGGCCTCGGTCGATACCTTCGGCGCATTTGCGCTCACCAGCGACATCAATGCGTCGCTCGGCGATAGCGCCGGGGTGCGGCTGAACGCGATGTACGAGGAGTTCGACAGCCATCGCGACTTTTTCGGCGGCAACCGCGTTGCGATCAATCCGACCATCGGTGCGGCGCTGGGCGAAAGGACGCGGCTGCTGCTGTCCTATGAATATGTCGATGACGATCGCATCGTCGACCGCGGCATCCCGGCGACCACCGGCGGCACCGTCGCCGCTCCGGCGCGTCCGGTGCGCGGCTTCTACCGCACGTTCTTCGGTTCGCCCCAGCTCAACACCACCACGCTGACCGCGCATATCCTGCGCGGACGGCTGGAGCACAGCTTCACCGATACGCTGCGCGCAGACCTGACCGTGCAATATGCCGATTACGACAAGGCCTATGGCAATCTCTTCCCCACCGCGAGCAACCTAGCGGCGGGCCGCGTCACGCTCGATTCCTATCGCGACGCGCAGCAGCGCGAGAATGTCTTCGTCCAGGGCAACCTTGTCTGGACCGGGCAGACCGGCCCGATCAGCCACACGCTGCTCGCCGGGTTCGAATATGGCGACCAGCAATCGGCGAACCAGCGGCAGAATGGCCGCTTCGCCACCAGCGGCACCAATGTCGCGACCTTTGCCTTTAGCGATCCGCTGGTCATCCCCGCGATCAGCTTCCCGGTGAACAACCGCAACACGCGATCGCAGGTCAGCGTGTGGTCGGTCTATCTGCAGGATCAGATCGGCATCGGCGATCATTTCGATATCGTCCTCGGCGCGCGCCACGACCGGTTCGAGATCGACGTGAACGACATTGTCGCGAACCGCCTGCTGTCGCGCACCGATAGCGAATGGTCGCCGCGCCTGGGGCTGATCTTCAAGCCGGTCGAGGCGATGTCCTTCTATGCCAGCTATACCAAGACCTTCCTGCCAAGGTCGGGCGATCAGTTCCTGTCGCTGACCCCGGCCCAGGCGACGCTCGCGCCCGAATCCTTCGACAATTACGAGTTCGGCGCGAAATGGGACATTGCGGAAAACCTGCGCGTCTCGGCGGCGATCTTCCAGCTCGACCGCGAGAATGGCGTCGTGGTCGATCCGGCCAACCCCGCCAATTCGATCATCACCGGCAGCCGCACCCGCGGTTTCGAGGCGCAGTTCACGGGGCAGATCCTGCCCGGCTGGCAGGTCAACGCCGGGTACAGCTATCTCGATGCCGATGAGCGCGGCCGGGTCGTCGCAGGCGTGGTCGACAACCGCCGCATCGGCCAGGTCCCGCGCCACATGGCGAGCCTGTGGAACCGCTATGACGTGAACGAGCGGCTGGGCTTCGGCCTCGGCGTCACGCACCAGGCGAGCCAGTTTGCCAGCATATCGAACACCGTGCGGCTGCCCGCATTCACCCGGGTCGATGCGGCGCTGTTCTTCAGGCTGACCGACCGGATCGAGGCGCAGGTGAATGTCGAGAACCTGTTCGACACGCGCTATTTCCCCGCCTCGCATAACGACAACAACATCACCACCGGCGAGCCGATCAACGCCCGCTTCACCGTCCGCGCGCGCTTCTGACGCGCGCGGCCCTGCTGTTGGCGATCAATGCGCCAGCAGCAGCGGGATGTTCGAATCCTTGAGGAAATAGCGCGTCACGCCGCCGAGCAGCGTTTCGCGCAACCGGCTATGGCCGAACGCGCCCATGACGAGCAGGTCCGCGCCGATCTCGCCCGCGACATTCTCGATGATCTCCTCGATCGAGAGCAGGCCGCGTTCGCGCTCGATCAGCTCGCTGCACACGCCGTGCCGCGAGAGATATTCGCATGCCTCGGTCGAGGGGAAGCCGCCCGCCTTTTTGGGCTCGACCACCGTCACCAGATGCACCGACCCCGCGTTTCGGAGCAGCGGCAGCGCCTGGCGCAGCGCATTGGCCGCCTCGTGGCTGCCGTCCCAGGCGATCAGGATTTTCCCGCCGGTGTGGAGCGACTTGAGCGTCGTCGGTACCGCCAGCACCGGGCAGCGCGTCTCGACCGCGACATCCGCGATCGACAGCAGCGGATGCGGGCGCACGTTGCGCTCGGCATTGTCGAGCGACAGCACGATGACATCGGCCAGCCGCGAGGCGCTGATCACCGCCTGGGTGACGTCGCCGTCATAGGCGGTCCAGTCCCAGGGCAGGCCTTCGATGTTCATCTGCGCCTCGACGATCGCGCGGACCTTTTCCTCGTCGGCGCGCAGCTGTTCGAGCATGCCGGCAGGGACATAGCTGCCGCCCATCGGGTCCATCACGATGAACCCGGACAAGGGCGTCGCCTGCAGAAAGGTGATATGCCCGTTCTGCGCGCGGGCAAGATCCAGCGCCACCTGCAGACGGGATTCAAATGCCTTGCCGCCATCGGCATAAACCAGAATGGATTTCATCACGCGCTCTCCTCTTTCGACGTAACCAAATTGCGCCGGAAGCGGACCCAAGTGCATTGATTCAAATCAAGCGGTGCTGGAAAAAGCCGGGGCGGGGCGCTAGGCGGAAACGGGACGCTCGAATCATCCAAGGTGGCCGTCCGGTCGCCGATCCAAGACCCTTTTGACTGGGAGACATCCGTCATGCAGAAAATCTATCCCGACGCCGCATCCGCTCTGGAAGGTCTGCTGTTCGACGGGATGCATATCTGCGCAGGCGGTTTCGGCCTGTGCGGCATTCCCGAACGCCTGATCGACGCGATCCGCGACGCGGGGACCAAGGACCTCACCATCGCCTCGAACAATGCCGGGATCGACGGCGAGGGGCTCGGCAAGCTGCTGCGCACGCGCCAGGTGAAGAAGATGATTTCCAGCTATGTCGGCGAGAACAAGGAGTTCGAACGGCAATATCTGGCAGGCGAGCTGGAGGTGGAATTCTGCCCCCAGGGCACGCTCGCCGAACGCTGCCGCGCGGGCGGTGCGGGCATTCCCGGCTTCTACACCAAGACCGGCGTCGGCACCCAGGTCGCCGAGGGTAAGGAGCACAAGGAGTTCGATGGCCAGACCTATATCCTGGAGCGCGGCATCTATGCCGACCTGTGCATCATCAAGGGCTGGAAGGCCGACAAGTCGGGCAATCTGATTTTCCGCAAGACCGCGCGCAACTTCAACCAGCCGATGGCGACCGCGGGCAAGATCTGCGTCGCCGAAGTCGAGGAAATCGTCGAGACCGGCAGCCTCGATCCCGATGCGATCCACCTGCCCGGTATTTATGTGAAGCGCCTGATCTGCGGCGCGCCGTACGACAAGAAGATCGAATTCCGCACCGTCCGCGAACGGGCGGCAGCATGACGAGCGCGGGCCCTCTCCCCTCCCGCTGGCGGGAGGGGTGGCCGCAGGCCGGGGTGGGGATGCGCAGACCGTTGTGCTCCCAGCNCC
>AYSC01000064.1 GCA_000503195.1 Blastomonas sp. CACIA14H2
TTGGGTGCCGGGTGCCGAGGGCAGCTCGCTCGCTACGCTCGCACCCACCCCTAGCCCCTCCCTTGCAGGGAGGGGAATGCTTTCATCCGGCCAGCCCAGCGTCGCGAACGGCCACAGCGCGGAGGAAAACCAGGTGTCGAGCACGTCGGCATCGCGTTCGAGCGTCACGCCTTCGCCGGCGAGCGCCTGCGCTTCCTCCTCGGTCTCGGCGACATAGCACTGGCCGTCCGAGCCATACCAGGCCGGGATCCGGTGCCCCCACCACAGTTGCCGCGAGACGCACCAGGGCTGGATATTGTCCATCCAGTGGAAATAGGTCTTCTCCCAGCTCTTGGGCACGATCTCGATCACGCCGGTCTTCACCGCTTCGATCGCCGGCTGGGCGAGCGTCTTGGCATCGACATACCATTGGTCGGTGAGCCAGGGTTCGATGACCACGCCGCCGCGGTCGCCATAGGGTGTCTGGATGGTGCGTGGTTCGGCGTCGTGTTCGGTGACCTCGCCGTCCTTGGCGGTGACGACATGCGGCACCAGACGGCCCAGCGCCTTCATCCGCTCGACGACGAGCTTGCGCGCGTCGAAGCGGTCTACGCCGATGAACTCGGCGGGGATCAGGCCGTCGGCGGTCTGCACCACACGGGCCTCGGCATCGAACATGTTGAGCATGTCCGCCGCCGCGATGCCTGCGCGCCGACCGACCTCGAAATCGTTGAAATCATGCCCCGGCGTGATCTTCACCGCGCCCGAACCCAGCTCGGGATCGGCATGGTCGTCGGCGACGATCGGGATGCGCCGTCCGGTGATCGGCAGCTCGACGAACTTGCCGATGACGCTCTGATAGCGCGGGTCCTCGCCGTTCACCGCGACCGCCATATCGGCGAGCATCGTCTCGGGCCGGGTCGTCGCGACGACGATATGGTCGCGCCCGTCATCGAGGGTCACGCCGTCGGCCAGCGGATAGCGGAAGTGCCAGAAATGGCCCTGCACCTCGCGCGTCTCGACCTCGAGATCGCTGATCGCGGTCTTGAGCTTGGGGTCCCAGTTGACCAGGCGCTTGTCGCGATAGATCAGCCCCTGGTTGTATAAGTCGACGAACACCTTGAGCACCGCCTTGCTGAAATGCGGGTCCATGGTGAACTGTTCGCGCGACCAGTCCATCGAACAGCCAAGGCGGCGCAGCTGGCGGGTGATCGCCCCGCCGCTTTCCTCCTTCCACTCCCAGACTTTCTGGACGAAGTCCTCACGGCTGTAGTTGGTGCGCTTGTCCTGCTTGGCCTCGAGCTGGCGTTCGACCACCATCTGCGTCGCGATGCCGGCATGGTCGGTGCCGACCACCCAGAGCGCATCCTTGCCGCGCAGCCGCTCGTAGCGGATCATGATGTCCTGCAGCGTGTTGTCGAGCGCATGGCCGATATGCAGGCTGCCCGTCACGTTCGGCGGCGGGTTGACGATGGTGTACGGCTCGGCACCGGGCCGCTCGGGCCGGAACGCGTTCGTCCCCTCCCAATGCGGATACCATTTCGCCTCGATCGCGGCGGGGTCGAAGGTCTTGGGCAGTTCGGTCTTGTCGGTCATGGGTCCAGCCTTTGCCAAGCCTGTCCATTCATCGCAAGGTTGGTGTAGCGGTCAGGGCAGCGGATTCAGCAAGTTCTGCATCATTTCCGCCGGGATGGAGGAACTGAGGGAAATGCGGTTGCCTTGCTTGCGACCGATCAGCTTCGGCTCCGCACCGCCATTGTCGTAAATCCAGGCCTCATCCGCCTGATCGAAAAACCATCCGAGCTGGCGCAGCGATTTGGAGCGACGTTCCAGTACCTTGTCTTTGGGCACGTCATGGCCGCCCTTGGCGACGCGGAGCCGGATGCGCTCTAGCTGCTCTTCGGTGTCGGCGATGAAGACATAGATCAGACGGACTTCAAAACCGCGCGCCTTGGCGTGTTCGACGAGCCTCCGATACTTTCCAGTCGAAAGAACGGTCTCGACTCCGATCGTCTGATGGGCATCGATAGAGGCTTCCAGCCATTTCTCTATCCGCACGACCGACGCGAGATTGGCGTCCTGTCGCGGGAGATGCTCGACGTCCATGATCTTGCTGGTCAGCAGATCCGGATTGATGATCCAAACGGTCCCGCCGAACTCGTCGACATCGCTGCGATCATAAGCGGTACTTTTTCCACAGCCGTTCGGTCCCGCCACGATCCAGAAGCGTGGTTGGGGCAGGCTGCGGGTCGAGATCGTCAATCGTCCGAGTCCAGCCGACGATTTTCTGCCCTCGCACGCCGCACATTGGCTGCGAAAGCAGACTGGAACTCTGACCCGAAGCTGGGGCTGTCCGCCGAAACCACACGCACGCGGAAGGATTTGCCATCCTTGCGAACCGTCCGGTAGCGCGGTTTGGATGCCGCTTTGACAGCCAGCGGTCCGTCAACAATCTCTACAGCCATAAAGCCTCCAGACCCTGAATATAGCGATGATGGTCGTACGGACCAATGCTATTTCACCTCGCGCCCCTTCAGATGCTTCGCGAGCCAGTCGAACACGTTGCGGTGCCATTGCACGCTGTTCTGCGCCTTGAGCACCCAGTGGTTCTCGTCGGGGAAGATCAGCAGCTTCGATTCGATGCCCTGGCGCTGCAGCGCGGTGAACGCGGCGAGCGATTGCGAATAGGGGATGCGGAAATCCTTTTCGCCATGGATCACCAGCGTCGGCGTCTTCCACTTGGTCACGTGGTTGACCGGGTTCCACTTTTCCGCGTCGGTCCGCTGCCACCAGGGGCCGCCATGGTCCCATTCGTCGAACCACAATTCCTCGGTCTCGAACGCCATGGCGCGAAGGTCGAACACGCCGGCATGCGTGACCAGGCACTTGAAGCCTTCGGGCCACTGGCCGGCGATCCAGTTCATCATGTACCCGCCATAGCTGCCGCCGAGCGCGCAGGCATTGGCGGTATCGAGCGAGCCATCGATCCCGGGCAGCGCGGCCATGCCGAGCTTGAGGTCCTCGAGCGGCTTGCCACCCCAGTCCTTGTTGATGCTGTCGGTGAACGCCTGACCGTATCCGGTCGAGCCGTGGAAATCGATCGTCACCGCGGCATAGCCCTGCGAGGCCATCACCGCCGGGTTCCAGCGATACGACCAGCTGTTCGAGAAGCTGCCCTGCGGCCCGCCATGCACCAGCAGCGCGACGGGCAGCTTGCCCTTCGCGCCCCCGCTGCCCTGGTGCGGCTTGACGATCTGGCCATGGACGAGATCGCCGTTCGCGCCCTTGTAGGTGAACTGCTCGTACATCACCGGGTCGAGCCCGGCGAGCTTCTCGGCATTCACATTGGTCAGGCGGCGCGTCTGGCCCCTGGCGTCCATCAGCACCAGATCGTCGGGCGCGGAGACCGAGTTGATCGTGTAGATCATCCCGCCATTGGCTAGAGGAACGACATTGCCGACATTGCCGCGCTCGGTCAGCCGCGTGACCTTGCCGCTGGGTACGTCGATGCGGAACGCCGGATGCTCGAGCAGGTCCTGCGCGGTGACGAGCAGGCTCTTCGAATCCGCGCTCCAGGCGATCGAGCCGACCGACCGGTCCCAGGCTTCGGTGAGCTTCACGGTCTTGCCGGTCTTCATGTCGCGCAGGTGCACCACCATGCGATCGGCCTCGTAGCCGGGACGCGCCATCGCCGCCCAGGCGAGCCAGCGGCCATCGGGCGAGGCGGCGGGCAGTGAATCGGTGCCCTGATTGGCCTCGGTCAGATTCTGCGCCGCCGCGCCATCGGCCAGCGGCTGCCAGACGATGTCGAGATTGGTCGAGCGCGGCTCGTCGCCATCGGACTTGCGGATGGCGAAGGCGATGGCGCTGCTGTCCGCCGCCCAGGCGATCTCCTCGCCGCCGCCGAACGGCTTGCTCGGCGCATCGCCTTCGATCGACGCACTCACCGCGCGCGCGGGACCGGCGGTCTTGCCGTCGGTCGCCAGCGCATAAGCATAGATGCGCGAATAGGTGCCGGGCTCGCGCCAGCTGTCCCAGTGGCGCACGAACAGCCGGTCATATTCGCGGCCCGTGCCCTGCGGCTTCGTCCTGGCATCACACGCATCGACCGAGCACCCCTCGGCCACGTCCGCCCAGACGGCCAGGCTGTTGCCATCGGGCGAGAGGCTGAAGCCGCTCAGGTCCACTGCCGCCTGGGTCACCTGCACCGGCTCGCCGCCGGGCAGCGCAACGCGCCAGACCTGATTCGTGCCGGAGCGGTTCGACAGGAAGAACAGGTGCTTGCCATCGCGCGCGAACACCGGCGCGCTCTCGTTATGTCCGGCGGAATCGGCGATCGCGATCGGCTGGGCCTTGCTGTCCGCGAGGTCGAGCACGAACAGCCCGGTGCTGCGCTTGTTAGCGGCGAGGTCGGTGGTGGTCAGCTGATAGGCGATCCATTTGCCGTCGGGCGAGGCGGCCGGCGCGCCGAGCCGGTTGAAGGTCGCCAGGTCCGTCTCGGTCATCGGCCGGGCGGCGGCGGGGCTGGCAAGAAATACGGGCGAAAGGACGCTGGCGAGCAGCGCGGCAACGAGCGGCTTGTTCATGGTTGCAGGCGTTACCATCGCGGAACGCCGGGTGCAAAGGGGAAGCTCAGCCCTTACGGCCGGTGATCCGCCCGATTTCCTTCGCGACCATCGATTCGACGATCGGCGGAAGATTCTTGTCGAGCCATTCGGCGAGCATGGGGCGCAGCATCTCGCGCACCATGCCTTCGAGCGAGGTCTCGCCCGAGCGCACGATCTGCGGGCTGACGCCCGGCTCGGTCAGCGTCGCGAGCACCGCCAGCGATTCGCGCATCGACTGTTCGCCCGCCCGGCTGATCAGCGGCGTCTCTTCGGGCTCGGCGGCAGGTTCGGGCTCGACGCTGTCGGTCAGTTCGAGAATGTCCTCGGCGGGTGCCGCCTGACGCGCGGGCGCGGGCCGTGGCGGGGGCGCGCGGCGCGGCTTGCGGCTGTCTTCCGCGATCACCTTCTTGATCGAGGCGAGGATTTCCTCGAGGCTCGGCTCGCCGATATCGCGTGTCATTCCCTTGGCCCCTGGTCCGATTCGCCCCCTGCCCGACCTTACTGGTTGGGCGGGCCGATCAGTGCGGCATTTTGCGCGGGGCTGTCAACGGTGCGCGTCGACTGCGCAACCGGGTCCTTGTCCGAATCGAAGTCCATGATCTTGTCGCGGACGCGCTCGTAATTGATCTCGGGATCGTAGAGCAGACCGCCATCGAGCCCCAGATCGCGCGCTTCGGCCCGGCCCATCGCGGCGAGCAGCGTGAAGCCCGCGACATAGGCGTTGCGCCGCGCGGTCACCAGCTGCACCTGCGCATTGAGCAGTTCGCGCTCGGCATCGAGAATGTCGAGGATCGTGCGGTTGCCAACGCTGTTCTCGGCGCGCACGCCCTCGAGCGCGAGCGTGTTCGCCTCGACCGCACGCTGCGAGGATTCGATCACCTGCAGCGAGGCATTGAAGCTCGCATAGGCGGCGCGCACCTGCGCGATGACTCCGCGTTCGACCGCGATTTCCTGCTCCATCGCCTGGCCCGACACGGCCTGGGCTCGGCGGATCTGCGCGCCGGGCCGGCCGCCCTGATAGACCGGGACGGTCAGCTGCACGCCGGCGGACGCACTCGACTGCTGCTGCACGAAATTGCCCTGGATCAGCGTACTGCCCAGCGTGCCGAGAAAGTTCTGGTAATTGCCCTGGCTGAACAGCCCGACACGCGGCAGGCGTGCACCCCGCGCGGACTTGACGTCGAACTCCGCCGCCTTGACGCGTTCGCGCGCGGCTTCGAGGTCGGGATTGCTGTCGAGCGCGGTGGCCACGGCAGCATCGGGTGCGTCGGGCAGATTGGGCAGCGGCGGCGGCGGCTCCAGCGCCTCGGGAGCGCGGCCGACCAGCTGGATATAGGTTTCCTTGCTGCGGATGAGGTTCGCCTCGGCGGTCTGCAGGTCGCTGCGCGCGATCGCCAGCCGTGCCTCGGACTGGGCGACGTCGGTTCGGGTCAGGTCGCCGATCTCGAACCGGTCGGACGAGGCCTGGAGGTTGATGTCGAGCACCTCGACATTCTGCCGCTGCAGCCCGACGATTGCCTCGTCACGGATCACGTCCATATAGGCGGCGACGACATTGCTGAACACGCTCGCCTCGGTGCCGCGCAGATCGGCCTGGCCGGCCTCGACCCGGGTCTTCGATGCCTTGATCGCATTGCGCACGCTGCCGCCCGAATAGATCGGCACGTCCATGCTGATGGTGCCGGCTACCGACCGCGACGGCGCGGTGAAGGCGTTGGCGGGGTTGAGGAAATTCTCCGAATATTGCGCCTGGACCTGCGAACTCGGGCGCCCGTCGGCCAGCGCGATCGGAACGCCCTCGTCGGTCGCGCGCTGCTGCGCGCGCGCGGCGTTGAGCGTCGGGTTGGTCTGATAGGCGGCAATCAGCGCATCACGCAGCGTTTCGGCATGCAGCGGCGCGCTGCCCAGAACCAGTGCCGCCCCACAACCGGCCATCCAAAGCGAAGTCTTCATGTATCCGGTTCTCTTGTCGTCCATCGCCGGTGTCAGTGGCGCTGGCCCTGCCTTTCAGAAGGAATAGCTTTTTGGCCGGGCAAAGGCCGCAAGCGGAGCGATGTCGGTATCGGCAAAGGGGACGAGCGCAAAAGCACCGCCCTGCCGGCGGCCGATGGCCAGCCGCGTCACGCCCGATTCATCCAGCCCGGTCAGCAGCCGTCCGCCATCGGCGAGCTGCGCGACCAGCGCCTCGGGCATCTGCTCGACCGCACCGTCGACAAGGATGAGGCTATAGGGTGCCCCCGCTGCATGGCCCTCCACCAGCGCCGATTCGACGGTCGTGACATTGGCAAGGCCATCGAGACGCGCTTTGGCCTGTTCGACCAAGGCACGATCCTCTTCGACGGCGACGACCTCGGCGACGATCCCCGCGAGCAGGGCCGCCGTATAGCCGCTACCCGATCCGATCAGCAGAACCCGGTCATCGCTCGACAGTTCGGCGCGGGTGAGCAGCAGGCCGGTCGACAGCGCCGGGTTGAGCACGCGACCGCCGCCGAGCGGAACCGCCCGGTCGATATAGGCGATGGCGCTCTGGCCGGCGGGCACGAAGTCCTCGCGCGGCGTCACCGCCATCGCTGCGATGACGACGGGGTCGCTGACATCGCTGGGACGCAGCTGGCTTTCGATCATGTGCCTGCGGGCGGCAGTGAAATCGGTCGGAGCAAGAGTCTGTGTATCGGTCATGTCCAAGCGCCCTAGAATATGCGGACAGCGATGCAAGCCCTAACGGAACAGCACGCTCCGCTTTGATAGCCTTCCGGTTGCAAAATGCAATCGACATCACGTCGTGACGGTTATGGCACGGCTGTATTATCATGGCAATACAGCAAATGCGTCACTTTGGTCATATCGCGCGCCGCACTCGTTCGCACGCTTGTGTCTTGACTTTCGCCGCAATCCGGCACAATGCGCGCTCCTTCCCCACGGTGGCCCGATGGCGGAGTGGTGACGCAGAGGACTGCAAATCCTTGCACGCCGGTTCGATTCCGGCTCGGGCCTCCAATCCTTTCCCGGCAGCTCGGCAGCTTCAGCACGCCCTGCCTTTGGGGGATCGCGCTTTCATGATGATCTGGGTCGATGCCGATGCCTGTCCGGTCAAGGACGAGGTGTATCGCGTCGCGCTGCGCCACGGCATCGCGGTCACCATCGTCAGCAACAGCCCGATCCGCGTGCCCGCGCATCCGCTGATCGCGCGCAAGGTGGTGAGCGACGGTTTCGATGCCGCCGATGACTGGATCGCCGAGCATGCCGATGCGCGCGCAATCGTGATCACCGCCGACATATTGCTTGCCGACCGCTGCCTGAAACAGGGTGCAGCCGTGATCGCCCCCAATGGCAAGCCGTTCACCACCAGCTCGATCGGCGGCGCGATCGCCACGCGCGCGATCATGGCCGACCTGCGCGCGGGCGGCGACGTGATCGGCGGCCCACCGCCGTTCAGCAAGGCCGACCGCTCGCGCTTCCTGCAAGCGCTAGACGAGGCGCTGGTGCGTCTGAAACGCGCCGGCTAGTCCTCCAGGCTGCCGATCGGCATGCCCGGCGGAATCGGCAGTTCGGCCTTATCGCTGGCGAGCAAGGCCTTGAGCGCATCGCGATCCTTGAGCAGCCGCGCGGTCGAGAGCGCCCAGGCGCGGTCCGCCGGATCGGCAAAGCGCGCCTTCCCTTGCGCCTCGGCCCAGTCGTGCAGCGCCTGGTCGATCCGGGTCGTCGCATCGACACCCGCGTCGGCCGACATCGCCGCCTTGGCCAGCGACAGGATGATCCGCGTGCCCAGCGCGCGGCGCACCGCACCGAGCCGCGCGGTCGCCGTCGGCGCATCGGTGAGCGCGAGGAGCCTGGCGGCCACCGCATCCACGCCGGGGCTGTCCGGATTGGCGCGGTGCTGTTCGGCGAGCCGGGCGAGCCGCTCGGGCGCGAGCAGCGCGTTGAGCGTCTGCTGCGCCGCCACTTGCGCCGCGATCAGCGGGTCGAACGCGGCGGTGCCCGCCATCGGCATGATCTCGATCTCGGTCTGGCGGTCGTAGTCGCCCGAGAAACCGGCGGACAGCTGCGGCACCAGCGCAGGCGGCACGTCGAGCACCGCCGGTTGCAGTGTCGCGAGCAGCGCATCGAGCGCGCGCTTCTGATCGGCAGGAGCGACCGGCGCGCCCTGGGCCGCGGCACCCGGGCCGACCGCATATTCGGAGGTCAGCCCGCCCAACAGTTTGGCCGCCGCCTCGACCTGATAGCGATGCACCAGCCAGATCGGCACGAACTTGCGCCGCAGGCTGGCGACCGGCTCGCCGGGGGCCAGCGCCGCCGGGCCGAAGCGCGCGACGGCAGCGGCGCGCACCTGCATCATCCGGTCGAGCTCGGCCACCGGATCGGCGCCGTCATCCCACAGACTGCCCCATGGCTGGCTCGCCGAGACATTGCGCGCGTTCTCGTCCGAAACGAAACGCAGCCCCTCGCGCTCGGCCGCCTCGGCCTTGGCGCGCGCGGCGGCATCCGGATCGCCGCTCACCGGATCGCCATAGAGCCAGTCGACCGCGTGCAGGTCCCAGCGCCCCATGCCGACGCCAAAGGCATCGGAAAGATCGGGCGCGCCGTCCCTCAGCCCGATGCGCGGCGCGGGATAGTCCATCACGCTCGCGCGATCCTGCGTGCTCCCCGCGAAATTGTGCATCAGCCCCAGCGCATGGCCGACCTCGTGCGCGGCAAGCTGGCGGATGCGCGCGAGGGCCACCTCGGCCGGATCATTGGGACCGCCCTTGCCGGTCCTGTCCGCGCCGACCAGCCCTTCATAGATCAGCATGTCCTGCCGCACGCGCAGCGAGCCAAGCAGCACCGAACCTTTCAGGATCTCGCCGGTGCGCGGATCGGTAACGGCATAGCCATAGGACCAGCCGCGCGTCGCCCGGTTCACCCAGTTGACGACATTGTAACGGATGTCGAGCGGATCGGCCCCTTCGGGCAATATCTCGACGCGATAGGCATCGATATAGCCCGCCGCCTCGAACGCCTGTTTCCACCAGGATGCGCCTTCCAGCAGCGCGGTGCGGATCGGCTCGGGCGCGGCATTGTCGATATAGAAGACGATCGGCTTGCGCACCCGCGAGCGCGGCGCGGCGGGATCGAGCCGCTCGAGCCGGAAGCGGTTGGCCAGATTCTGCACGATCTGACCCCCCAAAGGCGCGGAGAAATCGAGAATCTGCGTCGCGAAGCTCCCGCCGCGCGGATCGAACTGGCGCGGCACATAACCGCTTTCGGGCAGCGCGATCAGGCTATGGCGCACGACGAGCGTCACCTGGCGGCTGTCGGGCGCGATATTGCGCACCTCGGGCCCCGGCGTATCGCTGGCATAGGTCTGGCGTGCCTCGAACTCGAGATTCATCGGGAAGGCGCGCACCGCAGCGGGGTCTGCCGCGCTCAGATTATCGACCAGCCGCCAGCCCTTTTCCCCGCTCGAATTGAGCTGCGCGGTGACGTTGCGCGTGTCGCGCGCGAGGAAGGGCGCGATGTCGACGAGCAGCCGCCCATCGGGCGCATCGATCGCATCGCCCATCCAGATCAGCGAGGTGGCAAAGGCATTGGCGGCGGCCGCCTGTTCCGCAGGCGTCCCCGCGCTGGCGCGGAAGCGCGGATTTTCCAGCTCAAACGCGATCTTCTTGCCCATGCGGCGGACGAGCAGGATCTGCGCGGGGCCGGGCTGCGCGCGGTCGAGCCCGATCGGCGCCGAGCCGAGGCCCGTGCGCAGCGCGGTGGCATAGAGCATCCGCGCCACCACGCCATCGTCCCCGGCAGCGGGAAGCGAGAGCAGGATGCGCCCGCCCTTGCGGTCGACATGGACCGGATAAAGCCCGTCGAGCTTCTCGGTCCCGGCATAGGGGCCGGCGGCAGAGGCTGCAGGCGGCGCGGCATGCGCGTGCATCGGCACGGCAAGCGCGGCAAGGCTCAAGGCTAGTGCAAGCGAACGGTTCATCGGACCCCCAGTCTTTTCAGCAGACTAGGGGCCAATGTCATCAGCGGGCAAGCGGCTTTTGCGGCCTGCCGCGCTACAGCCCGATGCCGCCGATCGGTGCCCGGGCTACGATCAGGAGGCGAACTTGCGCGCGGGCCGGCGAACCGGCGCCCGCGATCCGCCGAACGTGCCGCGAAGCCGCGCCCATAATGTCGGCCGGGGCTCTTCGGGCAGCGTCTGGCCGGTCACCTTCAGCAGATAGCGTGCCAGCAAAAGCGCCTGGTTGCGCGTCATCACGATATCGCGCTGCTCGATCACATCGTTTTCGAGCGCGATCCGGGACCGCGCGCACTCGATCCTGAGATCGATGCCGTTCGGCATGTCCAGATGCGTCCACCCTACCAGCGCCCTGGGCGCTGTATCGGTGGATTTCCGTTCTGCGGCAGACGGTTGCAGTTCGTCGTTCATGGCCCCACTCCTGATGCGATTAGCCGACATTTGTAACCTTCTGTCAAGAGTCACGCAAAATCGGGGGTAATGGCCGGGCAAAAACGGGCGTTGCGGGAACCGCGGGCATGCCCGGACGTAAGCACCCCGGCAGGCCCTGCCATTCCGCAAGGCCCCCTTTCCGTCACAAACAGGAGGAATTGACATGGCCACTGCAGCCAAAGCCACCACCAAGCCCGACAATGTCGATACCGGTATCGAGCCCAAGGACCGCAAGGAAGTCGCCAAGGCGCTCCAGCACGCGCTGGCCGACACCTATTCGCTGTACCTCAAGACGCTCGGCGTCCACTGGAACATTGTCGGCCCCGCCTTCTACAGCGTCCACAAGCTGACCGAAGAACAGTATGAGGACCTGCACGCCGCCGCCGACGTGATTGCCGAACGCATCCGCGCGCTGGGCGAGATCGCCCCGGCATCGTTCGGTGACTATACCAAGCTGTCGGTCGTTGATTCGAGCGAAACCCCGCGCGAGGCCGATGCGATGATCAAGGGCCTGATCACCGACAACGAAGCCATCGCCAAGCGCATGCGCGATTTCGTGGAGGTTGCCGAAGAGGCCGACGACGTGTTCACCGCCGACCTGCTGACCGCCCGGATCGGCAAGCACGAGGAAAATGCCTGGATGCTGCGCGCGCTGATCAGCTGATCGGCCTGCATCAGACCCATAGGTCAGGGGCCGCGATCCTTCGGGATCGCGGCCCCTTTGCTTTGGGCATCGCGCATGCCGCAAACGCCAAAAGGCCCGCCCGGCTGGGTGCCGGACGGGCCCTTGAAGTCGCAGACTGTTTCGGGTCAGCGGCGCTCGGGCACCGCAATCTTGTCGAGTTCGCTCAGCAGCGCATCGAACTGGTCAGGCATCGGGCTGTCGGCGACGCCGTCATAGACTTCGCGCAGGCTGCGCCCGATACGCGCCTGACGCATCAGCATGGGATCGAAACACGAGGTACGCATGGCACTGGCCTCCAGACGATCAAGGGAACTGGCACCACGCACTGTTTTCACTTCCCGTCCAGCCGCTTGGCTGTTTGCAAGATCGGGGCGCCCATCGCGCCCGGGTTGAACACGACCGCCCCGATCATCCGGCCAGCGGCTCCCGGCCCCGTGCCGGATTGGAAAACTCATGCCGCAAGAGCGGTTACGCCCTCGCTCAGCTTGTCGAGCGTCCCCAGAATGTCGCTCATCGCTTCGTCCGCCGAGTTGCGCTGACGCCGCGTTCCGATCGGCGAATCGCCGTCGAGCATCGCAACCAGCGCGGCGCGGGCCCGCGATACCCGGCTCTTCATCGTGCCGACGGCACAATCGCAGATTTCCGCAGCTTCCTCGTAGGAAAAGCCGCCCGCGCCGACGAGGATGATCGCCTCGCGCTGGTCTGCGCCCAGCTGCATCAGAGCCATGCGCACGTCTTCCAGATGAAGCGGCGCCTGCTGGTCCGAATTGGCGGTCAGCGTCCGCTCGGCCACGCCCTCGTCATAGGGCGCGGTAAACTTGTTGCGGCGCATCTGCGAAATATAGCAGTTGCGCAGGATCACGAAGGTCCAGGCACGCATCGAGGTATCGGGGCGGAAGCGCGCACGCGCGCCCCAGGCCTTGAGCATGGTGTCCTGCACCAGATCGTCGGCAACGTCCATCTTCCCGCACAGGCTGTACGCAAAGGCGCGCAGGTGCGGAATGGTGGCGGCAAGCCGCTGCTTGAACGTCGCATCATCCAGCGGCACCACGGCCTCTTCGTCCCGCTCGTTCGCGGTGTTCGTTTCGGTCGACTGGTCCTGAATGATCGTCATAAACTCGCCTCTCTTTAGCTGCCCCCAAAGCAGCATGGATTGGTCCTCAACCAGCGGCGCGGTCGAAGGTCCTCACAACCTCCGCGCTCGCACCGCCATGTCCCATCAACCCCCTGCACTCGGGATGGTTCCAACCGAAAGTTCGGCAACTCGTTGCAGGCCATCGCGTAGATGGCCGGGCCAAGCCCCCGAACAAGACAGAAAAGCCATTGAAGAAGGATGATCCCCATGAACCGCAATGCCTCGTTCCGCATCGTGCTCGCTGCCGGCCTCGTTGCGTCGCTGCTTTCGGCCTGCAACACCGTCAAGGGTGCCGGCCGTGATGTCGAATCGGTTGGCCGTGCCGCCGAACGCGCGATCGACTGATCCCCCGGCCATCAGCCAACGAAAAAGGCCCGGAGCGATCCGGGCCTTTTTTGTGCACGGTTGCTGCGCGGCAGCGTTACGCTCGTCCGCGCACCAGATGCATCACCAGGCTGGCGACAAGGAACAGCAGGAAGAGGAAGAACAGGATCTTGGCGATGCCGGCCGAGGCGCCAGCGATACCGCCAAAACCCAGAACGCCGGCCACGATCGCGACGATCAGGAAGATAAGGGCATAATGCAACATGGTTCATCTCCGGTTGGGATGAACCGTTTACGATGCCCGGCCGATTCAGGTTCCCGCCGACCGGCATTTTTCGCCGATCGCCACCCGCCCCGGCCGCTCAACCGCGCATCGCGCTGCCCATCGGCTCGCTGGTCACTGGATAGCCCATATCCTCGGGAATGCACAGGAACGGCTGGCCGTCGCGCTCCTCGATAAAGGGCATGATCATCCTGACCGGAAACCGCGCAGCATGATCGACCGCCTCGGCATGGCAGCCGAACTGCGCCAGCCGCTCCATGTTGCGCCGCGTGGGGAAGATCAGCTTCACCTTGCCTTCGTCCGCCATGGTCAGGGCCTCGGCGGCGGTCGCCCAGAACAGGTGGTGGTTCTCGGTCGCGTCGACTTCGACGATATGGTCGTGCTCGTCGCAGCGGGCGAGATAGAAGCGCGTATCGAACACGCGGCGTTCGTTGAACGGTGGCCGCCAGCGCGCAAACGGGGTCAGCGCGGCCAGGTCGAGCGCCCATCCGGCCTCGCGGCACAGCTCCGAGAATGGCGTACCGCCATGCAGCGCCGCGCGCGCCTGCGCCAGTGCCTCGCGTTCGGGCGGCGCGGCAAAGCCGATGCCAAGCCCGGTTTCCTCGACCGTCTCGCGAATGGCGGCAACGCGCGCGGCGGCCTCGTCAGGATCGAGCCCATGGTCGACGCTGGCCGCGATCGCATGGTCGTCGGCATCGACCCGGCCACCGGGAAACACCACCGCGCCGCCCGCGAACACCATGTGCGACGAGCGCTCGACCATCAGCAGTTCGGGGGCGCCGCCATCGGGGCAGTCGCGAAAGACGATGATCGTCGCAGCCGGGCTGGCGGTCACCAGCGGCTCGCCGGTGCGCGGATCATGCGTCTGGATATGCGGGTCGGTTTGCTGCGGTTCGCGTGTCGCCATGCTGCATGTCATTGCCTATCGCGCGCAGCCTGCCAAGCGCGAAAAATGCCGAGGGACAAACCCGTGCGCGGCCACGCCTCAATGGCGCAGCAGGCGCTCGGCGATCCGGTCGGGTTCGATGCGGTAGAAGCGCTGCGCCGCTTCGCTGGCGAGCGTGCCGAAACGGTCGGGGGCATGCGCGAAATCGTCGACCAGTTCGGCCTCGCGATTGCATTCGTCCACCAGCATGTCGAGCAGCCCGATCAGCTTCTCGCGCTCGGGCGAGGGCTTTGCGGGCATGCGCCCGAACAGGCTCAATCCCTTTTGCGCCAGAATTGCGATCATCGCGGCTTCTCCTTGTGCTTCGTGCGACTGTGATCGGGATAACGGCAGGACGGGGCACGAATTTAGCATTTCGCTAACCATGTCCTGCGTGTCGGCAAATTTTACACGCTGCGCCTGCCGCAACAGGTCATTAACCAATCAGCCTTATGGAAAAGCTTGGTTTTCACGTCCTGGCATGGCGCGTGCAATGGTACGCGCACAGTCATCTTCACTTCCGGCAGGGTGGCTCGCTTCTCAGGTCTCGCGAGCCCCCTGCCATCCCCCCCTCAGCATTCGGCCAGCGATCGCAGCACCTGCATGGTGTGCGCATCGGCGGGAAAGAAGGTCTCAAGCGCGAGCTCGGACAGGGTGATGTCGCGCGGGGTGCCGAAGATCGTCACCGTGCTCATGAACGACAGGCGGCCCGCCACGGTATCGATCACCATGGGCAGCGCGATCGGCGTGCGCCCCGCCGGGGCGTTGTCATTGGCCGAGCCGGGATAGGCGGCCAGCTCGTCGCGCAACTCGGCCAGCCCCGTATCGGCGGTGAGCTCGATATCGCGGTCGAGCCGGTGCAATATGTAGCTGCGCCACTGCTCGTAATTGACGATCTGCGGCGCCAGGCCATCGGGGTGCAGCGCCAGCCGCAGCACATTGACCGGCGGCTCGAGCAGATGCGGCGCGATCTGCTCGGTCAGCACCGCCAGCGCGCCATTGGCCGCGACCATGTTCCAGTGCCGGTCGACCGCGAGCGCGGGAAAGGGCTCGTGCGCCTTCAGCAGATGCTCGACCGCCGCCAGCGCCTCGGCCATTTCGGGCGCGGTCAGCCCGGTCTCCTCGAATTCGGGGGCCAGCCCTGCGGCGAGCAGGATCTGGTTGCGCGCGCGCAGCGGGATGTCGAGATAGTCGGCCAGCCGGATGATCAGGTCGCGGCTCGGCTGCGCGCGCCCGGTCTCGACAAAGCTGAGGTGCCGGGTCGACATCTCGACCTCGAGCGCGAGTTGCAGCTGGCTCAGACGGCGGCGTTCGCGCCACTGGCGCAGCTGTTGTCCGGCGGGTTCCTGGGTGCGGCTTTCGTGCTTCATGCGCCCGAAACTAGCCGAGCGCGATAGCCGCCGCCATTACCTCGAAGGTCATCGAATCACGCTGCCAGCCCGACCGCAGCAAAGGCGAGGAAGGCGAGCAGACCGGCATTGCGGTTGCTGCGGAACTTGGCGAGCGGGTCCTGCGGATCCTGCGGTTTCAGCGTCAGCACCTGCCAGGCGAGATGCACCGCCACCGGCAGCAGCGCCGCAAGCGCGACCCAATCGGGCCGCACCAGCCAGATCGCGCCGCCCCATCCGGCGATGGCGAGCGCATAGCATAGCGCAACCCCGGGCCGCACCGCGCTCCCCATCGCGCGCGCGCTCGACTTGATCCCGACCAGCGCGTCATCCTCGACATCCTGCAGCGCGTAGATGGTATCATATCCGATCACCCAGGTGATGCATCCGCCATAGAGCAGCAGGCCCGCCACCGAGACCGAACCGGCCACCGCTGCCCAGGCGACCAGCGCGCCCCAGCTGAACACCAGCCCCAGCCACACCTGCGGCCACCAGGTGATCCGCTTCATGAAGGGATAGGCAGCGACCAAAGCCAGCGAAGCGATGGCGATCAGCGCCGCGACGAGGTTGAGCTGGACGAGCACGACCAGCCCGATCAGGCACAGGCCGATCAGCCAGGCCCAGGCGGCCTTGAGGCTGATCGCGCCGCTCGCCAGCGGGCGGCTGCGCGTGCGCGCGACCCTGGCGTCGAAATCGCGATCGACGATATCGTTATAGACGCAGCCCGCCCCGCGCATCGCGATCGCGCCGAGCAGCATCCACGCCAGCAGCGGCCAGTGCGTCCTCAGGCCGCCCGCGAGCGCGAGCGCATAGGCGCACGGCCAGTAGAGCAGCCACCAGCCGATCGGCCGGTCGAACCGCGCCAGCAGCGCATAGGGCCGCGCGGATGCGGGCAGGACCGAAAGCAGGCCGCGCGTTTCGGTATCGGGGAGCGGGGTGGTGGTCATAAGCCAGGGCTTAGCGGGGATTTGTCGCGCAAGAAACATTCCCCTGCCCCATTTTCATCGTCTCCCCCGCGCAGGCGGGAAT
>AYSC01000065.1 GCA_000503195.1 Blastomonas sp. CACIA14H2
GATACGGGCTCCACCTGTGAAAATTCCCCACCCCAACCCCTCCCCTGAAGGTGAGGGGCCAGGAAGGCGAAAAAAATGAACGAACTGACCAAATTCAACAATCCCGCCGTGAAGCCGGAAACCTTTGACGAGATCCAGATCGGTCTCGCTTCCCCCGAGCGCATCCGGTCCTGGTCCTTTGGCGAGATCAAGAAGCCCGAAACCATCAACTATCGTACGTTCAAGCCCGAACGTGACGGCCTGTTCTGCGCGCGCATCTTCGGTCCGGTGAAGGACTACGAGTGCCTGTGCGGCAAGTACAAGCGCATGAAGTACAAGGGCATCGTCTGCGAAAAGTGCGGCGTGGAAGTGACCGTGACCAAGGTCCGCCGCGAGCGCATGGGCCATATCGAACTCGCCGCACCGGTCGCGCACATCTGGTTCCTCAAGTCGCTGCCCTCGCGCATCGGCCTGCTGCTCGATATGCAGCTCAAGCAGCTTGAGCGCGTACTGTATTTCGAAAGCTATGTCGTGATCGAGCCGGGCCTCACCAGCCTGGAAAAGTACCAGCTGCTCACCGAAGACGAGCTGCTCGACGCGCAGGACGAGTTCGGCGAGGACGCCTTCTCGGCCGGTATCGGCGCGGAAGCCGTGCGCCAGATGCTGATGGATCTGGACCTCGAGCAGGAGCGCGCCGACCTGCTGCAGGAGCTTGAGACGACCAAGTCGGAGCTCAAGCCCAAGAAGATCATCAAGCGCCTCAAGGTCGTGGAATCGTTCATCGATTCGGGCAACCGTCCCGAATGGATGATCCTCGAGGTCATCCCCGTGATCCCGCCCGAGCTGCGCCCGCTGGTGCCGCTGGACGGCGGCCGCTTTGCGACCTCGGACCTCAATGACCTGTACCGCCGCGTCATCAATCGCAACAACCGTCTGAAGCGGCTGATGGAACTGCGCGCGCCGGACATCATCGTGCGCAACGAAAAGCGCATGCTGCAGGAAGCCGTGGACGCGCTGTTCGACAACGGCCGTCGCGGCCGCATCATCACCGGCGCGAACAAGCGTCCGCTGAAGTCGCTGTCCGACATGCTCAAGGGCAAGCAGGGCCGCTTCCGTCAGAACCTGCTCGGCAAGCGCGTCGACTATTCGGGCCGTTCGGTCATCGTGACCGGTCCGGAACTGAAGCTGCACCAGTGCGGTCTGCCCAAGAAGATGGCGCTCGAGCTGTTCAAGCCGTTCATCTACGCGCGTCTCGACGCCAAGGGTCTGTCAATGACCCTGAAGCAGGCCAAGAAGTGGGTGGAAAAGGAGCGCAAGGAAGTCTGGGACATCCTGGACGAGGTGATCCGCGAGCATCCCGTGATGCTCAACCGCGCACCGACGCTGCACCGTCTGGGAATCCAGGCGTTCGAACCCGTGCTGATCGAGGGCAAGGCGATCCAGCTGCACCCGCTGGTCTGCTCGGCCTTCAACGCCGACTTCGACGGTGACCAGATGGCCGTCCACGTTCCGCTCTCGCTGGAAGCCCAGCTGGAAGCGCGCGTGCTGATGATGTCGACCAACAACATCCTGTCGCCCGCCAACGGCAAGCCGATCATCGTGCCCTCGCAGGACATGGTGCTGGGTCTGTACTATCTGTCGATGGACCGCGAAGGCGAGCCGGGCGAAGGCATGCTGATGGCCGATATCGCCGAAGTGCATCAGGCGCTGGAAGTGGGTGCGGTGACGCTCCACTCGAAGATCATCGCACGCGTTCCGCAGACCGATGAACAGGGCAACCAGTATCTCAAGCGCTACCAGACGACGCCGGGCCGCATGCTCATCGGCGAATGTCTGCCCAAGAGCCACAAGGTGCCCTTCGATGTCGTCAACCGCCTTCTCACCAAGAAGGAAATCGGCGACGTCATCGACCAGGTCTATCGTCACACCGGTCAGAAGGACACCGTCCTGTTCGCCGACGCGATCATGGGCCTGGGCTTCCGTCACGCCTGCCGCGCCGGCATCTCGTTCGGCAAGGACGACATGATCATTCCGGACAGCAAGGAGCGTCTGGTCGACGAGACCCGCGCCCTGGTCGCTGACTATGAGCAGCAGTACCAGGATGGTCTGATCACCCAGCAGGAAAAGTACAACAAGGTGATCGACGCCTGGAGCCGTTGCGGCGACCAGGTCGCGAACGCCATGATGGAAGAGATCAAGGCGACGCCGAAGGACGAGCATGGCCGCGAGGCGCCGGTCAACTCGATCTACATGATGAGCCATTCGGGTGCGCGTGGTTCGCCAGCGCAGATGAAGCAGCTCGCCGGGATGCGCGGTCTGATGGCCAAGCCGTCGGGCGAGATCATCGAAACGCCGATCATCTCGAACTTCAAGGAAGGCCTGACCGTTCTGGAGTATTTCAACTCCACCCACGGCGCGCGCAAGGGTCTGGCGGATACGGCGCTCAAGACGGCGAACTCGGGTTACCTGACCCGCCGTCTGGTCGACGTGTCGCAGGATTGCGTCATCGTGCAGGAAGACTGCGGCACCGAACGGGCGCTGGAAATGCGCGCGATCGTGCAGGGCGGCTCGGTCATCGCCTCGCTCGGCGAGCGCATCCTGGGCCGTACCCTGGCCGAGGATATCGTCGACGCGAAGTCGGGCGATGTCGTCGTTGCCAAGGACACGCTGCTCGACGAAGCCGCCGTGGCGTCGATCGAAGCCATGGGCATCCAGGCGGCGCGAATCCGTTCGCCGCTGATCTGCGAAGCGACCCAGGGCGTGTGCGGCAAGTGCTATGGCCGTGACCTGGCGCGTGGTACCCCGGTGAACATCGGCGAGGCTGTCGGCGTCATCGCCGCGCAGTCGATCGGCGAGCCGGGCACGCAGCTGACCATGCGTACCTTCCATATCGGCGGTGCGGCGCAGCTCAACGAGCAGTCGAACCTCGAGGCAGTGGCCGATGGCACGCTGCAGTACCGGGATATCCCGACCATCGTGAACAAGCGCGGCCAGCGCCTGTCGCTCGCCCGTAATGGCGAAATCGCGATCGTCGACAAGGAGGGCCGCGAGCGTGCGGTCCACCGCATCCCGTACGGCACGGTGCTGCTGGTCGACGACAATGGCGCGGTGAACATCGGCGATCGCATCGCCGAATGGGATCCGTTCACCATGCCGGTGATCACCGATACCAGCGGTGTCGTGAAGTATCAGGACCTGATCGACGGCAAGACGCTGGTCGAGCAGACCGACGATGCCACCGGTATCGCACAGCGCGTGGTCGTGGAATTCCGCGGATCGAGCAAGGCGAAGTCCAAGGAAGACCTGCGTCCCCGTCTTACCCTGCTCGACGAGGCCTCGGGCGAAGCGGCGCGCTACATGCTCGCCGTGGGTGCGATGCTCTCGGTCGAGGATGGCCAGAAGGTGGAAGCTGGCGATGTTCTCGCCCGTGTCAGCCGCGAAGCCGCCAAGACCCGCGACATCACCGGCGGTCTGCCGCGCGTGGCCGAACTGTTCGAGGCGCGCAAGCCGAAGGACAATGCGATCATCGCCAAGGTTTCGGGCCGCATCGAGTTCGTCCGCGACTACAAGGCCAAGCGCAAGATCGCGATCCATCCGGAAGAGGGGGATCCGGTCGAGTATCTGGTGCCCAAGTCGAAGGTCATCGACGTCCAGGAAGGCGACTATGTCAAGAAGGGCGACAACCTGATCTCGGGATCGCCCGATCCGCACGACATTCTGGAAGTGCTGGGCGTGGAAGCGCTGGCCGAATATCTGGTCAGCGAAATCCAGGAAGTCTATCGCTTGCAGGGCGTGAAGATCAACGACAAGCACATTGAGGTGATCGTTCGCCAGATGCTGCAGAAGGTCGAGATCACCGATGGCGGCGATACCACGCTGCTGCCGGGTGAACAGCTCGATGCCGAGGAAATGAACGAGGTCAATGCCCGTCTGCCCGAAGGCAAGAAGTTTGCCGAAGGCAAGCCCGTGCTGCTCGGCATCACCAAGGCTTCGCTGCAGACGCGTTCGTTCATCTCGGCCGCGTCGTTCCAGGAAACCACCCGGGTGCTCACCCAGGCGGCGGTGGAAGGCAAGCGGGACTCGCTGATCGGCCTGAAGGAAAACGTCATCGTGGGTCGTCTGATCCCGGCGGGTACCGGTGCGGGCATGGCGCGCATCCGCATCGCCGCGAACAGCCGCGATGCCGCGCTCCGCGCCCAGCAGCGTGCGCTGCAAAAGGCGATGGCAGCAGCGAACGAGGTCGAGGCGGCTCCCGCCCCGGCACCGGTTGCTGCCGAAGCCGAAGCGGTGGACAGCGACGCCGAATAAGCCTCGCGTTCTTCCTCCCGGCCACGCCCGGGGAACCGACACGACAAGACCCCGCCGGAAGCGCTTTCCGGCGGGGTTTTTGTTGGTGAAGATGCTCCGGATCAGAACGGGTTGAGCGTGTAGCCCTGTTGCTGCAGCTGCGCGTGCGCGGTCATCGCGGAGAGCGCCAGCTTGACGCCGGGGGCCAGCTGCTCGCGCTTGATGCCCAGCGCTGCGGCGCTCTGGCCGCACAGGATGAACTGCACATCGTGCTGCAGCAGCGTCGCGATCGCAGCGATGTTGGCATTGGGGGCACCGTCATGCTTCGCCGCATAGGTCGCGGCATTGGTCAGATCGAACGACGCCTGGCCGTGCGCGACCACCGCAATGCGGATGGCCTCGCGCGGCACGCCCGCCTCGACATGCATGTTGATGAACCGCGCAGCGCTTTCGATCGTGCGGTTGAGGCTGCCGGGCTTGCCCGGCTCGCTGACATCGAACGCGATGCTGAAGGTCGCCTCGGCGGGGATCGGAATATGGCCCTCGACGCTGGCGACGGGGCCGAATTCGGGGATGGCGGTCCCCGCGTGAAACCCCGGACGCAGGCCGTCCTGCGCCGTTGCCGGCATCGCGACCGATAGCCCCGCCAAGGCCATCAGGCCCATCATGGACTTCCCAACAGCAGATTGCATCACCGCCTCCCTCGCCAATATCGTCTTGCGTCCATAGCGCCCCAGCGCGCTGCCCACAGCCTTATTCGAACAGTTCGGCGGGCAGGGGACTGTGCTTGCCCAGCGCGTTGATGGGCAGGCGCAGGAAGGCGCGGCCCTCCGCGTCCGGACTGGGCAGTTTTCCGCCCTGGATATTGACCTGCAGACTGGGCAGGATCAGCGTGGGCGCATCGAGCGTGGCGTCGCGCGCTTCGCGCATCGCGACGAATTCGGCCTCGCTCACACCGTCATGCACATGCACATTGGCCGAGCGCTGTTCTCCGACGGTCGTTTCCCAGCGGAAATCGCTGCGGCCCTTGGGCAGATAATCATGCCCGACAAAGATGCGCGTTTCCGGGGGCAGCGCCAGGATCTTGCGGATCGAGCGATAGAGCGTCGCCGCGTCGCCGCCGGGAAAGTCGGCGCGCGCGGTGCCGTAATCGGGCATGAACAGCGTGTCCCCTACAAAGGCCGCGTCGTCGATCCGGTAGGTGAGGCAGGCGGGCGTATGCCCCGGCGTGTGCAACACGTGGATAGCGGTCTCGCCCAATGCCAGCGTGTCGCCCTCGTCGACCAGCATGTCGAACACCTCGCCGGTTTCGATCGGCTCGGCCGCAAAGACCGGGGTGAAGATCGACTGGACGTTGCGGATATGCGCTCCGATCACGACCTTCGCCCCCGTGCGCGCACGGATGTAATGGGCGGCGGTCAGGTGATCGGCATGCGCATGCGTTTCCAGCACATAGTCGAGCGTCGCGCCTTGCTCATCGACGATGGCGAGCAGCCTGTCCGCGATGGTCGTGGCAATGGTCGCTGCCTTGGCCTCGAAATCCAGCACCGGATCGATGATCGCCGCGCGCGCGCTGGCCTGGTCGATCACGACATAGCTGACCGTGTTGGTCACCGTATCGAAATGGGGGTGGATGGCGATAGGCATGGCGGACTCCTATATCAGATATTTCTAATTTAGGCTTGTCTAAATTAGAATCAAGCAATATATGAGCCCCATGTCTGATATCTCCTTCACCAAGCCTATGCCCGAGGCGATGGCTGCCAAGGCCGAAGAGGCGGCGCACATGCTGCGCCTGCTCGCCAATCCGCACCGATTGCAGGTGCTGTGCCTGCTGGTGGAAGGCGAAATGTCGGTCGGAGCTGTTCAGCAGCAGGTCGCGCTGTCGCAATCGGCGTTGTCGCAGCACCTGGCCCGTCTTCGCGAGGAGGGGCTGGTCGAGACCCGGCGCGAAGGCACCAGCATCTTCTACCGGATCGCCGACCCTGCGGTGCTGCAGATCATGCAGGTGCTCGCCGCGATCTATTGTCCCCCAGAAAGCTGAGGAATCTTGTCATGGCGATCAGGACCATCGATGCGCATCAGGCGCACCAACTGCTCGATCAGGGCCTCGCGCGGCTGATCGACATTCGCGAGCCGGATGAGTTCGCGCGCGCTCACATTCCGGGCGCGATCCTGCGCCCCGCCTCGGCAGCCATTGCGGAACCGGTGGTGCTGGAAGACGGTGTCCTGCCGATCCTGATGTGCGCCAGCGGCATGCGCACGGGGCTTCATCAGGAACGGCTCGCGCGGCAATGGCCCGTCGATACGCTCGTGCTGAAGGGCGGGCTGAAGGCCTGGGAAGCGGCAGGCCAGCCGGTCGTGCGCAATGCGCGCGCGCCGCTGGAACTGATGCGTCAGGTGCAGATTGCGGCGGGCCTGCTGATCCTGACGGGGCTCCTGCTCGCGTGGCTGGTCGCGCCCGCCTTTGTCGCGCTCACCGCCTTTGCCGGGCTGGGCCTGACCTTTGCCGGACTGAGCGGCTTTTGCGGCATGGCGCGGCTGCTCGCGCTGCTGCCCTGGAACCGGCGCGCCTTGGGCTGAGCCGATGATCGAGACCCTCGCCCTTGCCGCGCTGGGAGGCGCGATCGTCGGCCTGTTGCTGGCGGCTTTCGGGGGCGGCGGGTCGGTGCTCGCGACGCCCTGGCTGATCTATGTCGTCGGCATCGCCGATGTGCATGTCGCGATCGGAACATCCGCCGCGGCCGTTGCGCTCAATGCGCTCGCCGGATTGTTGGGTCAGGCGCGCGCAGGCGCGGTCAAGTGGCCCTGCGCCAGCGTGTTCGCCGTGGCGGGGGTAAGCGGCGCCCTGATCGGTGCGCATGTCGCCCAGCAGGTCGATGGTCAGGCGCTGCTCGGCTGGTTCGCGATTGCCATGGCGCTGGTGGCGCTGTCGATGATGCGCACCCCGCGCAGCACCGGCGATCCGCTGGTGCGGCTCGATGCCGCGCGTACGATGAAGCTCGCGCCGATCGGGCTGCTGGTCGGACTGGCGGCGGGTTTCTTCGGCATCGGCGGGGGCTTCCTGATCGCACCGGGGCTGATGGCGGCGACGGGGATGACGCTGTCCAACGCCGCTGCCTCGTCGCTGGTCTCGGTCACTCTGTTCGGCGCGTCGACCAGCGCCAGCTATGCGGTGTCGGGCCAGATCGACGGACCGATCCTCGCGGCCATGGTGGCGGGCGGCGCGCTGGGCACGGTGCCGGGCATAGTCCTGGCACGGGTGCTGGCGCGCAGGGTGCTCATCGCGCGGCGACTGTTTGCGGCGATGGTGCTGCTGGTGGCGCTGCTCGTCCTGTGGAATGTGCTGACGGGCTGACCAATCACGAACTGCTGTCGTCGGATGTGCCGGGCCCGGCTTGCGCCTTGTCCCGGTCCAGCATCTTGCGCGCCAGATCGGCGAGCTGGGTGTCGTGGGGATGGTTGAGCAGCGGGGCGAGCGTGGTTTCCGCAGCCTGCCTCTGCCCGGTGCGGACAAAATATTCGGCCAGCGTCAGCCGATTGCCGGTATCATAAGGCGCCAGCTGCAGCGCCCTTTGCAGGCCCTGCACCGCCATCTCGGGCGGCTTCTTGCCCTGCGCGGCATAGCTGCGGAAGAAATAGGCGAGCGGGATGGGGTTGTCGTTCTCGGCGGCATTGGCGGCAGAGATCGCCGCGCGGACCTTGGGCCAGAGCGCGTCGTCGTCCTGAGCCTTGCGGAACAGCGCATAGATTTTCTGGATCATCGCGCCCACGGCCTGCGGGTTCCTGGCGATTGCCTTGCCGGCGGCGGCGATCGCGGCATCGTCATGGCCGGCATCATATTCGGCCTCGGCAAGCGCCGTCAGCACGAATGGGTCATCGGGATAGAGCGCCGCCACCTTGAGCGCATCGTCGAGCACGGCTGGCGCGGTTTCCTCGTTCACGCCGCGGCGCGAGCGCATCATCACCGGCATGATCGCCGCCTCGGCCGCCGTCAGCGGACGGACCGCGATGGCCGCGCTCGCGATCTTGCTCGCATTGAGGTTGAGATAGTTCATCCGGCGAGACAGCAGATAGGCTTCCAGCTCCTTGTCGAGCACGGCCAGATCGCCGAAGGCGCCGGTAGCCGCCGCCTCCTCGCCCTCGCCTTTGCCGAGCCGTGCGAGATAATCGCCCATCTGCCCGCTGCGCTTGCCCGACAGGGTCAGGTAATGGAACAGCAGCCAGCTGCGGCCATAGAAGGAGTCATATTGCTTCGAGGCGTTCTCGCGATACTTCCGCGTGCTGAGCAGCATCTCGAGCGGCACGTCCTTGGCATAGACCAGCTCTGCGCCACGGTGCGCGGCGGGCAGGCCCAGCCCCACCGATCCGTCCTTCTCGAATTTCGACGCGGCATAGAATTCGGCAAAGCCTTCACCGAACCAGAGCGGCGGCGAGCCCGAAAAGACCGAGAACATGAAATGGTGCGCATATTCGTGCAGCAGGATCAGTTCGCCGTCGCTGACGCGCCCGGCCTGCTGCGTGCCGTCGACGCGCGGGATAAAGGCCACCGATCCACCCGCGCGTGACTGATAGAAGCCCAGCACATATTTGCTGCCATCGCCCATCAGTTTGCGCACCTGGTTGGCATCGCGGACGACGAAGACGGTGAGGCGATTCGAGGGCGAGGTCGGCTCCTCGGGCAGCTTGTAGACATAGCGCATCGCGGAGCGATAGCGCTCCAGCATGTCGGTGAAGGCGCGGACCTGCTTTTCGCCCTGATCGGCATAGACGAGGAAATTGGCGCTCGAGGCTTCATGCCATTCAGCCCTGGCCGGGACAGCGGCGGCCCAGACTATCGACAGGATGAACGCCATCCGCCGCAACGCAACCCGCACCATCATCGCTCTCCCCAGCACAGGCTGCGAGGCTAGGCAGATGCCAAACCGCCCGCAATCCCCCCAAATAGGGGGACGCGGGCGGCTGCTCCCGAGCGGGCGGGGGGAGGGGGTTACGCCGTCAGCTTGGCGGCGGTGCGGGCCACCTTGGCGCCCAGATAGCGCGCGCCATCGAGATCCGCTTGTTGCGGCTGGCGCGATCCGTCGCCGCCGGCAATCGTGCTCGCGCCATAAGGCGATCCGCCGACGATCTCGTCATTGTTCAGCTGACCCTGGAAGCCATAGTCGAGCCCGACCACGGTCAGGCCATGGTGAAGCAGGTTGGTGAGGATCGAGAAATGCGTGGTTTCCTGGCCGCCATGCTGGCTGGCGGTCGAGGTGAACGAGGCACCGACCTTGCCGACCAGCGCGCCCTTGGCCCAAAGGCCTCCGGTACGATCCCAGAAGGCTGCCATCTGGCTCGACATGCGGCCAAAGCGCGTGCCGGTGCCGACGATGATCGCGTCATAATCGGCCAGTTCCTCGGGCGTCGCGATCGCGGCTGCCTGGTCGAGCTTGAAATGGCCCGCGCGCGCAATCTCTTCGGGGACGGTTTCGGGGACGCGCTTGACCGTCACCTCGGCACCTTCGCCGCGCGCGCCTTCGGCGACCGCTTCGGCCATCGTCTCGATATGACCATAAGTCGAGTAATAGAGCACCAGAACCTTTGCCATGCGAATTCTCCTTCGTGAAATGCTGGAGTGATAGGGGTGCCCCGCCGCCCGAGGGGGAAGGCGGCGGGGCGGGGGAGGGATCAGTGGGTGCGGGTTTCCGCGATCAGGAATTCGGCGTCTTCCAGCGCCGTGATCGTGATCTCGGTCTCCCGGGTGATCGCGGCAGCATCGCGTTCGCCGATCTCGACGCCGTTGACGCTCACGCTGCCAGCCGACACCACCAGATAGGCGGCATAGGCCGGGTCGATCCGGTGGGTGATGCTGTCGCCCTTGGCGAGTGTCGCCCCGGACAGCCGTGCATCGGCCCGGATCATCAGCGCGCCCGCCAGGATGTCCTCGTCACGGCCGCTGGCCAGAACCTCCAGCTTGCCCGAACGTTCACCCTTGGGGAACTGCTGGGCATCCCAGCGCGGAGCACCGCCCGCAGCATCGGGGATGATCCAGATCTGGAACAGCCGGGTTTCCTCGTCCTCCAGGTTGAACTCGCTATGCGCCACGCCGGTTCCCGCGCTCATCACCTGAACGTCGCCCGCTTCGGTGCGACCTTCATTGCCCAGGCTGTCGCGATGGGTGATCGCGCCGGTGCGGACATAGGTGATGATTTCCATGTCGCGGTGCGGATGGGTGGGGAAACCGCTCCTGGGGGCGATCTCGTCGTCGTTCCAGACGCGCAGGGCACCCCAGCCCATGCGGGCCGGATCGTGATAGCCGCCGAACGAGAAATGGTGGCGGGCATTGAGCCAGCCGTGATTGGCGTGACCCAGGGTGGAAAAATCGCGTTTGTCGATCATGTCACTTGCTCCTTGCTGGCATCGGACACGTGCCGACGCCTTGGCTTGAGCAACAGATAGTCTCGCGCTATCGTTTCCGAAATAGCCAGTTTGGAAAAGGATTGTTTCCAGATATGCGACTTCCCGATTTCGAGGCCTGGGCGGTCTTCGCCGCGGTTGCCGATACCGGCAGCTTTACCGGCGCGGCCGAGGCGCTCAGCCTGTCCAAGGCCAAGGTGTCCAAGGCGGTATCACGGCTGGAGGCGGAACTCGGCACGGTTCTGTTCCACCGCACCTCGCGGCGGCTGTCGCTATCGGCGGCGGGGCGGTCGCTGGTCGATCATGCGCGTCGCATCCGGATGGATGGCGAGGCGGCTGTCGAGGCGGCGCGCGACGAGGCGGTGCTGCTCAGCGGGACCGTGCGCATCGCGGTACCGATGAGCTATGGCCTGAGCGCGGTCGCGCCGCTGATCGCGCAGTTCATGGCGCTGCATCCCGGCATATTGATCGACATGCACCTGTCCGATGCGCGGGTCGATCTGGTCGATCAGGGCTTCGACATGGCGCTGCGCATCGCGGTGCTGCCCGACAGCAGCCTGCGCGCGATCCGGCTGCGCACCGTGAGCCTCTATTTGATTGCCGCCCCTGACTATTGCGACCGCCACGGCACGCCGCGCCATCCCTCAGAGCTGGAAGCGCACAAGGCGGTTCATTATGCCAACAGTCCGCAGCCGGGACTCTGGCCGCTGACGGGACCCGATGGGACGCGCGTCCTGGCCCGTTCGCAGCCTGCGCTGATCGTCAACAATGCCGATGCCGCGATGCCCGCCGTTTTCGACGGCCAGTGCATCGCCGCCTTGCCCGATTTCTTCTGCGACGAGGGGCTGTCCGACGGACGACTGGTGCGACTGCTCCCCGACTGGCGGTTCGAGCCGCTCACGCTCAGCATCGTCACCCCGCCCTCGCCGCACCGCCCCGCGCGGGTCGACGCGCTGATCGCCTGGCTGCGCCCGCGCCTGGCAGGGGGGCAGCAAGGGGAGTAAACTTACGTTTCATCTCCGTTACGAATTGGAAACCAATTGGCGTTAATTTGGCAAAAGCGACGAACCGAAAAGGGCCGTCCAAGCGCGGGAAACGGGAGTCTTCCGCGACTTCCTGCGCCCGCGCAGGCCTGTGCGACTCGTGGAGTCAGGCCGGTTAATTCAAAATTAACCTTTTGCCCCCAAAAAAATATGGTTAATGTTTTCCTCGTCGATCCGTTCTTGGGTCCAGATGACTGAACGGTGCCGATGGCACGGGCGAAAAGGGGCTGCACATGCGGGTGCTTTTGATCGAAGATGAGCCGACCACGGCCAAGGCAATCGAGCTGATGCTCACGACCGAGGGTTTCAACGTCTATACCACCGACCTAGGCGAGGAAGGCCTCGACCTCGGCAAGCTGTATGATTACGACATCATCCTGCTGGACCTGAACCTGCCCGACATGCACGGCTATGACGTGCTCAAGAAGCTCCGCGTCGCCAAGGTGCAGACGCCGGTGCTCATTCTGTCCGGCATCTCGGAAATGGACAGCAAGGTGCGCTCGTTCGGATTCGGCGCCGACGATTACGTGACCAAGCCGTTCCACCGCGAAGAGCTGATCGCGCGCATTCACGCCGTGGTGCGCCGCTCCAAGGGCCATTCGCAAAGCGTCATCCGCACCGGCAAGCTGGCGGTCAACCTGGATGCCAAGACCGTCGAGGTCGATGGTGCCCGCGTCCACCTGACCGGCAAGGAATATGCGATGCTCGAGCTGCTGTCGCTGCGCAAGGGCACCACGCTGACCAAGGAAATGTTCCTGAACCACCTGTATGGCGGCATGGACGAACCCGAACTCAAGATCATCGACGTCTTCATCTGCAAGCTGCGCAAGAAACTGGCGCTGGCCTGCGGGGGCGAGAATTATATCGAGACCGTCTGGGGCCGCGGCTATGTGCTGCGCGATCCGGAGGCCGATGGCGAGGTGATCGCTGCCTGATTACTCCTGAACTACCCTTCACCCTTCCTGTCTTCCTGAAAGGGGTCGCGGGCAACCGCGGCCCCTTTTGGCTGTTCGCCGGGCGGCAGAAATGCGTCCTTTCGCTTGCCAAGCCGGGCCTCCGCGTTAACGGTTGCGCGCCGGGGAGGGCCGAATGACGCATCCATATCGCACGCATGCACGCGTGCTGACCGCATCGCTGGTCGGCACGGCGGTCGAATTCTACGATTTCTATATCTACGCGACCGCTGCCGCCCTGGTGTTCGGGCCGCTGTTCTTCCCGTCCGAAAGCGCGTCGGCGCAGCTGATGCTGAGCTATATGAGCTTTGGCCTGGCCTTTTTCGCGCGGCCCGTCGGTGCGATCGCCTTCGGCCATTTCGGCGACCGGATCGGGCGCAAGTCCACGCTGGTCGCCTCGCTGCTGCTGATGGGTGGATCGACATTGCTGATCGCCTTCCTGCCGACCTGGCAGATGGTCGGCTGGGTCGCGCCACTGCTGCTGTGCATCCTGCGCTTCGGCCAGGGCTTCGGCTTGGGCGGCGAATGGGGCGGCGCTGCGCTGCTGGCGGTGGAAAATGCCCCTCCGGGCTGGGCGGCGCGCTTCGGCATGGCGCCGCAGCTCGGCGCACCGGTGGGCTTTATCGCCGCCAATGGGCTGTTCCTGCTGCTGGGCCTCAACCTGACCGAGGAGCAGTTCGTCGCCTGGGGCTGGCGCGTTCCGTTCTTGGCGAGCGGCATCCTGGTCGGCCTCGGTCTGTGGGTGCGGCTGAAGATCAGCGAGACCCCCGATTTTGCGCGCGTGCTCGAGGCGGAGCGCCCCGCGCCGGTGCCGGTGGCGGAACTGCTGCGCCATCATCTCCGCGCGACATTGGCGGGGACCTTCGCGGTCGTCGCGTGCTTTGCGATCTTCTATCTCTCGACCGCCTTCGCGCTCGGCTATGGCACCACCGCGCTGGGGCACGACCGCACCAGCTTTCTGATCGTCCAGCTGGGGGCGATCCTGTTCCTGGCGCTGGGCATCGTGATCTCGGGCTATCGCTCGGACGCGACGAGCAGCGGGCGCGTGCTGATGATCGGCTGCGCGGCGACCGTCGGCGTCGGCCTGATGTTCGGGCCGCTGCTGGGTTCGGGTTCGCTCTGGCTCGCCTGGATCGCCTTGTCGGTCGCGCTGCTGGTGATGGGCTTCGTCTATGGCCCCCTGGGCGCGTGGCTGCCGCAGCAATTTCCGGCGCGCGTGCGCTATACCGGCGCGTCGGTGGCGTTCAACGGCGGCGGCATCATCGGCGGCGCGGTCGCCCCGATCGCGGCGCAGGCGCTGGCGGACATGGGCGGCGCGGACGCTGTCGGCCTGTATCTGGCGGCGGCAGGGCTGGTCAGCTTTGCCGGGCTATGGGCGCAGCGGGGGCGGGCGGTAAGTTAGCGCTCAGGGATATTGCTGGCGGGCGTGGAGAACTGCAGTGATTACGACCGCATCCCGCTCAACCTCGTAAATTAGCAGATAATTCGGATGAACTATGGCCTCTCTTGTGCCTTTCACCCGGCCGGGACGATGCAACAGGGGGAAATCGAGCAATTGTCTGGCGTACCGATCGAATTCTGCCTTTAACCGCTCGGCAGCGTCAGGGTTGCGTTCGGCGATATAGCCGATGATATCATCATGATCGGCTCGGGCTTCAGCCGTCCAGATCAGCTGCACGCTGCCGCGCCTTGGCAATGATCTTGTCAGCGCTTGCCATCACCTCCTCATGGGGAACACGGGGTGCGGTCGATTGCAGCGCGCGTTCGACCTTGGCGCGGAACCATGCGTCATAGGCCTCTTCCTCCTCGGACGAGGCGAATTCGGACTCGATCGGCGAATATTTGACCATCGGTTCAGTCTATCACAGACGCCGCAGGCCGCAACAGCGTGAGCTTGGCCTTGCCGACGACGCGTTCGGTGTCGATCTCGAACCCCGCCACGTCGAGCGTTTCCTTGGCCGAGGTTTCCACGCTGATCCAGCTCGAAGGGGCGAACCAGCCCAGGCGGCCCAGCTTGTCGAGCGCCACCGCGCCCGCGCCGGTGCCATAAGGCGGGTCGAGCAGGATCAGGTCGAACGGCTTGATCGCAGGACCGAGCGACAGCGCGGAACTCGGTCGCACCTCGCAACGCGCATCGGCCCCGAGCAGGCGGATATTGCCCTTGAGCACGTCGATCGCAGGCCGGTCCTGCTCGACGAACACGCAGCGTTCCGCGCCGCGCGAAAGCGCTTCGAGCCCCAGCGCGCCCGAGCCTGCGAACAGGTCGAGCACGCTCAGCTCCTCGAACGAGCCGAGGCGGCTGGTGAGCATCGAGAACAGCGTCTCGCGGGTGCGGTCGGCGGTGGGTCGGGTGGTGTCGCCCGGCGGGGCCTTGAGCTTGCGCCCCCGCCATTCGCCCGAGATGATGCGCAGCATGGTCAGACCTTCTCCCCGGAGGGGGAGAAGGATACGCAGCCTTGCCAAGCGACAGCGCGGCTAGGCGGAGTTGGATGAGGGGCAGCAACGCTCGCTTGGCTTTTCACCCGCGT
>AYSC01000066.1 GCA_000503195.1 Blastomonas sp. CACIA14H2
AGATGACAGGAATCAAGCGCTCAGCGCGATCTCGCGGCCGATCTGGTAACGCTTCATCTTCTCCACAAAGGTCGTGCGCTGCAGCTTGACCAGGCGCGCGGCGGCGGAGACCACGCCGCCCGTCGATTCGAGCGCCTCGATCAGCACGCGGCGCTCCTCGTTCTGCAGATATTCGCGCAGGTCGATCGGCTTGGCGAAGCTGGGCGTGGGGGCGGGGATGGTTGCCGCCGCCGCTGCCGCCATCGGCACGACATTGGCGGGCATCGCGATGCCGATCGGCTGCGACAGTTCGGGACGCGCCGAGCGGATCGGACGCAGCAGCATCGCCATCTGATCGGTGCCGACTTCCATGCCCTGGAAGAACACGGCGGCGCGCTCGACCAGATTCTTGAGTTCGCGGACGTTGCCCGGCCAGTCGTGCGCCATCAGGATGGCCATGGCATCGTCGGTGAACACCGGCGGATTGTCGGCTGCAAAGCCGCGCGAGAGAAAATGCTGGACCAGCATCGGAATGTCCTCGATGCGTTCGGCGAGCGCGGGCAGCTCGATCGGCAGCACGTTGAGGCGGTAGAACAAGTCAGCGCGGAACCGGCCTTCGCCGATCGCGCTTTCCAGGCACTGGTGGGTCGCCGCGATCAGGCGGACATCGACGCGGACGTCATCGTTGCTGCCGATGCGGCGGACCTTCTGGTCCTCGAGCACGCGCAGCAGCCGGACCTGCATGTCGAGCGGCATTTCGCCGATCTCGTCGAGGAACAGCGTGCCGTTGTTGGCGGATTCGAAATGGCCGATGCGGCGGGCGATCGCGCCGGTAAAGCTGCCCTTTTCATGGCCGAACAGTTCGGATTCGATCAGCTCGCGCGGGATCGCGCCGCTGTTGACCGCGATGAACGGGGCGGCGGCACGCTGCGAGGCGCGGTGCAGCGCATGCGCGACCAGCTCCTTGCCGGTGCCTGACGGGCCGGTGATCAGGACCGAGGCATTGGTCTGTGCCGCGAAGCGTACCAGGCCGCGGATCTCGCGGATCGCAACGCTGTTGCCCACGATCAGGTCGGCCATGGCCTGTCCGTCGATCTGTTCCATCTTGCTTGCCCCATATCGTTACCGGCACTGCTTGCCGTGTCTGGTTAACGATTTAGGGGTCATTCGTTAACGATGCGTAAAGCCGTCAGGCCGGCTGACAGTTTTCGCCATTTTTTTGACAGGCTGTGGAAAGCTTGCGTCCCGATCCGGGGCGGGCCGCGGGTCAGCGCTTCTCGGTGGGCTTGGCCATGTTGAAGCAGGTTTCGAAGTCGATATCGGTCGCATCGTCGCCGGGGTCGCGCGCCTTTTCCCTCGCGATTGCCGCCTCGCGGGTCTCGATCAGCTTCGCATCGGCCTCGTTGCCGCTCAGCCCCTCGTCGCGCATGTCGTCGCGGGCGCGCGATTCGAGCACGCTGGCGAGCGTCCTGAGGTCGCGCGCGGTGCTCGAATCGCCCTCGCGGCCCTTCACCTCTTCATAGGCCAATTGCACATAGACGGCGCATTGCAGCATCGATGGCGGCGGGGGGACCGGAACGGCGGCGTCGAGCTTTTCGAGGCACGGGCCCATGATCGCATCGAGCACGCCCGCCGGATCGTTCGACTGCGCGGCATCGGTCTGCAATTGCCGGACGATCTGCGTCAGCACCGCGCCGATCGCCTCCTGGCTGGAGGCGGTTTCGGTAACGATTCGCTCGGCGGTGTTAACGAAATAGGTGCGGCCGCGCGTGACCATGGTCGGATAGGCCAGGGCGGAGGTCACGCCGCGTTCCTGTTCGGAGGCGATGATCGCGAAGGCCGCGCCGCAAGTCAGGTCGTCGCGCTGCGCCTGCGACAGCATCGGCGTGGCAACGGGTGCAGGAGCGGGAGCGGCTTGCGCGGCGAACAACAGGGCGGCGAGGCTGATCATGGCCGCAAGCTTATGCGGGGGGCGATGCTGCCTGTCACCTGATTTTGGTGCAAAAGCGCCCGGTCTGTGACACGGGCGTTGCAACGCCGATTGTCACGCCGCAGCGGCACGGGCATAGCGTCGCACCGATGATCCAGCGTTTTCCCAAATGGCTCGCCCTGCTCGCGGGCGGGCTTTCCGCCACCGGCTTCGCGCCGCTGAACCTGTGGCCGGTGACGCTGGCGTGCATGGCCTTGCTGATCCACCTCGTCGCCACGGCGCCCAACCGCAAGGCCGCGTTTGCGCGGGGCTGGCTGTTCGGGCTGGGGCAGTTCACCATCGGGCTCAACTGGATCGCGATCGCCTTTACCTATCAGGATGCGATGCCGCACTGGCTTGGCTGGGTCGCGGTGGTCGGGCTGTCCTGCTATCTGGCGGTATTTCCTGCGCTGGCGGCGCTGGTCACCTGCTGGCTCGGCACAAAGCTGGCTCGCCGCGAAGGCGGGGACCCATCTCCTGCCAGTTCGATTGGGCACCATGAGGAGATGGCCCCTCGCCTTCGCGGGGGAGCGGGTGTGTGTGCGGTTCTTGCCTTTGCGTCGCTCTGGCTCATCACCGAATGGATGCGCGCCTGGGTGTTTACCGGTTTTGCCTGGAACCCGCTGGGCGTCATCGCGCTCGAATTCGGCTGGGCAGCGCGGCTGGTCGGCACTTATGGTCTGAGCGCGCTGATGATGCTGATCGCTGGCGCGCTGCTGCTGGGCCTGCAGCGCCAGTGGAAACCGGCGCTCGCATTGGTCGCCGGCGTTGCTGCGGTGAGCCTCGGCGGATGGGCGCTCGCGCCTGCTCCTGCAGGGCTCACGCGCACGCCGATCACCGTGGTGCAGCCGAACAACGACCAGTCGGACAAATATGATCCGGTCATGGCGGCGCGCAATTTCGCGCGGCTGGTCGATCAGACCGTCGATCGCAATGCCCCGCCGGGGCGCATCGTCTTCTGGCCGGAAGCCGCCACCGAGGATTTCGTCGAGGATGGCTATCCGCGCCGCTATTATTATCCCGAAACCCCGGCGGGAATCCGCGCTCGGCTGACCCGGCCGATCAACGATGGCGACCTGCTGGTCACCGGCGGGGTGAAGCTCGATTTCGATCGCAATGGTCAGGCGGTGGCCGCGGCGAACAGCGTGTTCGTGTTCTCCAGCCAGGCCAGAATTCTGGGCAGCTATGACAAGAGCCATCTGGTGCCCGGCGGCGAATATCTGCCCTATGAGGAGATTCTGGGCCAAATCGGGCTGTCGCGGCTGGTTCCGGGCACGCTGGGCTTCACGCCGGGCCCCGGCGCGCAGACGCTCGATCTGGGGCGCTTCGGGCGCATGGGGTTGCAGATCTGCTACGAGATCGTGTTCTCGGGCGAGGTGGCCGATCGGAGCAATCGGCCCGATTTCCTGTTCAACCCCAGCAACGATGCCTGGTTCGGTCCCTGGGGGCCGCCGCAGCATCTGGCGCAGGCGCGGCTGCGCGCGCTCGAGGAAGGCGTGCCGGTGATCCGCTCGACCCCCACCGGTATCTCTGCGGTGGTTGATGCCGATGGGCGGCTGCTCGAATCGGTGCCGCATCACAGGGCCGGGCATATCGATGCGATGCTTCCCAGGGCCCATGCCGCCACCCCATTCGCGCTCTGGGGCAATCTCCTGCCGCTCGCGCTGGCTGGCTTTCTGATGCTGTTCGCGGTTGCACTGCGTGCATTCCGTCGCTAAGGGCGCTCATATAAGGAAATCTTTATATGTGCCTGCGGGGCGGTTCCCCGTGGGCCTCAGCAAGAAGGCGACCCATGCGCAAGAGCTTCCTCTTTACCTCCGAATCGGTCAGCGAAGGCCATCCCGACAAGGTCGCGGACCAGATTTCCGATTCGATCGTCGACCTGTTCCTCTCCAAGGACCCCTATGCGCGCGTCGCCTGCGAAACGCTGACCACCACGCAGCGCGTCGTGCTCGCCGGTGAAATCCGCTGCAAGGGCGTCTACGAGAACGGCGAATGGGCCCCGGGCGCGCTCGAGGAAATCGAGAAGACCGTTCGCGCGACCGTGAAGCGTATCGGCTACGAGCAGGACGGCTTCCACTGGGAGACCTTCAGCTTCGAGAACCATCTGCACGGCCAGTCGGCGGAAATCGCGCAGGGCGTCGACGCCAAGGACAACAAGGACGAAGGCGCGGGCGACCAGGGCATCATGTTCGGCTATGCCTCGGACGAGACCGAAGACCTGATGCCCGCGACGCTCGACTATTCGCACAAGATCCTCGAGCGCATGGCCGCCGACCGTCATAACAAGGTCGTCGACTTCCTCGAGCCCGACGCCAAGAGCCAGGTGACGCTCGCCTATGAAGACGAAAAGCCCGTGCGCGCCACCGCTCTCGTCGTCTCGACCCAGCATGCGCCCGATTATTACTGGCACGAAGGCGAGGGCGATGCCGACAAGTATCAGAAGCTGTACGACTATGTCGTCGGCGTGATGCACGACGTGCTGCCCAAGGGCTTCATCACCGACGAGACCAAGATCTACGTCAACCCGACCGGCCGGTTCGAGATCGGCGGCCCCGATGGCGATGCCGGCGTGACCGGCCGCAAGATCATCGTCGACACCTATGGCGGTGCCTCGCCGCACGGTGGTGGCGCGTTCTCGGGCAAGGACCCGACCAAGGTCGACCGTTCGGCGGCCTATATCAGCCGCTACATGGCGAAGAACATCGTCGCTGCGGGCCTGGCGCGTCGCTGCACCATCCAGCTCTCCTATGCCATCGGCATTGCCGAGCCGCTGTCGCTCTATGTCGACACGCACGGCACCGGTACGGTCGCCGACGACAAGATCGAAGCGGTGCTGCCGCAGCTCGTCCGCCTGACGCCGCGCGGCATCCGCGAGCATCTGGGCCTCAACAAGCCGATCTACCAGAAGTCGGCGGCATACGGCCATTTCGGCCGCAAGCCCGAAGGCGACTTCTTCCCCTGGGAAAAGACCGATCTCGCCGAAAAGCTGAAGGCCGCGCTGGCCTGATCCGGACGGATTGCTGAAACACGAAAGGCCGGGTCATCATCGCGATGACCCGGCCTTTTTGTTTGCGCCTCAGGGACCCCACGTCCGCTCAGCCTGAGCCTGTCGAAGGCCCCGCACTACCGTTCCGCCCTGTCCTTCGTCACCCCCGCGAAGGCGGGGTCCCGCTTTCCTTCGGTCCTGAACGATCAAGCGGGATTCCCGCGTTCGCGGGAATGACGGCCGGAATAATGGCGCCCAAGGCGGGGAGCCTTCGACAGGTTGAGGCTGAGCGGGGCAGGGCGATCAGTCGCGATCCTGCCCTCAAAGCTTCCCGAATTTCGCCTCGAACCCGGCAATGTCGCCGCGCGCCAGGAATCCGGCCTGTTCGATCCAGTTGTCGCGGTCGATGCGACCCTTGAAGGTGCCGAGATAGGGGTCGATCTCCGCCACATCGGCAGCGGTCCAGGCGGCGATCTGGTCGTAGCGCGCCACGCCAAGTTCGCCGAGCAGCGTATTGAGCTTGGGGCCGATGCCCTTGATCTTGCGCAGATCGTCCGGATCGCCGACCGCAGCGGCAATGCGCGGCTTGCCGCTCGCCTGGGCTTCGGCGGCCTGGGCGGCAATCTGGGCATCGACATCGGCGGTGGAGAGCGCTGCCACGGTCGGATCGGGCGCACCGCCGATGGTGGGGATGATCGCCGGAGGGGCTTCGACGGCAGCATGGCCATGATCGTGCGCACCATGCCCGTGATCATGCCCATGATCGTCGTGGCCATGCCCGGCATCGTGATGGCCGGTGCCGCCACTGCGCCCGACCAGCGCCCAGATGAGGATCATCACCGCGATCACCAGCGCGGCGATCAGGAAAAACAGTTGCTGTCCGTCCATGGATTATCGAGGCCTTTCGTCAACGCGGGGCCCGGCATGCGATGCGGCCCGCCCTGCTCTGGCCCTTAACCGCAGGATCGCCTCGTGACCAGTCCCGCGATGACCTGCGGCGGGACCTACATTACCCGATCGCGTTCCTCGTCGATCTGTTCCTGGATGTCGCGCGCCAGTTCGCAGGCCTCGTCATCGCCATCGTCGCATTTGCGCAGCGCCTTGTCGCGCTGGCGCTGCAGCTTGCCCAGGCGTTCCTCGGCCTTGCGCATCGCACGACCGCGGTTTTCATCGGCCTCGGACTGGCTGGTGGTGGCCAGATCGACACCCTTGGAGACGATCTTGACCGGCGCGGTGACGATCGACCCCACCGCGCTGGCCACGCACCCGGTCAGCGCCAGCGGCGCGATCAGCGCGACTGCAACTACAGCTTTCATCGATTCGACCCTCCGGCGCGCATGCGTGCGCGTCTTCGGTCCTGCTATAGCCCGGCTGAGCCTTTGCTGAACCGTTATTTCAGCAGGTCGAGTGCAAAGGCGCGGATTTCCTCGCCCATGTCCTCGCGCTCGAGCGCGATCGCCAGGTTCGCCTGGACATAGCCCGCCTTGGAACCGCAGTCGTACCGCTTGCCGGCAAAGGTCACGGCATGGAACGGCTGGGTGCCGATCATCCGCGCCATCGCGTCAGTCAGCTGGATCTCGCCGCCCGCGCCCTTTTCCTGGCTCTCCAGCGTGCGCATGACCTCGGGCTGCAGGATATAGCGGCCCGAGATAATGAGGTTCGACGGGGCGTCCTCGACCCTGGGTTTTTCAACCAGGCCCAGCACCTCGGTGGTGTCGCCCTCGCTCTGGCCCGGGGCGATGACGCCATAGCTCGACACCGCCTCGTGCGGCACCTCGAGCACGCTGATCACGTTGCCGCCCAGCCGGTTATAGGCCTCGACCATCTGCTTCATGCAGCCCGGCGAGCCGACCATGAATTCGTCGGGCAGGAAGATCGCGAAGGGTTCGTCGCCGACGATATCGCGCGCGCACCAGATCGCATGGCCGAGGCCGAGCGGCTCCTGCTGGCGCACATAGGCGCAATTGCCTGGGCCAAGCCTTGTGGGCTCGAGCACTTCGAGCGACTTGCCGCGCTCCGCCATCGTCTTTTCCAGCTCGAACGCGATGTCGAAATGGTCCTCGATCGCGCTCTTGCCGCGCCCGGTGACGAAGATCATCTGCTCGATCCCCGCTTCGCGCGCCTCGTCGACCGCATACTGGATCAGCGGGCGATCGACGATCGGCAGCATCTCCTTGGGGATCGCCTTGGTCGCGGGAAGGAAACGGGTGCCAAGACCGGCAACCGGAAACACAGCTTTGCGGATGGGCTTCACTTTATGTCCTCTTTATCGGTCCCGATAGCCGGGCGCAGACCTTGCAGTGCACCGTCCGGCTGTCAAGCCGTCCCGCATGGCACCATGGTGTCAGGCCTTGACCCGCGCGGCAAAGCTCTTGCGCAGCTTCTGCAGCTTGGGCGGGATCACCGCCAGGCAATAGGGGTTCCGCTGGCCTTCGCCCTGCCAGTATTCCTGGTGGTAATCCTCGGCCGGATACCAGATGGTCGGCTCCTCGATCGTTGTGACGATGGTCGAAGGCCAGTTCGCCTGATTGCGGCTCATCGCGGCCTCGGCTTCGACCTGCTGCACAGCATCGAGCGGAAAGATCGCCGAGCGATACTGGGTGCCGACATCATTGCCCTGGCGGTTGAGTTGCGTCGGATCGTGCGTCGCGAAGAAGATGTCGAGCAGATCGGCATAGCTCAGCTGCTCGTCGTCGAAGGTCACGCGGATTGCCTCGGCATGACCGGTATTGCCCGAGCAGACCTGCTTGTAGGTCGGGTTCTCGGTGGTGCCGCCGATATAGCCGCTTTCCACCTTGCTCACGCCGATCACGTCGTTGAACACGGCCTCGGTGCACCAGAAACAGCCTCCGGCGATGATCGCGGTCTGCTGGGTCATGCTGAATTTCCTTGCGTCTATCCCCTCCCGCTTGCGGAAGGGGTGGCTGGGCCAAAGGCTCAGCCGGGGTGGGAATGACATCGCTTCAGTTCGGGCCCAGCCCGGCTCAGCACGCTGAGCCTTCCCCACCCGCACGCGGGAGGGGAGATGGGTGTCCCGACTCGTTTCAGAAGATAAACCTGCCGGGCTCCAAAACAACCACCTCAGCCTTCGACCGGCAGCACCGGCGGGGCCTTGGCCTCGGCGTCCTTCTCCCCACCACGCGCGATCAGCAGATACATGACCGGGGTAACGATGCGCGAGAGCAGCGTGGACGAGATCAGCCCGCCGATGATCACGCTGGCGAGCGGCGCGTAGAGCGACCCGCCGAACAAGGCGAGCGGCAAGAGGCCGCCGATCGCGGTGACCGAGGTCAGCAGCACCGGCAGGAAGCGCACCTCGCCGGCGCGTTCGATCGCCGTGCGCAATTCCATACCCTCGCGGCGCAGCTGGGTGGTGAAATCGACCAGCAGGATCGAATTCTTGATCTCGATCCCGACCAGCGCGACGAAGCCGATGATCGCCATATAGCTGAGCGACGAACCGGTCACGAACAGCGCGACAAAGCCGCCGAATGTGCCCAGCGGGATCACGCCCGCGACCACGATCGTCTCGCGGAAGCGGCCGAATTCGGCGACGAGGACCGCGAATATGCCGAACAATGCGATCAGGATGATCGGCCCGAGGCCACCGAACACGGTGGCGATCGCCTCGGCCTCGCCGCCGGCGGAGACGCGATAGCCCGGCGGCAGCCTGATCTTGCCCACCTCGTCCATCGCCTGCTGGCTGATCCGCGAGGGCAGCGCGCCGGGCTGCGCGTTGGCGGTGACGGTGACCGATCGTTCGAGCTGGAAGCGCTGGATCTGCGGCGGCACGCTTTCCAGCCGGGGGGTGCTGATCTGCGAGAGCGGAATGGCATCGCCGGTGCGGCTGGCGACATAGACCTTGTCGAGCGCCGAGATCGGCTGGGTGGTATCGAGCGGCAAGCGCACAGTGACGCGGTAGCTGTCGCCCTCGGGATCGCGGAACGTACCCGCATTCTCGCCCGACAATGCCAGCCGGATCGCGCGGCGCGGCTCGCCCGGCGCGATGTTGAGCAGGGCGGCCTTGGCATCGTCGATGCCGACATCGAGATCGATGCCGTCGGTCGCGACCGGGTTGATCACGTCGCGCGCGCCGGGCGTCGAGCGCAGGATCTTCTCCACCCTCGCGGCCAGGTCGCGCAGCGTGTCGAGATTCTCGCCGGTGATGCGCAGCGCCACGGGCGAGGCGATCGGCGCGCCGTTCTGGAACAGCTCGACATTGAAGCGCGCGCCCGGGATCTGCTCGAGCCGGTCGCGGATGCGCTGGACCATCTGCGGGCTGCGATCGGGGTGCCAGCGATCCATGACCGCGAACACCTCGCCGAAATTGGGCCGCTGATCGAGCGCGAAGACATTGTAGAAGACCTGCGGGTTCGAACTGCCGGTATTGGCCGCGCGCACCTTGATATCGGGCTCCTTCGCCAGCACCGCCTCGACCTTGCGCACCAGCGCATCGGTGGTGGCGACGCTGCTGCCCTGTTCGGCATCGATGGTGACGCGGAAATAGCTGGTATCGGCATAGGGGAACAGGCTGAAGCCGAGCACCGGGATCAGCGCAAAGGCCGACAGCGTCAGCGCCATCGAGGCCCAGAAGGTGCGCTTGGGCTTGTCGAGCGCGCCGTGCAGGATCGGGCGATAGAGCCGCTCGATCTGGTGCGTCAGCCATTTGAGGATGGCATTGCCCTCCGGGTCCTCGTCGCGCGAGAGAATGCGGCTGGCGAGGAAGGGGATGATCGTCAGCGAGATCACCAGCGAGGCGAACACGGTGAAGATGATCGTGTAGATGAACGACTGGGTGAACTTGCCCGCGCCCTCGGGCAGGAAGAGCAGCGGCGTGAAGGCGAAGATCAGCACCCCGGTCGAGCCGAGCACCGCGGGCGTGATCTCGCGCGTCGCGTCGATCGCGGCGATCGAGCGCCGCTTGCCCATGCGCAGGTGCCGCGCGATATTCTCGGTGACCACGATCGAATCGTCCACCAGCAGCCCGAGCGCGACGATGAACCCCGCAACTGCCAGCTGGCTGAGATTATAGCCCATCACGCTGATCGCGAGCAGGCCCGAGGCGAGCGACAGCGGGATCGAGATCATCACGATCACCGAGGCGCGCCAGCCCAGCGGCAGCAATGTGATGATGACCAGCCCCAAGGCGATCGAGAAGTCGCGGGTGAGCTCGCTCAACCGGTGCTCGATATCGCGGCTCTGGTCGAAAATCTGCTCGAGCCGGATATCGGGCGGGAAATTGGCCTGCTGCCGCTTGAGTTCTTCTTCCAGCGAGGCCTTGAGGCGGATGACGTCGAACCCGTCCTTCTGCAGGATCGACAGGAAGATCGCGCGTTCGCCGTTGAAGCGGGTGATATAGAGCTGTTCGGCATTGCCCCAGCGGACATCGGCGACGTCACGCACGCGCATCAGCGTGCCGTTGCCCGCGCGGATCGGCAGGTTGGCGATCGTGTCGAGATCGCGATAGGCGCCGCCTGCCTCGACATTGAAGCGCCGCCCTGCGCTGTCCACCGCGCCGGGCGGAAGCTCCGCGCCGCCGCGGCGCAGCGCGTCGGCGATCGCGGACGGGGCCAGGCCCAGTTCGGCAAGCCGGCGGCTGTCGATCGCCACCTGCACCTCGGGCTGCGGCAGGCCGTCGATCACCGTGTTGCGCACGCCGGGATAGCGCACGAAGGTATCGCGGATATCCTCCGAATATTTCTGCATCCGCCGCCAGCTCGCGGTCTTGCTGACCATCGCCAGCTGCAACACCGCCGCCTCGGTGGTGCGCGCCTTGCGATAGCGCAGCTCGGTAATGCCTTCGGGCAGCTGGCTGCGGATCGCGCTCACCTCGCGCACGACATCGTTGAAATACTGGTCGGGGTCGCCGTCCCAGTCGAACTCGGCGGTGACGGTGACGAAGCCGTCGGTAATCCCCGCGCGGATCTCGTCGATATCGTCGATGCCGCGCAGCACCTCTTCCACCGGCTTGGCGATGGTCTGCTCGATATCCGCCGCATCCGCGCCGGGCAATGCGATGATCACCGTGACCACGGGGATCGGGAAATGCGGATCGACCGAGCGCGGAATGGTCAGCAGCGAGGTGAGGCCGAGCGCCGCGAGCAGCAGGAACGCCACCAGGCTGAGCTGCCAGCGGGCGATGGTGAAGGCGGCAAGGTTCATCGCGCGGCGTGCCCTGGCGGCGTCACCGCGCGGCGGCGGCGGGGGCCGCAGCGGCGGTGGTGCGGCTCGGCTGACGGCTGGCGAGCGGCTTCACCTTCGCGCCATCGGTCAGCAGCACAAGGCCCGAGCGCACGATGCGGTCGCCCGGCTTGAGACCGCCGGTGACGATCAGCTCCCTGTCGTCGATCCGGCCGATCTGCACCGCGCGCGCGCGCACCCGGCTGGTCTTCGGATCGAGAAGATACACAAAGCCTTCGTCCGCGCGCACGTTGAACACCGCACTGGCGGGTACCGCGAGCCCGGTGGCATCGGGCGCGGCGGCGACGCGGAACTCTGCCGTGCCAATCTGGCCCGATCGCAGCGCGGGATTGGCGGGCAGCGCGATCGTCACCTCGAACGCGCCCGAGCTGGGGTTGGCGCGCGCGTCGATCTCGCTGATCACACCCTCGATCTCGCCACCGGGAACCGCCGACAGCCGGACCGTCACCGGCATGCCGGGGGAAAGGCGCGCGATATCGCTGTCGATCATCGGTGCGCGCAGTACCATGCCGCCGCTGGTCTCGCCCAGCACCACGATCTGCGTGCCGGCCGCGACGACCTGGCCGGGCTCTGCGGTGCGCGCGAGGATGATCCCGCCCGAAGGCGCGAGGATGCGCGAGGTGCCGCTGGCAAAGCCTGCGGTGCTGACCTGGGCGGTCGCGGCGCGCGCGGTCGCCTCGGCGCGTTCGAGCTGGGCGCGCGTCACCCAGCCCTTTTCGAACAGCTGCTGGAACCGGCCGAGCTCGGCCTGCGCGCGCTGCTGTTCGGCGCGCGCGCTTTCCAGATTGGCGCCGACCTGGGTCGCATCGAGCGCGGCGATCAGCGCGCCCGGCATGACGCGATCGCCCTCCTCAAAGCGGATGCTGGCGATCTTGCCCGCCGTGGTGAAGCCGAGCGGCGTTTCGTAGCGATAGCGCACCGTGCCCGCCGCCGTTATGATCGCCGAGCCGCTCGCGGGCCGGACCAGCGCGATATCGACCGGGTAGACCTTGTCGGCGGCGGCCGGCGCCGCCTCTTCCTTGCCTCCCGAACAGGCAGACAGCACCAGGCAAGCGCCGGTGAGCAGCGACAGGGTGAAGGCCCCCGGGGGGCGAGCGGTGACGAAACGCATTTTGGGTTTCTATCTGCAACCAGTTTTTCTGGCAAGCGCAGAACTGATCCCGACCGGCATTTTCGCCGAGGATGGCGGGATTAGGCGGGCCTTAACTAAACTGGTTTAGTCCCAGACACTTGGGCCGATCGCTGATCGGTTCGGGGAGGACGCACGGGCATGAACTGGCGTATTGGTCAATTGCAGTCGCAGCATGAAGCGTGTCTGGCCATCGTGCAGGATATCCAGGCGCGATCGGTGCAGATCGCCGACCGGCCCGCCGCGGTCGAGATCACGCTGATGATGGCGCGGCTCACGGGCATCTTGCGGATCCACCTGGCACTCGAGGACGAGATTCTCTACCCCGCGCTGCGTAACGCCAGCGATGCCGAGGTCGCACGCACCGCAGAACGCTATTGGCAGGAAATGGGCGGCCTGGCCGATGCATTTCTCGATTTCGTCGATCGCTGGAAGCGTGCCGATGTGCTGCTCGCCGACGCCGATCGCTTTCGCGCCGAATCGGCGCATGTGTTCGCGGCGCTGGCCGAACGGATCGAGCGCGAACATGCCGAAATCTATCCGATGGCCGAGCGCCTGCGGACGGCGCGCGCCGCCTGATCAGCGTTCCGCGCGCGGCCGCGTCCACAGGCCCTCGCGACCGACCGGGGCCGGTGACCGCATCGCCTGGACCAGGCTGCGCGCGACCCAGCCGATCTTCTGCCCGCGCGTGGTGATCACCCTGTGGTCCCAGGCCTGCGCGCCCCGGCGGCGCACCTCGCGCGCGATATCGCCATAGATTCCCGCCGCCGCCAGCACCGCCCAGCGCGCGCGGAAGGGCAGTCGCGCCGCGCCCACCCGCGCCGAGGCCTCGTGCGCCTCCGACCGGTCGGCCAACCGCTTGGCCAGCGGCACCAGCTGCGGACGCAGCCAAGGCTTCATGTGCTGGCCGGGCGGGATGTCCATCTCGGCCAGCCATTCGACCGGCAGATAGCAGCGGCCGACCGAATCGTCCTCGGACAGGTCGCGCGCGATATTGGCGAGCTGGAAGGCGAGGCCGAGATCGCAGGCGCGGTCGAGCGTCTCCTCGTCGTGCGGATCGACGCCCATCACGATCGCCATCAGCAGCCCCACCGCGCCGGCGACATGATAGCAATATTGGTACAGGTCGCGCTCGGTGCGCGGGCGCCAGTCATCGGCATCGAGCGCAAAGCCCTGGATCACGTCGAAGATGATCGCGCGGGGCAGGCGACATTCGGCAGCGACCAGCGCGAGCGCGGCAAAGGCGGGATCGTCCACCGGTTGCCCGCTGAGCGCCCGGTCGGTCTGTTCGCGGATATAGGCGACGCGGTCCTTCGCATCGGCGACCGCGCTCATGCCATGGCCCATGTCCTGCCCGTCGGCGAGATCGTCGCACTTGCGGCACCAGGCATAAAGCAGCCAGGCGCGCTCGCGCGTCAGCGGATCGAACAGCTTCGAGGCCAGCGCGAAGGATTTCGAGCCGCGCGCGATCGAGTCGCGCGCATGGGAGACGATGGCGGCTCTATCCATGGGCGTCGGTCCCCTGCGCAGGCAGGGGCCCATCTCCTGACCGCTGTGCTGGATGCGACCGCAGGAGATGGGCCCCCGCCTTCGCGGGGGAACCGGATTCTGCGGTTCGCTTAGAGATCATCCGTCGTCATCGAGAAGATCGACTGGTGCGGCTCGTACGCCGCCATCTTGGCGAGCAATCCGTCGAGCGTGTCGTCGACGATCAGGATGTTCGCGTGCTGCGGGCGGATGAAGCCGACCTCGATCATGTGGCGGTTGAAGGCGATGAGCTGGTCGTAAAAGCCGTTGACGTTGAGCAGACCGACCGGCTTGTCGTGATAGCCGAGCTGCGACCAGCTGATCGCCTCCCACAGCTCGTCCATCGTCCCGACCCCGCCGGGCAGCACGATGAAGCCGTCGGACAGGTCGGTGAACGCCTGCTTGCGCGCGTGCATGCCGGGGACGACATGCAGCTCGGTGCAGCCCTGATGCGCCACTTCGGGCCGGACCAGGGCTTCGGGAATGATGCCGATCACCTCGCCGCCCTGTTCCAGCGCGGCATCGGCGGTCGCGCCCATCAGCCCGAGCCGCCCGCCGCCATAGACCACGCCGATCCCCCGATTGGCGAGCGTCGCGCCAACCATGCGCGCGGTTTCGATATAGACGGGGTCGGCAGGGGTGGCGGAGCCGCAATAGACGGCCAGACGCTTGAACGGAGCGGTCATGGTGATTCCTGATTGAGGTGTCGGCAGGTCCATCGCCGGAAACGCGGGGCGGGGCAAGCTTGATATAATCCTCCCCTGCAAGGGG
>AYSC01000067.1 GCA_000503195.1 Blastomonas sp. CACIA14H2
CAGAAGCGCGACCGGTGGTCGTCCCCACCCCGGCCTTCGGCCACCCCCCCCAAGGGGAGGGGATAGGTGCAGCACGGAAATTCTCCCGCCGCTCACTTCCCATTCACCAAAGCATCGCTATATGGGTTCCTGCCGGTTCGTCCGGCTATGACGATAAATTGCGGCGTGCAATAGGCACAGCGGACCCGGGGGCGGTACCCGGCGGCTCCACCATAAACTTCGCTTAACGGGGGATCCCCGTGAAAGCGGGGCTTTTGACGGGGCCGAACTAGGATCGACGTGTGTTGAAAAGCGGTGTTTTCGTCCGGGCTGAGTAACCCGTTAAAGGCTCAAAACTCATAAGTGCCAATGACAATGACGCACTCGCCCTCGCTGCATAATTCAGCGGCCTAACGGCCAAGAGTTATAAAGCAAGAGCGCGGTTGAACCCACCGGGCAACAGAAGCGGAGTTCAGCGGTTTGGAGAGCACCGGGCAACAGAAGCTCTCCACTTTCCCTCATCATTCAGGCCCGTACGCCTTCTGGTAATCGATCGCGTCGAGCATCTTGGCGCCCGCCATGAACACCGCGCCGGTGCACGCGACGAACAGCAGCCAGCCGCCATAGCCGGGATATTGTTCGAGATAGAGCTTGCCGCGCTCGCAGGCCCCCAGCGCCAGGGCATAGGTGATCAGATACACCTCGAACTTGGTCTTGATGATGAAGAGGCGACGGATCTTCTCGAACATGGGCATTCCCCCCGCAAGCCCTGTGCCAAGGGCGGATTTCTGCGGGGTACGATAGTGAATAAAGGGTTAAACTGTAAAGCCTGCCGACAGGTCAGGCGAGCGCTTCGAGGTCAAGCGCCTGCAGCAACGCCAGCCGAGCGTCGCGCACTGTTTCGGCCAGCGCAGGATCGGCGAGATCGCCCGGCGCGATCCGCTCGGGCCAGTGCGAAGCGATCACCCGCTCGACCGCATCGAGCCTGTCCGGTGTCGCGATGAAGCGCGGATCGACCGTGGCCGGATCGGCGACCACGCGCAGCCTGAGGCACGCCGGGCCGCCGCCATTGGCCATCGACTGGCGGACATTGACCGGCACCAGCTGCCGGATCGGCCCGTTGCCCGCGACCATCGCCTCGAGCCATTGCCACACGGCGGGCACCTCCTGTGATTCGCTGGGCAGCACCAGGGCCTGGCCGCCATCGGGCAGGGTGACCAGCTGCGCGTTGAACAGATAGCTCCTGATCGCGTCGGCGAGCGACACCGCGCTGGCGGGCACCTCGACGATCTGCACCGCAGGAAACGCGGCCCGGATCGCGGCATAGGCGGCCTCACGATCCTCGAAAGCCTGTTGGTGCGTGAACAGCACGCTTTCATTGGCGACCGCGACGACATCGTTGTGGAACGCACCCGCGGCGATCGCGGTCTCGCTCTGCTGGATGAAGAGGGTGCGATCCGGTGCCAGTCCGTGCCGCCGCGCGATCGCCTTGCCCGCCTCGACATGCTGGCGCGCGGGGAAGGGGCCGCCCGCCTTGCCATAGACGAAAATCTCGACGCCCGGGCTGTCGTGCTGCTCGCAAAGCCGCATGTGATTGGCCGCACCCTCGTCGCCGAAAGGGGCGGGGACAGGGCCGTGCACCGCGAAATGGCGCTCGTCGGCAAAGGCGAGCTTCAGCTGTGCCAGCGTGCCGATCCATTCGTGGCTGCGGTGCGGCATGGTGATCAGATTGGCGACGGTCAGGTGGCAGCGGCCATCGGCGGTATCCGGGCCAGGCGAGACGGTCGCGGCATTGGCAGCCCACATCGACGAAGCGGAAAAGCTGGCGGCGCGCAGATGCGGTTCGGCGTTGGCGACATCGGTCGCCAGGCTCTCCAGCCAGCCCGTATTGGGCCGGTCGAGCGGCATGAAGAAGCCCTGCGCCAGACCGAGCGCGATATTGGCGCGCATCTTGGCCACGCCCTGCAACGCCGCGGCGCGCGGTTCGCTGACCGAACCGGCGTTGTTGGCCGAGGCGATATTGCCGAGGCTGAGGCCCGCATAATTGTGGCTGGGGCCGATGATTCCGTCGAAATTGATCTCGGTGAGCATCCTCGTTTCCTGTTTTCGCTCCCTCTCCCCCACGAGGGAGAGGGTTGCGCAGACTTGGCGAGCGCATCGAGCCAAGTCGGAGCTGGGAGAGGGGGGATTGCGGGAAGCGTTGCGCATCTTCACCCTTACCCAGCTTCGCCTACATTCGCTTCGCTCATCAAGGCTCCGCAGCCCTCTCCCCTCAAGGGAGAGGGTTTTATGGCTTACCTCTCGATCCAGCGCACCACGTCGCCTGATCCGACGCGCAGCATTTCTGCCGTTGCGGGATCGAGCGTCACGCCTTCTGTGCCATCCGCCACCTTGCCATAGGCGCAGCGGAAATCGGCGAGGCGGCCCGAGGCGACCAGCGAGACCTTGCCGCCATCGCCGAGGCCCGCGATCCTGGCATCGCGCGCGTTGCGGATCGAATGGACCTGGTCGGTGCGTGCGGTCATGGTCGGGCCGCCATCGAAGATGTCGACATAATTCTCGTGCGCAAAGCCTTCATTTTCCAGCATTCGCATCGCCGCGCGGCCGCTGACATTGGGGCGGCCGAGCACGTGCCGCGCGCTGTCGGAGAGCATCGCGACATAGACCGGGTGCTTGGGCATCAGATCGGCGATGAACTGGTTGCCGTGCAGCGCATTGAACGTGTCCGCCTCATCGAAGCTCATGCCGAAAAAGCGCCCGGCAATGCTGTCCCAGAAGGGCGAATCGCCGGCATCGTCGATGATCCCGCGCAGTTCGGCCAGGATGCGGTCGGCAAAGCGCGCGCGGTGCAGGCCGATGAATAGATAGCGGCTGCGCGCGAGCAGCATGCCCAGGCCACCTGCACGCTCGTTGGGGTGCAGGAACAGCCCGCCGACCTCGCTCGACCCTTCCAGATCGGTGACCAGGCTCAGGATTTCGGCGCGGAAGGTGCGGCCGAGCTCGGCGCTGTGCTGGGTCAGCGTGCTGAGGCGATAGCTGTAGAACGGCCATTTCTGCCCGACCTGGGTGAGCAGCTGGCAGGTGCCCCGGATCTCGCCGGTCTCGGTATTCTCGAGCACCAGCACGAACAGCTCGTCGCGCAGATCGTCGTCTTCGCGCGCGAAGCAGGTCGTCGACCGTTCGATCTTGCCCTCGAGCGACTTGCGGTCGGCGGGCAGGTTGGTGAACCCCCCGCCGGTCAGCTTGGCCATCTCGTAGATTGCCTGCAGATCGTCAGGCGTCGCCGCCCGGATGACAAAGCTCATAACCCCCTCTTTTCGGCAAGCCGCAATATGGTGAGCGCCGAGAGCCGGGCGCGTTCGGCCAAGCTGTCGGCGATCAGGAATTCGTCCGCGCTGTGGATCGCGCCGCCGCGCACGCCCATGGTGTCGACCACCGGCACGCCGCACGCCGCAATATTGTTGCCATCGCACACCCCGCCGGTGCCGCGCCAGGATATGTCGAGCCCCAGCGCCGCGCCGCAATCCTTGACCAGCCCGAACAGCCTCTCCGCGCCGGGATCGATCGGCTTGGGCGGGCGGCCGAAGCTGCCATGGACATGCACGCCGACCTCGTGCGCTGCGGCGATCTCGTGGGCGAGCCGGTGCAGCGCTTCTTCGGCAAGGGCCTGCATCTCAAGGCTTTGCGGGCGGAAGTTGACGCGCAATATGGCGTGATCGGGCACGACATTGTTGGCGCTGCCGCCGTCGATCTTGGCGGGGTTCACCGACAGCCCATCACGGGTCAGCGCCTTGAGCCGCACTGCGAGATCGGCGGCGGCGACCAGCGCGTTGCGCCCCTCGTGCGGGTTGCGCCCCGCATGCGCCGAGCGGCCGGTGACGATGATCGAGAAATTGCCCGATCCGCCGCGCTCGCCCGCCAATGTGCCATCGGGCAGGGCGGGTTCATAGGTCAGCGCCGCCACCTTGCCGGCTGCCAGCGCGGCGATCAGCGGCGCGGACGAGGCGGAACCCACCTCCTCGTCGCTGTTGATCAGCACGTCATAGCCGATGGTGGCGCCGAGCGGCGAGGCGTCCACGGCCTTCAGCGCGGCGAGCATGACCGCGATCCCGCCCTTCATGTCGGCGACGCCGGGGCCATTGAGCACGCCCGGCTCCAGCCAGGTCAGGCTTTGAAACGGATGATCGGCGGGAAACACCGTGTCCATATGCCCGGTCAGCAGCAGTCGCAGGTTCGCACCGGGACGCACCGAGACGACGAGATGCTTTCCCCGCTCGATCGTGTCGATGCTGCCATCGGCGCGCACAGCCTCGACCGGCGCGCCATCGACCAGCTGCACTTCGCCGGGAAGCGCGGAAAAGGCATCGGCGAGCAGCGCGGCGGTCTGCTCGAGGCCCGCCAGATTGCCCGACCCGCTGTTGATCATCGCCCAGGTCTCGACCTGCGCCAGCATCGTGGTCTGGTCTATCCGCTCCAGACAGGCGATTTCGGATGCGGTCAGGCTGGCAGGGCTGGTCGTCATCCGCCACCTCTTAGCCGGGTTGGCGGCATCCCGCCACCCGTAGCAACCTAAACCGGATTTACTTTGGCAGCTTGCCTTGCCATAGGCTGTGCGCCATTCCTCCCCGGGAAAACTCTGCACCTTTTGGCATCATGCCAGGGGCCGATCGCATCCAGCAAAGAGGACCGGGAATGAGCGACTATCTCCAGAGCAACGGCATCAGCATCGATTCCGCGCTGCACGGCTTTGTCACCGAATCGGTGCTGGCCCCGCTCGCGCTGGATGCGGACCGCTTCTGGGCGGATTTCGCCGCTCTGCTCGAACGCTTCGTACCTGTGAACCGCAAGCTGCTGGAAAAGCGCGACGATTTGCAGGCGAAGATCGATGACTGGCATCGCGCGCGCAAGGGGCAGCCGTTCAATGCGATGGAATATCGCACCTTCCTCTACGACATCGGCTATCTGGTGACCGAGCCGCAGCCGTTCGCTATCGGCACGCAGAATGTCGATCCCGAAATCGCGACCATGGCAGGTCCGCAGCTCGTGGTGCCCTCGCTCAACGACCGCTTCGTGCTCAACGCCGCCAATGCGCGCTGGGGCAGCCTGTACGATGCCTATTACGGCACCGACGCGCTCGATGCCGCCCCGGCCCAGCCCGGCGGCTACGACCCGGTGCGCGGTGCGGCGGTGGTCAAGGCGGCCAAGGCGTTTCTCGACGAGGCGGTGCCGCTCGCGGCTGGCAGCTGGGCGGATTATGCCGGCGGCACGCCCGCGCTCGCCGACCCGGCGCAGCTCGTCGGTACGCGCGGCGACAGCCTGTTGCTGAAGCATAACGGCCTGCATATCGAGATCGTGATCGATCACGCGCACCCGATCGGCAAGGATGATCCGGCGGGCATCGCCGATGTGCTGCTCGAGGCTGCGCTTACCACCATCATCGACATGGAGGATTCGGTCGCTGCGGTCGATGCCGAGGACAAGATCCTGGCGTACACCAACTGGCTGGGCCTGATGCGCGGCGATTTGCAGGCGAGCTTCCCCAAGGGCGGCAAGACGCTGACTCGCGCGCTCGAGCCGGACCGCGACTATGTCGCGCCCGATGGCACCGCGTTCAGCCTGCCGGGCCGCAGCGTGCTGTTCGTGCGCAATGTCGGCCATCTGATGACCAATCCGGCGGTGCTGCTGGCCGACGGCTCGGAAGCCCCCGAGGGCATTCTCGATGCGGTGTTCACCAGCGCCATCGGCATGCATGATCTCAAGGGCCTGGGCCGCTTCCGCAACAGCCGCGCCGGATCGATCTATATCGTCAAGCCCAAGATGCACGGGCCCGAGGAGTGCGGGTTCACTAACGAATTGTTCAACGCAGTCGAGGACATGCTGGGCCTCGCGCGACACACGATCAAGGTCGGCGTGATGGACGAGGAGCGCCGCACCTCGGCGAACCTCGCCGCGTGCATTCACGCGGTGAAGGACCGGATCGTGTTCATCAACACCGGTTTCCTCGACCGCACTGGCGACGAGATCCACACCTCGATGCAGGCGGGCGCGATGATCCGCAAGGGCGACATGAAGAGCTCGGACTGGATCAAGTCGTACGAGGCGCGCAATGTCGGCATCGGCCTCAAGTGCGGGCTCGATGGCAAGGCGCAGATCGGCAAGGGCATGTGGGCCGCGCCCGACATGATGCGCGACATGATGGAACAGAAGATCGGTCACCCGATGACTGGCGCGAACACCGCCTGGGTGCCGTCACCCACCGCCGCGACGCTGCACGCGATGCACTATCACAAGGTCGATGTCTTCGCGCGCCGCGCCGAGATCGCAAGCCAGCCGGTGCCGACGCTCGAGCCGCTGCTCAGCGTGCCGCTCGCCGCCGGGCAGAACTGGTCGCCGGAGGATATCCGCGCCGAGCTCGACAACAACGCGCAGGGGATCCTGGGTTATGTCGTGCGCTGGGTCGATCAGGGCATCGGCTGTTCCAAGGTGCCCGACATCCACGATGTGGGGCTGATGGAAGACCGCGCGACGCTGCGCATCTCCAGCCAGGCGCTGGCCAACTGGCTGCTGCACGGCGTGTGCACGGCGGAAGAGGTCGACGCGGCGCTGCTGCGCATGGCGGCCAAGGTCGATGCGCAGAACGCGGGCGACCCGTTGTACAAGCCGATGGCGGACAATCCGGAAGGCTCGTTCGCCTTCCAGGCGGCGCGCGATCTGGTGTTCAAGGGGGTGGACCAGCCGAGCGGTTACACCGAACCGCTGCTCCACGCCTATCGCCAGAAGGTGAAGGCGGCGTAGTGCGATAGGAGCGCGTGCGCATAAGTCCCTCGACTACGCTCGGGACAAACGGACAGGGTTTAGGCTGATCGCCTAACAACATTTCCGAGTTCCCGAGCGTAGTCGAGGGACGTATGCGCCAGCCTCGGCCCTATTCCTCCACCGCATCCAGATGCGCGCGGATGGCGGCGAGGCTCTCGTCGAGATGGCTGAGCAGGAACAGATGCCCGCCCTCGTCGATGATCTTCAGCTCCGAATTGGGGATCAGCGTCTTGAGGATATGTCCGTTGGCGACCGGAACGATCTGGTCGTCGCCGCCCATCAGCACCAGCGTCGGCTTGTTCATGAAGGGCAGGAAGGGCGCGCTGGTCCAGCCGATCATCGCGAGCAGCTGGTAGAAATAGCCAATCTTCGACGGCGGGGTGATGCGCCCGGTATGCCCGGTCGCGCCCTCGGTCGAGCCGCCATAGAGCGTCGCGAAATGCTTCTCCATATAGCTGGGGTCGATATAGCGGCGCGGATCGGCCATCTTGCTGAGCGCCGAGATATTGCCGGGGATCATGAGCATGCCCGCGGTGGTTGCGGCGAGCACCAGCCGGTTGACGTTGCCCGAATGCTGGAGCGCGAAATGCTGCGCCATCGCGCCGCCCCAACTGACCCCCATCACGTCGACGGTCTCGATGCCGAAACGATCGAGCAGCAGCCACGCGATGCGTGCCATCAGGAAGGCGTTATAGGGCACGCGCGGGTCGGGCGAGCCGCCGACGCCGGGCATGTCGAAGGTGACGAACGGCCGTTCCTCGAGCAGGTCGGCAAACGGGGCCACCGCCTCCATGTTCGCGCCGATGCCGTTGAAGAACAGCAGCGGCGGCTTGGTCAGCCCCTCGTCGAACCGCCAGCGCGCGACGCGCAGCGTGCGGCCATCGGCCTGTTCCATCGTGATTTCGGGGCCTGTGGCTGCGGCGGCGTTGAACTGGGTGGCCAAGAAGAATTCCAATCTGTGCGTAGTTCGTCGATCCCGTCCTTGCCGTTACGCGGGGAGGGACCACGAAGGGGTGGAGGGGTATCAGCCTTGCTTCAACGAGACACCCCTCCGTCAGCGCGGCGCGCTGCCACCTCCCCTTGCAGGGGAGGATCGAGGCGATCTACTCCAGTACATACAGACCGGGCGCGGGTTCCAGCGCCGGGTGTTTCTTGCTGCCGGTCGAGGCGGGGGCGGCCTTCTTGTCGCCCGATCGCGCCTGGACCCATTCCATCCAGTAAGGCCACCAGCTGCCCTTGACCTCTTCGGCCTTGGCCAGCCAGTCGTCGACATCGGCCGGGGCCTTGCCCGCCTTGGTCGGCGTGTTGCCCTTCATCTTGAAATATTTCGCCTTGGGGTTGGTCGGCGGGTTGAGGATCGCCTGCATGTGCCCCGATTGCGAGAGGATGAAGTCGATATTCTTCGATCCGAACAGCTGGGTCGAGCGATAGCAGGCGCGCCACGGGGTGATATGGTCGGTCACGCCGCCCAGGATGAACAGGTCGTTGGTGACCTTGGACAGGTCGATCATGTGCCCGACCATCTCGACCTCGCCCTTGCGGGTAAAGGCGAGCGTTTCGTAGATGTGGAGGAAATCGCCCATAAGGCTGGCCGACAGGTTGGTCGCATCGGCATTCCAGAACAAGACGTCGAATGCCGGCGGATCCTCGCCCATCAGATAGTTGTTGATGACATAGTTCCAGATCAGGTCGTTGGGTCGCAGCCAGGCAAAGCCTCGCGACAGGTCGCTGCCCTTGATCACGCCCTTGCGCGCCGCGCGCTGCTTGGCGAGCGCCAGGCCATTGTCGCTCATCAGCGATCCCGCCTCGATATCGGTCTGCTTGGGATGCAGAACGCACACCATCAGCGTCACCGATCCGATGCGATCGTCGCCCGAGGCCTGGAGCTTGGACACCAGCATCGCCAGCGTCTGCCCGCCCGAACAGCCGCCCGAGACATTGACCTTTTTCGATCCGGTGATGTCGCACACCACATCGAGCGCGCGGGTGCAGGCGGCGATATAATCCGCCATCGCCCAGGCGCCGTGTTCCTTTTGCGGGTTGCGCCAGGAAATGACGAAGGTCTGGATGCCGTTGTCGACCTGCCATTTCACCACCGATTTCTCGGGCGACAGGTCGTTGATGTACATCTTGTTGATCTGCGGCGGGATGGTCAGCTGCGGGATCGCATAGACCTCTTCCGTCGTCGGCGCATACTGGATCAGCTCCATGATCTCGTCGCGATAGACGACATTGCCCTTCGAGGTCGCGACATTCTCGCCCAGCTTGAATGGCTTCTTGTCGACCTGGCTGACCATGCCGTCATTGTGCACCATGTCGTTATAGGCGTTCTTCAGCCCCTTGAGCAGCGACAGCCCGCCCGAATCGACGATGCGCTTCTGCGCGGTCGGGTTGCCGATCAGGCTGTTGGTGGGGGCGAGCGCATCGATGATGATCGCGGAGATGAAGTTCGCACGGTCGCGCTCCAGCGCGTCGAGCTCGAGCTCGTCGATCCAGCTCTTCATGCCCTTCTGCACGGCGAGATAATATTGCGCGCCCGCCTTGAAGAACGGGTTGAACCGCCAGGCCGGGTCCATGAAGCGCTTGTCCTTGGGATCGGGCGACAGCTCGGACTGGCCCATCATGATCTTGACGACATCTTCGGAAAAGGCCTGGGCGTGACGCATCGTGCGCGCCGGGTCGCTCGCGGTTTCGCGCAGCAACAGGCCGATCGCGCCGATAAAATCCTCGCGCGCCAGGCCCATGAGCGGTCCCAGCGCCGTGGTGGACTGGGCCGCTTCGTCGACCAGATCAGGGGTCTCACCTGCCATAAACACTCTCTCCCGAATGATATGCCGCCCCGTACATGCGGGGTCGGTCGGGGAGCACAGTATAGCGGTGCTGCGGCGGGCACAATGGCCGCCGCAAACGTGTTCAGACGAGCGCGTCGATCGCCCTGGCAAGGTCGATATCGCGCTGCGACAGCCCGTCGGCGTCGTGCGTGGTGAGCAATATGTCGACCCGGTTGTAGACGTTCGACCATTCGGGATGGTGATCGGCCTTTTCGGCGAGGATCGCGACGCTGGTCATGAACCCGAAGGCGCGCGCGAAATCGTCGAACCTGAAGCGGCGGGTGATGCCGTCGCGCACCGGCTCGTGGCTCCATTCGGGCAGGCTGGCCAGAGCTTCGGCGCGTTCGGCATCGTCCAGTTTGCGGACCATCATCGTCTCCTCTTGGCAGCGGGCGGCAAATGCGCCATCCGGGGGCAGATGGCGCAAGATGCTGCAATATCCAAGGGCTTTGATGCCAGGGGCTTTGAGGGGGGCGCGGCGCTGGAATGCGCGGGCCTTGCCTGTCTGCGCGGCGGGCGCATCCTGTTTCGCGGCGTCTCGCTGAAGCTGGAGGCGGGCGAGGCGCTCCATGTCACCGGCCCCAATGGTCTGGGCAAATCGAGCCTGATCCGCGTCATCGCCGGATTGCTCCCCGCATATGCGGGCGAGGTGAAGGCGAATGGCCGCATGGCGCTCGCCGACGAGAAGGTCGCGCTCGATGCCGGCCAGCCGCTCGCGCGCGCGCTCGGGCACTGGGCGCGGCTCGATGGCAGCGTGGAGGCCGAGATAGCGGACGCGCTGGCGGCGGTGGATCTGGCACATCTCGCCGATGTGCCGGTGCGCTTCCTTTCGACCGGGCAGCGCAAGCGCGCGCTGCTCGCGCGGATCAGCCTGTCGCGTGCGGGCATCTGGCTGCTCGACGAGCCCGCCAACGGCCTCGACACCGCCTCGATCGCGCGGCTGGGCGATCTGATGGCGCGGCACCGGGTAGGGGGCGGCATCGTGGTCGCCGCCTCGCACCAGCCGCTGCCTTTGGAGGGCGCGCAGACATTGCCGCTCGCCGATTTCGTGCCGGTTGCCCGTGCGGGGGAAGCGGAATGATTGGCGCGCTCGGCACGCTGATCCGCCGCGAGCTGATGCTCGCCTTCGGCCTCGGCGGGGGCGCGCGCGGCAGCGCAGGGTTCGTGATGCCGATCATCTTCTTCCTAGCGGTGGCGACCATCTATCCCTTCGCGGTTGGCCCAGATGCGCAGCTGCTCGGGCGCACCGGCGGCGGGGTGATCTGGGTCGCGGCGCTGCTCGCCAGCATCCTGCCGATCGACCGGCTGGTCCAGGCCGATGTCGACCAGGGGATGATCGACCAATATGTCGTGCGCGGGCTGTCCGAAGAGCTGATCGCGCTCGCCAAGACCATCGGTCACTGGCTGAGCTTCGGCCCGCCGCTGATGCTCGCCGCGATCATTTCCGCCGGCCTGCTGGGGCAAAGTGCGGAGCAGCTGATCATTGTCGAGATCGGGTTGGCCTGCGCGACGCCCGCGCTCGCAGCTTTAGGCGTGATGATCGCCGCGCTTACCGCCGGTCTGCGTCACGGAGCCGCGCTGGGCGGGCTGCTGCTGCTGCCGCTCGCGGTGCCGCTGCTGATCTTCGGCGCCGGCAGCCTCACGCCAGGGAGCCAGAACGGGCTGCTGCTGCTCGCCGCCGCCAGCCTGCTGCTCACCGTCATCTGCCCGATCGCCGCCGGAGCCGCGATCCGCGCCGGGCGCGAGTGATCAACGGCAGGCGCGCCAGCCCATCGCGCCGCGGTTCGAAAGGTCGAGATGCAGATGGTCGGCATGCGCGGCGTTGTAATCGGGTGAGAGCGTGGTCGCGAACAGGTCGCACGCGCCGTCGCGCACCGCGCGCAGGAAGCGCGCCCTTTCAGCACCGCCTTCGCCATCGCCTGGCCAATCTTTCAGCACCGATATCCGCCGTCCGTCGGCGAGCACGAAGCCGCTGACATCGAGCGCATCGGCGGTGGCATGCTCGCTCCATGGCCCGTCGTCGCGCGCGTACATGCGGCGGCACGAATAGCTGCCGAAGGTCTCGATATTGGTGACCTTGCTGCCCAGGATCGCCTGCGCCTGCGGCTGCACCACCTGCGCCTGCCAGAGCAGAAGGCCGATCGCCATCGGGCAGGAGGGCGACACCGAGGCCGGGGCGAGAGGGAGCAGCGTCTGCCCCGCCGTGGCGCGCACCGCATCCTCGACGCGGCACTGGTCCGCGCCGAACGGTTCGCGCGGGCTGAATTCCAGCCCCGAGCTTTCGAGCAGCGCCAGGCACTGGTCGCGCTGGCCGGTCAGTTCGACGATCTTGCCGCGCGTCGCCATGCCGATCGGGTCGGTCAGGCTGAGCGGCGTCCATGGCAGGTCCTCGCGCCCCGGCTGCAGCCAGGCATAGCCCACCAGCAGCGCGAAGGCGATCAGGCCTAGCCACACGAGCCGGCGCAGCCAGGCGATAATGTTTGGAAAGCGCATATGCCATTCTAACGTGCGTTTGCGGCAGAAGATGCAGCGCGATGACCTGAGACGTAATTGTTCGGCTTCCGCGCCTTGTCCATCATCGGCGTATTGGGTGAATCGGGAGAGAATAGCATGACGAACTGGACGACGCAGATGAGCTTCTGGTGCGGCGGGGTGATCGCCTTCGGGCTGCTGCTGATCTCGGGCGCCTTCGCCGCGACGGAAGGGGCGATGACGCTGCTGCTCGAGGTGCTGGGGGCGGAAACGCCGATTGCCTATGATCCGCTGCACCGGTTCAGCATCGCGCTGATGGGTGCGGTGTCGCTCGGCTGGGGCGCCACACTGCTGGCGGTGGCGCGGATCACGCCAGAGCTGTCCGCACCGCAGGCGCAGAAGCTGTGGCGGATGGTGACCTGGTCGGTGCTGCTCTGGTTCGTGGTCGACAGCGCGCTCTCGGTCGCGACCGGCTTCTGGCGCAATGCGATCCCCAACACGGTGCTGCTGGGCTGGTATCTGCTGCTAGTGGCGCGGCTGCCCGGCGGTGCGGGACAGATGGCGCGTGCTTGAAGCTTCCTCGTCATTCCCGCGAACGGGGGAATCCCGCTTTCCTTAACCGCCTGACCCAGAAGCGGGACCCCCGCCTTCGCGGGGGTGACGGGGAATGAGTGAAGATTGCAAAACCTTCTCCCTGAGCAGGGAGAAGGATACGCAGCCTTGGCGCGCGTCAGCGCGGTTAGGCGGAGTTGGATGAGGGTGGCAGCGGCGCTTGCGCAA
>AYSC01000068.1 GCA_000503195.1 Blastomonas sp. CACIA14H2
GATTGCCTTGTCGCCGAGCGCAACGGCATCCTCTGCCGTCGCCTGCGCCAGATTACCCACCGCCACTGCGGTTCCGGTCGAGGCCGCGCCGGAGGGCGTGGTGCCGTCCGCCGTCACCGCGCCATTGCCGATCGCGACCGAATTGATGCCTGCCGCGCTGGCGCGGCTGCCGAGCGCGGCCGAGTTGGTGCCGCCTGCCTGCGCGCTCTTGCCCACCGAGGTCGCTTCGAAACCGGCGGCATTGGCCTGGTGTCCCACCGCCACGGCGGTGCGGCCCGAGGCATTGGCCTGCCAGCCGAACGCCTGGCTGCCGACGCCCGAGGCGACCGATTCGCCGCCGATCGCGGTCGCATGGAAGCCCGAGGCATTGGCCAGATCGCCCAGGGCAACCGCGTCTTCATTGGTCGCCTGCGCGCCATTGCCGATGGCGACGGCGGTGCCCAGCGAGGCCGCGCCCGACGGGGTGGTGCCGTCAGCGGTCACGGCATTGTTGCCGATCGCGACCGAACTGATCCCGGCCGCATTGGCGCGGCTGCCGACTGCGGTCGAGTTGGCGCCGCCCGCCTGGGTGCTCTTGCCGACCGAGGTCGCTTCCAGCCCGGCGGCGTTCGCCTGGTGGCCGACCGCCACGGCGGTGCGTCCCGCGGCGTTGGCCTGCCAGCCAAACGCCTGCGATCCCACGCCCGAGGCGACCGATTCCCCGCCGATCGCGGTCGCATGGAAACCGCTGGCATTGGCGAGGTCGCCCAAGGCCACGGCGTCTTCCTGCGTGGCGCGCGCGGCATTGCCGATGGCCACCGCCGTGCCCAGCGATGCTGCGCCCGAGGGGGTGGTACCGACGGTCGCGGTGGTCGAATTTGCACCGATGGCGATGCTGCTCAGCGACGAGGAGACGGCACCGGAACCGACAGCGATCGCAAAATTGGCGGATGCGTTGGCCGAGTCACCAAAGGCATGCGATTGCAATCCGGAAGCCGTAGCGAACGTGCCGAGTGCGGTCGAGAAATTGCCCGATGCACTGGCCGCTGCGCCCAAGGCCGAGGACTGGATGCCTGACGAAACCGAGCGAGCGCCCACAGCCGTGCTGAAGCTGCCCGAGGCAGTGCTCTGATTGCCGACAGCGGTCGAGCCCGGGCCCGAGGCGGTCGCATTGACACCGCATTCCGTGCTTTCGGCGACGTCATCGGCATTGCCAGCGATTCCATCAGGCCCCGGGTTCACGTTGCACGGCGCGGTGGCATCGGCATAGGCCGGGCTCGCGATGGCGATGGCTGCGGCGCTGGACGCCAGAAACAGCGTTGCACGCAACGCCTTTGCGTTGTTGGGGAAAGTTTTCATGGGACCGCTCCTTGCTCACTGACAAGGCGGGTTTGCCCCCGGCTATGACGTTACTCATGCGACCCTGTTCGCCGAGTGGTCGTTAACCAGCCGAGCCGAAACCTAGCAGAGCGAACGCGATGCGCAAGCCCAAGAAATAGCCACAAATTTGTCACGATGCCGTTCAACGGTTTCCGCCGCGTTCATTCCTTGCTATCGGGGGTTTGGGGTCTGCACCTTGGGTCATGAACTGCTCGCCAGAAAGCGTGAATTTGCCTGAACTTGTCTCTTTCGAGCCTGCCACCGGTGCCCGGCTCTGGTCCGGACCGCATGGCGATGTCGATGCCGAAGTCGCCAGGGCCCGTGCGGCCTTTCCCGAATGGGTGGCCATGGCGGTCACCAAGCGGATCGAGCTCACGCGTCGCTTTGCCAACCAGGTCCGCGCCCGTTCCGAGGAACTGGCCGAGCTGATCGCGCGCGAAACGGGCAAGCCGATCTGGGAATCGCGCACCGAGGTGGAATCGGTCGTCGCCAAGGTCGACATCTCGGTCGCCGCCTATGCCGAGCGCACCTCGCAGCGCAAGCTCGACAGCGCGCTGGGCGGCACCATGGCGCTCCGGCACAAGCCGCACGGCGTGATGGCGGTGCTCGGGCCGTACAACTTTCCCGCGCACCTGCCCAATGGCCATATCATCCCCGCACTGATCGCGGGCAATGCCGTGGTCTTCAAGCCGTCGGAAAAGACGCCCGCCGTCGGCGCGATGCTGGTCGAGTGCATGCACCAGGCGGGAATCCCCGAAGGCGTCGTGCGGCTGCTGATCGGCGGCGCGGACGAGGGCAAGGCGCTGGTCGCGCACGAGGATGTCGATGGCGTGCTGTTCACCGGCTCCGCCACCACCGGCATCGCGATCAACCGCACGCTCGCCAGCCGCCCGGACAAGATCGTCGCGCTTGAGATGGGCGGCAACAATCCCATGGTCATCTGGGACACGCCGTGTATTGCCGATGCCGCCGCGCTGATCATCCAGTCGGCCTTCACTTCGGCGGGCCAGCGCTGCTCGGCCGCGAGCCGCCTGATCGTGCGCGACACCATCTATGACGCGGTGATCGCCGAAACCAAGAAGCTCGCCGATCGGCTGGTGGTCGGCAAGCCGTTCGACGACCCGCAGCCATTCATGGGCCCGGTGATCGACAACCCGACGGCCGACGGGCTGACCGAGAGCTTCCTCTATTTCCTCAGCAACGGCGGGCGCGTCATCAAGCATCTGGTGCGGCTCGACGACAAGCTGCCCTTCCTCTCGCCCGCGATCATCGACGTCACCAACGTCAAGGACCGGCCCGATATCGAACTGTTCGGCCCGCTGCTGCAGGTCATCAAGGTCGGCTCGTTCGAGGAGGCGGTGGCCGAGGCGAACAACACGCGCTTCGGCCTGTCCGCCGCGCTGGTCGGAGGCAGCCCGCAGCATTACAAGCAGTTCTGGGCGAACATCCGCGCCGGCATCGTCAACTGGAACCGACCGACCAACGGCGCATCGTCCAAGGCACCGTTCGGCGGGGTGGGCCTTTCGGGCAACCACCGCCCCAGCGCCTATTATGCCGCCGACTATTGCGCCTATCCGGTGGTGTCGAACGAGATGGAACAACCGCGCGCGTCGATCGGCATCGGCCTGAAATCGGACTGAACCGCGACTGGCCCGCCAGGTTCCTTCGCAGCCGCAAAAGCAAATCTAACCCCCGCCCAAGGGGTTCTGCTTTGCATCCGCGGCGCTCAAATATCAGATGCACCGTTGGAAAGGACCAACGGCATGACGCACACCCCCTCAGCCCCGCAAGGCACCGTCTGGCTGGTCGGCGCCGGTCCCGGCGATCCCGATCTGCTCACCGTCAAGGCGGCGCGGATCATCGCGCGCGCCCGGCTGATCGTGCATGACGGACTCGTCGATGACGCGATCCTCGCGCTTGCCCGCCCCGATGCGCAGCTGATCTCGGTCGCCAAGCAGCGCGCGCGGCATACGCTGCCGCAGCAGGATATCAATGCGCTGCTGATCGAACAGGCGCGCGCGGGCCATGACGTGGTGCGGCTGAAGGGCGGCGATCCGTTCATCTTCGGGCGCGGCGGCGAAGAGGTCGACGATTGCCGCGCCGCCGGCGTGCACGTCGAGGTGATCCCCGGCATCAGCGCCGCCAACGGCGCCGCCGCAGCCGCGCAACTGCCGCTGACGCATCGCGACCTTTCGAGCGCGGTGACGTTCGTCGCGGGCCAGTGCAAGGGCCTGACCGAGCAGGACTGGACGGGCCTGGCCGGCAAGGGCCGCACGCTCGTCATCTATATGGGCGTCGCCACCGGCGATGCGATCGCCGAAAAGCTGATCGCCGACGGACTGTCGCCCGATACCCCGGCTGCGGTTCTGGAAAAGGGCACGCGCGCCGATATGCGGACGCTGCGGACCTTGCTCACGGACCTCGGCCCGATGATCGCGCGCGAGCAGGTGGTGAGCCCCGCGCTGATCGTGATCGGCGATGTCGTCACCCGCGCCAACGCGACCGACTGCCTGCCCACGCTCTTTGCCCAGCATCTGGAGGCCGCTGAATGAAAATCCTTACCGGCAACGATCTGAAGACCGGCGACGTCATCTGGTGGGCGGGCGACACCCGCTGGTCGCGCCACCTCGCCGATAGCATCGATGCGGGCGACGAGGCCGAAGCCATCCTCAAGCGCGAGGAAGCCGCCCTGCGTGTCAACGTGCCCTATATCGTCGATGGCAAGCAGACCGATCAGGGTCCGATGCCGCTGCACATCAAGGAGCGCATCCGCGCCTTTGGCCCGACGGTACGCACCGACCTGGCCATCAACACCAGCATCCCGATCGTGAAGGCCTGAACCCATGCCCTCGCGTCGCGATGCCCTGGCGGGAATGGCGGGCCTGGCGATGCTGGGCGGCTCCGCCGCGCCCGCGCTCGCCGCGCCGCCGCGCCCGACGGTGGTGGTCGAACAGACGCTGCTCAAGGCGCTGCCGGGCAAGGCCGACGCGCTGGGCCGGTTCCTTGCCGCCAACTGGCTGGTGATGGATCAGCAGGCGCTCGACCAGGGGCTGTTCACCGGCTTCTGGCTGGCGCGCTCCGCCCCCGGCTTCGAGGCGTGGGATTATGCGATGCAGGTCGGTTACCCGACCGCGCTGGGTTTTGAGGATGCCGCGACGGCGGCGGGCTTCGAGGCGATCCGCACGGCCCACAAGACGGTGCTGATCGAGGGCGAGGGTCTGGCGCAGCTGGGCAGGATCATTGGCAGCCAGCGGCTCGACGTGGTCGCCGTTCGCGGTTTTGCCGCACAGGTTTGAGATTTTTCGGAAGGATACGCGATGTATCAGTATGACCAATATGACCAGGCGATGGTCGATGCGCGCGTCGCGGAGTTCCGCGACCAGGTGCGCCGCCGCCTCGATGGCAGCCTGCCCGAGGAGGAGTTCCGCCATCTGCGCCTGAAGAACGGCCTCTATCTGCAGCTGCACGCCTATATGCTGCGCGTGGCGATCCCCTATGGCACGCTCAATTTCAGGCAGATGCACATGCTTGGCCATATCGCGCGCAAGTATGACAAGGGCTATGGCCATTTCACCACCCGGCAGAACATCCAGTATAACTGGATCAAGCTGGAGGATGCGCCCGACATCCTGGCCGAGCTGGCCACGGTGGAGATGCACGCGATCCAGACCAGCGGCAACTGCATCCGCAATATCAGCTCGGACCAGTTCGCCGGCGCTGCCGCCGACGAGATTGCCGATCCGCGCCCCTGGGCCGAACTGCTGCGGCAATGGTCGACCTTCCATCCCGAATTTCAGCTGCTGCCGCGCAAGTTCAAGATCGCGGTGATCGCCTCGCCGAATGATCGCGCGGCGATGCGGCTGCATGACATCGGCATCGAGCTGGTGAAGAATGCTGACGGCGTGCTGGGCGCACGCTTCTTTGTTGGCGGCGGCATGGGCCGGACCCCGATGATCGCGCCGATGATCCGCGAATGGGTGCCGATCGAGGAGCTGATCAGCTATGCCGAAGCGTGCCTGCGCGTCTACAACCGCTATGGCCGCCGCGACAACAAGTACAAGGCGCGCATCAAGATCCTGATCCACGAACTGGGCGCGGACGAGTACCGCCGCCAGGTCGAGGAAGAGTTCGCGCACATGAAGACGCTGGGGCTCAACCCGCCCGCAGCCGAGCTCGAGCGGATCAGCGCGTTCTTCCGGGACCCGCCGTTCGAACAGGGGCTGAGCGACGATATCGACCGGTCGGACCCCGATTTCGCGGTCTGGGTCGATCAGAACACGCATCCGCACCGCGTGCCGGGCTATGCGTCGGTCACGATCAGCCTCAAGCCCGCTGGCGGCATTCCGGGCGACGCCACCGCCGAGCAGATCGACCTGATGGCCGAGCTGGCACGCGATTATGCGTTCGACGAGCTGCGCGTCACGCACGCGCAGAACATCGTGCTGGCGCATGTCCGCAAGGCCGATCTCTACGCCATCTGGCACAAGCTCGATGCGGCGGGCCTCGCCACCGCCAATCTCGACCTGATCGGCGACATGATCGCCTGCCCGGGCCTCGACTATTGCAGCCTCGCCAATGCGCGCTCGATCCCCGTCGCGCAGAAGATTTCGGAACGGTTCGCCGATACGGGCCGGCAACGCGAGCTGGGCGAGCTGAAGCTCAAGATCTCGGGCTGCATCAACGCCTGCGGCCATCACCATGCCGGGCATATCGGCATATTGGGCGTCGACAAGAAGGGGCTGGAAAACTATCAGCTGCTGCTCGGCGGATCGGCCGCGGAGGATGTCTCGCTGGCGAAGATCGTCGGCCCCGGCTTTGACGAGGATGGCATCGTGAATGCGGTCGAGACGGTGACCAACGTGTATCTGGGCGCGCGCCAGCAGGGCGAACGCTTTGTCGACACCTATCGCCGCATCGGCATGGAGCCGTTCAAGGAGGCGCTTTATGGCTGACGCATCCCAGGCCCATCTCCCTTCCCCGTTTGTCCCGCGCGAAGTCGAGGGACGTGATCGCTACCGTTTCGCCGACGTCCCTCGACACGCTCGGGACAAACGGATTTGGGTGCGCACTGCAGGAGAAGCGGCATGACCACACCCCAGATCCTCTATCGTGACGAACCTGCGGTCACCGATACTGCCATCCCGCTCGCCGAGTTCACTGCCGGCACCAACTCGGCCGCCGTGCGCATCGAGCCGGGCGAGGACGCGCGCACGCTGTTGCCGCAGCTCGACCAGCTGCGCCTGGTCGAGGTGAACTTTCCGAGCTTCGGCGACGGGCGCGGCTTTTCCAGCGCGCAGATCCTGCGCGAGGCCGGTTACAGGGGCGAGCTGCGCGCGGTGGGCGATGTGCTGGTCGACCAGTTCGTCTTCCTGCGCCGCTGCGGCTTTGACAGCTTCGCGCCCAACCGCCCGCTCAACGCGGACGATGTGAAGGCGGCCGAGGGCTTTTTCCCCGAATTCTACCAGAAGGCGAGCGACGGCGTCGCCGCGATCTGGGCCAAGCGGCATCAGGTGGCATCATGAAGCAGACCGAAATCACGCCCCAGTCTTCCATCAGCGCCAGCGCCGTCCCGCGCCAGCGCGACCGCATCGATGCGGGACCGCGCTTCACCGAGCGCGATGCGATCCGGCTCAACAACATGTTCCGCGGCACCGATACGGCGGAGATGATGCGCACCGTCATCCGCGACGGGCTGGTCGGCGATCTTGCGATCGTCTCGTCCTTCGGCGCCGAGAGCGCGGTGCTGCTGCACATGGTGGCGTCGGTCGATCCTTCGCTTCCGGTGCTGTTCCTCGACACTGGCAAGCATTTTCCCGAGACGCTGGCCTATCGCGATACCCTCGTCGAACGGCTGGGCCTCACCAACCTGATCCTGCTCTCGCCCGATCCGGAGGACCTGGAAAAGCAGGATGCCAATGGCCTGCGCTGGTCCTACGACCCCGATGGCTGCTGCGAGATCCGCAAGGTGCGTCCGCTGGCCAGGGCGCTGCTCGCCTATGACGGCTCGATCACCGGGCGCAAGGGCTTCCAGTCGGCGACCCGCCAGGGCCTGCCCCGGTTCGAGATCGACACGTCCGACGCGCAGGGCCGCTTTAAGCTGAATCCGCTGGCGAGCTGGACCAAGGAGATGCTCGACGGCTATTTTGCCGAGCACGACCTGCCGCGTCACCCGCTCGAGGCGCAGGGCTATCCCTCGATCGGCTGTGCGCCGTGCACCAGCAAGGTCGCGCCCGGCGAGGACCCGCGTTCGGGCCGCTGGAAGGGCTGGGACAAGACCGAATGCGGCATCCATAGCGAGGTGACGCCGCTGCCGGGGGCTCGCAACGACGACGGATCGAACGACCCGGTCTTCTGAACCCGCCAGACCCGGACAGATAGGCTGCGTCTATTGCTGCGCAGCATGAACGTCTTTCGCCCTGCGGTTGACAGCCGGGCCCGCCACCCCCATTGTCTGTTGCAGCAGGCCGGGCCCCTCTGGCGCAGCAATTTCCAATGCTGCGTGATGTCGGACTGCTACGGGATGCGCACCATCCCGGGCTTCCGGCCCGGTCACTCGATCGACAATTCCCCGATCGAAAACCCAGCGCATCCCGACCAATGCACATCCATTGGAAAGGACAATGCCATGAAAAAAATAAAGGCCGCCACGATCGCGGCTCTGTCAGTCGCAGGACTCAGCCTCCCCGCCGCCGCTTCCGAATTCCAGCACATCCGCCATCAGGTGAATGTGCCGCATGGAGAGCGTGAAGTGACCGCGGTCTATCAGCCCAAGACGATGGTCAGCTACCGCCAGGTCGGCAACATGACCCCCAACCGGCCCAGCACCGCTCGCTGCTTGTGGAAGGCCGAGATCATGGTCGAGCGGCATCTCCAGGCGCCCGCAGGTCAGGGCAGCCATGTCGTGCGGACGCTGGTTCCGGCCAAGCTGATCGAGGGATCTACCAATGGCCGCTGCGCGCAGGGCAAGGAGCAGGTGAGCGGCACGCTCGCCCGTCGCGCCGATGAGGTGCAGGCGCATGTGCTCGCGGTCGCCGCCGAAGACCGCAACGCACTGATGGCCGAACTCAGCATCGCCACAGGCAACCCGGCGAGCTGACCTATCCCAATCCTCCCCCAGCTTGCCTGGGGGAGGTGGCAGCCCGCAGGGCTGACGGAGGGGCAAATGCGCCTCGGGCAGCGCAACGCCCCTCCACCATTCGCTTCGCGAACGGTCCCCCTCCCCGAGCAAGCTCGGGGCGGATTTTGGGCATGTCCCCCGCTTGCCATCCCTTGCCCGCTAGCCCATTGTCTGCGCAGATAAAAATCCTCGCAGGGAAGGACTGGCCATGGCCGTTAAAGCACTGAAATTCGGTTCCATCGCGCTCGCGCTCGCGATCGCCCCCATGGGGCTCCCCGCGTTCGCGCAGGAGGCGACCGAGAATTTCACCGTCATCATCGGCGGCACCAATGTCGGCCATCTCGACGTCGTGCGCAGCGGCGACACGGTGAGGATCGATTACGACTACAAGAACAATGGCCGCGGCCCGACGATGAAGGAAGAGCTGAAGCTCGACCCCAAGGGCATGCCCGTCAGCTGGAAGATCACCGGCAACTCGACCTTCGGCAATGCGATCAACGAGAGCTTCACGATGCAGCGCGGCACCGCGCGCTGGACCGATTCGACCGGCAGCGGCACTGCCAGGCCCAAGGGCCAGGCCATCTATGTTGCGCAGGAAGGCAGCCCCTGGGCGGCGGGCCTCTATGCCCGCGCGCTGCTCGCCGATGACGACCGTTCGATCCCCGCGCTGCCGGGCGGCGCGCTGAGCCTGGCCGAACTGGAAAAGGTGCAGGTCACCGGCACCAGCGGCGCGATGACCGTCACCGCCTATGCGCTGTCGGGCAACGATCTCGATCCCAGCTATTTCCTGCTCGACGACAAGGGCGCGCTGTTCGCCGCGATCAGCCCGCGCGCCGTGTTCGTGCGCAAGGGCTTCGAGGGCGAGGACATCAGGCTGCGCGATCTGGCGGTCAAATATTCGACCGATCGCTTCGTCAAGATGCAGGCCAAGGCAGCGAACACTTACAAGGCGCCGGTGCGCATCACCAATGTGCGGGTGTTCGATCCGGTGGCGATGAAGCTCACCGAACCGAAAAGCGTGCTGGTCAGCGGCCGCCATATCTCTGCCGTGCTGCCCGCGAACAACCCCGCCACGCCGGGTGAGGTGACGATCGACGGCGAAGGCGGCACGCTGGTCCCGGGCCTGTACGAGATGCACGGGCATATCGGCCAGGAAGACGCGATGCTCAACGTGCTGGCGGGCATCACCTCGGTGCGCGACATGGGCAACGAAATCGACGTTCTCGACGGGCTGATCGAACGGATCGACAGCGGCGTGCTGGCGGGTCCGCGGATCATCAAATCGGGCTTTATCGAGGGCAAGTCGCCGTTCAGCTCGAACAACGGCATTTTGGTGAACAGCCAGCAGGAGGCGATCGACGCCGCACGCTTCTATGCCGCGCGCGATTACCAGGCGATCAAGATCTACAACAGCATGAACCCCGAATGGATTCCGGCGCTGGTCAAGGAAGCCAAGGCGTTGGGGTTGCATGTCATGGGGCACGTGCCTGCCTTCACCAATGCCGATGCGATGATCGCGGCGGGCTATGACGAGATGACGCATATCAACCAGGTGATGCTGGGCTGGGTGCTCGAACCGGGCGAGGATACGCGCACCCTGCTGCGTCTTACTGCGCTCAAGCGCCTGCCCGCGCTCGATCTCAACAGCGGCCGCGTCAACGCGACGATTCGCGCGATGGTCGACAACAAGGTGACGATCGATCCGACCTTCGCCATCCATGAATCGCTGCTGCTGTCGCGCAACGGCGTGATCAACCCGGGCATGGCCGATTATGTCGATCACATGCCCGTCGGCGTGCAGCGCAGCGCAAAACAGGCCTGGGCGAACATCTCGGGCGCGGCGGACGACAAGGCCTATCGCGGGGCGTTCGACCAGGTCGCGGCGACGATCCGCAAGATGCACGAATCGGGCATCTTCCTCCTCCCCGGCACCGATATGGGCGGCAGCTTCACCTATCATCGCGAGCTGGAGCTGTACCAGAAGGCGGGAATGACGCCCGCGCAGATCCTGCGCCGCGCGACCTATGACATGGCGCAGTATCTCAAGCAGGACCAGTCGCTGGGCAGCATCGAGAAGGGCAAGTACGCCGATTTCTTCCTGATCCAGGGCGACCCGACCAAGGACCTGAAGGCGATCAAGGCGATCCGGCTCGTCGCCAGGGATGGCGTGTTCTACTATCCGAGCGAGGTCTATCCCGAATTCGGGATCAAGCCGTTCGCGACCAAGCCCAAGGTGAAGCTGCCGAAATAAGAGGCTGGTGCTCAAGCTCTTTTTCGATCCCCGTTCTCCGGCGAAGGCCGGAGCCTAGGGGCGAGGTGGCACTGCAGACACTCTGGGCTCCGGCTTTCGCCGGAGAACGGAAACGTCAAAGCTCGCGCGCCCAGAATTGCATCGGGTGCGGCGTCTCCTGCGTCTCGCCGATGTCGAGCCAGTCGAAGCTGGTCACCAGTCCCTCGACCTTCGCATAGCCGCGCTTCGTCCAGAAAGCGTCGAGCGGGCGATAGCCTGCCGGGCGCAGCCCATGATCGGCAGGCCGCTGCACCGCGCAGAAGGTCGCTACCCTCGCGCCTGCCGCGCGGCTCGCCGCCTCGCGATGATCGAAAAACGCATGCCCGATCCCCTGCCCGCGATAGCCGGGCAGCAGCACCGATTCCCCGAAGTAGAAGGTCCGTGCGATATCCCATCCCGCGGTGACAAACGGCGCCTTGAATTCGGGCTTTTGCGCAGCGAGCGGCGATGCGGTCGCGGCGCCCACGATTTCATCGCCATCGCGCGCGACGATCAGCGCGGCCTCGGGCGCGGCGGCGAACTCGGCGAGATAGTCGCGCTCGTAATCCGCGTCGCCCACATAGAGATAGGGCCATTCGGCGAAGACCGCGATGCGCAAGCGCGCCAGCGCGTCGATCGCTTGCTCGATGCGGTGCGCGGGCAATGTCTCGACCGTCACCGCCATCGCATCATGCCGCCTTGCGGATGACCACCGATCCGGCCGAATAGCCCGCGCCGAACGAGCAGATGATTCCGGTATCGCCGGGCTTCAGGTCCTCGTTGTTGAGATGAAAGGCGATGATCGATCCGGCCGACGAGGTGTTGGCATAGGTGTCGAGCACGGTCGGGCTCTCGTCCTCGCTCGCCTCGTGCCCCAGCACCCGCTGCGCAATCAGCCGGTTCATCCCCGCATTGGCCTGGTGCAGCCACATCCGGCGCAGGTCCGACGGCGCGATGCCGAGCCGCGCGATATGATCGGTGATCAGTTCGCCCACCATCGGCACGACCTCCTTGAACACCTTTCGGCCTTCCTGGACGAACAGCTTGTCGGCGCTGTCGCGGGTTTCGGGCGCGGTGCGGTTGAGGAAGCCGAAATTGTTGCGGATATTGTTCGAGAAGCGCGTCTTGAGCTGCGTGCCCAGGATATCCCAGTGCCCGGCGGGCGCGAAATCCGCCGCCTCGACCAGCACGGCGGTCGCCACATCGCCGAAGATAAAATGGCTATCGCGGTCGCGCCAGTTGAGGTGCCCCGAGCAGATTTCCGGGCTGACCACGAGCACCGAGCGCGCATTGCCGGCGCGGATGAAATCGGCTGCGGTCTGGATGCCGAAGGTCGCCGACGAACAAGCGACGTTCATGTCGAAACCGAAGCCTTCGATGCCCAGCGCGTCCTGCACCTCGATCGCGATGGCAGGATAGGCGCGCTGCAGGTTCGAGCAGGCGACGAGCACCGCGTCGACGTCCTTCGCGTCGCGGCCTGCGCGCTCGAGCGCATCGCGCGCACCGGCGACGCCGATTTCGGCGAGCACCGAAATCTGCTCGTTCGGACGCTCCTCGAAGCGCGGACACATCACGTCAACATCGAGGATCGAAGCCTTGGACAGCACCTTGCGCGCCTTTATCCCGCTTGCCTTCTCGATGAACTCGACCGAGCTCGGCTGCAGCGCGACCATCTCGCCCGCCTCGATTGCTGCGGCATGCTGCGCATTATGCTGCGCAACATAGGCGTTGAAACTGGCGACCAGCTCTTCGTTGCTGATGCTGTCTGCGGGGGTGAAAAGGCCGGTCGAGGAGATGACCGGGCGGGCTTGGTCGTAAGCGGAAGTCATGTATCCGTAGGGTCCTGCACTATAGCTGGAGCGGGTAGGCGTCTTACTGCCGCAACACGGTCTTGGCAAGGGTGGTGCGGTGGGCCGACTGGTCAATCCTCCCCTGCAAGGGTGAGGTGGCATTGCGAAGCGATGACGGAGGGGTGGCACCCGTCCATCAGTGTGAACACNCNCC
>AYSC01000069.1 GCA_000503195.1 Blastomonas sp. CACIA14H2
GGGGAGAGGAAAAGCGTCCCCCTCCCTTTCAAGGGAGGGGTTAGGGGTGGGTGAGCGATGGCTGACCAGCGTGGTGCTATCTCGCTGACCCACCCCCAGCCCCTCCCTGAAAGGGAGGGGAGTTTGTTGTGCGGAATGGAATGTCACCCATTTTCCGCATGACGCCGTCCGCCCTATCCGCCATGGTCACAATCGATGCGCGCTCTCGTCCTTCGGCGGTTGTTGACCGCGATTCCGACATTGCTGCTGGTACTGCTCGCCTCGTTCGCGCTGATGCGCTTTGCGCCCGGCGGGCCGTTCGATGGCGAGCGCCCGCTGGCGCCCGAGACGCGCGCGGCGCTGGAGGCGGCGTACGGCCTCAACCTGCCGATGGGCGAGCAGTTCTGGCTGTTCCTCAAGCGCACGCTCACCGGCGATTTCGGGCCGAGCCTGGTCTATCGCGACTTTACCGTCACCCAGCTGATCGCCGACAGCCTGCCGGTATCGCTAACGCTGGGCGGGCTCGCCATCCTGCTGGCGCTGGCGCTCGGGCTGGCGGCGGGAACGGTCGCGGCGCTGCGGCCCGGCGGCTGGGCGGACGAGACGCTGATGCTTGCGGCCACCTTCGTCACCGCGCTGCCCAGCTTCGTCACCGGGCCGCTGCTCGCGCTGATCTTCGGGCTGTGGCTGGGGCTGCTGCCGGTGGGTGGGCTCGGCGACGGGCTGCTGAGCGCGCCGCAATACTGGATCATGCCGGTGATCGCGCTCGCGCTGCCGGTGGCGGGCGCGATCGCCAAGCTGGCGCGCGCAGGGCTGGCCGCAGCGCTGGCGCAGGAGCATATCCGCACCGCGCGCGCACGCGGCCTTGGCACCGGTGCTATCATTGCGCGCCATGCGCTGCGGCCTGCGCTCGTCCCGGTGGTGAGCTATCTGGGCCCGGCGGCGGCGGGGCTGCTGACCGGCGCGGTGGTGATCGAGACGGTGTTCGCGCTGCCGGGCCTAGGCCGCTATTTCGTGCAGGGCGCGCTCAACCGCGATTATCCGCTGATCATGGCGGTGATCATGCTCTATGCCGCGCTGATCATCGCGTTCAACCTTATCGCCGATCTGCTCTATGGCTGGCTCGATCCGCGGAGCCGTTCGTGAGGTGCCAGGCATGAGCCGCATCGCCCTACCCGCCGCGATCGTCGCGCTGATCGCGCTCGCGGCGCTTGTGCTGCCGATGCTGCTCCCCTGGAGCCATGATGCGATCGACTGGGACCATGTCCGCGCCGCGCCCGGCACCGCGGGGCACTGGCTGGGCACGGACGAGCTGGGCCGCGACCGGCTGGCGCGGCTGGCGGTGGCGACGCGGATCACCCTGGCTGTGGCGCTCGCGGCGGCTTTGGTGTCGATGCTGGTCGGCATCGGCTGGGGCATGATCGCGGGCTGGGCGGGCGGGCGCACCGACGAGCTGATGATGCGGATCGTCGATGCGCTCTACGCGCTGCCCTTCATGTTCATCGTCATCGTGCTGATGGTGGTCTTCGGCCGATCGATCCTGCTGGTGTTCGTCGGGATCGGGCTGGTCGAATGGCTAACCATGGCGCGGATCGTGCGCGGCCAGGTGATGACGCTGCGCCACCGCCCGTTCGTGCTGGCGGCCGAGGCGAGCGGCGCGCCGGTGCGCGTGATCCTGGCGCGGCACATCCTGCCCAATATCGCGGGCGTCGCGCTCGCGTACCTGACGCTCACCCTGCCCGGCATCATCATGATCGAGAGCTTCCTCTCGTTCCTCGGCCTCGGCGTGCAGGAGCCGCTGACCTCGCTCGGCATCCTGGTCAAGGAAGGCGCGGACGACATGGATGTCGCAGCCATGGGGCTGCTGGTGCCGGGCGGGGTGATGGTGACGCTGCTCGTCTGCCTGACGCTGATCGGCGAACGGCTGAGGGACCGGTTCGCATGAGCCTCTATCGGCTGGACGCCATGGGCGTGACCATCGACGGGCGCGATCTGGTGCGCGGCGTGTCGCTCGAGATCGCGCCCGGCGAATGCGTCGCGCTGGCGGGCGCATCGGGATCGGGCAAGAGCCTTACGAGCCTCACCCCGTTCGGGCTTTCCGCCGGGACCATCACCGGATCGGCGGTGCTCGAGGGGCAGGATCTCGCCGGGCTCGACGAGGCGGGCCTGCGCCAGGCGCGACGCGCTTCGGTGGGCTTCGTGTTCCAGCAGCCGCTCACCGCGCTCACCCCGCACCGCAGCGCGGCGCAGCACCTGACCGAAAGCGCAATGCAGGCGGGGGGAGCGCGTCCGGATCAGCGCGCGCTGGTCGCGATGCTGGAGGCGGTGGGTCTGGCCGATCCGACGATCAAGCTGCGCCGCTATCCGCACCAGCTTTCCGGCGGGGAACGGCAGCGGCTGATGATCGCCTGCGCCATCGCGCATGGCCCCAGGCTGCTGATCGCCGACGAGCCGGTCTCCGCGCTCGATGCGCATCTGCGCGCCGAGATCATGGCGCTGCTCAGCCGGCTGCGGCGCGAGACGGGCATGGGGTTGCTGCTGGTCAGCCACGATCTCGCCTCGCTCGAGCATCATGCCGACCGGGTGCTGGTAATGCAGGGTGGACAGGTGGTGGAGGCAGGTTCAGCGAGCGCCATCGCCGCCGCGCCGACGCATGATTATGCCAAGGCGCTCTGGGCCGCGACGCCCAGCCTCAGGTCTCCGCTCCCCGGTGACCTGCCCGCCCCGGGCGCACCGCTGGTCGAGGCGCGAGCGCTGAGCGTGCGCTTTGCCGGAAGCGGCCTGTTCGCCAAGCCCGTCACCGCGGTCGATGCGGTGGATCTGGCCGTGCACCAGGGCGAGGCGGTGGCGCTGATCGGCGGCTCGGGCTCGGGCAAGTCCACCATCGGCCGCGCGATTGCCGGGCTGGGCCCCGTCAGCGCGGGCGCGATCCTGTGGAAGGGCGCGCCGCTGCCCGCGCGCCGCACCCGCGAGCAGCGGCGGATGATCCAGCCGGTGTTCCAGGACCCGATCGCGAGCCTCGATCCGCGCTGGCGTGTGTCCGACATCATCGCCGAGCCGCTGGTGCATCTGCGCCCCGATCTCACCAGCTGGGGCCGCGCCGGGCTGGTCAAGAAGGCGCTGCAGATGGTCGAGCTTGATGGCGCGCTGGCCGACCGGATGCCGGCGGCGCTCTCGGGCGGTCAGGCGCAGCGCGTCGCCATCGCGCGCGCGCTGGTGGCCGAGCCCGAGATGCTGGTGCTCGACGAGGCGACCTCGGCGCTCGATCCGCTGGTGGCTGTGCAGATCGTCGCGCTGCTGAAGCGGCTGCAGCGCGATCAGGGCATCGCGATGCTGGTCATCACGCACGATCTCGCGCTGGCGGCGCAATTCTGTCATCGCGCAGCGGTGCTCGATGCCGGGCGGATCGTCGAGCAGGGGCCGCTGACGCAGCTGATCGCCGCGCCTCAGGCCACGATGACCCAAAGGCTGGTGGCCGCAAGCTGACGCTCGCGGCCACCTTCCCCTTTATGGCGAGCAAACCGGCGCGCGTCAGAACTTGACGGCGGCGGTCACGAACACCTGGCGCGGGTTGCCATAGAACGCGGTCGCGACGCCCTCGGTGCCCAGAGTCGGGATGAGATTGCCTGCCGCATTGCGCAGCGGCGTGCCATCGGGCGCGGTCGACAGGAACTGATAGCCCGAGGTGATATACTGCTTGTCGAGGATGTTCTTGGCGTTGATGCCGAAGCTGAACCGGTCCTCGTCGTCGCGCCAGATCAGCGAGGCATCCCAGAGCGCATAGCCTTCCTGGTCGAGGAACGGGCTCGGCGTTTCGAACTGGAACGTCTTGCTGCGATAGCTGACCGTGGTCGAGGCAGTGATGTTGCCCGAAAAGGCCGGGAAGGCAGCCGAGAAGGTGCCCGATGCGGTCCATTTCGGCGTGTTCTGGATGCGGCGCAGATTGGCGACGTCGATGTTGCGAGCATCGATGAAGCGCTTGTACTCGCCATCGATATAGCCGAGCGTCGCGTTGAAGCTGAGGAACGAGCCCGATCCGGCAAATTCGCGCGCGAACACGGCATTGCCCTCAAACTCGATACCCTTGAACTCCGCCTTGCCGGCATTGGTGGTGATGCCGATAAAGGTGTCGTTGACGCCGTCGCCGTTGGAATCGAAACCGGCGGAACCGGGCACCTGGACATTGGTGTAATCGGCATAGAAGCCGGTCAGCGCCAGGTTGATCGCATTGTCGGCAAAACTGCCCTTCCAGCCGAGCTCATAGCTGTCGACCGTTTCGGGCTCGAAGCTCAGGAAGTCGAAGATTTCCTGCTGGCTGCGCACGCCGTCGCGGTTGGTATCGGGCGCGGCAGTCGAAAGGCCGCGCGGGTCGAAACCGCCGCCCTTGAAGCCCTGCGAATATCCGGCGAAGAACAGATGGTTCTCGTTCGGCTTGAAGCTCAGCGAGGCGCGCGGGTTGAAATCGGTAAAGCGCGCACGGCCGTTGAAGTTCGAGGTCGTGGCCAGGATCACCGGCGTGCCGCCGAATTCGGCCGAACGGCCCAGCTTGGTCTGGCGCAGGATGGTCGAGTTGCGCTTGTCGACCGTGTAGCGACCACCCAGCGACAGCGAGAGCTGATCGGTGAAATCATAGGTGAAGTCGCCGAACACCGACCAGGTGTCGGTGCGCACGTCGCCGGCGGTGAAGGCGTTGAGATTGGCGAGCGTGGTGAACAGCAGCACGTCGAACGCGGTCGAAGCCTTGGCGTCGAGATAGTAGAAACCGACCAGACCCTTGAGCCGCTCGCCTTCGTAGAGCAGCTGGAATTCCTGGCTGATCTGCTCGTTGCGATAGACCGCGGGCACGTCGACATCGATCGCGGGCAACGCATCGAAATCGATCGGGGTGAAGCTGTCGTCCTTGCGCCAGGCGCTGATCGAACGCAGCGTCAGCGTGTCGGTCAGTTCGGCCGAGATGTTCATCGCGAGACCATAGGCCTCGATGTCCTGTTGCGGATTGTTGAGACCCGCGCGGGTATCATAGACATCGCGCAGCACCGGGGTGCCGCTTCGGATGCCCGGGATCAGGCGGTGGCCGTTGCGCGGATCGGACTTGTCGCGGGTATAGTCGCCCGAGATGCGGATCAGCACCGGCGCGCCATAGCCGCCGATTTCCAGCGTGCCGCGTCCCGCCCAGACATCGCGGTTGTAGTTTTCAAGCCCGCGAATGTTGAGATTGTCGCCAAAGCCGCCGCGCGACAGCCGCGCCAGGGTGCCGCCGACGCGGACGATATCGCCGATCGGGGCCGACACGGTCACCACGCCCTCGGCCTGGTCATAGGTGCCATAGGTGCCGCGCACCTTCAGGCTGAAATCCTGCGGCAGCATCTTGGTGACGTACTTGACCGCGCCGCCGATGGTGTTGCGGCCATAGAGCGTGCCCTGCGGTCCGCGCAGCACCTCGATCCGCTCGACCTCGTAGATGTCGAGCACCGCGGCCTGCGGCCGGTTGAGGTACACATCGTCCAGATAGATGCCGACGCCCGCCTCGAAGCCGGGAACCGGGTCCTGCTGCCCCACGCCGCGGATGAAGGCCGTGAGCGTCGAGTTGGTGCCGCGCGAGTTTTCCAGCGTGGTGTTCGGCGTGATCTGCGAGATGTCGGTAATGTCGAGCGCGCCCTGGTTTTCCAGCCGCTCGGCGGAAAAGGCGCTGATCGCGATCGGAACGTCCTGCAGGTTTTCGGTGCGGCGCCGGGCGGTGACGACAATCACGCTGCCGTCATCGGCGGTGTTCGCCTCCTTCTCCTGCGCTTCCTGCGCGATCGCGGCAGGGGCGAGCGCCGTAAGGGCTGCTGCGGCGACGCCCAGCGTCAGCGCGGTGCGCGTGGCGGCGAAACGGGTGAACCCGAAAACGGACATGAACTTCCTCCCTGCATCCTGACCTGCCCGCGGTGCACCGGTTCGTCTGCCTGACCGGTCTTGCGCGGAACGTGATTGTCCATTAGTGAAAGTTGAACCAGCTTTCAACTCTTATCGCAAAAGGGGAGACAGCCAAGGCAAAATCGGCCAGATGTGTTGCACGCACGCATCATGTCCGGCAGCGGGAGTGGATCATGGCGGCAAAACCATCAGCGATGGCGGGGGAGAAGGGCGAACGCTCGGCCGATGCCGCCGAACGCCCCGACAAGACGCCGCGCACCGCGCGCGGGCGCGCCACGCTGCGCAAGCTGCTCGATGCCGCCGCGATCGAGTTTGGCGAGCGCGGCTTTCACGAGGCGTCGATCAGCGGCATCACCCGGCGCGCGGGCACGGCGCTCGGCAGCTACTACACCTATTTCGATTCGAAGGACGAAATCTTCCGCGCGCTGGTCCAGGACATGTCCGCCCAGGTCGGCAAGCATGCCGCGGCCGCGATGCAGGAGGCAAGCGGGGCGCTCGACCGCGAACGCGCGGCGCTCAAGGGCTTTCTGGAATTCGCGCGCGAACACAAGGAAATCTACCGGATCATCGACGAGGCCGAGTTCGTCGACTCCGACAGCTATCGCGCGCATTATCAGGTGACCGCCACACGCATCCTCAGCCGCTTGCAGGCGGGCGCGGCCGCGGGCGAGATCCGCGGCGATGTCAGCGAGTTGCACGCCTGGGCGGTGATGGGAATGAACGTGTTCCTGGGCCTGCGCTACGGCATCTGGAACGAGGACATGACCCCGGACGCGATCGCCAGCGCGGCGAACGACTTCATCACGCGGGGGTTGAAGCCCTAGTCAACTGACAGCTCACTTTCGTCACCCCCGCGAAAGCGGGGGCCCCGCTTTCATGACAAGGGGCAAAGCGGGATTCCCGCGTTCGCGGGAATGACGGGGTAGAGCTAAATCCCGCACCCTAAAACAACCCGTTCAATCGCTCGCCATCAGCAGCTCGGGCAGGTCGCCGCTCGTGCCCCGCGCCTCATCGATGATGAACCGCCGGATCAGCCCGGTCCGCCCGACCAGCTGCATGCCGATGCGCCGCAACAGCGACGGCGCCTTGCCCGGCAGACCGTAAAGCCGGTTGAGCACATCGGTGGCGGAGGCCATCATCGCATTGTCGAGCATCCGCCATTGCTGATAGCGCTTCAATTGCGCCAGATCGCCCGGATCGAGCCCCAACCGCGCGCCCTCGCCCAGTACATCGGCGAGCGCCGCGACGTCGCGCAGGCCCAGGTTCAGCCCCTGGCCGGCGATCGGGTGGATGATATGCGCGCTGTCGCCCACCAGCACGATGCGCGGCGCGACCATGTCGCTCGCCTGGCACAAAGTCAGCGGCCAGCTGCTGCGCGGAGCGACGGGCGTGATCGCGCCTAGGAAACCGCCACTCGCTTCGGTCAGCGCCGCTCCGAAGGCGCGGTCGGACAGCGAGGTCCAGGCATCGGCCTTGCCCTCGGGCACCGTCCAGACGATCGAGGCCATCGGCCGGCCCTCGTCATCGTCGTTGAGCGGAAGGATGGCGAGCGGACCATCGGGATAGAAGATTTCGAACGCGGTGTTCTGATGGCTCTTTTCCAGCGTCACGGCGGTAACGATTCCGCGCTGGCGATAGGACCATTGGCTCAGGCCGATCCCGGCGAGATCGCGCGTCGGCGATACGCGCCCTTCCGCGCCGACCAGCAGCGAAGCGGTGAACACGCGCCCATCGGCCAGCGTGATCGTCGCCCGGTGCGTATCGACCGCGCGGTGTGCGATATCGGCGGCCATGATCAGGTCGATATCGGAATCGGCGCTCGCAGCCTGATAGAGCGCGGCGCGCAACAGGCTGTTGGGCAGCATTACGCCCATGCCCTCGACCCCTGCATCGAAATCGAGCGAACCCCGGCGAAGACCATCGCTGACCGCGATCCGATCGATCGGGCAGGCATCGCGCCACAGGCTATCGGCCAATCCCAGATTCTGCAGCATCTGCCAGCTGGTCGATGCCAGCGCCGAGGCGCGGCCATCGAAGGCGGTGTCGGCCAGCGTCTCGGGCGTGATCCGGTCGATCACCCGGACGCTGAGCCCGTGCCGCGCTAGCGCCAGTGCGAGCGAAAGCCCCGCCGGTCCTGCGCCCATGATGAGGATGTCGCTGTGATTGCCCTGTGCCATGCCGGCAATGTAGGCGGTCCGCGATGCGCTGAACAGAGGCTTGTCATTCACCGACTCCCGCTCAAGTCCTTGCTTGACGCGGAGTCCCTGGTCTGCGCAAAATGGGCGGCATTTACCATATTGCCGGAGAATTCGAGGTTATGGCCAGTCGCGCCGCCACCAGAAACGCGCCCGACTGGCGCGACCTGATGCGTCAGAGTCTGATGCGCAGCGGCAGCCTGATCCTGGCGCTGCTGCTCTTTGCGCTGGTGGCTTTCGCTGCGATAGCGCTGATCACCTATCACCAGACCGACCCCTCGTTCAACACCGCGGCGGGCGGCGGCGTTGACAACTGGATGGGCGCGAGCGGCGCGTGGATCGCCGATTTCATGCTGTTTCTCGGAGGGCCGGCCAGCGCGCTGCTGCTGCCGATCACGGCCGTCCAGGCGCATCGACTGTGGATCAACCAGCCGCTGGGCCACTGGCGGCGCTCGGTCATCGCGACGCTGCTCAGCATGCTGTTCCTGGCGGTCGCCGCGGCCGTGCTGTTCGGCGAATCCGCGCCGCATTTCCCCGCAGGTCCCGGCGGCCTGTTCGGGATGATGGGCGCGCGCGGCATCGAGGCGCTGAGCGGATTTCTCCCGCCCGCAGGCGCATCCTGGGCGCTCTATGGCAGCGCTTCGGTGCTCGGTCTGGCGGGCGTGGCCCTGGGCTGGAAGGCGCTCGGTCTGGAGCGCGGGTTGCTGCGCATGCCGCCGATCAAGGTCAGCATGCCCGAAGCCCTGTTCCGCCGCCCGATCGGCCCGGTGATCGACGAGGACGAGATCGACACGCTCGACGATGCCGCCGAGCCGAGCCGTCCGGCGCTCGCCGCGCCGCGCAAGGAGGCCGTGCCCGACAACCGTCCGCCGCCGGAAATCACCGAGCCCTCGCTGCGGCCGGCCAAGGCGCAGCTTGGCCCCAAGAGCCGCCAGGGCGATTTCTTCGGCCCCTATGAGCTGCCCTCGGTCGACCTGCTCGATCCGCCCCCCTCAAGCACTGGCCCCGCGCTCGACAAGATCGCGCTCGAGCGCAACGCGCGGCTGCTCGAGACGGTGCTCAGCGATTTCAACGTGAAGGGCGAGATAACCGCCGTGCGCCCCGGCCCGGTGGTTACCCGCTACGAGCTGCTGCCCGCGCCGGGGATCAAGGCCAACCGCGTCATCCAGCTCGCCGACGACATCGCGCGCAACATGTCCGCGCGTTCGGCGCGCGTCGCGGCGATTCCCTGCCGCAAGGAGCTGGGGATCGAGCTGCCCAACCAGCATCGCGACGCGGTGGTGCTGCACGAGATGATCGGATCGAGCCATTTTGCCGAGAATAGCGGCCAGCTGCCGGTCATCCTGGGCAAGAACATCTCGGGCGATCCGGTGATCGCCGACCTCGCGCCGATGCCGCACCTGCTGATCGCGGGGACCACCGGGTCGGGCAAGTCGGTCGGCCTCAACGCGATGATCCTGTCGCTGCTCTACCGGATGACGCCGGAAACGCTGCGCATGATCATGATCGACCCCAAGATGCTCGAGCTGTCGATCTATGACGATATTCCACACCTGCTCTCCCCCGTGGTGACCGAGCCCGCCAAGGCGGTGCGCGCGCTCAAATGGGCAGTCGAGCAGATGGAAGAGCGCTACCGGATGATGAGCGAGCTCAAGGTCCGCAGCCTCGTCAATTTCAACGACAAGGTCCGCGTCGCCAAGGCCAAGGGCCTGCCGCTGGGCGAAGAGGTGCAGACCGGCTGGGATCCGGTCAGCGGCCAGCCCCAGTACGAGAAGAAGCAGCTCGATTACGAACCGATGCCGCAGATCGTGGTGATCGTCGACGAGCTGGCAGACCTGATGATGACCGCGGGCAAGGAGGTGGAATTCCTGATCCAGCGGCTTGCACAGAAGGCGCGTGCGGCGGGCATCCACCTGATCATGGCGACGCAGCGCCCCTCGGTCGACGTCATCACCGGCGTGATCAAGGCCAACCTGCCGACCCGCATCAGCTTCCACGTCACCAGCAAGATCGATTCGCGCACCATCCTTGGCGAACAGGGGGCCGAACAGCTGCTCGGCAAGGGCGACATGCTCTACATGTCCGGCGGCAAGCAGGTCGAGCGTGTGCACGGGCCGTTCGTTTCGGACGAAGAGGTGCGCCGCGTCGCCGACCACTGGCGCGGCCAGGGCCAGCCTGATTACATCCAGGCGGTCACCGAAGAGCCCGAGGACGGTGGCTTCGCGCTCGATGGCGCGAGCCTCGACGACAGCCCCGAGGAGCAGATGTACCGCGCCGCCTGCCAGATCGTGTTCGAAAGCCAGAAGGCCTCGACCAGCTGGCTGCAGCGGCAGCTGCGCATCGGCTATAACAGCGCTGCGCGGCTGGTCGAACGGATGGAAGAGGACGGCTATATCAGCGCGCCCAACCATGTCGGTCGGCGCGAGGTCTTCCGCGACAAGGACGGCAATCCGCTCTGATTGGGGCCGCTCTGATCGGGACCGGCCGGCCGGGCGGGATCAGTCCTGCCCGGCGATCCGGATCGGCTTGCCGAGCAGTGTCTTCACATAGAGCCGCTGGACCATGACATAGGTCACGACGGTCAGCGGTGCCGACAGCAGAACGCCGAGAAAGCCGAAGACCAGCCCGAAGGCAACCACGGCGAACAGCAACACCGCTGGGGGCACGTCGACAGCCTGTTTCTGGATCATCGGTTGCAGGAAATTGCCCTGGATCTGCTGGACGATCAGGAACAGCACCACCGTCCACAGGGCCGTGGTCGGCGACACGGTAAAGGCGAGCAGGACCGCCGGAACGCCGGCAATGACGGGCCCGACCATCGGAATGATGTCGAGCAATCCGGCGATGATGGCGAGGCCCCCCGACGCCGGGACCCCCAGGGCCCATAGTCCGCCGCCGGTCAGCACCGCCACCACGACCGATGAGACCCCCTGCCCCATCATCCAGCCGCGCAGCCCGCGCGACGCATCATCCAGCGCGGCGGCGACAGGCTCCTCAGCCCGCTTCGGAAGCAGAAGCAGCAGGCCCCGTCGATAGACGGTCGGGTCGCTCGCAATGAAGATGGCGCCGACAAAGACCAGCACGAAATTGGCAATCGCGTTGGTCGCGGTCATGGCAAAGCCGCCCAGCCGCGACGCCAGGCTCGACAGATCGCCGCTTCCCTGTTGCACGACCTTCCGCGCCTGTTCGCCCAGACCTACCTCGTCCAGCTGCGCCTCGACCCGGTCGATCGCAGGAGGAATGCTCTGCTGGATGGTATCGAACTCGCTGGCAATCTGCGACCCGAACAGGGTGAAGGCTCCAGCGAAGACAGCAAGAAGCAGGAACACCGAAATCGCCAGCGCGGGCCCGCGCTTGATTCCGGTGAGGTCACAAACCCGGCGCGCTATCGACGAGAATATGGCTGCCAGGACGAGCGCTGCGAACACCAGGAGCAGAAACTGCGTCAGCTCCATCAGCAGCCATGCCACGCCGATCACCGCGAGTACGGTCAGCGTGATTCCGGCGACCCGGCCCGCCTCCAGGCGGGTCATGGCATGCGGGCTGATATGGCCCGGCGCGTCGGAATCGCGACCTTCCGCATCGGGCATGAGAGCAGGATCCATCACGCCTGCGCCCTGAAGGTCGCGGGAGCAGTTGGCAGATTGCAATCGGAGATTGCGCAGCAGTGGCTGGATATCATGTTCACCCCCCGGGTTCAGGCCTTGTCGCTCAATACGAAATCCGGGGATTCGGGTTCCCCAAGGCGGGCGCGGAGGTGATCAGATCGAAAAGCTGGAACCACAGCCGCACCCGGATGCAGCATTGGGATTGGTAACCTGAAAGGCCGACCCCCCGAGCGATTCCACGAAATCGACAGCGCTTCCCCGGACCAGATCAAGGCTGATATCGTCCACGACGAGCGAAACGCCATCGGTTTCGGTGACGATGTCATCCGGTCCGGGAGCGTCGGCGAGGCCGAAACGATACTGGAACCCGGAACAGCCCCCACCCTCTACCGCCAGGCGCAGGATGGCAGGTTTCTGCTGCTTGGCGGCGATCGCGGCCACGCGCTTCGCTGCGGAGGGGGTCAAGGTGATGTCGGCCTGGCTGTCCATGGTGCCTACATAAGCGCAGCCCCTGCCTTGGACAAGCCGCCGCGTATTTCGCGCCACAATGGAAAACAAAAAAGGGCCGGTCCGAAGACCGACCCTCTTTGTGACCAGACCCGGAGGTCCAGCGATTGGCTTACATGCCCGAACCCGGACCGTAGGTGATTTCCACGCGACGGTTCTGCAGTTCACGAACGCCATCGGCGGTCTGAACGCGGTTGCGGGTTTCACCGAACGCCTGGGTGCTGATGGCGCTGGCCGGGATGTTCCGCGAGACCAGATAGGCCTTGACGGAGTCGGCACGACGCTGGGACAGACCCACGTTGTAGGTAGCTGCACCCGAACGGTCAGCGTGACCTGCCAGCATGACCGGCACCGAACCGCAGCTGCCGTAAGCGGCAACGGCGTTGTCCAGAATGGTCGCAGCTTCCGGCGTGATGTTCGACTTGTCGAAGTCGAAGAACACGATGTACGGACCCTTTTCGCAAACCGGCGGCGGAGGCGGCGGCGGAGGCGGCGGGGGCGGGGGAGGCGGCGGCGG
>AYSC01000070.1 GCA_000503195.1 Blastomonas sp. CACIA14H2
CGTCGTCGTCGTCGTCGTCGTCGTCGTCGTCGTCGTCGCGTCGCGNGNGNGNGNGNGGAATTTTCACAGGTGGAGCCCGTATCGGCCCCACCCCCGGCCCCTCCCCCGCGGGGAGGGGAGTAGGTGTTACTCCGCGGCTTCCGGCAGCGCGTCCGGGCCTTCGTCCGGATCGGGCAGCGCGTCGAGCGAGTTGAGCTCGACGTTCAGACCCAGCGAGCGCATTTCCTTGACCAGCACGTTGAAGCTCTCGGGAATGCCGGCCTCGAACGTGTCGTCACCCTTGACGATCGCCTCATAGACCTTGGTGCGGCCGACCACGTCGTCGGACTTCACCGTCAGCATTTCCTGCAGCGTATAGGCCGCGCCATAGGCCTGGAGCGCCCAGACCTCCATTTCCCCGAAGCGCTGGCCACCGAACTGGGCCTTGCCGCCCAGCGGCTGCTGGGTGACGAGGCTGTAGGGGCCGATCGAACGCGCGTGGATCTTGTCGTCGACCAGGTGGTGCAGCTTGAGCATGTAGATATAGCCCACGGTCACCTTGCGGTCGAACTTGTCGCCGGTACGGCCGTCGTACAGATCGACCTGGCCCGACGGATCGAGACCCGCCCGCTCCAGCATCCGCGACACGTCCGCCTCGCGCGCACCGTCGAACACCGGGGTGCCCATCGGAACGCCGTTGCGCAGCAGACCCGCCAGTTCGACCACGCCTTCGTCCGACCGGTTGTCGATCTCGGCATGATATTCGGGGCCATAGACGTATTTCAGCTTCTCGCGCACGGCATCGGGCGGCGGGCCCGCTTCCGGGTTCGGATTGGCCTCGCGCCATTCGTCCAGCGCCTTCGAGATCTGCTGGCCCAGACCGCGCGCGGCCCAGCCCAGATGGGTTTCGAAGATCTGACCGACGTTCATACGGCTCGGCACACCCAGCGGGTTGAGCACGAAATCGACATGCGTGCCGTCTTCGAGGAACGGCATGTCCTCGATCGGCAGGATGCGGCTGATGATCCCCTTGTTGCCGTGGCGTCCGGCCATCTTGTCGCCCGGCTGCAGCTTGCGCTTCACCGCGACGAACACCTTGACCATCTTGAGCACGCCCGGAGCCAGCTCGTCGCCGCGCTCCAGCTTCTCGCGGCGGTCGTCGAACTTCTCGGTGATGCGGGTGACGGCCTCGTCATACTGGGCCTTGACCGCTTCGAGATCGGCCTGGACCGCATCGTCCTCGACCGCGAACTTCCACCACAGGTGCTTCTCGACCTCGTCGAGCAGCGCCTCGTCGATGGCGACGCCCTTCTTCACGCCCTTGGGCGCAGCCGATGCGACCTGGCCGACCAGCATTTCGCGCAGGCGGTTATAGGTGGCACGGTTGAGAATGGCGCGTTCGTCCTCGCGGTCCTTGGTCAGACGCTCGATTTCCTCGCGTTCGATCGCCAGGGCACGCTCATCCTTGTCGATGCCGTGACGGTTGAACACGCGGACCTCGACCACGGTGCCCGACACGCCCGGCGACAGACGCAGCGAGGTATCGCGGACGTCGCTCGCCTTTTCACCGAAGATCGCGCGCAGCAGCTTTTCTTCCGGGGTCATCGGGCTTTCGCCCTTGGGCGTGATCTTGCCGACCAGGATGTCGCCCGGATGCACTTCCGCGCCGATATAGACGATGCCCGCCTCGTCGAGGTTGCGCAGCGCTTCCTCGCCGACATTCGGGATGTCGCGGGTGATGTCCTCGGGGCCCAGCTTGGTATCACGCGCCATGACCTCGAACTCCTCGATATGGATCGAGGTGAACACGTCATCCTTCACGATGCGTTCGCTGATGAGGATCGAGTCCTCGTAGTTGTAACCGTTCCAGGGCATGAACGCGACAAGCGCATTGCGGCCCAGCGCCAGCTCGCCCAGATCGGTCGACGGACCATCGGCGATGATGTCGCCCTCGGCGATCACGTCGCCCACCTTCACCAGCGGACGCTGGTTGATGCAGGTGTTCTGGTTCGAGCGCTGGAACTTCATCAGCGTGTAGATGTCGACGCCCGACTTGCCCGAATCCACCGAACCGGTGGCGCGGATCACGATACGGGTCGCGTCAACCTGATCGACGATACCGGCGCGCTTGGCGGCGATCGCGGCGCCCGAATCGCGCGCCACGGTCTCTTCCATGCCGGTGCCGACGAACGGCGCTTCGGCGCGCACCAGCGGCACGGCCTGACGCTGCATGTTCGATCCCATCAGCGCGCGGTTGGCGTCATCGTTTTCCAGGAAAGGAATGAGCGATGCCGCGACCGAGACGAGCTGCTTGGGCGACACGTCCATCAGCGTGATGATGTCGCGCGGCGCCATCAGGAATTCGCCGGCCTGGCGGGCCGAGACAATGTCCTCGGCAAAGCTGCCATCGTCGTTCAGCTCGGCATTCGCCTGCGCGATCGTGTGCTTGGCCTCTTCCATGGCCGAGAGGTACACGACCTCGTCGGTCACCTTGCCGTCGATCACCTTGCGGTACGGGGTCTCGATGAACCCGTACTTGTTCACGCGGCTGAACGAGGCGAGCGAGTTGATCAGACCGATATTCGGACCTTCAGGCGTTTCGATCGGGCAGATGCGGCCATAGTGGGTCGGGTGAACGTCGCGGACCTCGAAGCCGGCGCGCTCGCGGGTGAGACCGCCCGGGCCAAGCGCCGAAACGCGGCGCTTGTGGGTGACTTCAGCGAGCGGGTTGGTCTGGTCCATGAACTGCGACAGCTGCGACGAGCCGAAGAATTCGCGCACCGCGGCGACCGCCGGCTTGGCGTTGATCAGGTCGTTCGGCATGACGGTCGACACGTCGACCGAGCTCATGCGCTCCTTGACCGCGCGTTCCATGCGCAGCAGGCCGACGCGATACTGGTTTTCCAGCAGCTCGCCCACCGAGCGGACGCGGCGGTTGCCCAGATTGTCGATATCGTCGACTTCGCCCTTGCCGTCCTTGAGATCGACCAGCGTCTTGACGACCGCCAGGATGTCCTCGCGGCGCAGCGTGGTGACGGTGTCCTCGCAATCGAGCTCGAGACGCATGTTGAGCTTGACGCGGCCCACGGCCGAGAGGTCATAACGCTCGGGATCGAAGAACAGGCCTTCGAACAGCGCATCGGCGGTTTCGCGCGTCGGCGGTTCGCCGGGGCGCATGACGCGATAGATCGCATCGAGACCCATGTCGCGGCTGTCGGCCTTGTCGGCCTTCATCGTGTTACGGATCCACGGACCGGTGGTGACATGGTCGATGTCGAGCAGCACCAGCTGGTCGATCCCAGCCTTGTCGAGCTTTTCCAGATTCTCGGCGGTGACCTCGTCGCCCGCTTCGATATAGATTTCGCCGGTCTGCTCGTTGATCAGGTCATAGGCGCTGTAGCGGCCGAAGATTTCCTCGGTCGGGATCAGCAGGCTGGTCAGGCCATCCTTGGCGGCCTTGGCGGCGGCGCGCGGGGTGATCTTGTCGCCTGCCTTGAACGCGACTTCGCCGGTTGCGGCATCGACAATGTCGAACGCCGGCTTCATGCCGCGCCACTGTTCTGCGACGAACGGGATCTTCCAGCCGCCGGTGCCGCGCTCATAGGTCACGGTCTCGTAGAAATAGTCGAGGATTTCCTCGTCGTTGAGGCCGAGCGCGTACAGCAGCGAGGTGACCGGCAGCTTGCGCTTGCGGTCGATGCGCACGTTGACGATGTCCTTGGCGTCAAATTCGAAATCGAGCCACGAACCGCGATAGGGGATGACGCGCGCGGCGAAGAGATACTTGCCCGACGAGTGGGTCTTGCCGCGGTCATGATCGAACAGCACGCCCGGCGAACGGTGCATCTGGCTGACGATCACGCGCTCGGTGCCGTTGATCACGAACGTGCCATTCGCGGTCATCAGCGGCATGTCGCCCATGTACACGTCCTGCTCCTTGATATCGAGCACGGAGCGGCTTTCGGTCTCGGCATCGACCTCGAACACGATCAGGCGCAGCGTCACCTTCATCGGGGCTGCATAGGTGATGCCGCGCTGACGGCATTCCTCGACATCGTATTTGGGCGATTCGAGTTCATAATGCACGAAGTCGAGCTCGGCAGTTCCGGCGAAGTCCCGGATCGGGAAAACGCTGCGCAGCGTCTTTTCGAGACCCGAAACATAACCGATCGAGGGATCCGAACGCAGGAACTGTTCGTAGCTCTCGCGCTGGACCTCGATGAGGTTCGGCATTTCGCTGACTTCGTGGATGTCACCGAAGATCTTGCGGATACGCTTCATCGGGGTCGGCTTGGTGGCGGCCGATGCTCGTGCGGAAGTTGCCATAAACGTGTCTTCGCCTTTTCGTGTCTGTCGATTCGCGGCGCACAAAGACGCCAAAAGGCCGCAAGCTCATGGGAAGCCCATGAACCGCAGCCTATCGCGTCAGAATTATCCCGAAGGCTTCCTTCGTTCGGCAGGTCCGCGCAAACCTGTCATGTCTCGAAGCGTCCGGTGTTGGAGCCGGATATAGGCAGCGCTGTTGGACTTGTCAAACCGCCCCGCGCCGCTTTGCGACGGGTGACATCACCCTGCCCCGCGCGCTAAGCGTCGGACATGACACGCTATCAGCGCCATCACTGGCTACTCGCCGCCGCACTCGCAGGGCTGGCGGGCTTTGTCGATGCCATCGGCTTTCTGGAAACCGGCGGCTTCTTCACCGCCTTCATGTCGGGCAATTCCACGCGGATGGCGGTGGGCGCGGCGGGCGATGCACCGGCAGCGGGAATCGCGGCCGCGATGATCGCAACCTTCGTTGCCGGCGTGACGCTGGGCGCGGTTCTCGGCAACCGCTGCGAGGTGCGCGCGCGCCTGCCGGTAACGGTGCTGCTCGTCGCCGCACTGCTCGCGCTGGCGGCAGGCCTCGCCATGGCGGGGATGCAGGTCGCCGCGATCGGCTGCACCCTGCTCGCCATGGGTGCGGAGAACACCGCCTTCCAGCGCGAAGGCCAGGTGAGCATCGGCCTCACCTATATGACGGGCACGCTGGTCAAGCTCGGCCAGGCGCTGGCGCGCGTGCACCAGCGCGAGCATCGCGGTGAGTGGCTGCCCTATCTGCTGCTCTGGGCCGGGCTGGTGACGGGCGCGTTGCTGGGTGCGCTGGCCTTCCGGGCATGGGGGCTGAGCTCGCTATGGGCCTCGGCAGCGCTAGGACTGGCGCTCGCAGGCATCGCCACCCTGCCCCGGTTCGCGATGGAATAGCTCAGCGCGTCACCCTGAACAGGTACATCGCGGCCAGACTGGCGAGCGCGCCCAATGCGGCGCTGGCAACCACCTGGCTGGTCCAGTGGCCGCCCGCAGCGACCCGGCCCAGGCAACCCGCTACCAGCAGGGCGACGGCGCTCCAGCGCACGATCTGCGCTTCCGGCCCGCGACGGCCCATCGAAACCAGAACCAGGGCCGCTGCGGCTGCTCCATAGAAAATGGCGAAGGTCGAGGGCAGGCCCGACGATGCGCTCGCCTTGGCGACATCGACCAGCGCCGGGTCGGGCCGGGGCACGAAGATCAGCATCCTCAGGCCACGCTCCGCCGCCATGGCCAGGCCGATCCCCGCCAGCGTCCCCGCCGCACCGCGCAGCCCCGCCAGCGATGCGGCGAAGATTGCCGCGACCAGCGCGCTGACGACGATAAGGGGCCATGCCGCAGTCGACGACAAGCCTTCGATCCATGGCGACGGCGCCGGGATAAGTGCCTGCAGATGGCGCGTGATGGCCAGATCGAGCGGCAGCGGACCCTGTGCCGCCAAGCTCCACCCGCCCAGAGCCAGGGCAAGTATCGCAAGTGCAATGGCAGAACTGCGCATGTCGTTCGGGTCCCCGGCAAAGATCAGCACTATCGCTTTAGCAGCAAATCAGGTCAGTCTTGCAGACCTAAAAAATCGTTCTGCCGGTCGGCGAAGTCATTTGACCGGTAATTGGAGCTGGGAGCGTGAACGAATTTCCCGACCCTGCGCGTTTGTTGCGATACCATGACAAACCTATCGCACCCCATTCGCCCGGCAAGGGCCGCGATTGCCGCCGTTCTTGCCCTGACCGCAACCCCGCTGATGGCGCAGGACATGGCGCCCGTTACAACGCCCAGCGTTGCCCTGACGCTGCCCGAGGCGCAGCCGACGCAGCCCACGGTGCCCACCACCGCGCTGCCGGGGACTTCCGCGCCGTCGGGCGCAACGACTTCCCCCACGGTGCAGGCTCAGCCGCCGGCGGCTTCGCTGCCGGGCACCCCGATGGCGATCCCCATGGCACCGCCGCCCGTGACCGATATTCCGATCGCCGCGACCCCGCCGGTCGCGCAGGCGGAAACGGCGCCCGCGCCGCGTGCGACCCGCACCCCCTCTGCCGAGCCCGCAACCGCCCCCCGCGCGGCGCAGCCTGAACCTGCAACTCCGGTTACCGGAACTACATCGCCAGATGCTGCCGAAGCCCTGCCCGCAGACGAATTGGCGGCGGTTCCGCCGATGCCGAGCGGCGGTATCATCACCGAAGCGCCGACCTCCGAAGTGACAGCGCCCCCGCCGGCTCCGACCGACGGCGATGGCGAGGTCTGGGGCTGGATGGCCGCCTTGCTGGCCGCGCTGGGTATCGGTGGCGGCGCGATCGCGCTGCGCCGCACTCGGACGCGGAAGAGCGCGGCCATGATGGCCGAAGCGCGCGCATCCGACGCCGAATACGACCGCCGCCTGGCCTCGCCGCATGGGCGTCCGCCTGCGGCACCGGCGATGACGGCGGCGGCGCCCGCCACGACCAGCTTTGCGCAGCCGGTGATCCATCCTTCGCCCGCACGGCCCGTCGCCCGCACGGTAAATCCGGACAGCCCGATCGACCATCGCCGTCTCGAAGCGCTGATCGCGCAGCGCCCGAACCGCGACAACCCGTTCAAGACCCGGGCCAATCGCAAACGCCGCGCGCTGTTCCTGATGCGCAACGGCTATGGCATGCAAAGCGCAGCCTGATAATCAGAACGGAACGACACTTGCGCATATCGGGGAGGCGGTCATCCGCCTCCCCTTTTTTGCGTCAAGCCGCGCGATAGCGCGCCAGCCAGTGCGCATAGGGCGCGGGCAGCGCCCAGCTGGCATGGTCGATGCCGAGTTCGCGCGCGGCCTGATAGGGCCAGTGCGGGTTCTCGAGCAGTGGGCGGCCCATCATCACCAGATCGACATCGCCATCAGCGACCATGCGGTTGGCGTTTTCCGAGCTGCCGATATACCAACTGGTGGCGTTGGGCAGCCCGGTCTCCTCGCGCACCCGGCGCGCGATCGGTGCCATGAACGCCGGCCCCCAGGGGATTTGCGCGGCGGGCGTCGAAAAGCCGATACTGACATCGATAAAGTCGAGCCCGCGCGCCTTCATGTCGCCGACCAGTGCGATCGACTCCCTGAGCGTCTCCTCGTCCTGCCCGTCATATTCGAGCACGCCGAAACGGGCTGACAGCGGCAGATGCTCGGGCCATACCGCACGCACCGCCTCGAGCGTCTCGAGCAGGAAACGCCCGCGATTTTCGGCGCTGCCGCCGTATTGGTCGGTGCGCTGGTTCGAGTGGCGCGACCAGAAGCTCTGCGCCAGATAGCCATGCGCGAAATGCAGCATCAGCCATTCGAACCCGGCATCGCGCGCGCGAATCGCCGCAGCGACGAAATCGGCCTTCACCCGCTCGATATCGTCCAGCGTCATCTCGCGCGGGGTGCGGCTGAGGCCACCGCCGAACGCAACCGCCGACGGCGCGATCGGCTCCCAGCCGCGCGGATCGCCCTCGGCAATATGGTCGTCGCCCTCCCAGGGCACATTGGCGCTGGCCTTGCGCCCGGCATGCGCGATCTGGATGCCGGGCACCGCGCCCGCCGCCTTGATCTCGGCCACGATCGGCGCGAGCGCATCGCGCTGATCGTCGTTCCACAGTCCGAGGCACGCCGGGGTGATCCGGCCTTCGGGCGACACGCCCGACGCCTCGACCACCACCAGCCCCGCGCCGCCGCGCGCGAACGAGACGAGATGCGATCGGTGCCAGGCGTTGGCGACGCCGTCGGTCGCGGAATACTGGCACATCGGCGAGACCGCGATGCGGTTGCGCAGCGTCACCGACTTGAGCGTGAAGGGTGTGAACAGCGGCATATCGGTGCTGGGGCTTGGAAGGGTCATAGGGGGAATGTCCTTGGCTTGGGGATGTTTGATAGTTCGTATATAATCGAACTATAGGAATTACAAGCCCGGCCTGCTATATGGGGGGGCATGAGGAATTATGCGCATCCCGATCTTGCCGACGTCACCATTGAGCACGCGCTGCACGCGCTGAGCGATCCGGTCCGGCTCGACATCGTCCGCCAGCTCGACCGCGCAGGCGAGGCAAGCTGCGCTGCCCTGGACGGCGGCCGCCCGAAATCGAGCATGTCCCACCATTTCCGCGTGCTGCGCTCTGCGGGCCTGGTGCACACGCGCATCGCCGGGGTGCAGCACATGAACACGCTGCGCCGCGAGGAGGTGGACAAGCGGTTTCCGGGGCTGCTGGATGCTGTGCTGGGGGTGAAGGGGTAGGGGGCGGCTTGGGCGCGCGCGAATAGCTGATAATATGAGGAGAACCGACGTCAGGGCTTTCCCCAGTGGGATTTGAAATCGGGGTGCTCGCAAAACAGCGTCTCGAAGCTAGGCTGCAAAATCCCCAGAATATGAACCTCATGTTCTCCGAGCGCAGGCCAGGCCTGTATCGATATTGCCTGGCTGATCAAAGGCACACCGTCAGACATCTCTATCCGAAGACCGCGTCCACGATCCTCGATGTAATCGCCATCAACGACATTCGCGTGCCGCTCGACATCATAGGCTGACAATGATTTGAATTTCGCCATTGCGACGCCCATCGGGGGGTCTAGCGCGAAGATCTCAGCCTCGCCGATTGGGGTATCTGCTTCGTAAATCGTCACCTTCATGGCTGCGTTATGCATCATCACGCCAAAACCGGAAATGGCGTCGTTTGCCGAACGGTTTGTTTTCCCCATCGATGGCCACCCCCCACAACCCCCGCTCAGCCTGAGCTTGTCGAAGGCCACGCTATACGGCCTGCGTGGGCGCGGGTCCTTCGACGACGCGGGCTGAAGCCCGCTGCTCAGGATGAGCGGAGGTGGTCAGGGGCTTTTGCGCCAGGCCAGGAACAGCAGACAAGCGGCGAAGGCGATCGGCCCGTACATCAGCGCCATGAATGCAAGCCAGCTCAGCGATTGCCCGGTTGCCAGCAATTCCCTATCCGGAGCGAAAACCACGCCCCCCGCCCAGCCTGCCAGAAAGGCCCAGACAAGAGCGGTGGCTACCAGCGATAGGATGGCGAGGCAGAGATAGATCGTGCGCATGGCGGTGATCACTGCGCGCGACGACAATGGACAGCAATAGCCTATCCCTTGACGCTTGCCTGCGCAGGCAGGGGCCCATCTCCTGCGCTGTCGCCCGGCGCAACGCTCGGGAGATGGACCCCTGCATTCGCAGGGGAGCGGGTGGTTTGGTGGGCGGGCTTGCGCCGCTGAAATCGCCTCTTCGCGGCTTC
>AYSC01000071.1 GCA_000503195.1 Blastomonas sp. CACIA14H2
GTCTTCGCAAGCAATTGATGCTCTCTGCGAGGCCTTCCCCACCCCCTGCCCCTCCCCTGAAGGGGAGGGGTGCGCGTTCGGAGATACCCCCATCACGCCTTCCAGCCGCTATGGATGTTGACCGCGCCGCCCAGGATCCGCTCGACCCTCGTCGCCGTGAACCCGGCGTCCCTGATCATCTGCTCGAACACTGGCGGCTTGGGGAAGCGGCGGATCGATTCGGCGAGATAGCGATAGCTGTCGGCATCGCCCGCGATCATCTGGCCCAGGCGCGGCATCAGATGGTGCGAATAGGCGTCGTAGACCTCGCCGAACACCGGCCATTCGGTCGTCGCGAACTCGAGGCAGAAGAAACGCCCGCCATAGCGCAGCACGCGGTGCGCCTCGGCCAGCGCCTTGTCGATATAGGTGACGTTGCGGATGCCGAAGGCGATCGTGTAGGCGTGGAAGCTGCGATCGGGGAATTTGAGATTCTCGGCATCCTGGCACGACCAGACCAGCCGGTCCTCGCCGCGCGCGACCGCGCGCTCGATGCCGACATCGAGCATGTCCTGATTGATGTCCGCAACGGTGACGTTCGCGCCCGACTGGACCATGCGGAAGGCGATGTCGCCCGTGCCGCCGGCCATGTCGAGAATGTCCTCGCCGGCGCGCGGCTTGACCCGGCGCACGAACCGGTCCTTCCACAGGCGATGCATGCCCCCCGACATCGCATCGTTCATGATGTCGTACTTGGCCGCGACGTTCGAAAAGATGCCGCCAACCCGACCCTGCTTTTCCGCCGGGTCGATATCCTGATAGCCAAAGGGCACTGTCTCGCTCATGGCCGCCATGTAAGCATGTTTGTGCCCGGCGCAAAGCCTGATAACGGACCTTTTCATGCCAGAGTTACCCGAAGTCGAAACCACCGTGCGCGGGCTTGCCGCCGTGCTGCAGGACGTGCGGCTGACCAGCGTCGTCGCGCGCCGCGCGGACCTGCGCCGCGCCTTTCCGGTCGATCTGGGCCAGCGGATGACGGGGGCCAGGATCATCTCGCTCGGCCGCCGCGCCAAATACGGGCTGCTCGGCACCGACCGGGGCGATTCGATGGTGTTCCACCTCGGCATGTCGGGGCGCTGGCGAATTGATCCCGACGAGATCGGCACGCACGATCATCTGGTGCTGGAGACCGAATCGGGCCACCGGTTGTCGCTGTTCGATCCGCGCCGCTTCGGCTCGGTCGACCTGGTGACCACCGATGCACTGGCGAGCTTCCCCTCCTTCGCCGCGATGGGTCCGGAACCGCTGGGCGACGAATTCACCCCCGCCTATTTGCGCGAACGCCTGGCCGGTCGCGCTTCCCCGATCAAGGCGATGCTGCTCGACCAGCGAATCGTCGCGGGCCTCGGCAACATCTATGTCTGCGAGGCGCTCAACATGGCGCGAATCTCGCCCTTGCGCGCCGCAGGGCAGATCGGCCCCGCCAAGCTCAAGCCGCTGGTCGCCGCGATCAAGGCGGTGCTGGCCGATGCGATCCTGGCGGGTGGATCGACGCTGCGCGATTATGCCCGGCCCGATGGGCAGCTGGGCTATTTCGCCAAGCAATGGCGGGTGTACGGACGCGAGGGCGAGGCCTGTCCGTGCGGCGGCACGGTCGAGCGCGTGGTGCAGTCGGGCCGGTCGACCTTCTGGTGCCGCAGATGCCAGAAATAGCCAGTCTGCCACCGGCGCGCGGCATTGAGACGTTGACGTGGGCCATGAGAATCGCTAACGGCAGCGGCTTCAAAGCGCTGGCACCGCCACCGGGCGGCCAATCTGCTTTACCCGAAATCCGCCGATCAGCCGTGATCGCCTATTGAAAGACGTGTGAGAAACTATGGCCAATACGCCGCAAGCCAAGAAGCGCATCCGCCGGAACGAGCGTCGTGCCGTCGTCAACGGCAACCGCATCGGTCGCATCCGCACCTTCGTCAAGAAGGTCGAATCGGCGCTCGACGCCGGTGACAAGGAAGCCGCCCAGGCAGCGCTCGCCAGCGCTCAGCCCGAGCTGGCCCGCGGCGTCGCCAAGGGCGTGCTGCACAAGAACACCGCCGCGCGCAAGTTCTCGCGCCTGACCAAGCGCCTCGCCGCGCTGGCCTGATTCGGATCGGGGCCTGGCGCCCCATCCCCTTTCGGCAACGAAGCACGATCCGCCGACCGGTCTCCGGTCCGGCGGATTTTTCGTGCCCATCGCACAGGGGCTTGGCGCGGCGCGGTCGGGCAAGCTTTTGTAACATCGCGCAACCGGTGTCACATCACGGTAATGGCACCGTCACACAGGCGCTTTGCCAAGCCCAGCTTTTTCCGCGATTCGCCCGGCCCGAGGTAACACGCGCTGGTCTAAGCTATTGAATTCCCATTATAAACAATGTGAATCCAGCAATATCCTCGTGTTAACCGAGTCAAGCGGCATTATTTCATTTTTTTTACCCAGCGGCTCTTGCTCGACTCGTTTGCTCGCCGCTACACCAAGCTCGAGAGGCGAGCGTTCAGCCCTCCTCTCCACTGCACAAACTGACGGATACATTGATCGAAAGACCCATGTGTTTTTCGGTGGATGGTCTTTGTGTCCCAGAATTGGGGTGGTTCCCCGCGCTGACCAAGGGGTTGGGCGGCATGCGGGATGATGATCGCAGCGGGGATAGGCCCCGGTGCGATGCGAGCGAGGGGGAGGTAGCAGGTTTTGCGTAACTGGGTCGGATTGCCACTTATTGGGATGGACCGGGCTTTGCCCGTTGATGACACCTCGCGCCTGCACGGACGTACCCGATGGCGCGCAAGCGATAGCGGCTTGCGCAGGCCAGACCCGGGTCGAGGTATGTCGATCTAGCTAAAAGCAGCGGCGCAGGGTGCAACTGAAGTCAAGGGTTGCCCGCCGCATGTCCGTTCTATCCGGCTGGTCCAATTGGTCCGCCGGACCCATTGTCAGCGATGACCAAGATACAAGAAGTGGCATTCAGGCATGATCGAACTCAGCGATTCGAGCGGCGCAGCAGATTGGGCGGCCGACTGGAACGAGATCAGCGAAGGTCTGCGCAAGGATCTGGGCGCTCAGATCCACACCCAGTGGATCCGCCCCATTCGCCCCGGCAGCTTCGAGCCCGCCTCTGGCCAGCTGCACCTGCACCTGCCGTCCGAATTTTCCGCCAACTGGGTGCGTGAGCGTTTTGCCGACCGGCTCGCGCTGGCGTGGAAGATCGTCCGCCCCGAAGTGCGCAGCGTCGCCATCGCCGCCGCCCCGCGCGAGGCCGAGATCGCCCGTCCGCGCATGCCCGCGCCGGTGGCCCCGATCGCGGCTGCCCCGCGCGCTGCTGAAAGCGGCAACCGCATCGCGCTCGATCCCTCGCAACTCTTCTCGGGCTTCATCACCGGCCAGTCCAACGTGCTCGCATTCAACGCCGCGCAGCGCATGGCCGCGGCGGAAAAGCCGCTGTTCAGCCCGCTCTATCTCAAGGCCGCCACCGGCCAGGGCAAGACGCATCTGCTCCACGCGATCGGCAATGCCTATGCCGAGGCCAATCCGCAGGCGCGCATCTGCTATTGCCCGGCGGAAAAGTTCATGAACGATTTCGTCAGCGCCATCCAGCGCGGCGATTCGATGGCGTTCAAGGCGCGGCTGCGCAGCTTCGACATGCTGCTGGTCGACGACATCCAGTTCATCATCGGCAAGAATTCCACCCAGGAGGAATTCCTCCACACGATCGACGCGATCCTGGGCGCGGGCAAGCGGCTCGTCGTCACCTCGGACCGCGCGCCCCAGGCCCTCGACGGGGTCGACCAGCGGCTGCTCTCGCGCCTCGCCATGGGCCTGGTCGCCGATATCCAGCCCGCCGATATCGAGCTGCGCCGCGCGATCCTGCGCGCCCGGGTCGAGCAGATGCGGATGGGCGATGTCCCTGAAGAGGTGACCGAGTTTCTCGCGCGCACGATCAGCCGCAATGTCCGCGAGCTGGTCGGCGGGCTCAACAAGCTGATGGCCTATGCCCAGATCACCGGGCAGAAGGTGACGCTGGCGCTGGCCGAGGAGCAGCTCTCCGACTTGCTCAGCGCCAACCGCCGCCGCATTACCATCGACGAGATCCAGCGCGCGGTCTGCCAGTTCTACAAGGTCGATCGCGCAGAGATGTCGTCCAAGCGCCGCGCCCGCGCCGTGGTGCGCCCGCGCCAGGTGGCGATGTATCTCGCCAAGGTGTTGACCCCGCGCTCGTACCCCGAGATCGGCCGCAAGTTCGGCGGACGCGACCATTCGACGGTGATCCACGCCGTTCGCCTCATCGAGGACCTGCGCACCCGCGATGCCGATATGGACGGCGACGTCCGCGCGCTGCTGCAGCAGCTGGAAAGCTGAAGCGGCACCAGCCCCGCAATTTCGTCATTCCCGCGAACGCGGGAATCCCGCTATAGCGCCGACGACCCGAGCGGGATTCCCGCTTTCGCGGGAATGACGAGGGTTGGTTCGGCATTTGCGCGGTCATTGAGGACGTTCGCCCCATGCCCCTTTCCCCCACCCAGCTCGAACGCCATGCCCGGCATATCGTGCTGCCCGAGATCGGCGGCGTGGGCGTGGCGAAGCTCGCTGCCGCGCATGTCGTGCTCGTCGGCATGGGCGGAATCGGCTGTCCGGCGCTGCAATATCTCGCCGCTGCTGGCATCGGCCGGCTGACGCTGATCGACGGCGATGCGGTGGACCTTAGCAATCTGCAACGCCAGACGCTGTTCACGCCGCAGGATGTCGGCCAGCCCAAGGCCGAGGTTGCGGCCGCCTGGGTGCGCCGCTTCGACCCCGAATTGCAGGTCACGGCCCTCGCCGAACGACTGACGCCCGACAATGCCGCCGCCCGGCTCGCCGGGGCCGATGTCGTGCTCGACGGCACCGACAATTTCGCGACGCGGCTGCTCGTCTCCGACACGCTGACCGCGCTGCACATCCCGCTGGTCAGCGCGGCGATCGGGCGGTTCCAGGGGCAGATCGGCACATTTCGCGGCTGGCTGGCCGATGCGCCCTGCTATCGCTGCTTTGTCGGAGATGCCTTCGATGCCGAGGATTGCGACACCTGCGCCGAACAGGGCGTGCTCGGCGCGATGGTGGGACTGGTCGGCTCGCTCGCAGCGATGGAGGTCGTGCGCGCGATCACCGGCTTTGGCGACGATCCGCGCGGCAAGCTGCACCTGATCGACGGGCTCAGCCCGCTCTGGCGGACGCTCAGGATCGCCAAGGACCCCGAGTGCAAGGCTTGCGGGGGCGCGAGCCCGGCGGCATAGTCCTCCGCACCATCTGGGAGGATGCAACCCATGACCCTGCCCGTTACCGCGCTGACCGCCGCGATCTGCGCCATCATGCTGCTCGCCACCGCTATCGCCACCGTGCGTGCGCGCTTCCGCACCCAGGCCTCGTTCGGCGATGCGGGCGATGCCGGGCTGATCAGCTCGAGCCGCGCGCACGGCAATCTCGCCGAGCACGCGCCGCTGTTCGTGATCCTGATCGGCCTGCTGGAGCAATCGAACGCCAGCCACTGGCCGCTGACCGCGCTGGCCGTGCTGTTCCTGGCGGCGCGCGCCGCGCACATCATCGGGCTGCACCAGACGCACGGCCCCGGCAAGCCGCCCCCGCTGCGCGCGCTGGGCGTCATCGGCACCTGGATCGCCTATGCGGTGGCGATCGGCTGGACGCTGTTCCTGGTGGTGACGGTGAACGGTTGAGCCTCTCCCCCCCCTTGGGGAGGGGCAGGTCCAGCTTGCTGGACCGGGGTGGGCTGGGAGCACGACCGGCGGCGCAGCCCCACCCCGGC
>AYSC01000072.1 GCA_000503195.1 Blastomonas sp. CACIA14H2
GGTCTTGGTTGCGGGAGCAGGATTTGAACCTGCGACCTTCAGGTTATGAGCCTGACGAGCTACCGGGCTGCTCCATCCCGCGCCACCAAGAGGGCTGTTTTGATGCAGCCCGGAGCGATTTGTTTTGCCGGATCGCTTGTGGGCGATCCGGTGGCGGGCTGCTCCATCCCGCGCCACCAAGTTGTGCGCCCGTGTGGGGACGCTGGCCATAGAGGCCAAAAAACCGCCCTGGCATGGGAGCCCTGGGCGGTTGATTGATCATTGTGATGGGTTTTTGTCCATTGCGCACCGGCTTCAATGCCTGGCGACGCCCTACTCTTCCAACGCTTAAGCGGTAGTACCATCGGCGCAGTCAGGTTTCACGGCCGAGTTCGAGATGGGATCGGGTGGGTCACTGACGCTATGGCCACCAAGCAATGAAGCAGGTGCGCAATTGGGTTTAATCGATGCCCGTGCATTCGGGTGAAGTGAACATCCGGCCTTGACGATCATCCGGCATCGCCGAAGCGTTGGTGACCAACGCTGTCATTGATGGTGGGACTCTTCAAGCGCGAACAGAGTAATTAGGACCGGTTAGCTCCATGCGTTACCGCACTTCCACACCCGGCCTATCAACGTGGTGGTCTTCCACGACTCGATGATAACTTATCTTGAGGGAGGCTTCCCGCTTAGATGCTTTCAGCGGTTATCCCGTCCATACATAGCTACCCTGCTGCACTGCTGGCGCAATGACAGGTACACCAGAGGTATGTTCAACCCGGTCCTCTCGTACTAGGGTCAACTCCTCTCAATTATCGACGCCCACGGCAGATAGGGACCAAACTGTCTCGCGACGTTCTGAACCCAGCTCACGTACCACTTTAATTGGCGAACAGCCAAACCCTTGGGACCTGCTCCAGCCCCAGGATGTGATGAGCCGACATCGAGGTGCCAAACGATTCCGTCGATATGAGCTCTTGGGAATCATCAGCCTGTTATCCCCGGCGTACCTTTTATCCGTTGAGCGATGGCCCTTCCACGAGGGACCACCGGATCACTATGACCGACTTTCGTCTCTGCTCGACTCGTCAGTCTCGCAGTCAGGCGAGCTTATGCCATTGCACTCTAACAGACGGTTTCCAACCGTCCTGAGCTCACCATCGCGCGCCTCCGTTACTCTTTAGGAGGCGACCGCCCCAGTCAAACTACCCGCCACAGAGGGTCCCAGCACCGGATAACGGTGCGTGGTTAGACATCAGAAAACAACAGGGTGGTATTTCACCTATGGCTCCACGACAGCTGGCGCCGTCGCTTCAAAGCCTCCCACCTATGCTACACAGTTCTTTCCTAATGCCACTCTGAAGCTGCAGTAAAGGTGCACGGGGTCTTTCCGTCTAACCGCGGGTACTCCGCATCTTCACGGAGAATTCAATTTCGCTGAGCATGTACTGGAGACAGTGGGGAAGTCGTTACGCCATTCGTGCAGGTCGGAACTTACCCGACAAGGAATTTCGCTACCTTAGGACCGTTATAGTTACGGCCGCCGTTTACTGGGGCTTCAATTCAGAGCTTGCACTCCTCCTCTTAACCTTCCAGCACCGGGCAGGCGTCAGACCCTATACGTCGTCTTGAAGCCGACTTAGCAGAGTCCTGTGTTTTTGCTAAACAGTCGCTACCCCCTGGCTTGTGCCCCCCACACATGGTTGCCCATATGTGGGGCCTCCTTCTCCCGAAGTTACGGAGGTAATTTGCCGAGTTCCTTCAGTACACTTCTCTCAAGCGCCTTGGTATACTCTACCATCCCACCTGTGTCGGTTTAGGGTACGGTCTATACGGTGGGGCTATTTCCTGGGACAACTTCGAAGCCAGACCAATCCAATAAGGCCTGACAACTTACGCCATCCGTCACACACCACCAGGCCCACGAATATTAACGTGGTTCCCATCGACTACCCCCTTCGGGCTCGTCTTAGGGGCCGGCTCACCCTGCTCAGATTAGCTTTAAGCAGGAACCCTTGGGATTTCGGCGAGAGGGCATCTCACCCTCTTTATCGCTACTCATGTCAGCATTCTCACTTCCGATACCTCCACGGTCGGTTACCCTCCCGCTTCACAGGCTTACGGAACGCTCCGCTACCGCGTGCATAAATGCACACCCTAAGCTTCGGTACGTATCTTGAGCCCCGTTACATTTTCGCCGCAGGATCTCTTATTTAGACCAGTGAGCTGTTACGCTTTCTTTAAAGGATGGCTGCTTCTAAGCCAACCTCCTGGTTGTTTTGGAAATCCCACATGCTTTCCCACTTAGATACGATTTGGGGACCTTAGCTGTAGGTTAGGGCTGTTTCCCTTTTGACGACGGACCTTAGCACCCGCCGTCTGTCTGCCGGACTAACTCTGTGGTATTCGGAGTTTGGTTAGGTTTGGTAGATCTCGCGACCCCCTAGCCCATCCAGTGCTCTACCCCCACAGGTAAACATCCGACGCTCTACCTAAATAGATTTCGCGGAGAACCAGCTATTTCCCGGCTTGATTGGCCTTTCACCCCTAAACACAACTCATCCGATAATTTTTCAACATTAAACGGTTCGGCCCTCCAGTGCGTGTTACCGCACCTTCAGCCTGGTCATGCCTAGATCGCCGGGTTTCGGGTCTAATCCATCAAACTCAGTCGCCCTGTTCAGACTCGCTTTCGCTGCGCCTACACCTAACGGCTTAAGCTCGCTTGATAGATTAAGTCACTGACCCATTATACAAGAGGTACGCTGTCAGGCCTCAAGGACCCTCCAACTGATTGTAAGCATTCGGTTTCAGGTACTGTTTCACTCCCCTCATCGGGGTGCTTTTCACCTTTCCCTCACGGTACTTGTTCGCTATCGGTCATGTACGAGTATTTAGGCTTGGAGGGTGGTCCCCCCATGTTCAGACAGGATTTCACGTGTCCCGCCCTACTCAAGTCCTGATGTCTCATTTTCGCATACGGGGCTGTCACCCGCTATGGCCCAACTTTCCAGAAGGTTCTGCTAATTCAACAACAGGCACTGGCCTGGTCCGCGTTCGCTCGCCACTACTAACGGAATCTCGGTTGATGTCTTTTCCTCCGGGTACTGAGATGTTTCAGTTCTCCGGGTTCGCTTCACCAAGGCTATTTTATTCACCAAGGTGATACCCTATCCACCTCATTCCGACACTGGCACTCTCATCAAGAGAATGGCCAGCAGCGAAATGAAATGGTGAGGGTGGGTTTCCCCATTCGGAAATCGCGGGATCAAAGCTTGCTCACAGCTCCCCCACGCTTATCGCAGCGTGCCACGTCCTTCATCGCCTGTACATGCCAAGGCATCCACCAAATGCTCTTACCTCACGCTTGAGAATCCACACCACCAATGACAGCATTGGCAGGAGCGATCCGACATGCAGCTCTTGTCCGCATATCCTCTCACACCAGCCTCTCGGCATGCCGCCATGGCTTAACGGTGCGGATGATTTATCTCAGCCAGATATTCATTTTCATGAATGTGTGATTGGCAACGCGCACGACCTCATCACAAGATCGCCACGATGCAACCACGGCATCGATTAAAAAACCCATTCACAATGTCAAAGAACAGACCATCTGAGGTCTGCGCAACCGCCAGCACCCGAAAGTGCCGCGGAATATGTTGTCTTCATCTCTGGAGTATCGAAATGGTGGAGCCTATCGGGATCGAACCGATGACCCCCTGCTTGCAAAGCAGGTGCTCTCCCAGCTGAGCTAAGGCCCCCAACCATGTTCGCCACATGATCCGAACCACCCGCAAGCGAATGTCCGGATGCGACGGCGCGTCCAAATGGTGGGCCGAGGAGGACTCGAACCTCCGACCTTACGCTTATCAGGCGTACGCTCTAACCACCTGAGCTACCGGCCCCACCTGCGACCTCTCGGCCTCGGCGGGCAAGCCCGTGCTGCCCAAAGGCGGCTTCATCTGCCACAACGCAAAAGCGATGCGGCAAATTCTCCAGGATGAAGGGACATGAGGACGACGGCAATGTTCTTTGGAATGGAAGAAGCTCTTTCCAGCTCGAGGCCGGACGCTTTCTGCCGATATCCTTAGAAAGGAGGTGATCCAGCCGCAGGTTCCCCTACGGCTACCTTGTTACGACTTCACCCCAGTCGCTGAACCCACCGTGGTCGCCTGCCTCCCTTGCGGGTTAGCGCAGCGCCTTCGGGTGAATCCAACTCCCATGGTGTGACGGGCGGTGTGTACAAGGCCTGGGAACGTATTCACCGCGGCATGCTGATCCGCGATTACTAGCGATTCCGCCTTCATGCTCTCGAGTTGCAGAGAACAATCCGAACTGAGACGGCTTTTTGAGATTAGCATGATCTCGCGATCTAGCTGCTCACTGTCACCGCCATTGTAGCACGTGTGTAGCCCAGCGTGTAAGGGCCATGAGGACTTGACGTCATCCCCACCTTCCTCCGGCTTATCACCGGCGGTTTCTTTAGAGTGCCCAACTAAATGATGGCAACTAAAGACGAGGGTTGCGCTCGTTGCGGGACTTAACCCAACATCTCACGACACGAGCTGACGACAGCCATGCAGCACCTGTGTTCTAGCCAGCCGAACTGAAATAACCCATCTCTGGGAAATATACTAGACATGTCAAACGCTGGTAAGGTTCTGCGCGTTGCTTCGAATTAAACCACATGCTCCACCGCTTGTGCAGGCCCCCGTCAATTCCTTTGAGTTTTAATCTTGCGACCGTACTCCCCAGGCGGATAACTTAATGCGTTAGCTGCGCCACCCAAGTTCCATGAACCCGGACAGCTAGTTATCATCGTTTACGGCGTGGACTACCAGGGTATCTAATCCTGTTTGCTCCCCACGCTTTCGCACCTCAGCGTCAATACTTGTCCAGCGAGTCGCCTTCGCCACTGGTGTTCTTCCGAATATCTACGAATTTCACCTCTACACTCGGAATTCCACTCGCCTCTCCAAGATTCAAGCCATCTAGTTTCAAAGGCAGTTCCGGGGTTGAGCCCCGGGCTTTCACCTCTGACTTGAATGGCCGCCTACGTGCGCTTTACGCCCAGTAATTCCGAACAACGCTAGCTCCCTCCGTATTACCGCGGCTGCTGGCACGGAGTTAGCCGGAGCTTATTCTCCAGGTACTGTCATTATCATCCCTGGTAAAAGAGCTTTACAACCCTAAGGCCTTCATCACTCACGCGGCATTGCTGGATCAGGCTTTCGCCCATTGTCCAATATTCCCCACTGCTGCCTCCCGTAGGAGTCTGGGCCGTGTCTCAGTCCCAGTGTGGCTGATCATCCTCTCAGACCAGCTAAAGATCGTCGCCTTGGTGAGCCTTTACCTCACCAACTAGCTAATCTTACGCGGGCTCATCCTTGGGCGATAAATCTTTGGACCGAAGTCATCATCCGGTATTAGCAGTAATTTCTCACTGTTATTCCGAACCCAAGGGCAGATTCCCACGCGTTACGCACCCGTGCGCCACTATGCCCGAAGGCATCGTTCGACTTGCATGTGTTAGGCATGCCGCCAGCGTTCGTTCTGAGCCAGGATCAAACTCTCAAGTTGTGTCACACATTCCCACGGCACCAGCCCAAAAGCCGGCCAACCGCAAAAACATGAGCTTCAAGGAGCCGTTCCTGCACAAATCTATTACGTAATGGATACGTGAAGGACATGCATAAGAACGACTTGACTTTAAACT